>JABHUQ010000034.1 GCA_018658715.1 Fidelibacterota bacterium
ACCTGCTGAAGAAGACGCACCTGCTGAAGAAGACGCACCTACTGAAGAAGACGCACCTGCTGAAGAAGACGCACCTGCTGAAGAAGACGCACCTACTGAAGAAGACGCACCTACTGAAGAAGCACCTGAAGAAGAAGCACCTGCTGAAGAAGCACCTGAAGAAGACGCACCTGCTGAAGACGCACCTGCTGAAGACGCACCTGCTGAAGACGCACCTGAAGAAGACGCACCTGAAGAAGACGCACCTGCTGAAGACGCACCTGCTGAAGACGCACCTGAAGAAGACGCACCTGCTGAAGAAGAAGCTGAGGATGATGGCAATGGATAATACAAAAGCTATTGGTGTGCTCATTCTTGTCATGGTCATACTTATTTTTGTCATTGGACCTGCTGAAATAAATTATGCTCAAGGGGATGAAACTCACATAACAGCTATCCCTAATATACCAATGGCAGCTGAGGCTTATTTTTCACCAGATGGGAAAAGCTTTATCTGTAATGCGCGGATTACTGACGATGATAAAGTTCACAGAGTATATACGTCTACAATTGATGGAAAAAATATTACCCTTATTAATGATAAAGGTGAAGATGCTTGCTCCTACTATTTCCCTGATGGGAATAAACTCATTTGGACCTCAACTCGAGATTATCCAGATCTTCCAGTCGGCAATTGGTCTAAACCAACAATATATCCACAAGGTGCTGAATTATATACAAGTAATTTAGACGGAGGTAATGTTCAACGATTAACAAATAATATGCATTATGATGCAGAAGTATCTGTTTCTCCTGATGGAAAATGGATTTTATTTACAAGGCAGATTGATGGGAAATTAGATTTATGGAAAATGAAATCTGATGGAACCGATGAACACCAAATCACTTTTACCGATGAATGGCAAGAAGGTGGATCATTTTATTTACCTGATAGTAAAACTATTTTATATAGAGCGTGGTTAAAAGAGTATGATGATGCGCGAGCTAAACCTATGACCCTATTTACAATTGATCATGACGGTAATAATCTAGAACAAATAACATTTGACGAGGGTACAAATTGGGCTCCTCATCCGGGACCAGATGGTATTCATGCTGTTTTTGTGAAAGTGCACCCTCCTCATAATTTTGAAATTTATATGATTAATTTAGAAACTAGAGGGCAAACACGTTTAACTCATAGTGATGCTTTTGACGGTTTTCCAATGATTTCACCTGATAATAAATCTCTTATGTTTTCATCTAGTAGAAGCGCAAAACCCGGTGAAAGAACTTTATCTCTCTTCTTGATGGATATTCAAAAATATATGAATTAAATCCATCAAATCTTGATGAGTCTTTATTAATTCCTTTAAGTATAAAGCTCTATCACAGATACTATAGCTCAATTTATAGAAGGAAAGATTAAAATTTGCAGGGGAAACCGAAGTTTCCCCTGCGCTATAAATAAACCCACACGAATGTGAGACTGACGTTATTATAAAGTAAACTATTAACGATGTTTGTAAATCCTGCTACAAACACAGCTTAAATTACGATGGCGTGTCAAGTTCCTACAATGGGGAGATCTACGTATTTTTGGGTGTTTTCATTAAGTATTTTTACCCTATTTGGGGCAGTAGTGCCATTTTTTAAGGATTTTCCATGTAATTTCCATCATCATACTTGTTGTAAGAATTAAATGAATCTTAAAATAAAATATAGCACTCTTCTCTTCATTCTGCTCATCAATGTACTTATGGCGATTGAACCCATCGATTTATCGACGAAAGATATCTACATACGAAAGGGATTTCATCTTGACTGGGTAAATCAACATCCAAAAGAAACAGGTAAATGGCATAAAATACCAGGTGTTTCATCCGGTGGCCAATCTTTGGGTATTCGAAATCTTGAATTACCTGATGTTGCTAGACATACCCTCTTTTCGCTTAAAAATCCTCCCGCAGAATCTTTTACTTATATTATTCCCATTGAGATTGGCTCAACAATTCATAAATCTAGAGAAGCATTAGGTCTATATTTGGTTGGAATTGCTTATAATTGGGAAATCTTCTTTAATGGGGTCAGTATAGAAAATAAAATCTATACTCAAACAAATGGTCATTTGGACAATCCTATCCGCGGTAAAAATAAAATTATCCCAGTTCCAAATAACATTATTTATGAAGGTGAAAATTATTTAACAATTCATTTCGTTAGTAGTCCTAATTATTTAGGTACAGGCATGTATTATAATGGCCCTTATCTCTTTGGTCCTTTATCAGAACTTATGAATAATCATCGCCCAAATGTTTTTCAGTATGGATTAGTTTGGTTTTATTTAGTCATTGGTTTATTCTGGCTATATATGTATTTAAAAATTCCCAACAAAACGAATTACCTTTTGTTCGCGGGTTGGACCTTTTGTATTTCGTTGTACAATTTAGGTAGAGTGGATCATTTAACGGTTTGGTTTAATGAAGGATTATTAGGTTTTCGGATTGAATATTTTGGTATGTTCCTATCATCTTTTTTCTTTTTTGCTTTTATAATGGATACAATATATCATCAATTCACCAAACCATCTCGAATTGCATTAAACTATTTTGGAGGGTTAACCTTTTTTTGTTTTTGGGCCCCTATCCCTTTTTTAAATGATTTATTAAGACTTTGGGAAGTAACGGTACCGATAGCAATTCTGATTCTTGCTTATCACTTAGTCCAACATGTGTCTCAAATCTATAACAATAAAAGTTCGACAAAAATCTTTTTGAAAGAAATACACCAATACCCTATAATATATTTTCTTATTGGAGCATTTGTATTATTTGGATTTCTATTAACTGATATTGCATTAAATCTGTTTTATAATATGAAATCATCTTTTAATACTATTGGGTTTCTTTTCTTCACTATTTCAATCTCTGGAACTGTTTTCAAAGATTTTATTGATGCTCATTTAAAATCTGAATCATTTAATGAAGAATTAGAACAAGAAGTTCTCAAAAGAACACAAGAATTCAAGGATGCTAAATCACGCATTGAGAGTATTTTTAATACATCTTCTAATGGGTTAGCTTTATTTGATTTAAATTTAAATCTCATTCAATGTAATCAGTCTCATCTAGATTTATTTGGATATACAATTGAAGAATATAATAATCTTAAGTTGGAAAACTTTTATTCAAAAAAAAGGGTAAAAACACTTCTTAAGTATCGTGCAGAAATTATTAATGGGGAGAAAAAAAAGTTTGACTTTATTGTGCCTGTTCGGCGAAAAGATGGAAAAATGATTCAAGTTTCTATTTTTGCTTCTCTCATCCAAAGAAATAATGAACCCATTGGCTTTGTGAGTGATATGAGAGATATAACCAAGGAAAAATATGCACAGGGAGAGCTACAAAAAACAACCAATGAATTAATGGGCATTTTTCATGCCATTCCTGATCTCGTTTTTAAATTGAACAATAATGGTCATATTTTAAATTATAAAGCTGAGAATTTGGCTGATTTATATTTAGACCCTGAAAAATTTTTGGGAAAAAGGGTTCCAGATATTCTTCCACCAGATTCAGCCAAAATCATAATGGATGGTGTCCATGAAACTTTGATTCAAAATAATATTGTTACAGTTGAATATTCATTACCCAAAATGAAAAATTCTGAAACAATTGAATATTATGAAGCGCGAATGTTACCTGTCGCTAATAACCAAGTATTATGCATAATTCGAAATATTACTCGACGTATTCAAGCAGATGAATCTATCCGATCTTATCAAAAACAATTAAAAAATCTGTCACAAAAATCTTTAAAAATGCTGGAAGATGAACGCAGTCGAATCAGTCACGAATTACATGATGAAGTTGGGCAAGCTCTATCCGCCGTCAACCTAAACCTTCAACATATTAAACTGAAAATGGATAAACAAGATGCGAAATCACAATCACGTATCGATGATTGCCAATCGCTACTCCAGAATACGGCAGATAATATTCATCGATTTTCTTTTGAGCTTCGTCCATCCATTCTTGACGATTTAGGACTCGTCCCAGCCATGAAGGCTCATGCGCGTTCTTATACAGATCGGACAGGAATTAATGTTAATCTTTCAGGCGATAAGAGTATCCATTATTTGGATGACCAATCAAGAACAACATTATATCGTGTATTTCAAGAAAGTTTAACCAATGTGTCTAAATATGCCAAAGCAACAAAAGTTGATGCTTCTGTTACCTTAAATAACGAATCTATTTTATTGATTATTAAAGATAACGGTATCGGCTTTAGTAGTAGCCAATCTTTGGAGAATAATAATGTTAGAGGTTTAGGTATTACTGGAATGAAAGAACGAGTCGAGCATTCAGACGGAACATTTATTCTTCATTCTGAACTTGGCCATGGAACGGAAATTATTGCTCAATTACCTTATAATAAATCGGGAGTTTCTAATGAAAAATAATATATCAATCTTTATTGCAGATGATCATGCCATTGTGCGGGATGGATTAAAAATGGTAATTAATGCTGATCCAAACATGGAAGTTATAGGGGAAGCTGAAAATGGAATCACCGCAACTAAATTAATTTTAGAATTAAAGCCAGATATAACATTAATGGACATTGGTATGCCTAATATGAATGGTCTTGAAGTAACGCGCAACATAATAAAACAAGAACCAGATTTAAAAATTATAATTTTATCTATGTATTCAGATGATGAATATGTTCTAGATGCGATTCAATCCGGCGTATCTGGTTACTTAGTTAAACAATCAGCTGCTGATACAATAATTCAAGCCATTCAATCCGTTATGGATGGGAATCCATATTTTAGCCCTGATATATCTGGAGCTGTGTTAAAAGCTGCTCGTGACGGTTTAAAAGAAGGTGTTATACCAAGAAAAACACCCAAAGAAAAAAATCAGCTTTCTAAAAGAGAACGACAAATATTGTCTCTAATCTCTGAGGGCTTAACATCAATTGAAATTGGAGAAATATTATATATTAGTGCAAAAACTGTAGATAAACATCGCCAAAATGTTATGAAAAAATTGGGGAAACATGATTTAGCTAGTTTGATTCGTTATGCAGTTGAAAATGGTTTAATTATTAAAACAATTTAATTGCACCATACTCCAAAGCCCTGTTTTTGAAGTTGCTTTGCTAACATAGTTTCAATTTCTTCTGCATCTTTTCGAGTGGGAATTGGGTTGTATTTTTGAAATAAATCTGGACGCAATGCTAAACCGAATTTTTTTGCATACTTATTAGATTTATAACCTTCCTTATGTTGATCCATTCTTAGAGCAGGCATTCTGATAGATTGTCCGACATACACACAGGTATTTCCCTTGATATAATGCGGGTTTCTTTCTCTGAATTTCCGAATAGTAGCTACTTCCTGAGAAAGTTCAATTACATATACATAATATCTCTTGGTCGCCACGGCTAAACGTTATTTTATTGCTTCTATTCGTTGACTAACAGGTGGGTGACTATATGAAAGAAAAACTGTCAATGGGTGAGGTGTTAGGTGAGATAAATTCCTTGCAGCTAATCCTTTTAACATAGCAATCAATGCTTCAGGATTTTGAGTATTTTCTTTTGCAAATGCATCTGCTTCAAATTCATTTTTTCTACTTAACGCTGTTGTAAAAATAGATAAGACTAAACTTACAGGTGCATAAAGCATTCCAAAAAATAAAAGTCCTGCATATATAGAAATATTCTCAACACCAAAGACAGAATAAAGCGCCTGATCTCCTTTGATAAGATTAAAAATAAATAACATTAACCCTGTTTCTAAAATGCCTAGAATGGTTCCTTTAATAATATGTTTCTTTTTATAATGCCCAACTTCGTGCGCAACGATAGATACAATTTCATTTTCTGAATGGTCATCCATAAGTGTATCATATAATGCCACACGTTTACTTTTCCCGAACCCTGTGAAATATGCATTTGAATGAGATGATCGTTTACTGCCATCCATCACATCAATCCGAGCAATTGGGAATTGGACTTTCTCAGAAAAAGCATCAATTGCATTCCGAAGTGGGCCATCTTCCAATGGTGTAAATGTATTAAACATGGGAGAAATAATATGAACAAATAACGGTTGAATCGCTATCATGAAAACAGTCATAATACTCCAAGCAATCCACCACCCATTTGTTTGATATGTTTCAAAAAAATATAAAATAGGAGACAGAATAATGCTCCCCAACACAAGAGTTAATGCATACCCTTTAAATAAATCTGTCACAAATATTTTAACCGTTGTTCGATTAAAGCCAAACCGCTCTTCTATAACAAAAGTACTATAAATCGTAAAAGGCAGTGATATAATATCTTTCGCAATGAATAATAATAAGAAAAAGAGCAATCCTTGAAGAATAAAGTTTCCTGTTTGAAGTTGAACCCATTCATCTACATATCCGAAAAAACCAGTATGAATTACACCCATAATGAGTATTAACCCAAAAGCACCTGTACCTAAACCAAATCGTGTATTAATCTTTAAATAATCTTGGCTTTTTTTATATTTTTCCTCGTCATATACATCCTTGAATTCATCTGGAATATTTGGAGAAATATTTCTCATATTGAGTATAGAGCTCGTCGTAGATAGAAGATATTCTCCTATCAGAGCGCTCATAATGATAATATAGAAGGTTTGTTCCATAAATGATAAAGTGCTTTAAATAATAAAAAACAATTTAGGGGATTAAGTTAATCTTTTTGTACAACGAGTACAGGGCAATGTGTATTATTTACAATTCCCTCATCCACAGAATCCATGATATGAGATTTGAATGTACTCATTTTTCTATGTCCAACAATTAACATATCGCACTTTTGACTGAATTCATTAATAGCTTCAGCAATACTATTGTTTTCAGTAATGATCACTTCTAAATCACGAAGTATTTGACCAAACCCATATTCAGATATTTGGTTTCGAATCATGTCTTCTGTAATTTCCTTTGGGCTTTCCATCATCATACTCATTTCGCCAGCATGTGGATCATTCACATGGATCACAACCAAGGATGCACCTAATTTATTTTTCATTTCAACGGCCTGTTGGACAACAGCTTTTTCGCTGTCATCCCCCACCAGTGAAACCATAATTTTATTATATTGTGTCATAAATGAATTCCAATAGCATTATTATAGAGTGAAAAATAGAAAAGATAAAACGAATAAACTATTTCAATAAAATCATTTTAGCGTTTCAATTTTCTAACCTGTTTAAAGAGCAGAAAAGTATATTCTACCTGAAACGGATAGTCAAATTTCTTTGGCTACATCTCAATTGGCATCATGATTCCCGGGTCTGACTTCATCTTGAAATAACATTTTAACTAACTATCCTTTTATATCAAAATTATCCAAAAAATTATAATTGGTTTCATTACTAATAACTACAGGACCTGTAGAATTATAAATAATTATAAATAAAAAACCCCCGTATTTCTACGAGGGTTTTTAGAATTCAATTTAAATTGAATTTAATTATTCACTAGCAACAGAAGCTTTTCTGTAATCAGTAACTAATTTTTTAATTTCGCCAACTGCTTTACGCGCGCGGCTACCAGCAGCTTTATTACCATTCATGTTTTTGTCATGATTCTCTTCAAAATCAGCAAATAGTGATTTGATTTGATCTGCTAAGTCATTTGTTTTTGACATGTGTTTTCCTTTTTGTTTTATTTAAATATTATTTTGTCATTTGTATTCTAAATATCATTTGATAAAGATTGAGACAAAATTCGGCTGGAAACCTAACCATTTATTTATGATGTGTAAATAGCCAATTTGGATCTATTGTGGCAAATATTTATTAATTACAGCGTGTTCGAAATCGCTTTATTCAAGCGTTTCACGAATCCAGATGGATCTTCTAATGTAACACCTTCCTGAATTAAGGCTTGTTCATAAAGTAACCAAGCAATATCATCAAATGCTTTTTGACGAGTCATGCCTTTCAGTTTTTCCACAATTTCATGGGTTGGATTAATTTCTAAAATCGGCTTAATCTCAGGCATGTCTGTTTGTCCCATAGATTTCAATATTTCCTGCATTTGAGATGTTGGATCATTTTCATCTGCTACAATACAAGATGGGGAGTCGCTCAATCGATTGGACATTTTTACATCTTTAACTTTATCTCCCAATACTTTTTTGATTTTCTTCAATACAGGTTT
The DNA here is from genome assembly GCA_018658715.1 of Fidelibacterota bacterium. GTDB lineage: Bacteria > Fidelibacterota > Marinisomatia > Marinisomatales > UBA1611 > JABHGY01. The sequence goes on from JABHUQ010000034.1 coordinate 8,196, forward strand.
AGTGGATTTTTCTGAATCTTCATCTTTTTCATCAGAGAAATCATCTGCGGCTCCGCTTCTATTGACTGACTTTAAATCTTTTTCGTCATATTTTGGAACAGATGTAATAATGATTTCATCAATCTCATCATCCAGAATTAATACTTCTATATCTTTCTTCTGGTACATTTCCAACAAGGGTGAATTCCGTAAAGATCCTTCATTTTGCCCAGTGATATAATAAATAGCTTTTTGATCTATATCCATTCGATTCACATAATCTTTAAGAGACACAAGGCCGTCTTCTTTTGTGGATTTAAATCGAAGTAAATCCGTCAATGCTTCTTTATGTTCATAATCTTGATAAACACCTTCTTTAATCAGGCGACCAAATTGGTGGAAAAATTCAGTATATTTTTCTTTATCGTTGGCAGTATCTCTCAATTTATCTAAAATCTTTTTCACCGCATTGGAGCGAATTTTACTCATGATGCGATTCTGTTGGAGTATTTCGCGACTTACATTTAATGGTAAATCTGATGAATCAATGACCCCTTTTACAAATCGGAGCCATACGGGTAATAATTCTTTTTCATCATCTGTAATAAATACTCGATTTACATACAATTTGACGCCTGTTTGATAATCTGTTCGGAATAAATCTGGAGATGCTTTCTTTGGAATGTAAAAAAGAAGAGTGAATTCTAATGTTCCTTCAGCTTTATAATGAACCCAATCAAAGGGATCTTCCATATCATGAGAAATGGACTTATAAAATTCCTGATAATCTTTATCCTTCAATTCAGATTTTGGTCGGGTCCAAAATGCTTTTGCATCATTAATTTGATCTGTTTTTGGAGATCGGCTTTTTTCTTTTCCTTCATCATCATATTCCACATCTTCATAGGAAAGAAAAATTGGGAAATCAATATGGTCGGAATATTTTTTGACTAAACTATCAATCTGCCATCTATTGGCAAATTCTTTCCCTTCATCATTTAAATGAAGTGTAATTGTTGTTCCATGTTCTTCCCGTACATCTTTATTAATTTGAAATCCAGAATGACCATCGCTAGACCAAACAAATGCTTCTTCTTCGCCTGCTTTTTTTGTGGATACATCTACTTTATCCGCAACCATAAAACAGGAATAAAACCCAACACCAAATTGACCAATAAGTTGTGAATCTTTCTTTTCATCACCGGACAAATTGGATAAGAAATTTTTTGTCCCTGACCGTGCAATTGTTCCAAGATTATCTTTCAAATCTTTTTTATTCATACCAATCCCAGAATCAGATAAAATGAGTTTTGGTTCATCTCCATCCTGAAATTCAATCGTGATTTTCGGTTCAAACTCTAATGATTTGACTGCATCATCCGTTAATGTGAGATAACGCAGTTTATCTAAAGCATCTGATGCATTAGAAATGAGTTCCCGTAAGAATATTTCTTTATGGGTATAAAGAGAATGGGTGATTAAGTGAAGGAGTTGCCCTACTTCTGTTTGAAATTTTTGTTTTGCCATAATTGGATCCTATATTAAATAAATATTTTTTAGTTTTTAAACGGCTGGGAAATTATAGAAAGAACAGGAATAATAAAAAGAATACACGATAGATATTTCAACATCAATTTTTGTAATTTCAGCCATGCGACTTTTGTCAAGATATTTTATTAAGGAACTGGTACTACCATTTATCTTTTCTTTGGGAATGATTACCTTCATCCTTTTCGTCAATTTTCTCCTAAGAGCAGTGGACCGATTCTTAGGGAAAGGGCTTGATATTTTAACCATATTAGAATATCTCTTTTTAAATCTTGCGTGGATTTTAGCTTTATCCGTTCCCATGGCTGTTTTACTCTCCACACTTATGACATTTGGACGTTTATCAGAAGATAATGAAATTAATGCCATGCGTGCTTCTGGTATCAGTTATCTCTCTATTCTTCGACCAGCCCTCACGTTTGGACTCACTGTTGGGCTCATTCTGATTTATTTCAATAATTTCATTTTACCAGACATGAACTTTAAAGCGCGCCTTCTATCTGGCGACATTTATCGAAAACGTCCAGACATGAATATTGAACCTGGCTTTTTTCTTGATGTTCTCCCTGATTATAGTATGATAATTGGAGGTAAAAATGGCGACATGATGGAAGATGTGCGGATTTTCTCAAAAAAGGGGAAAGAATCCCAGACGAGTATTCATGCAAAAGAAGGAAAGCTTGATGTTATATCTAATGCTTTTGTATTAACTCTTCATAATGGAGAAATACATGAGTTAGAGTTAAAAGATTTTTCACATTATAGGCGAATTGCATTCGAAAAACATATTATTACTATTGCTGCCGATGATTTATTATTAAATCGCAGGGACTCTTCCAGCCGTACAGATCGAGAAATGACTGTCCCTATGATGAGTAAGAAACGACAGAGTTATGAAAAGCGAATCCAAGTTGTTGAAAAACGAATATCTGGCTCATTCTTCCGTGTACTTGAAGATTCCATTTCTCCCGGAACATTAAATGAAGGATTGTTAATAGTTAAATCAGCTCGTGATTCCATAGCACAGGATACAACATTATCAAAAGCTGCATTAAATAAAAAAAATCGAAAACTCAAAACGTTGGAGCGTCAACTTAATAATGAATTTAATTTGATTACGAGTTATGTAAAAAGTCGCAATAAATATACTGTAGAAATGCATAAAAAATTCTCACTTCCCTTCGCATGTATATTATTTGTACTGTTAGGTGCAGCATTAGGAACAATGGCAAAACGGGGTGGATTTGCGGTGAGCACCAGTTTAAGCTTTGGTTTCTTCCTTGTGTATTATATTTTCTTGATTGGTGGGGAAGAATTGGCAGATCGAAATTTGGTGGACCCAGCCGTTGGCATGTGGACACCAAATGCAATCTTTTTAGTTATATCACTTTATTTAACATTACATACTGTACGAGAAAAGGCACCCATACAATTCACATTATTTAAACATAAGGACGATAAATGATACCTGCAGAAATTATTGCACAAAAAAGAGACGGAAATGCACTATCACGGGAGAATATGAAATGGTTTGTAGAATCATTTACAACAGGAAAACTCCCCGAATCCCAAATGGCATCTATGCTCATGGCTATTTATTTTAATGGATTAACTGAAGATGAAACATTTGCACTTGTTGAAGTAATGATTGCTTCAGGTGAAACATTAGATTTTTCCCAAACAACAACACCCATTGTGGATAAACATAGCACAGGAGGTATTGGTGATAAAATATCACTCATACTTGCCCCTCTTCTTGCCTCGGCTGGTCTTACCCTTCCCATGATTGCAGGAAGAAGTTTAGGACACACCGGTGGTACCATTGATAAACTAGAAGCAATTCCTGGATTTCAAGCAGAAGTTTCTTTGTCTAAATTTAAATCATGGGTCGATCAAATTGGGTGTGCCATTATTGGTCAAACAGGCGAAATCTGTACAGCTGATAAAAAAATGTATGCCCTACGCGATGTAACAGCCACCGTTCAATCAATTCCATTGATCTGTGGTTCCATTATGAGTAAAAAAATTGCTGAAGGCATCAATGGATTAGTGTTAGATGTAAAAACAGGTTCAGGTGCTTTCATGAAAACCATGGAACAAGCGGAAGTATTAGGCTCATGGATGAAAAAAATTGGAACAGCATTTAACGTAAATACAGACATTGTTTTTACAAATATGAATCAACCTCTAGGTCAATATGCGGGTGTTTGGTGCGAAGTTCAAGAATCAGTTGATTGCCTCAAAGGACATGGGCCACAAGATACAATAGATGTAACTATGGCTCTCGCTTCAAAATTGATGATCCAAGGAAATAAAGCTGATAATGAACATGATGCAGTAAACCAACTTAATGCACTTATTCAAAATGGAAATGCATTCAATAAATTTGTTGAAATGGTTGAAATACAAAAAGGAGATTCATCGGTGCTTGAAGGGAATCCATGTCCACCATCCGACACATTAAACTTTGTGGCATCCAAAGATGGAATTATTCAATCCATGGATACAGAAAAAATTGGATGGGGAATGGTTGAAATGGGATGTGGTCGGAAGAAGCCAAATGATATTATTGATTTTACAGCTGGAGTGGAATTTTATCATAAAATTGGGAGTGAAGTTAAAGAAGGACAGCCCATTGCTCGATTATTTAACTCCAACAAATTAGGAATTGAAAAAGCATTAATTCAATTCAATGAATCAATTGTTATTGGACATGAATCACAAGAAAATAAATTAATTCTCGGTTCATTATAAGTTTAAAGAATGTTAATAAGTTTTATGAATCTTACACTTTCGTGTAGGTTCGGTACCCTTTTTAAATATTTCAGTTTCTAAGGGACAATTGGGCCATGGAGATGATTTAGTTACGGAACAAATCTCAAAATCAATAATATTTTCTGGGCGTTCAAATTTATCATGTGGTAATCCTAATTCTTTATGTGCGTCACGCATAAATTCTGCCCATGCAGGTAAAGCAGCTCGACTTCCATCTTGTCCTTTTCCAAGGCTAACTCTATAATCATCCACACCAAACCAAATGCCTGCAGCAATATTGGGTGTAAATCCAACAAACCATGCATCACTCCATCCTTGGGTTGTCCCTGTTTTTCCAGCAGCTGGATGGTTAAATAAATATTTCCACCTAGCGCTTCCACCTGTCCCTCGGTTCATGACTGTTTGCATGAGATCCGTCATTAAGTAGGCTGTTTCAGCGCTTAATACTTCTTCCCGCTTGGGTCCAAATTTTTTTAACACATTTCCGTAGCGATCTTCAATTCGAAGGATACCAAATGGTTCAGAATAGACTCCTTTATTTGCTAATGCCGAATAGGCGGCTACCATTTCAATAGGAATAACTTCTGAAGTCCCAAGAGCAATGGCATCAACGGCGCGAATGTTAGTTGAAATCCCCATCCGTTGAGAAGTCTTTTTTACCTGTTCTGCTGGAGCAAATCCTTGCTGAACCATCCTCACAGAAATAAGATTCAGGGATTTTCTTAATCCTTCTCGAAGTGTTGTAAGGCCACCAGTACTTAAATCATAATTTTGTGGTTTCCATTTTACCCATGATCCATCCATATTTTGAACATTTAAAACAACCGGCTGATTCAGTAACTGTTCCGTGATGGGATAGCCGTTGTCCAATGCTGTCGTGTAAACAAAAGGCTTGAAAACGGATCCCGGTTGCCGTTTGGCTTGCGTGGTGCGGTTGAATTGATCGTGGTAATCCGGCCGGCCGCCCACCATAGCAAGGATGGAACCATTTTTAGGATTAAGTACAATAAAAGCACTCTGAACCAATAATTTAGTTCTCAAATCTTTATATAGCTCCATCTCTCCTTTTAACATCATTTTTACAGAATCTTCTGGGAAAATCGTTAAATATGATAATTGTTCAAATTCTTCACGATCATTAAATAATCGTTTATTCAATTTATTTTGATTGTATTCAATGGACCTTAAAACGGCAGCTTCGGCGATAGACTGTAATCTTGAATCTAAAGTGGTAAATATTTTTAATCCATCTCGATAAATATTAACGTCCAATGCTTCATCTTCTTTTTCTAAAATACGGCGAACATATTCAGTAAAGTAAGGTGCTGTTCCTCGTTTGGGCTCATAGTGGATATTTTCAAGTATTTGAGATTTTGCTTCTTTATATTCTGCTAATTTTAAATACCCTTGCTCCCTCATGAGTCTTAGAACAGTATTTCTCCTACGGATAGCTCGCTCTGGATGACGGATGGGTGAATAGCTTGCGGGAGATGGTAAAACACCCACTAAAATAGCAGATTCATCTATTGTTAATTCTTTAGACTCTTTTCCGAAAAAACGTTTTGTAGCTGCTTCTACACCATATGTTCCATGCCCAAAATGAACAGTATTCAAATACATTTCCAATATTTCATCTTTGGTATATGTGCGCTCAATCTGTACTGCGGTAATAATTTCTTTTATTTTACGTGTATAACTATCCGCAAATCCAATGGTTTTATATAAACTTCGCGCTAATTGTTGAGTCAAGCTACTAAATCCTTGAGCATAAGGATCAAAGGAAACAATATTAACAACCACAGCTCGAAAAACACTCCTTAGAGATATTCCCCAATGGTCATAAAAACGTTTATCTTCAGAAGCTACAACCGCATGTCTCATATGCGCAGGAATATCCTTAAGTTCAACGAATACTCGTTTTTGCACAAATAGTTCATCCAAAATTTGTCCGTCAGAAGAATAAATACGTGTAACTAAATCTGGATCATAATTTTCCAATTGCTCAAGTGATGGTAAATCTTGAGCGAGGTAAATAACGAATCCTGTAACAGAAATAGCGCCTAGAAGTACTACTATCAAGCTGCGAAGAAAGATTTTTGCTATGTCTGATTTTGGCTTTTTATTTGTTGCCATTATAGAATTTAACCCATTCCTTTTTCTAAGGTTAATATGAAATGGGTATTATAGGAAATAAACGAACTTTAGTTCCAAAGATGATTAATCTCTTTTACGCGGAGTAATCATTTTTTCTGGTCGTACAACTCGATCAAATTCTTCACCGGATAAATATCCCAATTCAATAATTGTTTCCCTCAATGTTTTCTTTTCTGCATAAGCTTTTTTTGCAACTTTTGCAGCCTTATCATAGCCGATGTGGGGATTCAAAGCTGTAACTAACATGAGAGAATTATATAAATTGTAATCAATTCGTTCTGAATTTGCTTCTATACCTTTAACTGCATTTGTATTAAATGAATCAGATACATCTGCTAATAATCGAATGGATTGTAAAATATTATGAGCCATTACAGGACGGAAAACATTTAATTCGAAATTCCCACTTGCACCGGCAATTGAAATAGTAGCATCATTCCCCATGACTTGCGTACAAACCATGGTCATAGCTTCACATTGTGTTGGATTAATTTTCCCAGGCATTATAGAAGACCCTGGTTCATTCGCAGGTAAAATGATTTCACCTATTCCTGATCTTGGCCCACTGGCCAACCAACGAATGTCATTAGCAATTTTGAATAAACTTCCTGCTAACACTTTTAATGCGCCTGATAATTCAACAATGCTATCTTGTGCGCCTAAAGCTTCAAATTTATTGGGAGCTGTCCTAAATGGAAGGCCGGTTAATTCGGATATGGCTTCTGCTGACATTTCGCCAAATTCTTCGAAAGAATTGATGCCTGTCCCCACGGCTGTTCCGCCCATAGCTAATTCATAGCAATGATCTAATGTGTTTTCAACTCGTTTAATGCCATGATCAATCATAGACACATAACCAGAAAATTCTTGTCCCAAACTAAGTGGCGTTGCATCTTGTAAATGTGTTCTACCTAATTTTACAATAGATGCAAATTCATCAACTTTTTCTTGCAACCCTTCTCTAAGACGACTGAGCGCTGGCAATAAATTTGATGTAACAGATTCAACCGCCGCAATATTAATAGCTGATGGAAAAGTATCATTTGTGGATTGAGCCATATTTACATGGTCATTTGGATGAACCGGCGTTTTTGATCCTAATTCTCCACCCATCATTTCAATAGCACGATTTGCAATAACTTCATTGAAATTCATGTTGGTTTGAGTCCCACTTCCTGTTTGCCAAACAACTAATGGGAAATGACTATCTAAAGAGCCGTCAATCACTTCGTTTGCTGCATTGTGAATTGCATCTTTAAGGGTTTCATCCAAATTACCGAGACGATTATTAACTGTTGCTGCTGCTTTCTTTAGTATTCCATATGCTCGAATAAATTCTCTAGAAAAATGTTCGTCTCCAATTTTAAAATTATTAAATGATCTTTGTGTTTGGGCTCCGTAATATTTATCGGAAGGTACTTCTACTGGACCCAAACTATCTTGTTCGGTTCGTGTTGACATGGTTTACTCCACAACCCAAGTATCACCTGAGTTTAATAATGTTTCTAGTTTTCCTCTTCCTAAATTTTGAATTGTTAAATCAATTTGTTCGTCTACTTTTTCGTTATACGTAGGTTTATCTACGGCATAAATAACACCAATAGGTTCAGGTAGGACGGGGTTACTCGTCCAATTTGAAATAATGTTGGCTAAATCTAGATTCGTTTCATCATGGATTAATAAATCATCAGCACTATATTCATCCATAGAAACAACAATTGGTGTAAATCCATCCAATTTAATTCCTTTAGAATTTTTGCCAAAAATCATGGGTTCGCCATGTTTAAGTTCTATAACATTTTCAAATTTATGGGCTCCTGTATAAGACTCAAAAGCACCATCATTGAATATAAGGCAATTTTGATATACTTCAATAAATGAACTTCCGCTATGTGCATATGCCCTCTCCATCATGGATGCCAAATGTGGCTGCCAACGATCTATTGTTCGAGCAACAAAGGTAGCTTGAGATCCTAAAGCAACAGCTGGAGGATTTAAGGGGTAATCTATTGAACCAAAGGGAGAAGCTTTTGTTACTTTCCCTACTTCAGATGTAGGTGAATATTGTCCTTTTGTTAATCCATAAATACGATTATTGAAAAGTAAAATATTTAAATCCATATTACGCCTTAAAGCATGTAAAAAATGGTTTCCACCAATAGATAATGCATCTCCATCTCCAGTCACAACCCAAACAGATAAATTTGGATTTGCAAGCTTAACGCCGGATGCAATGGGTAATGCGCGGCCATGAATGGAATGAAAACCATAAGTATTCATATAATAGGGAAACCGGCTTGAACACCCAATTCCTGATATAAATACAAAATCTTCTTTTTTACGCCCAAAGGTTGGCATATTTTTTTGTGTCTGGGCTAAAATGGCATAATCACCACAACCTGGACACCATCGTACCGCTTGATCTGATACAAAATCTTTTTTTGTTAATGGTGCAATCTCAATTTTTTGTGTCATTGGATTATCCTATAATTTCTTTTACTTTTTCAACAATTAAACTTGCACGTAGTGGTTTCCCACGAACTATATTATACCCAATAGCGTCAATAAGATATTCTGCTCTAATAATTTTTATTAATTGACCATTGTTAATTTCGGGAATAAGCACATGTTTGAATTTCTTCATTATACCCTCTAAATCATTAGGCAATGGGTTAATCCACCGAATATTTACATGAGAAACTGATAAACCTTCATCTTGAAGTTGATCGGTGGCTGAACGAGAAGCTCCTGATGAGCCACCCCAACTTAAAATAAGTAAATCGCCACTTCCGTCTCCAGTAATTTTAGTCTTCGAAATCTCTTGAGAAATTCTATCCACTTTTTCTTGACGTAATTTAGTCATTTTGTGATGGTTCTCAGATTCATGGCTTACATTCCCAGATCCATCCTGTTTTTCTAATCCGCCAATTCGGTGCTCTAGCCCAGCTACTCCAGGAATCGCCCACGGCCGTCCCAATGTTTCCTGATTCCTCTGATAAGGTAGAAAGGATTCATCGTCTATTGAATCCACAAGATTTGTTTCAATCTCTGGAAGTGCACTAATGTCTGGAATTCTCCATGGCTCAGAGCCGTTGGCTAAATAACCATCCGTAAGTAAAAATACAGGAGTCATATATTTTAATGCTACGCGTCCTGCTTCATAAGCGGCGAGGAAGCAATCTCCCGGTGTAGCAGCTGCAATTATAGGTATTGGGGCTTCGCCATTTCTACCGTACATAGCTTGAAGTAAATCAGACTGTTCCGTTTTGGTGGGTAAACCTGTACTTGGGCCTCCACGTTGCACATTAATAATGAGTAATGGTAATTCTGTAATAGTAGCTAACCCTAAAGCTTCAGATTTTAATGCAATTCCTGGACCAGAAGTTGCTGTTACTGCAAAATTTCCAGCAAAGGCAGCACCAATGGTTGAAGCTACACCCGCAATTTCATCTTCAGCTTGAAAAGTTTTTACGCCAAATTGTTTCCAGGTAGACATTGCATGTAATATATCGCTAGCAGGTGTAATGGGGTATCCACCATAAAATAATTTTAAATTTGCCTTTTCGGCGACAGCAAGTGCACCTAAAGCTGTGGCATAATTCCCATTAATGTTTCTATAAGTCCCAGATGGTAGGGTTGCTTTTTCTACTTTATACCGAGTTGTAAATATTTCTGCTGTATTTCCATAATTAAAACCAGCATTTAAAGCGCGTTTATTTGCTTCTGCAATTTCTGGCTTTTTTGCAAATTTTGTTTTAAGCCAATTTTCTGTAGGCTCAAGAGGGCGGTCATACATCCAGTATAAAATACCTAAAGAAAATAAATTCCGTGTTCGAAGAACCGTTTTGGCTGGTATATCCATACCATCGCAAGCATGGGTAACCATTTTATTCATTTCAATAGCAAAAACAGTATATTCATCATCCAATGACCCATCTTCGATTGGATTTGTTTCATATCCTGCATAAGTCAAATTCTTTTTAGTAAATGAATCTGTATTTACAATAATAGTCCCACCACGAATGAGTTCTGGTAAATGTACTTTCAATGCTGCCGGATTCATAGCAACCAATACACCAGGAGTATCACCAGGTGTATGAATTTCTTTTGAACTAAATTGAATTTGGAAAGCACTCACACCTGCGAGAGATCCGGCAGGTGCACGAATTTCAGCAGGGTAATCAGGTAAAGTACTAATATCATTTCCAACAACAGCAGCAGTATCTGTAAAGCGTCCACCTGTTAATTGCATTCCATCACCAGAATCTCCAGCGAATCGAATTACAGCTAAGTCTAAAGTTTTTGTAGTTTTTGGCATAAGGTTTTGGGTTTATAGGGGTTTAATAAAAGACGAGTGTTCGGGTGAGTGTAGTTTTATTCCCATTTGTATATTCAAACCGGTGGCAAATTTACCAAGAGTTTATAAAGGTGGTAAAGATATTATTTAAACAAGTTAAAATTAATTAATTGTGTTTTCCTTTTTGAATAATGGGTAAATCATTTCAAAATTACGATGTCAAAAGACTTAAATACATGAATCATAAATCACCTTATCCCTTCAACCAGCGTGTACGGTATCGTATCGATAACTTTATGGCAAAAGGAAGTGCCTCTATTTTCTTAGTATTGCTTGCTTTATTTGTTGGGGGATTTTTCTTTATTGTTATCTTAAGAATTTTAGCAAATATATTTATCCCAGATGAAACATTAAGCAGTTGGATGGAAATCCCATGGAGAGTTTATGTTGCTGTTATGGAGGGGTCTGCTGCTGAAACAGATGGAGACAGTAATGGATTAGCTAAATTAACTTCAATCGTAGGTGTTCTCGTTGGACTTATCCTTTTTTCCAGCATGGTTGCATTTATTACAAGTGTATTTGAATCAAAATTAGCAGAACTTAGGCGCGGAAGAAGCACTGTACTTGAAGATGACCATACGCTCATTCTTGGTTTTGGAGACAGAATAATGGAAGTTATCCCAGAATTAGTGGAAGCAAATGAATCTGAACCAGATGCAGTTATTGTCATTTTAGCTGAAAATGATAAAGAAGAAATGGATAATCTTATCCGTGACCAAAGTATCGATTTTAAAACAACTCGCATTATTACCCGATCTGGAGTTGTAACAAATATTAATAATCTTAAAAAAGTACAAGCTAGTCGTGCAAAATCAATTATTATTATGAATGGTGCCGCCAGCTGGCAATCAAAAAAAGAATTAAAGTTGGCGGATGCTCTCGTTCTTAAATCTATCATGTCGATTATTGCAGCTTGCGATGGGCATGACCATCCGTCTATTGTTTGTGAAATTCATTCTAATCGCGATCGTGAACTGGCAGAAAATATTACGACCGGCACAGTAAAAGCACTGAATGAAGTAAGTGTTTTGTCGCGCATGATTGCGCAATTAGCTTTAAGTCGAAATGGGTTATCTGTTGTTTATAGTGATATGGTTGGATTTGATGGAAATGAATTTTATTTTTATAAACCGAATGATGGCTGGGGAGGGAAATTAACATTTGGGGAAAGTATTCATCGATTTAATAAAAGTGTTCCTTTGGGCATACATACTTCTAGTGGAGAAATATTACTTAATCCTCCCATGGAAACACCTTTAGAAAAAAATGATGAATTAATTATTTTTGCGGAAGATGATTCAACTATTTTTTATTTTAAAGAACCTGTTTTCCCATCATCTAAAACAGACATTCCTAAGATTGAATCCCAAATTCAAACTCAAAAAATCGCTTTATTGAATTGGACCCCAAAGACAGATATTATTATGGATCGTCTATGTACATATTTACCAGCTGAATCAGAGATAAGGACATTCACATCTGAACCCATTGAGCTATTTCATCCTTCTCTCGATAGGTTAAAGGAAAAATATTCTTCTATCATTCTTTCAGTTGAACAAATTGATTTAAATGATTTGGCAGCCCTAAACCGGATAAAGCCCCAGTCATTTGATAGTTTACTTATTCTCTCTCCTGGTGGAAATACAATTGAAGAAATGGATGCATATGTTATTTCTTTATTAATTAGAATCAGACAAATCCTACGTGAATCAGGAAATTCTCTATGGCCTAAATTGATTACAGAAGTAATGGATAGTGAAAATATTGATATCATTTTAAACAGTGGTGTCGAAGATTTCATGGTATCAAATCAATTTGTATCACAAATCATGGCGCAAGTTTCTGAAGAACCTATGGCATTAGATGTTTATGATGATCTTTTTCGTGCCGAGGGAAATGAATTATATATAAAACCTGCAACATATTATTTTTCATTCAATAAAAAAGAATCTATTACAATACCATATGGAGAATGCACTCAGGCTTCTATCTTAAGAAATGAAGTCTGTATGGGAATCCAATATCACGCAGACCAAGGAAATAAAGATAAATTATTTGGTGTTTCACTTATACCTGATAAAGCAGAAATAATTACACTTACACCGGATGATGGTTTAATTACTTTGGCGGAAGATGCTTCGTAATAATCTATATATCATTAAAAAGAAATATCTTAATCTCAATATTCCACTCATAAATTTTTAAATTCACCTTATGACAGATAAAGAAAAAACAAGACTCACGACCATGAGCCACGGCTCTGGTTGAGCGTGTAAAATAGGTCCAAAAGACCTTGCCCAAGTTTTGGGCGATATTACATTACCAAAAAATGATTCCGTTGTTGTGGGCTTCGATAGTGCAGACGATGCCGCCGCCGTACGTCTTGATGATGGGAATATTCTTGTGCAATCTGTCGACTTTTTTACACCAATTGTTGATGATCCCTATTTGTTTGGGCAAATTGCAGCCGCAAATGCATTATCTGATATTTATGCGATGGGAGCAAAACCATTGTTTGCTTTGAATATTGTTGGATTCCCTATTAATGATCTTCCTAAAAAGACGTTATCTACTATTTTGCAAGGAGGGGCGGACAAAGCTGCTGAAGCCGGCATCCCAATCGTGGGGGGCCATTCCATAGATGATAAGGTACCTAAATTTGGTATGGTTGTCACAGGTGAAGTCGAAGAAAAAAAGATGTGGAAAAATTCAACCGCTAAATCTGGAGACGTCCTAATATTAACAAAACCATTGGGGACAGGCATTATATCAACAGCAGTAAAGAAAGGCCTTGCTAGTGAAGAAAGTGAACAGGCTGCAGCTATATCCATGGCAATGTTAAATAAACACGCAGCTGATGTGCTTTCACATTTAACGGTTCATTCAGTAACGGATGTAACTGGATTTGGGCTATTGGGTCATTTAACAGAAATGTGTCAAGCAAGCCATGTTTCATCTTCCATTCTTTCTAATCAACTACCCTTTTTACCTGGAGTCCGGAAACTTGCAAAATCTGGCATAATTCCAGGCGGGACAAAACGTAATCTAGATTATGTGTCTGAATTTGTATCTTTTTCTGAATCATTGAGTGATGTTGATAAATGGATGATAGCCGATGCGCAAACATCTGGGGGATTACTTATTTCTCTTCCTGAATCAGATGCGAATATTTTTCTAAATAAATTTCAATATAAAGCATCAATTGTCGGCGAAATAGTAGCCAATAAACAACATATTATTTCAGTTATATAACGATTTCTTTATTATATCCGACCTATTTAGTCCTAATTAAAAAATAGGTTCATAATTTATTTAATTGTAATATTTAGGACTAAATAGGTCGTATTTATGTTAAAGATTACACGAAAAGTTGAATATGCTCTCATTGCGCTTAGCCAAATGCAATTAAAGGGGAATAAATCCTTAACATCGGTTAAAGAAATTTCACAACAGAATGGTATCCCATATGAACTATTGGCAAAAACAATGCAATTATTGGCGCGAGCAGAAATTGTTGAGGCTGTAAAAGGACCTCATGGCGGATATCGTTTAAAAAAAGATCCATCCATAATAAAAATGACTACCTTTTTTGAAATCATTGAAGGTCCTATGGGATTTATGGATTGTTCTTTTGATACAGACTGCGACCAAATACAATCTTGTGCGATTCGTACACCTATACAGCGCATAAATGATTCAATCCGAAACATGTTTAATAATATTTCATTACAAGATATTACGATGTTATCATGAGTGACACATTAAAACTAAAAATTATAGATGTATTAAAACAATGCTACGACCCTGAAATTCCAGTTGATCTATGGAATCTAGGTCTAATATATAGTATTGATATTATTGATGGGGATGAAAATAAATCAAATATTTCCATTACTATGAGTCTCACAACCCCCGGGTGCAGTATGGGGCATCATATGTCTCAAGATATTGAAACAAAAGTAGGCGCCATGGAAGAGACAGGAGATGTGAATGTAGATGTCACTTTTGACCCCCCTTGGCAACCTGAAATGATGACAGATGAAGCGCGAACTAAATTAGGTTTTCCTCCAACTCAAGCAAGCCCAAAACCTAAAGAAAGTGAAATGTGGGAATAATACAAATGAACGATGAAACGCCATTAATTGACGGTTCAATTACCGTAACTAAAAAAGCTTCTGATCGCCTAAAAGGCGTCATGTCTTCTGAAGGAAAGGATGGATTTGCTCTTCGCATGGGCGTGGAAGGTGGTGGATGTTCTGGTATGACTTACAAAATGTCATTTGATGATAAACAAGGGGAATTTGACAAAGTTTTTGAAAGTAATGGCTTAAAAGTCTATTGTGATTTAAAGAGTTGGCTTTATGTTAAAGATATTACTGTAGATTTTTCTGATGATATGCTTAATGGTGGTTTTAAAATTTCAAATCCAAATGCAGAACGAACCTGTGGATGTGGAACTAGTTTTTCTGTTTAATAATTATTTATAACTCTTCGTATGACAGATATCATTGAAAAAACAATTGAGCAAGATTACAAATATGGTTTTGTAACCAATATTGAGCAAGAAACACTTCCTCCGGGCTTAAGTAAAGATGTAATCCGTACTATTTCTAAACGAAAAAACGAACCTAAATGGCTATTAGATTGGCGAATTAAAGCATATAATCATTGGCTTAATATGGAAGAGCCTGACTGGGCAAAAGTGGAATATGAGTCTATCAATTATCAAAAAATCAGTTATTTTTCTGCTCCAAAAAAGAAAGAACTCAAAAGCCTGGACGAAGTAGACCCAGAATTATTACGTACCTATGATAAATTGGGTATTCCCCTAGAAGAACAAAAATTGTTAGCCGGTGTAGCTGTGGATGCTGTATTTGATAGTGTATCCATTGCTACAACGTTCAAAGATGAATTAGAAAAATATGGTGTCATTTTCATGCCATTTTCAAAAGCAGTCCATAAATATCCAGAATTAATTAAAACATATTTGGGATCTGTTGTACCGTATACTGATAATTATTTTGCTGCTTTGAATTCTGCTGTATTCAGCGATGGTTCTTTTGTATATATTCCAAAAGGTGTCCGTTGTCCTATGGAATTATCCACCTATTTTAGGATTAATGCCCAAAACACAGGACAGTTTGAAAGAACGCTTATTGTTGCTGACAATGATAGTAATGTGAGCTATTTAGAAGGATGTACAGCGCCGCAACGTGATGAAAATCAACTTCATGCTGCTGTGGTTGAATTGGTCGCTCATAAAAATGCAACCATTAAATATTCCACTGTTCAAAATTGGTATCCAGGAGACCCAAAAACGGGAAAAGGTGGGATTTATAATTTTGTAACTAAACGTGGTATTTGTAAAGGTGATCATTCTAAAATATCTTGGACACAAGTTGAAACAGGTAGCGCAGTCACATGGAAATACCCTAGTTGTATTTTAAAAGGGAATCATTCTATTGGTGAATTTTATTCAGTTGCTATGGCCAATCATCACCAACAGGCGGATACAGGGACCAAAATGGTCCATATAGGCACCAATACAAAGAGCACTATTATTTCAAAAGGGATTTCAGCAGGTAAAGGACAAAATACTTATCGCGGTGAAGTAAAAATGATGAAAGGTGCTGAAAATGCTCGAAATTTTTCTCAATGTGATTCTATCCTTATTGGTGATGAATGTGGGGCACATACGTTTCCCTATATTGATGTGAGAAATCCTACAGCACAAATGGAACATGAAGCAACTACATCTAATATAGGTGAAGACCAACTTTTCTACTGCAATCAAAGGGGCATTTCAACGGAAGATGCTGTTTCTATGATCGTAAATGGATTTTGCAAAGATGTTTTCGCAGAGTTGCCCATGGAATTTGCAATGGAAGCACAAAAATTAATGGAAATAAGCTTAGAAGGAAGTGTTGGATAAACCATGCTAAATATAAAAAGTCTAAAAGCCAGTATTGATGGCAAACCTATTTTAAAAGGAATTAACCTAAATATTAAACCGGGTGAAATGCATGCTATCATGGGTTTAAATGGATCAGGTAAAAGTACATTAGCCAACATTATTACAGGAAGAGATTGTTATGATGTATCTGATGGAGATGTTATTTATAAGGGAGATTCTCTTTTAGAAAAAAGCCCCGAGACACGAGCTTTAGAAGGTATTTTTATGTCTTTCCAATATCCTGTTGTAATTCCTGGTGTTAATTTAACTTACTTTTTAAAAGCCGCATTAAATGCACATCGCAAACATCGAGGTGAAGAAGAGTTAGATGCAATGCGCTTTTTAAAATTTATTCGGGAAAAAATTAAGCAAGTTGAAATTGATGAAAAATATTTAAAACGAGCTGTAAATGAAGGTTTTTCTGGTGGAGAAAAAAAGCGAAATGAAATCCTTCAAATGATTACACTTGAACCTTCTCTATCTATATTGGATGAAACAGATTCTGGCTTGGATATTGATGCATTAAAAATTGTCGCCAATGGAGTGAATCAATATCGCAACAAGGATAACTCTTTTCTTGTTATTACTCATTATCAACGTCTTTTAAATTATTTAAAACCTGATTTTGTTCATGTACTTATCGATGGAGTAATTGTAAAGTCTGGTGATATGACATTAGCGCACAAACTAGAAGAAAAAGGCTATGGTTGGCTAGAGTCATGAGTCTTTCCCATTTCCAAGCCGAATTTGAAAAAATGATGAATAGAGACTATTTTTCATCAAGCATTCATCCAATGCGAAATGAAGCATTTTCAAAGTTTAATGAGTGTGGATTCCCTACACAAAAATGGGAGGATTGGCAATTCACAAACCTTACATCATTACAAAAAGATACTTTCCGTATATCCGAATTGAAGGATGGCCCAACACAAAAAATAGATTTATCTCCCTTTCACATAGATAATGTTGCCAATATTGTTATTTATAACGGACATTTTCAGAAAGATATATCACATTTTCCTTCTGGCATAAACCTAATGTCTGGTTTAGACTATTTAGAATCGAAAGAATGGAAATATAATAATACATATGATTCACCCTTCGATTTATTAAATACTGCATTTATGGATAGTGGTATGTCAGTTGTAATTGATGAAAATATGACTATTAATACTCCTATTCATATGGTATTTATTTCAAATAGCAATGAACCATTAATGGTAAATCCCAGAGTCCATATAGATGTAGGGGATTCAAGTTCTGCAACATTTATTGAGCATCATGTTGGCGTTTCTTCATCCTTTTTTGAAAATGGATCTATTTTTATTAATCTAGAACAAAATGCACAATTAAACCATATTCGCATTCAATCCAATTCAACAAAAACTATTAGTATGGCTAATATACAGGCGGAACAAAGTTTAGATAGTAAATATACCTTTTTTCAATATGCAGATGGAGGCCAATTAGGGCGATTAAATATGGTTACTCGTTTGAATGGTGAAGGAGCTGATTGTAACTTAAATGGATTAGCTCTCTCTAAAAACAACCAACATTTAGACCATCATATTATAACAGATCATCGTGTGCCCCATTGCACAAGTTCACAAAATTTTAAATCCATTTTACAAGATAAATCTACTGGTGTCTTTTGTGGAAGAACGATTGTAAGAGAGCAAGCACAAAAAACAGATTCTAAACAATCCAATAAAAATTTACTCTTATCTAAAAATGCCCTTATGAATTCAAACCCACAGTTGGAAATATATGCAGACGATGTAAAATGTTCTCATGGGTCTACAACAGGCGAACTTGACCATGAAGCTCTTTTCTATTTACGTTCTCGTGGCATTGATATGATGGAAGCAAAAAATTTACTGACCCGTGGTTTTGCAAATGAAATCATGAACGCCATTCGACATAATTGCACTCGTTCATTTATTGATACTAAATTTAAACATTGGTTAGGGGACGAAGTATGACAACACTTCCAATTGTTCATCTTCTTCAAGATATTCAAGATTTATTCCAATTTTTTGATGACCCAAAAGATAAGTATGCTCAACTCATTGATTTTGGGAAAAAATCTCAAGGGCTTCCAGCTGAAGATTTAATAGAAAAAAATCGCATACATGGTTGTGCTTCAAATGCCTTTGTGAAAATAATTCAAAACGAAGATCAAACCTTTTTAATTCAAACAGATTCTGATGCACTAATTGTAAAAGGGCTATTAACATTATTAGAAAGAATTTTTCACAACCAACATAAATCTGAAATTATGTCTATTAATGGAAGTGATTTATTAAACTCTATTGGTTTGGGGAATTCTATTAGTGGGCAACGTAGTAATGGCTTCACAAATGCAGTAGAAAAAATTCAAAGAGAAATAGCAAAATGACACATCCAACAGATTCAATTAAACTTACACGAGATGTGGAAGCTCACCTTGTTCCTTCTGGTGAATCTATTACTCTACTTAAAGGGGAACTCGTTAGAATCACCCAATCGCTTGGCGGAAATTATACCGTATTAATTAGTGGTAATATGGCTCAAATACGGGATGAAAATGCAGATGCTATTGGCTTTAAGTCTCCAAAAGAAGATATATCAAAAAATAAAAATGAACCTTTTACTGAAGGAATGGTTTGGGACCAAATGAAAACATGTTATGATCCTGAAATTCCAGTAAATGTAGTGGATCTTGGGCTTATTTATGGATGTGAAATTTCTGAAATGGATGAAGGGAAATTAGTGGCAATCCAAATGACATTAACAGCTCCCGGATGTGGGATGGGACATATCATAGCTGATGAAGTGAAACGAAAAGTGAATGGGATTCAAGGCGTAGATGATGTCAGTGTAGAGTTGGTTTGGGAACCACAATGGAATCGCGATATGATGACGGTAGAAGCTCGTCTCGAATTAGGATTATATTAATTCGATGCCATCCTTTAAATCAGATTTCCCTGTTTTTTCTCATGACCCATCTTTAGTTTATCTAGATAGTGCTTCAACCACACAAAAACCAAAAATGGTCATAGATGCATTAAATACATTTTATGAAAAACAGAATGCAAATGTTCATCGTGCTTTATATAATTTAGGAGAAGAAGCTACTAATGCTTATGAAAATGCACGCAAAATAGTTGCTCAATTCATCAATGCGCCATCCGAAAATACTATTATTTTTACAAAAGGCACCACTGAATCAATCAATCTCGTAGCTTATGCATGGGGCAGGAAATATATTCAAACTGGCGATGAAATTCTCATTACAGAAATGGAACATCATAGCAACTTAATCCCTTGGCAATTATTAGCAAAAGAGACTGGCGCTAAGCTCAAATACATTCCAATGAAAACAGATGGACTATTAGACCTAAGCCATTTGGATCATTACTTTTCACCCAAAACAAAACTTTTTTCTATGGTGCATCAGTCCAACGTTTTGGGAACACTCAATCCGACTGAAATGCTTATCCAAAAAGCAAAAGAAGTTGGAGCAGTTACAGTATTAGATGCAGCCCAAAGTGTACCACATAAGTCAGTTGATTTTCAAAAACTTGGTTGCGATTTTATGGCTTTTTCTGGGCATAAAATGTTTGGTCCAACAGGTGTAGGTGTTCTTGTTGGAAATATGAAAATACTTGACAAAATGAATCCATTTCTTGGTGGTGGAGAAATGATCAATAAAGTTACTTTAAAAGAATCAACGTGGAATAATGTCCCGTATAAATTTGAAGCAGGAACACCCAATATCGCCCAAGCAGTTGGTTTGGGAGTCGCCATTGATTATATGAATAGTATCGGAATGGATACGATTGAATCAATTGAATACGAACTCACTAAATATGCTTTGGAAAAGATGAAAAATATTGAGGGAATGATCATCTATGGCCCCAAAGATCGTGGGCCGGTAATTAGCTTTAATATAGCTGGGATCCACGCCCATGATTTAGCCACTTTTTTAAATCAAGATAATATTGCCATTCGAGTTGGCCACCATTGCGCTCAACCAATTATGGATATATTAGGCGTACCATCCACAGCTCGAGTAAGTTTTCATATTTATAATTCTAAAAACGATATTGATATATTTTGTCAAGGTCTTGAAACAACAATTACATATTTTTAGGTGCTGGGAAAATGTCATATTTCCATGAACTCAATAGGACATTTTTCAATAATCGGACTAAACAATGGCATTAGAGACAATACATTTAAATGATTTTCTAGATGGTGGCATCTTGAGAGAAAAATCGTTTCGGAAACAAGTGGCAGAATTAGACTGGTCACAGTATACCAATAAGAAAGTAATCATAAAAGGATGCGCTGATGTTCCTGTTCCAACATGGGCTTATTTAATTATTACAGCTCATTTATCTCATTTTGCCAAAAAGATTTATTATGGCGAACCAAGATATGCGGTGGAAATCTTTTCTCAAAAAGAATCCTAATTCATAATCTGCTTTCATAAATTCATCCCATGGCAGATAAAAAGAACAGAGCAAGTTGGGAACAATATTTTATGAATATTGCTACCGAAGTGGCCACACGATCCACCTGCGATCGTAAACATGTTGGGGCTGTAATTGTTCGGGAAAAAACAATTTTATCCACTGGGTATAATGGAAGTATAAAAGGCCTGCCTCACTGTGATGAAGTTGGTCACGAAATGGTTGATGATCACTGTGTACGGACCACTCACGCAGAAGCAAATGCTATTGTTCAAGCTGCAAAAAATGGTGTTAGTATTAATGGGTCAGAAATATATGTAACAGCATCCCCCTGTTATAATTGTTTTAAACTCATTGCTAATTCTGGTATAAAGACAATTTATTTTGATGAGTTTTATCGAGATGAACGCATCATAAACCACGCAAAAGAATCGGGTGTTGAATTAGTCGAGATTGACTAGTACATCGGAAGTCATTTTGATGATTCCATCTAGCATTCCATTTCTATTCCGTTTTTTTGTACCAATTTTCCTTTCCATTGCTTCGGCGCAAATTTATGATATATCTATCCCACCCCAAGATGATGATTCTTACGAATATGCAGATTTCAGGATATACATCAATGATTCGTTAGAAACAATTCGAGGTGTATACTTTTTTATGCACCCTTGGCATGGAGATTCTCGAAATATTGTTAATGACGAAATGTTAAAAGCGTTATGTGATTCATCTCAATTTGCATTAATGGGTGCTCATTTTGATAATATGCACATGGAAACCGGTGTGGGTGATGCAGTGATTGATGCGATGAATGGATTTGTCGAGATGACAGGGAAAACCGAATTAGCCTACACTCCCTTTTTTATAAATGGATATTCTTGGGGTGGTCAATTTGGCTATCATTTTACTGTTTGGGATCCAGATAGAGTAATTGGTTTTATCACTCAAAAAGGCGGGTACCACGATACAACAGATGCGGGCGATGCCATTTCTGTCCCTGGACTCATGTTTATTGGTGAAGATGATTTGGATTATCGTATTACAAATCTCACGGGTGTTTTCTTAAATCACCGACCTATAGGAGCTCAATGGAGTCTTGCAGTAGAACAGGGGTCAGGGCATTCTCAGGTTCAAGATTGGGATTTATTAAATGCATTTTTCTACCATACAGTTCAACTACGATTACCTGATTCAACAGAATCAAATCATCCTGTAGAACTATTACCTATCGACAATCAAGATGCTTGGTATGGCGACCAATCAAGTTGGGTGATTGGATCATATGAATGTTATGATGGTGTGGTAGATTCTTCTTCCTGGTTCCCATCACAAAAAGTGGGCGAACTTTGGCAAAATTTTGCATCAGAAGGAACTGTGGAAGATACGAGTGAATGTGATGGGCCCCAAAATGTGAGTATACGCATTCCTGCGGAATGGGAGAGCCAGAAAGCAATATGGCTCCAGTGGCCACTTCAATTTGAACATTGGATGCGCCCTGAAATGGCTAACGTAATTGCCACGGTTCAAACTTTTGAAGATGTACATTTAATAGTACAAAATGAGAGTCATTTAGCCGATGCACAATCACAAGTTCAAGAGCAAGGTGGGAATCCATTTAATTTAAATTATCATATATGGGAGCATAACAACGCTTGGCTCCGAGATAATGGCCCACTGTATGTTAAACAAGAAAATGAATTAACTATTCATAATATGCAATTTGATTCTTGGGGTGGTTTAGTCCCCAATTATCAAGAAGATAATGCCATACCCTGCACTATTGCTTACGAGCTAGGATTAGATTGTAATACATTGGATTTTATTATGGAAAGAGGAAACCTCGAATTTAATGGCTCCGGAGCTCTTATCACCAATTGGGATTGTTGGGCAGATAGAAACCCAAATTTAGTTCAAAATGAATTAGATCTTTATTTAAAACAGATATGGGGATTAGATCAAATCGTGTGGACCTATGGACATTCTGAATGGGATGTAACTACTGGCCATATTGACGGTGTGGCGCGATTTGTGAATGATTCTACGGTTCTTGTTGGGAATGTTATCAATGCAAATGATCCCGATGCTTGGATATGTGATTCAGCAGCCGTTGTTATTGAAAATGCAGGATTTAATGTAGTCAGAATGGATATGCCCGGATACATTGATTATTATAATTGGACTATTCCTGCACTTTATCTTAATTACATCATAGTGGATGGTGCCATCATTGGGAATGCTTATAACGTTCCTGAATGGGATAATGAAGCTCAATCTTTATTAGAAGTATTATTCCCTCGCTATGAAGTCATTTTATTATACACACCAGAAGTAAATCTTTCTGGAGGTGGGATTCATTGTATTACTAATGATCAGCCTGAAATCATTGATATTTTGAGTATGAAAAATAATAATTTACTCCCTTCACAATTTCAACTTCATAACCCCTACCCAAATCCCTTTAATCCAACAACCATCATCCCATTTTCGGTAGAAACGCAGAGTATAGCATCTCTACAGTTGTACGAAATAACTGGTCGGTTGGTGGAAATATTATTTGATGGTATTCTTGATCCTGGAAATCATAAAATAAAATGGGATGCTTCAGCACAATCCAGCGGGATCTATTTTGTTGTCCTAAAAACCCCTAATAAAACATTATTGAAAAAACTGGTTTTATTAAAATAAGATTTCGTAACGACATTCCTAAATATTTTATAGATTCGTCCTAGGATGAGTTGGGTTATGATAAGATTTATTTTACTTTTATTGCCAATCTATTTGTTGGCACAAAATAATGTTTGTTTTGACATTGAAGATAATCCTTATCCCAACCATCCAGCGTTTGGGGTTTTTTCAAAATATGTCAATGTTTTGGGCACTATTGATATTTATGCTGAGTCCAGTATTTCTGATGAAAAGATACTTCATGTAGCTGCAGTTACGGCAGAATTATTAGATAATGATGAAGATGGAAATATTGATGATCCGCTGATTGAATCTTCACTAATTGAATTGAATACTGTTATGCCGGTGTTCCAGTATGAGAATGGAAATGCCATTGAAACATTTTTTGATAATCTAGATGACGATGGGTGTACTGGTGCTGTATTATTCAAAAATGAAATTGATCCAAACCAACCTGGTCATTGGGGAGACGATGCTACAGTGGAAGAAGTATTACACACTATAAACGCATGCGGTCATGTGGAAGTTTATCCCTCGCTCTACGCACTCTTGCCAAATTCATCTGAATTGACAGATGCCATGGATGTTGCTCGAGGTGGACAATTTATGTCCATTCCAAATCCATATCCAGATGAGGCTTGGTATCATTACGATGACTGGACATGTGATTATGAATGTATGGCTATGGAATATTTATATTGGTGCGTCGTCACAAATATGGGCATTTTAGCAGATACGGAAACGTGTAATGGCATTGCAAACGAGTGGGAACCTTGCAGCCTGGAATTGTTTGAATCTACCGATATATTAATGTTTAATTTGGTTACTAATTCTGAAAATAAACTGCCACAACTTGCGCCGGACGGGAATTACTGTACCGAACAGGTGGATACTGATTCTGAAATTATTCCCGGTGATTATCCGCTATTATCGCTGTATCCTAATCCTTTCAACCCCACATCTACTATCCAGTTTCATATTGGTATAGAGGCACAGTTTATCTTATCTCTCCTTCAAATAATCGATATTAATGGTCATATTGTGGAAACGTTGGTAAATGGGAAATTGCACCCTGGTGATCATGAAATAAATTGGGATGCCTCGGACTTTCCCAGCGGTGTGTATTTTGTTCAATTAAAAACGGGGAATAAAATCAAAACTGAGAAAATAATTCTTTTAAAATAATGGATACTTAAGAGGCTTTTAATGCCAAAACTCACGCTACTCCCAGATAATAAAGTTATTGAAGTCGAAAGTGGAACACAATTATTGCAGGCTGCGCTTGATGAAGGTATTCATCATGCTCATGCATGCGGTGCTATGGGGAAATGCACAACTTGCCGTGTCTTAGTATTAGATGGATATAATAATTGTTCTTCACCTACAGATTATGAACTGAAACTTAAGGAAAAAATCCACTCCAACCAGGAATTCCGTCTTGCATGTCAAACAAAAATTTTAGGTGATATGGTTGTTAGGCGACTTGTTTTAGACTCTGAAGATATAGAAATGACGTCACAAACCAATGCTGTACCCATTGGTCGGTTGGGCGAAACTAAAAAATTAGCTATTTTATTTTGTGATATTAGAGGATTTACACCCTTTGCTGAAAAAATCACACCATATGACACCGTTTTCATTTTAAATCGTTATTTTAATCGGATGGTAAATGTAATTGAATCTTATGGTGGTCGAGTTGATAATTACATTGGAGACGGATTAATTGCATTATTCGGAATAAACAATGAACCTGACGCGGCTGTTTCTGCTGTCCAATCCGCTATTGAAATGTGCACAGAAATGGATGAAATGAAACCTTATCTCAAAACCATGTATGGTGATGCGTTTAATATTGGCATTGGAGTTCATTATGGTGATGCAGTTGTTGGGGATATTGGTTCAGGAAGATCAAAACGATTAACGGCTATTGGGGATTCAGTCAATTTTGCCAGTCGCGTAGAAAGCGCCAATAAACAGTTTCATTCTAGGCTACTCATTTCAGAAGATACTCACAACATTGTTAAAGATATGGTGAAAATCAAAGATTTTGTTAGAACAAATATTAAGGGGATTGAAGAAAGAGTAACTTTATACGAGGTAGAAGAAGTAACGGCTGACGTTGGTAAAATTGAAAAGAGTGAATTTATTGAAAATGGACTGATTTGGCGAAAAGTGAATACAGTATCAAGCTTTGATGACGAACCTCATCAGATATTAAAGGTAAAAAGAGACAAAATTCTCGTTGCAAAATGCAATAATGAAATTGTAGCAATGAATGACCAATGCCCCCACGCCTTTCTCAGTATGAAAGGTAGTGAAATAGATCTAAGTGAAAATAAAATTAATTGCAGGTGGCATAATAGTAGTTTTTGCTTACAGTCTGGTGAAATTAAGGAATGGATTGATGATGGTATGTTTAAGTTCATGGGAAGGTTAGATTCAAGGGCAAAAGAAATAGTAGAATTGGAAAAAAGAAATCTAGATCTATTCACAACTAAGGTCATTGATGACACCGTTTGGGTTGGGATGGATCCGGAATACTAATTATTAAGGAATTTTAAAATGAATAAAAAAACTTGGTTTTTCTTAGTATTGCTTCTTGGGGCATCTCTAATGGGGCAGCATATTTCTCAAGGTGATATACTCAGCGAAACTCCTTTATATCCCGTCCCTGTAGATATGACATTCGAAGAATATCAAGATATGAATCGTAGACTTACAATTGGTTTAGCTTTATCTTCCGTCCCAATTCCTGGAATTATTCACCAATATGCAGGAGAAAAGAAAACGGCTAAAAAATTGAGGATGATAGGAGCAGGTGGTTTAATTACTATGATTGCAGGTGGGATCATGATGGAAGAAAAAGGATGGGCCGATTCTCCGTATGAAATTTTTACTTTAAATGAAGGACAAGAAAATGAAAAACGGTATGAAAAAATCCCCATCAATCAATTCGGTGATGATGTTGGGTATAACCTTGTTCCATTAAATAAAGAGAGTGAAGGATCGGGTGGCGGTCTCATTGTTTTAGGCGCTACTGTTTTAATCTGTGATATTTTGTATGATTGGCTTCATGGATGGAAAACTATTGTCCATAAAAGAGATGCAGTACGATATAAATATGGTCAACAATTACTATTTTCTGTAGCACCAGAAATAGACCCTTCATCAAATTTTGCCGGTTTAAATTTTAATTTATATTTCTAATCCAACGAGGATATCAATTAATACATTATAATTTCATATGTGGGGATATTTCTCTGGCGACCAGCTACGTACGGTTTACCATTATACCTAAAATGGCCAATAAATTAAGAAAATTCACATTTTAATAACCCTTTAGATTTATTAATAGGCATACTGATTAGTGAAATGAGTATATATTTTCATCTCCATTCTTATGTCTAGTAAATTGTATCATGCATAATCCTGCTCTTACTGTTGGCCTTGCAATGGCTATAGGAATGGCTGCTCAGGTCATAGCTCGACATATTCGTATTCCCGGCATTGTACTATTACTTGCTTCTGGAATGCTTTTTGGCCCCGATGTCCTTAATTGGATTCAACCAGAAAGTTTAGGTGAATCATTACACATTATAGTTGGTTTTGCTGTTGCTGTCATTCTTTTTGAAGGAGGAATGAATCTTAAATTCAGTCGAATTAAGAGAGAAGGACGGTCCATTCAAGGGCTTATTACTTTAGGTGCACTTATTACATTTGTTGGCGGGACGCTAAGTGCTAAACTTTTGTTGGGATGGGATTGGCGGGTAGCAATTTTATTTGGAACGTTAGTTATTGTAACAGGGCCCACTGTCATCTCTCCATTATTAAAGCGTATTCGAGTCCATCATTCTGTCAGTGTTATTTTAGAAGCTGAAGGAATTTTACTCGATGCTATTGGAGCAATTATTGCAGTAGTTGCACTGGAAATAGCTATTAGTCCGTCTGGGCTGAGTTTCATCTTTGGCATTTGGCATATTCTTACCAGGCTTGTCGTGGGAACTCTTCTAGGTTTAATAGGTGGATTTGTCATGAGTTTTATTCTTCGATTTCGCAATCTTGTTTCCGACGGATTAGAAAATGTGTTTATTTTGTCATGGGTTTTTGCTTTATTTCAAATTTCGAATACAATTAGTCCGGAAAGTGGCATAGCAGCCGTTACATTTGCAGGAATGGTTTTGGGGAATTCAAAAACATATATCCATCGGGAATTATTAGAATTTAAAGAACAGTTGACTGTACTTATGATTGGCATGTTATTTGTCATACTAGCAGCAGATGTTAGAATTGCTGAAATTCAATCTCTTGGTATAAAGGGCCTTATGACTGTTTTCGCATTAATGTTTATTATTCGCCCATTGAGTGTTTTTATTTCTACTTCTGCCAGTTCACTAAATATGAAACAAAAAACATTAATATCATGGATTGCACCACGAGGGATTGTAGCTGCCGCTGTAGCATCCTTTTTTGCATTTGAGTTAAATCTTCATGGTTATGAAGGGAGCCAATTAAGAGCGCTTGTTTTTCTCGTCATTATGATTTCTGTATTATTTGCAGGATTCACCGGAGGATTAGCCGCATCAATGTTATCTCTGAAGCGGAAAAAAGAATCAGGATGGATTATTCTTGGGGCCCATGGTGTGGCTCGTTGTCTTGCTCAAATTTTAAAACGTAACGGACAGGAAGTGATATGTATCGATGAAAATCCGCGCGCCTGTAATCAAGCTGAGAATGAAGGCATTAAGGTATTTTATGGAAATGCACTTGAAGAGCGGGTATTGCAACAAGCCGAACCAGGGACACGTAAAGGGATTATTGCCTTATCAGGTAATGAAGAAGTGAATTTTATTTTCTCTCAACGAGCCAAATATTTAGAAAAAAATATGACAATTCTTACAGGGATTAAAAATAGATCAGAAGGTATTACTCGAAAAATGGTAATGGAAACGGGAGCACGCATACCCTTTGGACGTGCTGCTGATATGGAACAATGGAGTCAATGGCTTCGTCAAGATTCTGCAACATGTCAAAATTATATTTACCCTGAATCTAAACAAGATCATGAAATATCAGATCCAAATATGATTGGTATTCTTCTTCCACTTACTATTCGTAGAGGAAAATCCATAGAACCCATTGACAATCTGTATAAACCAAAAGAAAAGGATATTGTTTATTTTCTGATCAATAAACAAAAACACGAAGAAGCTAATTCATGGCTTCAAACCCATAATTGGTTAAAGAATCCTCCAACTTAAATAAGATTACTTATATACTCTTTTAAATCTATGGGGGCTACGATGCGCTCTGCATGCCCATATTTTTCCAACCAACTTGTTGTTTGAAAATCTGGTGATGTTTTTTTACCGGTATATTGTTCAATAACCCTTTTCCCAGAAAACCCAATATGTCCTGCATTCTCTTCAAATAATTGTATCCCGCGAGATGCCATTCCAATGGCGACACCTCCAAGTGTTGGGTCTGTAATAAGAGTAATTACAGGGAGTCCGGCACGCTCTACTCTAGAAAGTGCTACATGCACTTTTGGAATACTTACCATGGACGAACATCCTTCATGCATTCTAGCTCCACCACCAGCAGCCTGAATAATTAGTGGTGCTTTTTGTTCGATTGCTTTTATTGCAGCTTGCCATATCTTTTCCCCAATACTCATACAAAAAGATGCACCTAAAAATCCAAAATCAGTGACACACACTACAATATTTTTACCCATTAAAGTAGCATCCCCGGTCATCATTGCAGACATCATCCCGGTATTTTTTCTAGCTTTAATTAGTTTATCTGGATAATTAGGAAATGATAATATATCTTTATCGAGTATGTATCTCGTTTCAGTATGTTCTTTGAATGTATCTTTATCAACAATCCAGGCGAGATAGTCCCATGCTGAAGGTCGAACAATTCGTTTCCTACATGTTTGGCATACAAAATTATTTTGTTCTAGAAACTCTAATCGAACGGGGTCATACACATGATTCCCTTGTTCATCATAACACCCTCGATGACGTTTCACATACCCTGACTCATTTGATTTTGGTAACCGTGATATTGGACGCTGAACAGAAGTAATATCATTATTAGTCCTTTTTTCCCATTGCCCTATTTTCTCCCATCGTTTTACGCGCTCATCAAAAATTGTTTCTTTAGGTTGGTTTGATAAATTGCGGAGATGTTTCTGAATTATATTCTTAGCTGACGCAAGAGCAGATTCTTTAAATCGATGTGCAGGTCCTTCTGGTTCAGGAATTAATTCATCCACAATGCCATGATGAAATCCTTCTCTAGATGTAATTTGGGACACTTCAGCCGCTTCATTGGCTCGAGACCGTGTATGAAATAATATGGAAGAGCATGCCTCTGGCGTAATGACTAAATAAGTTGAATATTCCATAGCAAGTGTTACATCACACCCAGTTAATGCAATGGCTCCGCCAGAACATGCTCGATTCATAATAACAGCCATTGTAGAAACGCTAGCGTCAGCTAAAGCATGAATTGTATCTCCAATTCGCCAAGCAATTCCATTAGACTCTGACCGCTCTGTTGGGTCAGCACCAGGTGTATCCACAAAAATAATAATGATACGATTTTCTTCTTCCGCAAGTTTGATTGCCTTTACTGCGCGCTCATAAGAATAAGGAACAGGCATTCCCTGATTCCATTTCTCTACAGCATCAGGATCTTTTAATGTATCCATTATTTTTTGATAATTAGATGAAGGGCCACTTTGTTGACCTAAGAGCATCACGGGGTTTCCATCTAATGAAGCTCGGTGTGTTTGTATTAAACATGCCCCAAATTGATCATCACCAAAGACTTCTTCTACATCAGAAAAAAAGGATCTGTAATTTTTATACTTTGGGCGTTCTGGGTGAAAAGATAATTCATATTTTTCATATTCAGATAATTGGGAAATAGCTTCTTGGGTATATGAAAAAAGCTCGTCTTTTTCAAATGATAAGGAAAAATGGTTACTCATGAAGGGTAATTATAACACAAAAATAAATAGTTTAGGAAGAATGGTTTATCTGTTTCTCATTTAAACCTTCTAATACTAATTCAGCCACATCTTTCACAACCATGTTATCTTCATGTCCTGTGACTTTTAATCCATCTTCCATCATTATATTGCAGAAATTACATGCTGTTGCGACTGTGGAGGCTTTTGTATTAGCGGCTTCTTTAAAACGTTCATGATTGATTCTATCACCGGTATTGATTTCATACCACATATTACCGCCACCCGCACCACAACAAAATCCAGATTCTTTATTGCGCTCCATTTCAATCAGTTTCCCTTCACTAAGCACTGATTGGATTAACTCTCGGGGCGCATCATATTCTCCATTATGCCTCCCTAAATAACATGCATCATGATATGTTACATCTTCTGTGACTGATGGTTGGGGTGAAATTTTCCCTTCTTTAACCAAGTCATTAATATATTGAGAATGGTGAACCACATCTAATTCTATTCCCAATTCAGCATAATCATGTTTAAGAGTCGTTAAACAATGTGGGCATTGTGTTACAATTTTTTTAATTCCGTATTCTTCAAACTTCTCAATATTTTGCATAGCCATCATTTGAAATAAATATTCATTTCCGATTCGTCTAGCAGAATCTCCCGTACAGATTTCTTCATTCCCTAAACAAGCATAATCTACACCTGCTTTATCTAATATTTGGCTAACAGCACGAGAAATATCTTTTCCACGATTATCATAAGCACCAGAACATCCAGCCCAATATAGAACATCTGCTGTCTTCTTTTCTCGCATCAACGGAACATTTAAACCTTCCATCCATGCTTCTCGTTCTTGAGGAGATAATCCCCAAGGATTACCGTAGTTTTCCATTTTATTAAATGCATCCATAGCATCTTCTGGAAAACGACTTTCCATCATGACTAAATCCTGACGAATACGCAATATATCCACCATAGGTTCATTCCCAACAGGACAAACTTCAACACAGAAACCACATGTGGTACATGACCAAGCAGCTTCTTCTGTTAACATCCATTTCGTTATTGGGTCATCTAGTTCTTTCCCTATGGAAAAATCATTTAAATGTTCATTTAGATAATAGCGTTTATTGATTTCAATTGCAGAAGGAGACAATTCTTTCCCAGTCGAATATGCGGGACAAGCATCTTGACATCGACTACACATAATGCATGCATATGCATCCAAAATTTGGGATTGGGTTAAATGTTCGAGTCTAGAAGATCCAAATTGTTCAATATCATCATCTTCAAAATCAATTGATTCCAAAACAGCTGGTGACCGACGCTCTTCTCTTGCCATATAATTCAATGGTCCCATAAATAAATGAGCATGTTTGGAATAGGGAAAATATGGAATAAAAGCAAGAATCAATCCTAAAGCCAACCACCAACATACATGTTCCATATAGATAATAGTTACAGGATCAAATGATTGCCATAACCATGCCAATAAATTCGCTCCAGGTTGGAATGGATCTGGCCCATGACCTGCAATTTCAAATGAAGCACCCACAAACCGGAATCCAATATGCATGAGAATGAACATTCCTACAATAAATGAATCTTTTTTCATCCCTGTACGGGCAGCTTCACTTACAAGAACGGGATCGTTCGTTTTTAACTTTGGGTCATTAGAAATAAATCGACGAGCGACAAAATATTTGACACCAATAATGACAAATATGCTGAATAAATCAACAAAAATACGATAAAGTTTTCCAATCCACTGCTCATGAAAAAAATGAAACCCAGGAATAAAACCGTAAAGAACATCAATAATATTAACAGCAATGTAAAATGAAAATCCCCAAGCAACAATTGCATGTATTCCACCTACAATTGGACGTGTTTTAAATAATGTTTGTTGCCCTAGAAACACAGCCAACCCTTTTGGCCAATTTCTGATAGTTTCTTTCCACTGTATCGGTCGAGATCCTCGGCCAATCGCTTTGAACATTTTCCCAAAATTCTTCCAAGCGAGTCCTGTTGAACCCACAGCTAGAAGAAGAAAAACAATTTTTTCTATAAGGGAGAGCAAGTGTATTTATCCGTTAATAGCTTCCGTTAGTTTAGGGACAATTTCTAATATATTACCAACAACACCATAATCTGCTATTTCAAAAATAGGGGCATCAGCATCTTTATTAATAGCAATAATATTTTTTGACCCTTTCATACCTACAACATGTTGTATTGCTCCAGAAATACCCAACGCAATATATAAATTTGGAGAAACAGATTGGCCTGAACTTCCTACTTGATGAGACGATGGTAACCATCCAGCATCTACAACAGGCCTCGATGAAGCCAATTCGCCATTTATAGCAGACGCAAGATCTTTAACTATTTGAAGATTATTCTCTTTTTCAATTCCTCGTCCCACGCTGACAATTAAATCAGCGCTTGATAAATCAATTCCACTCACTTCTTCTTGGATTGGTGCTTCGGATGAAGTTCTAACTTGACTTGACTCTAATTCAATATCAAATGATCTAGTAGAAGCAGAGCCGGATTCAATATTTTCTTCTGAGAATGCCGCTGCCTGGAAACTGATTAAAGTACACTCCGAATCATTCGATACCACTTTTGACCCCAATTTCCCGTTATACACAGTCTTGGTGAATACAAAGAAGTCACCTTCTTTCATTAATGAAACGACATCTGGTATAAAAGGTTTGTCTATACGAGCACTTACTTTGGGGAAATAATCTCTTGTTTGATATGTATGTCCTACAAATACTAAGCTTGGATTTTCCTTTTCTATTACTTGCTTTACACATTCAGCAAAACCATCTGCACTGTAAGTAGACAATAAATTATGATTCGCGACCAATACTTCATCCAAATTCATTCCTGAAACAGACGAAGCTATTTGGTCTGTATCAATCCCAATAGCTAGAGCAGAAATACTTAGCCCATTCTCTGCTGCAATTGATTGAGCTCCAACGATTGCTTCACGACTCATGCGATGAAGAGATCCATTCTTTGATTCTAATACAACTAAAATATCCATGATAATCCTCTATAACACTTTTACTTCATTTTTTAAAACATCAACTAACCTCGCCACAATGGTATCTGGTTCGCCTTCAATCATTTCAGTTTTTTTATTTGTTTTTGGGACAAATACTTTTTGAATAGATTGCTTTTTACCGTCAATATAAAATTCTGATTCAGAAAGAATTTTTAATTCTTTTTTCTTAGCGCCCATAATTCCCTTTAGGGATGGATAACGCGGCTGGTTCAAACCAGATTGAATACTGATAGATGCTGGTAATGTAAGTGTAACCCATTGGGACCACCCTGCTTCTAATTCACGTTTTACCTTTAGAGTATTTTCACTTAACTCAGTTCCAACTACTAAAGATGCTGTTGACATATTCAATAATTCACCAAGGATAATTCCAGTTTGCCCCATTCCAGAATCATCAGATTGAAGTCCAGAAAAGATGAGATCAAATTGCTCGCTTTCCAACGCTTTTGCGAATTGCTTTGCCAATGTTAATGGATCAGCTAATCCTTTCGCATCTGTTTGTAAATGAATACCACGGTCAGCGCCTTTTGCCAATGCTTCTCTGATAATTTTTTGTACTCTGTCAGGACCAAGACTTATAGCAACTACTTCACCGTTTCCTCGTGATTCAATAATTTTTTGAGCTTCTTCTAATGCATAACTATCACTTTCATTCATTAAAAAGGAAGCTTGGTCTTCTTGGATTCCTGTTTCATTATCGTTGATAGGCAAAGCTGATTCTGCGCCTGGGACCTGTTTGATCAGTACGCCGATTTTCATGGGGAGTGTCCTTTCTTGTAATATTGCAAAATAGTGATAAATTTAACGGGTAAAGTTAATGTTTTTCCCTTAAAGAGTCTTTCAAATTATGTTTGAACTATTTAAACCATTCCTAAAAAACGATATTGTTTTAGCCAACTTATTGTTCACGCTCGGCATTGTGATTTTATTACTTACAGTCGTTTGGAAAATCAATCCGCGAAAAAAGAATAATCAAAGATAATTACGCTCTTTTTTTCGTATTGATTTGTCTTGGTTTTCATGCCAATATATTGATAGTTTTAACTATTCAATCTATAAAAGTACGTGGATTGAATCCTTCAAAGAGAGGTATTTCTTTATTTAACAAACTAAACAGGAGTATATATATGAAATCATTTGTTAACATTCTATTAGCATCTGTGATGTTTATCGGTGTTGCTTTTTCTCAATCTATTCAAGGGAACTATCAGTTGAATTATGTGACAGTTCATTATACCTATGAAGTGAGAGAATTTGACAGTGCTCAAGATAGCGCAGAAGCTTCATATGACATAACGGCATCTTGGCCCAGTTCTGAATATGCTGCCGCAGGTATGGGTGTCACATGGGATTTATTGGGATTTGAACCGGGCGATACGCTCGGGACAACGTTAATTCCTCTTATTTCACCAGAATACCTCGCAGGTTTTGGATATATGCTTACGGGCGATCCTACTGCACCAGGCGTAGCCATCAATATTGATCTTTATGATGATGGAAACTTTACAATCAATGATGGAAGTACTTACCCAACGACAGAAACCATTGATTGCTCTACCACAGCTGTAATACCTGCTGTCGCAGAAAATGGTACTTGGCAAGGAACGGCTCTTCTTCCGGTCGATGAAGATACATATACACTTGGTTGGGGGATCACACAATCTGAAGTATTTGCTCAATTTAATGCTCCTGATTTAGCGACCATGGAATATGGTGTTGATTTTGGATCAGGGACTACTATGGAAAATTGGGGACAAATGACTGTGAATTACACAGATAATACATTAGCTCAGACATCTGACGTAGAAATTTATTGGGAAGCTCATGATGGTGTTGGAAGTGCCTTAGGCGTTGATGATAATGGATTTCTTAATGGAAGCACTGGTGTCCCAACTTTGGCATCTGATACTGTTACAATTGGTGGGACTGCTGCACTATTAGCATACTATCAGTCTCTTGGTTATTATGCAGATGTTGCACCAATTAATGTTGGTACATACCCTATGATTAATGGACCTGGAAGTGAAGAAGTAGATGAAAATGGTGAGACAGTCACTGTGGGAGTAGTCGATGCAAACTGGGGATATTTATTCGACCCGGTTGGAGGCGATGGAGAACCTTTTACTGGTGACGAATTATTTCAGTTTACTGGTTATTATTTTACATACAACTTCTTATCCACTGCTTTGACATTTATGGATACTGCTGAAGCAGTTTTTGATGCAACATCTGGTGATGTGACTGCTGCATATACAGCTGGTTTTGTTGCTGTTGCAACCATGTGGGGTGTTGATAGTGAAACTGCAGCTGCATATGGAGCTCAAGTAGGGGCTGATTTATATGCCGAATTCCTCAGTTGTTTTACAACAACAGGAGACTTAGACGGATGTGCGGAAGAAGTAGCATACGCAGGTATTGTTATGTCACTAGGTGCATTAGCACAAATGGGCATTGATGTAGATGATTCTGATCATGACTCGCAAGTTGATCCAAGTACTGGAGGTTTCTCTACAGGTCGTCTTATTTGGGAAATAGATAATGTCTGTATCCCTGATAATACTACACAGCGTGTGAATCCAAAATTCTATAATACTGCTGTTGTATCTGTTGATAATAATGCTCCCCTTGCTGCTAAATTTGAATTGTTTGGGAACTATCCAAACCCGTTCAATCCAACAACTAGTATCAAATTTGCTACTGAAAAATTCACTAATGTGAATTTAACCATCTACTCTATACTTGGTGAAGAAGTAGCTACGGTTCACAATGGCAAATTAGCGGCAGGTACATATTCCATGTCTTGGAATGGAAAAAATAACTTTGGGAATAATGTTCCAAGTGGAATGTATTTCTACAAAGTGAAATCTGATAACCGTACTTTAACAGGAAAAATGCTCCTGTTGAAATAATTGTGTTTATTTACAACGTTTAATTAACAATAACTAAAAAATGAGCAGTCTGAATTCAGACTGCTCATTTTTATTATGGCACCTTATGAAAAAAATCATTCTATTATTCTTATTATTTAACTTTGTTTTTTCACAAAACAGCTCATTATCTGGCTATGTGAAAGACGAAACAAATGGAGATCCCTTACTCGGTGCAAATGTTGTCCTTTCCGGAACGACTATGGGTGCAGCAACAGGTATGGATGGAAGTTATAATATTACAAATATAAAGGCTGGAGATTATAAAATTTTAGTGACCTATATTGGTTTCGAAACATTGGAGTTTAATTTAACCATACCCTATAACGAATCAATCCAACAAGATTTTAATTTATCACCTGAAGCAATTCAGATGGAAACATACGTAGTAACTGCTTCTAGAAGGCGCGAACGTGTTGAAGATGCTCCTGCAGCTATTTCTGTAATTACAAAAAAAGATATTCGTAGAGAAAGTAATACTAATCTCGGAGACTATTTAAAAGGAACAAAAGGAATTGATTTCACCCAATCTGGCATTGATAGTTACAATATGACAGCACGAGGATTTAATTCATCCTTTAGCTCACGATTATTAACATTGACCGATGGACGTATGGCAAATGTGCCATCCTTACGATTAACGGCCTATAATGTAATTCCAGTATCTTTTGAAGATGTTGAACAAATAGAAGTCGTACTTGGCCCATCATCTGCTTTGTATGGCCCTAATGCTCATAGTGGCGTATTAAATATTGTAACAAGTTCCCCGCTTCGTACGCAAGGAACATCTATTAATATTCAAGGTGGTTTTTTAAATCAGGCGGATACAGATTTACTGCAAAAATTAACATTTAGGACAGCCCACAAATATAAAGATTTTGGTTTTAAAATTTCTGGTGTCGCATTGCGAGGCCAAGATTGGACGCATTATAATGCTGATGAATTAGAAGGCCACGATCCTGCCTTTATAGGGCGTCCAAATTTAAAACACAATTTTATAGATAATGGCGGGAATCCCGGTGAAGGGAACAGCCCACTTTTTACGGAAGATATGTTAGGATATTTCGACGATGCAAATGAAAGTTGGATTGGTAAAACATTTGGAGATAATATAGCATCTTTTTCATCTGAAACAGGCTCCCCTATTATTACTGAAGATATGGTCGCTGAGGCCCAAAGTGACCCATTTAACCGATACTTTTTAGATAATGGTATTATTCTTTGGTATGTGACTGAAGATAAAATTGGTTCACAATATGCTGATGGGATAGACAATAATGGAGATGGCGCTATTGATGAAGGAATTGATCTAGGAATTGATGACGATTCTGAAATTTGGTATGACAATGTAGACAATGATGGAGATGGCCTCGTAGATGAAGCAGATGAAATTGGAAGTGCGTGGCTAGATCGATTTGGTAGCACATTTGAAGGGGATTTAAATTACACAGTGGGCGTTGGGGTTGACTCCACCCATAAATTTGGGTTTGGAGATTATGAGTATGATGATGATGGAAATATTATTTTTGACACAAATGGAAATGGTGAATTCAACGATTCCTGGGGAAGTGATGGTTTAGATAATGATGGTGATTGGGATCTTTACGTCGATACTGATGGAATGACCTATGGCGTAGAAGAAGAAACATTTTCTGACTTGAACGAGAATGGGACTTTAGACGGGAAAGAGCTATTTATTGATGGGAATGGAAATGGAACATGGGAAGATGGTGAAGTTCTCATTGATTGGGGTCTTGATGGGGTTGATGGAACTGGAGATTTTGGTGAAGGAAATGGAACATGGGATGGTGAAACTTTTACTGATTTAAATGGAAATGGAACATGGGATCAGTTTGAGAATAACGATTTAGATGGAGATGGAAAACCCAGCATGGGTGAAGTAGGTGTGGATGAATTCGATGAAAAGGATTTTGTGATGAATTATGGAGATCTTCCTCGGATCTATAAAGATGCGAATGATGATGGTCTTAATGATTACCCAGACTTTAATGTAAGAAATTATAGGTATGACTTAAGATTCGATTGGGAACCAAACCCTGATTTTACCCTAAGTCTATCCCATGGATATGCTTGGGCACGAAATATTAATATTACTGGAATTGCTCGTTATTTAGCCGATGGTTGGGTTTATCGTTATTACCAAGGTAAAATTCGTTGGAAAAATTTCTTTTTACAAACATACCTTAATTCTAGCTATTCCGGCGAATCAGATCACCCTACTAGAAATTTAGCTACAGGATCTTTGATTTATGATCGATCAAAAAAATTCAGCGCACAATTCCAGCACGCGATGGAATTATTAAAAGGAGATCTTCGGTTTGTTTGGGGGGTAGACTATTTCCTCACCATGCCCAATACACGCGGGACTATATTATCAGATAAAGAACTCGTAGATCGGAAAGATAATAATGGAACGGGTGAAGCGGGTTCCCCCTATACATTTGCAGATAGGAATGATAATACATTTTATGACGATGGAGAATTTTATTCTACATGGGCAACAGATACACCTGGAGCATTTGGAGGAACACCTTCTGATACATTAAGTGTAAACAATGATGGTTCGGTTACATATTCTGATAATGTATTTCATGCTTTAGCCGATGGTTTTGATAATGATGGTGATAGTGATGATTTTGAGGATTTAAATGGAAATGGTCTACCGGACTTTGATGATGCAGATGGTGATGGACTATACTCTTACGGCGAGACGGTTGAACCTGGAGTAAAGTGGATTGGTGAAAATATCTTTTTTGTTTATTCAGATGGCATTGATAATGATGGCGATGGGAAAATTGATGAAAATATTGATGAGGGGATTGATGAAGCATCCGAAGATAATAGATATACCGTAAATGAATTAGGTGCTTATTATCAAGTAAATTGGAAACTAAATGATAAGTTAGAAATTATTCAAGCTACACGCCTTGATATTCATGATAGACTTACAAACTTAATTGAATTTAATAATCAAGGATATGGGATGGGATATAACCCTTTAGATTGGGAATTTGATGCATCGCAAAAAAATGGTCTACAATTTTCACCTAAAATTGGTTTCTCCTATAGACCAAAAGAGAATCAAAATTTTCGATTAACTTGGGCTACTGCTTTTAATACACCCACAAACCAAGCTTTATTTTTGGACATATTTGTAACGCGTGTATCCATTTTTAAAGTGTATGCGCGGGGTGCAGATGGAGGCTATAATTTCCCCAGAAATGAATTGGGAAACCCTTATTATTATGATATAGAAGAATTTGAATATATGCCAGTGGACACTTCAGAAAGTATGTTCTTCTATCCATCTGTTGATCCTCGAATTGAAGGATTCTATGGACAAACAGTTATTGACCTTCCTGAAATTGAAGCAGAAATTGTTAATTCATGGGAAGTGGGATATAAGGGTCGATTGAATAACAGACTTTTTGGGACACTAGATTTATATACAAGCCATTATAGCAGTTTTGTTAGCCCTGTAACTTTTATTACTCCTATTGTTCTAGAAAGATCTATTCTTGAAACGGATTATAATAATGATGGTGTAATGAATACGATTGAAGATTTCAATAATGATATTATTTTAGATCAAGATGATTATGATAAATCTTTTGATCATTGGAGAGATGGCATTCAAGGTGTAACGGCAATGGATACAATTGCCGGATTAGCACCTCCTGTTGTGGTTGGCTATATCAACTATGGGGAAGTCGATATGTGGGGAATGGATGCAAGTTTAACTTGGTTTATTAACCGTGAATGGAATTTAGATGTTACATACTCACATCTCAGCATGACTGAATTCTTTAATCCAATAACTAAAGCAAAAGATCCCATTAATGCGCCAAAACATAAAGGAAGTTTAAAATTACAATATGCACCTCGTAGATGGCCTGTTTCTACATCTTTAAATGCACGATATGTGGATGGATATAATTGGTCATCTGGAATCTATTTTGGGAAAATTGATCCATATACCATTTTGGATCTTCACGTTGGATATACATTCAACGATAATCTTTCTGGTAATTTGACAGTCAATAATTTATTAGATAATCGTCATACAGAAATTATTGGCGGTCCATCATTAGGGCGTGTAGTTGTATTTAGATTATCGACAAAATTATAATTAATCTTATAATCCCCCTTCCACATAAAAAAATAAGCAGGATATTTTAAAACCTGGGAGCGGGGGAACAACCAGATTTCTTTTTCATTATCCTGCTTAAAATCTTGTCGAAAAAATTAGGCTAAATCGATTCCTTCAGCAAGTGTTTTCTTTTTGTCTCTATTCAATTAAATGAATCTCTGTTAATTTCTATTGTAATGATTGAATATTTAATTTCGCTTGACGTATCACTTTTTCAATTTATGAATTCAGGATTATCAAATACTTTATTTGATATCTTGATGCCAAAAATAACACACCAAAATAATTGGATAATTCCACTTTGTATACTTTTCTATATACTGCTATTTAAGACAGGGAAAAGAGGGAAAATTGCATTTATAATATTATTAATTGGATTTGGAATTACTGATTATTTTTCAGCTCAATATATTAAACCTTTC
Organism: Fidelibacterota bacterium; assembly: GCA_018658715.1. Classification (GTDB taxonomy): domain Bacteria; phylum Fidelibacterota; class Marinisomatia; order Marinisomatales; family UBA1611; genus JABHGY01. Next base: position 49,688 of record JABHUQ010000034.1, read on the forward strand.
ATTGGCCGTATTAGACCATCACACTCAATGCTGGATTCTATTCATCTTTTAGTTAATAAGGGGGGGAAATGGAGTTTCCCATCAAATCACGCAGCAAATAGTTTTGTTCTCGCTACCATTCTAAGTTATTTTTTTTCACAATGGAAGTACCCGCTCTTTATATTAGCATCTCTCATTGGATTTTCAAGAATTTATGTGGGTGTTCATTACCCTGGGGATGTTGTCTTTGGAGCTTTACTTGGTTATTGTATTGCTTGGATATTATTAAGTATTTGGGTTATCCTAAAAATGAGAGAATTAAAACGCGGACGTACCTGGGTGTGGTATACCAGCGATACTATAAATAAGTAAATAATTAATTTGGAAGTTTGTCAGATGGCGGCTTTACACCAAAAGCAGAAAAACCATCTTCTCGGTTTGGCATTTTAATTTCACCATTTTTTGCTTCAAATTTTCTAATGTTGTCTTGAAGTGCATTCGAAAAAGCTTTTACATGCTGAGGTGCCATAATAATTCTTGAATGAACTTTTGCTTTTGGGACGCCTGGTAGAATACGAGTAAAATCCATTACAAATTCCGCTGGAGAATGAGTAACCACAACAAAATTTGCATATTCTCCATTACTAACTTCTGCATCTAATTCAATATTTATTTGTTGGACATTTTTTTTATTGTCAGCCATAATAAAATCCTATTTGGTTATTTTTTATTAAAATCGCGCTCATTGAAGTCTTCCCAATCTTCTTCAATTCCCTCAAATTCGGTGTAGTCTGTGGTATCTTCTTCTTTTTTATTATTATGAATTACTTCATTTTCGTAAATATTAAACAAATCTTTTTTCTTTTCATACTGAGATGGATCGCCTTCTTCTTGTTCTGTTTGGTCTAAGTCTTCTACATCTTCGCTATAGATTTCCGCATCGAAAAAGTCGAGATTTTCGACAATACCATTTGTCATAAGGTGTTCTAGAAAATCAAGATATTCCCTATCTCTCAAGTCTGTTTTGCAGTTAATGCAAACAAGAGAATCTTTTAAATCAACGTCTTGTAATGTTGATTCGCATTTGGGGCAAATAATTCCTTCAAGCATTTGTAATCTCCATAAAAATCGGGGGTCAATATATACAGCAGACGAGAGTTCGTCAACTGGTTTTATTGCTTATTATAAATACGCTCTAATACATCCATTTCTACGGGGGTTAAAAATTGATTTCGTCTTGATTTAACAATTGATGTCGATTCTATAAAAGAATCCCAATTCATTTTCCGTTTTTTCCCGTTTAAATAAAAAGTAAATGGCTTAATGTTTTTCATTGGGAAAGAGTGAGCCAATATATTACAACCTGTCCCAATAACTGTTCCAGTATTAAGCTGAGTGCCAATAGCTGTTTTTGTATGATCCCCTATTAAAGAGCCTAAAAACAAACCACCAGAATCTCTTTTAGCTCCATTAACATCTATAACAACATTTGAATAATCATTTTTTAAATTACTATTAGTTGTACCTGCTCCAAGATTGACCCATTCACCAATAAATGAATCACCAAGGTGTCCATCATGAACCTTATTCGAATAAGATTGAAATATACAACTATGAATTTCTCCCCCTAGTTTACATTGTGGACCAAATATAGATTCTTTAATGTGGCTGTGAGGTTTTACAATTGTTCCTTTCCCTAAATATAGTGGTCCCTCAAGTAATGTAAATGGATGAATTTCTACATTTTCATCTATAATGATTGGACCCAGTTTTGAGTTTAATATAACTTGATCATGGATAATGCTTGTGGGATGAATGTATGTATCATCATTCTCTGTTGAACCAATAGAAATAGTGTCAATTGCTGAAGATATGGATTTTGGAATATGTCTTATGATATCCCATAGGAATCGTACCGAATAAACATTGATATTTTTTTCATTCAATCCTTGAATATCATTATTAAGTGGACCACCCTTTTCAATCCATTCTTTTGCCTGGAAGCCAGTAATATTTGCACCGACCGTTCGCCCTTTTGATTTAAATACTGTATTAGGCGAATCATGAATTAGCTGAATCGTTTCGGACGTCCAATAAGTACAACCGAGTAGCCAAATACCATCTCCAAAAGAAGATGGATTTACACTCATCGTTGGATAATTATTTTGTACTATTAATTCAATATCTTTTCTAACGATACCAGAGACAGGACCATCTATAAGTTGAATTAATTGTTCATAAAATGTTTCTGGTCCAGACCGAATCCCAAATGAAGGTCGAGTGAATACAATTGGTTCTAAGTCTAATGTAAATTGATCTTCAAAAATATATATCATATTAATCCTAATATTTTATTCAAATTATCAAAACTTTTTTCTAAAAATGCTCCTTTTTGATGATCAATAATAATATTATAATAATCATCTGATCCATAAGTATTAAAACCAATTTTTAACGGAGACTTAATTGAACAACTTAGTTCATGGTATAAGAAATAGTCCTTTAGATTTAAATCTATAAGGGCATCAATACTAATTTTTTCTATTCTATTCCGAAATGAATTATCCGAAATAATGCCCCACCAGTTTATTTCCTTATCAGAAAAAGTGATTATATTCCCTTGTAATTCATTTGGAAAAACATGCTTTACTTTCTCATGACAAATAAAATGAACAGCTACATTACCTGTTAATGATTTAATAAAATGGCTCATAATGCGCGCATCTTCTATATTATCAGGAAGAAAAATAAGTAATGCATTTAATCTTTCACCATCTTGGGAAAGAGAAAGCGTTGGGATTGGCTCTATTTTTCTCTTTTGAAACTTCCGCCACATTAACAGAGCTTTTGTTCTCGTAGGAATTTTCATATCTGAATATAACTGAACCTGTGTAGCTTTAGCCAATATTCTCACTTGTTTCATTTAAATTAAAGAAAGAAAATAATGACTGTAGGAAAAAAATTACTTTGGGGTGGTCTTGGATGGGCCTTAGCAGGACCCATCGGCGGTATAATTGGATATGCCATTGCGGGTATGTCTGATAACCAATCATCATACTCCTATACACAAACCGGAAAACCGCACACACAACCTGGCGACTTTATTGTATCTATTTTAGTTCTGTTAGCCAAAGTCATGAAGGCGGATGGAAAACTTTTAAAATCCGAATTAGATTTTGTGAAAAAATTTCTGTCAGGGCAATTTCCAAATCATCAAGTCCAACAATTCATGGATCTTTTCAAGGATATTTTAGATAAAAATTATCCTCTCAAAGATGTATGTCGGCAAATCCAAAGGCAAATGGATCATCCAAGTCGGTTGGAATTAGTCCACGTATTATTTGGTCTATCTGCTGCAGACGGCCATGTCGATGAAACTGAAATACGCGTAATTCATACCATTGCAGGCTATTTGAATATTAATCCAAATGATTTTGAATCTATTAAAGCTATGTTTGTCCCAAATACGACTGCATCCTATACTATTTTAGAAATAGCCCCAAGTGCTTCTAATGATGAAATAAAAAAAGCTTATCGAAAAATGGCTAATAAATATCATCCGGATAAAGTCACTCACCTCGGAGATGATTTTCAAAAATTAGCTGAAGAAAAATTCAAAGCAGTTAATGACGCATATCATTCGATTAAAAAAGAACGGGGAATTAAATAGGATTTATTTATGATGAAAAATAAACCGGGGCACTTTCCATTTACGCGTGGTATATATAAAAATATGTACAAAGATAGATTGTGGACCATGCGTCAATATGCTGGTTTTACCACTGCTGAAGAGTCAAATAAACGATATCAATATTTGTTAGACAATGGTGTATCTGGACTTTCGGTTGCCTTTGATCTTCCTACACAAATAGGATATGATTCTGACCACCCAATGGCTGATGGAGAAGTTGGAAAAGTTGGCGTCCCTATTTCTTCCATTGATAATATGAATACATTATTTAATAATATAGCTTTGGATCAAGTATCTACATCCATGACTATAAATGCGACGGCCGCAACCATGTTAGCTCTTTATATAGCAGTTGCAGAGAATAAAGGTATTTCTTCTCATAAATTACGTGGAACAATTCAAAATGATATACTAAAGGAATATGTAGCACGGGGAACCTATATCTATTCCCCTGATTTTTCGATGCGTCTGATTACAGATGTATTTGAATTTTGTGATACACATATTCCCAAGTGGAATACCATTTCTATTTCTGGCTATCATATTCGTGAAGCAGGTTCAACTGCATCTCAAGAATTAGCATTTACATTTGCTAATGCTATTGCTTATGTAGAAGCTGCTATGTCAAAAGGACTCGACCCCAACCAATTTGGGCAACGATTATCTTTCTTTTTCAATGCGCATAATGATTTTATTACAGAAGTATCCAAATTTCGTGCAGCTCGATTTATGTGGGCTACAATTATGAAAGAGAGATTTGGAGTCACAAATGAAAAAGCACTGGTATGTCGTTTCCATGTACAAACAGGTGGATCTACATTGACTGCATCTCAAATCGACAATAATGTAGTCCGGACAACTATTCAAGCTATGTCAGCTGTTATAGGTGGCACACAATCTTTACATACAAATAGTAAGGATGAAGCACTTGCACTCCCAACGGATGATTCTGTTCGGTTAGCTTTAAGGACACAACAAATTATAGCACATGAATCAGGGATTTCCAATCACCCCGATCCTTTTGGTGGAAGTTATGTAGTTGAAGCATTAACTGAAGAATTGGCGAATGATGCATTCAAGCTCATAGAGAAAATTGATAATTTGGGTGGAACTATTTCTGCTATAGAGCAAGGATGGATTCAAAATGAGATTTCCAACAGTGCATATTCTTATCAAAAAGATGTGGACTCCGGAGAACGAATCATTGTGGGTGTTAACAAATTAAAAACAGAAGAATCTTCCGATCCAGAAATATTAAAAATCGATCCAAAAGAAACGCAAAAACAAGTCGATGGATTGAAAACATTTAAAGCATCTAGAAATAATGATTTAATTGAATCAAAATTATCCATTTTGAAAAATAGTGCATCTGGGAAAGATAATGTGATGCCATTACTTATTGATTGTGTAAAAAATGGTTGCACTCTAGGTGAAGTGGCGGATATTTTGCGGTTGGTCGCCGGTGAATATAAGTAACGACTATTCTCCTAAATTGATTCTTTTAGCAAAAGGATTCTCACTCCTTTTACACCCTATGCTATTGTCGTTTTTTGTTTATATATATTTTATTTTTTATTACCTAAGTATCAAGTCAAACCCGTGGATATTAACAGGAATTTCATTCGTTTTTTTAAACTTACTTCCAATAGTAACCTTCATTTATTTAAAATATTTAGGTAAAATCAGCGATCTTGATGCATCAAATAGAGAGCAAAGAATATACCCATTAATACTCGGTGTTGTTTATGCGGCTATTGGATTTGGTAGTCTATATATAGTGAAAGCACCACCTTTGATCCAAGGGTTCATGTTTTGTTTCATGACCAACACTATATTCACTTTGGGTGTAACCTATTATTGGAAAATATCCATTCATGCGATTGGCGTAACTGGCCCTATGGCTGCCCTTTGGATATCAGGGATTCATACACCCATTATAATGGCATTATTTGTTGTTATTATTTCTATGTCTCGCATCATATTGAAAGCACATACCATTGCTCAAGTTACAATTGGTTCTATTGCTGGGTTTATTCTTACTTATATTCAATTACATTATATTTTTTTCATCTAAATATTTATGCTATTTACTCAATTAGTTCAAGCAAACCTAACCACAGCCGAGTACGGTAGAACAATTGAATATTTTACAAAAACAGAATCAACCAATGATGATGCATGGGAGCTATATCAAGAAGATGCTCCATCTGGGAGTATTATTATTGCAGAAATCCAATCGAAAGGTCGTGGACGCCAAGGGAATAAATGGCATACATCACCAAATAAAGGATTGGCTTTTTCAATCCTTTTACGTCCAAAGATTTCTGTTCCTGATTCTGGAATCTTTTCTATTGCTACGGCTATTGCCATTTACAAAGCTTTAAAAGAATATGAAATAGAAACTAAAACAAAATGGCCAAATGACATTTTAATTGATGATAAAAAAATTGCAGGGATTTTATGTGAATCTAGAATTTCAGGAAACCAAATCACTGGACTTGTTATTGGCGTTGGGTTAAATGTGAATCAAAGTTTAGATGATTTTTCAGAAGATATCGCTGATTTATCTACTTCTTTGTTCATAGAAAAAGGAGTACCTTTCCAAAGAGAACGAATTTTAGCTTCAATTATAAATCAACTAGAAAGTGTTGTTACACAAATTATAAATAATGAAATAGATGAAATAATTCATGACTGGGAATCCAATTGTCATCATATGTTAAAAGATATTTCAATCCGTGATAATGATAAAACTCATTTTGGAAAATTTATGGGGATTAATACAAAAGGCAGTGCCCTTTTAAATGCGGCCGGAAATCAAAAAGAATTCAATTCAGGAATAGTGATTAAAACTGGTGAAGACCAGACGATTTAATCATGACTTCAAATTCTGGGAAAAAGTCTAAGATTCCTATTTCAATATTTTGCTGACATTTTATGGCCAGCTTTTGGGTTGTTCCTGGTTTAAAGTTTATTCCGAATAAAATTACATGATGTTCTTCTGTATCTACAATTCGAATATCGTGGAAGTTAGATAACCATTCATGGTCGCTATAATGTGTATCTAAATAGGCGCGTACTTCTTGTACTTTTGGATGATTTGGATAGATAGGATCCACATGAACCGTAGGCGATATACCCAATTTTTCTTTTAAAGTATTTTCTACATTTTCAGAAATATCATGTGCAGAAGCAGGAGATTCATTTCCATCAATTTCAATATGAATACTAATATATTTATCTTTCCCATAACTATGAATGGCAATATCGTGTGCACCCAAAACACCCTTAATATGCTCTACGCTATGTCTTACTTCTTTGATTTCATCTTCTGTTGGTGGTTTCCCAAGTAAATCATCAATAGCGGATTTTGCAATTTCAAATCCCGTCCACATAATAAATAGGGCTACACCAAGCCCGGCCCATCCATCTACTTGATAATAACCATATCTCCCAGCAATCATTGCACCTAGAACAAGCAATGATGAAATCGCATCTGTCCGATGGTGCCACGCATCTGCATGTAATGTGCCTGAAGCTATTTTTTGTGACAAAAATTCCCCATATCTTGCTGTGAGTTCCTTTAAGAGAATCGTTAATCCAATAAGCCCAATCATCCACCATTCAGAAACGATTGGTTCTGGATTCATTAACCGACTAATAGATGATTCAATAAATTCAATCCCAGCAACTGCTAATAAAATAGCAATAATCAGGGTAGCAATATATTCTGCTCGTCCATGCCCATATGGATGGTCTTCATCTGCGGGTTTTTCGGCTTCATTAAACCCCCAAATCACAACAGCAGAAGAAATTAGATCAGATAAGGTATGAATGGCATCTGCTAATAAACTTATTGAGCCTACAACTAAACTCAATCCCATTTTTATAATAAAAAGAATGCCATTAATAATAACAGACACCCATCCTTGGAATTTTCCAATTCGGGTTCTATAAATTCGGGCTGGTTCTTTCCCTTTGGGAACAAATATATTGGTAATGGATTCAAACATTAATAATTTTTTGTGGTATGACTATACGATTATAACACAATTATAAATTAGAGACTAAACTCGCTAAACGCAATATTAGGTTTAGCCAGACGTTACCTGCAAACTATGAAAACGATAAGCGTTGTACTTTTAATGATGACTTTTTTAAGTTCTTGCAATTCACAAACAGCAAAAATGAATGAAATTGAAACCATTCTATCCAAACAAATTGAAAAGAACAAAACACCTTCTGTTCAATATTTGATTTTCAATAAAGACAGTATCATTTATCAATTTAGTAGAGGTTTTGCCGATATAAAGAACAAAAAGAAAGTAAATGAAAACACTACATACAATGCATATTCTGTAACCAAGACATTTACTGCATTAGCCATTTTACAACTAGCAGAACAGGGAAAAATTGATATTGAACAACCCGTCATTAATTATTTACCTGAATTTCCATATCAATCTGAAATAACCATAAGGCAATTATTGAATCATTCAAGTGGAATACCAAATCCGATTCCTTTAAGTTGGATTCATTTAGCGGATGAACATAAATCGTTTAACAGGAATATTTTTTTTAATCAAATCCTTACCAAAAACAACAAGACAAAATCAAAACCGAATGAAAAATACGCTTATTCCAACCTTGGTTATGTTCTACTTGGGCAACTAATTGAAAAAATTTCTAAAATCAGTTATGAAGAATTTATTCACTCAAATATTTTACAGCCTTTGGGAATTGAAAATGGCGAAATGGATTTTACAATAGCCGAGACAAATCAGCACGCAAAAGGCTATCATAAAAAATACAGTTTCTCAAATGCTATTTTGGGCTTTATGATTGACAAATCAAAATTTGTAGATACAACTGAAGGAAAATGGAACTCATTTAATAATTTATATGTCAACGGTATTTCTTACGGTGGTTTAATCGGAACTTCTGATGTTTTTGTAAAATACATTCAGGAATTATTAAAGCCGAATTGTAAACTGATAACAGATGAATATAAGAAAATACTTTTCACTGAAAACCTCACAAATCAGGGAAAACCGACAGGAATGTGTTTGTCTTGGTTTAGCGGACAATTGTACGGAAATCAATATTTTGCACACGCAGGAGGCGGAGGTGGTTACTATTGCGAAATTAGAGTGTATCCCGACAAAGGAATTGGAAGTGTTATTATGTTTAATCGAACAGGAATGACTGATGAACGATTTTTAGATAAATTGGACAAATACGCACTGAATGAATAGAAATATATTATTATTTGGCGCTACAGGAAATACTGGAGTTGAAATATGTAAAGAATTGAATACGTTGAACATTCAGCATTCAGCTTTTGTTAGAAAAGGATCTGAAAGCAAAGTAAACACTAATCTTACAGAAATTATTTCGGGTGATGTGCTCCAAAAGAAGGATGTAGAAAATGGGATTTTAACTCACGATTTTACAGATATAATTATTGCATTAGGAAGTCGCGATCTTAAAGGAGGAAATATCCGATCTTTGGGAACAAAAAATATTGTAGATACACTAAAGTCGAATTCATTAAAATGTAAAATTCATATAATTAGTGCTCATGGGATAGGGAATAGTTGGAATAATTTAAAATGGTATGAAAAATTAATCTCTAAACTATTTATTGGAAAAACAATGAAAGATCATGAATTACAGGAACTAACAATTAAACAGAACCTCAGTAGCTTCCATATTATTAGGCCTGTTGCTTTAAAGAATGGAGAAGCTACAGAGAAGATCTATTCATGTTCTAAAGGAAGCTTACCAAATGGATCAATTATACGAGCTGATGTTGCCAAATTTCTAGTCAAAAGTATGATAGAAGACACATCAGGAATAAGTTCAATTTGTAACTCTTAATCCATGACAATTACTTTGATTACCATTATTATTTTCTTTAGCATTGTAGAAGTTGGCACTAGTTCTTTCATACTTTTTTCTGCGTAGAACTGGATAGAATCATAATATTATAGGTAACTTTTTTGTATGCATATTGCTAATACAATTCGTGGTTTCATTTTCCTTTCCGCTGGATTAGCACTTTTTCTTACACCAGATAAAGTATTTCAATTTCAAAAGTATGTACTCAAAAAATTGCCTTTCAAATATAATTTAGAAAAAGAACAAAAAAATTATCTAATCATCGGAATCATCTTCTTTATTATTTCAATATTCTTATTTGTAGTTTCTTTCTCTAAATAATCCTTTAGAATCAATATTATGGCTATTCAAATATTATTAACTGGCGGCACATTTGATAAAGAGTATAACGAATTAACAGGAAAATTATTTTTTAAAGATTCCCACCTTCCAGAAATGCTTTCTTTGGGTCGATCTAGGTTAGACATTCAGGTGGAAGCGCTCATGATGATTGATAGTTTAGATATGTCTGAACAAGATCGCGAAAATATTGCTCAACATTGTATATCGTCCCAATATAATCATATTGTGGTTACACACGGAACTGATACATTAGTACGCACAGCTGGTATCATAGCCAAACTTGTACAAAACAAAACTATCGTAATAACAGGCGCAATGGTTCCCTATAAATTTGGCAGTTCGGATGGAATGTTTAATCTAGGAAGTGCGCTTGCGTTTGTTCAAACATTGGAACCGGGCGTATACATTGCTATGAATGGGCAATACTTTCGTCATGATAATTGCCATAAAAATAAAGAAACAGGCGAATTCGAAGAATTAGTTTAATAGTACCAAGGTAATATGGAGATTTGATCATATTTCTTTTTATTGATTAAATAATTCTGTACTTTTTTAAGGATTTAAAAATAAAAAGGAGTATTAATATGCCAATTACTACTATTAAAATTGTCCGAGGCATTTTTACCGAAGAGCAGAAATCTGCGATGATTCAAGAGGTTACAGAGGCTATGGTCAAAGTAACTGGAGAAGAAAAACGTAATGGTAACTGGGTTCTCATCGAAGAAACAAATCCTGGAGAATGGGCAATTGGAGGAAAACCCGTCGGCCTCCCTTGATTACATATTGCAGCTAATTAGTAAATATTTCTACCATCCAATAACTAAAAAGTGATAAAGGAGATGCAAATGAAGAAATCATTAATAATTCAAGCAATCCTAGCCTTGCTTTTTATTTTTATGACTGGTTGTGCAAGTAAAAAGATTTATCCAGTGATAGATACTAAATTCAAGTTACACGAATATGATTATGCTCACGTTAAGGATTTAGCTTTTATCAAAATTGGCACAACAACTCAGCTGTACTGTATTAAACATTCTGATTGGGAAAATATTAAAGTAAAAAAGTACCATCATGAGGATACAGATTTTACAATATCTGACCCATATCCAAATCAAGGTACACCAGAACAAGATACGTTTAATAGTCAGCGGGGTAATTAAAAAGAGCTGAATTCATTGCTCTTTACAAAGTTTTAAAATTTATGAATCGTAGGCAGCCATCCCTGTTTCTTGCTGGCCAATAATCAAAGTATGCATCTCGTGGGTGCCTTCGTAAGTATAAACCGATTCAATATTGGCCATGTGGCGCATAATAGGGTAATCTTCCGTCACCCCGTTGGCCCCTAACATTCCACGTGAAATCTTGGCAATATCTCTGGCCAATTCACAATTGTTCCGCTTCGCCATGGATACCTGCTGAAAGGTCATTTTCCCTTCATCTTTTAAACGTCCCAGTCGGTAGACTAATAATTGTGCTTCAGTAATTCGAGTTACCATATCTGCTAATTTTTTCTGTGTAAGTTGATACCCGCCAATAGGCTTGGAAAATTGCTTCCGCTCTTTAGAATATTCCAAAGCTGTATTGTAGCAATCCACCGCACAGCCAACCATTCCCCAAGAAATGCCATAACGCGCTTGAGTCAAACAACCTAATGGGCCTTTTAATCCTTCAATATTAGGGAGTCGTGCTGAATCGGGCACTTTTACATTCACCATTGAAAGTTCAGATGTAACGGATGCTCTTAAACTTAATTTTCCATGAATATCGCTAGATGTAAATCCATCCATTCCTTTTTCTAATAAAAATCCACGAACGAGTCCATCTTCATCTCTCGCCCAAACCACGGCTACATCAGCCAAAGATCCATTGGTGATCCACATTTTATTCCCATTAATGATCCACCCATCACCATCGCGCTTACATCGTGTTGCCATATCACCAGGATTTGAACCAAAATTTGGTTCGGTAAGTCCAAAACATCCAATTAGTGTCCCTGCACCCAATCCAGGAAGCCATTTGGCTTTTTGTTCATCTGAACCATAAGCATGAATTGGATACATAACTAATGCGCCTTGAACACTGGCAAAAGATCGAAGGCCAGAATCGCCCCGTTCTAATTCATGAAGAATAAGCCCATAGGCAACATTGCTTACACCGGCACCGGCACTTTCTTCAGGGAGTGCTGAACCCATAAATCCTAATTCCCCTAATTTGGGGACCAATTCCATGGGGAAGGTTGATTTTTCATAATGCTCATTAATGAGTGGCATAAATTCTGATTGGACAAAATCGTATGCCGTTTGTTGTATAAGTAATTCTTCTTCTGATAGCAAATCTGTTATGTTATAAAAATCTGGTCCAAACTGTTTCATAAAATATCCTTTGTTATTTCAAGGAGCAAAATTACATCTATAAATGTGTTGAATTAACCAAAAGTAACAACAATTTCTATACTTTACTTTTCGACAACTCTTTAATTTCCTTGCTTATTAATTACGGATTTACAATCATGATTAAAAAAAGAGAAATGGTGGATGGTGCAGCTGCCATTGCACGTGGTGCTTTAGATGCAGGATGTAACTATTATGCCGGTTACCCTATCACACCAGCATCAGGTATTTTGACCCACATGCTTCGTGAACTCCCCAAAGTGGGCGGTATTGGATTCCAAGGAGAAGATGAAATATCATCTCTTGGACATTGTATTGGCGCAGCTATGACTGGTGCAACTGTTTTTACCGCCACGAGTGGACCTGGGTTATCCCTTTATTCAGAAAATCTTGGGCTTGCTATTATGATGGAAGTTCCAATAGTGATTGCTATTTCTCAAAGATTGGGCCCATCTACGGGTGCTGCTACTGCATCTGCTCAGGGCGATATTCAATTTATGAGATGGGGAACGACAGGTGGATACCCAATGATTGTCCTTGCTCCTACAAATATTTCAGAATGTTATCATTTAACAAAACGTGCATTTCAATTGGCTAAACGATTCCGAACACCTGTATTTCTAGCAACGGATAAAGATACCGTTATGACCACAGAATCTGTTTCTGTAAATGATATGAAGAATGCCCCAGATTGGCCAAAGATTCCAAATGGTGGAGTTGGAAAAGAATTAGATCCATATCAAATCGATGGTGAAATCCATCATTATACAGGATCAAGCCATAATGAAGAAGGACATATCACAAAAGATCCTGATATTATTGCCGAATTAAATGAACGATTAAGAACAAAAATTGAATCAAATCTTAATGAGCTATCACTTGTGAAAAATGATCTTCAGCATGGTGCAGACACATTAATATTAAGTTATGGAATATCAGCCCGTTCTATGGAAGCTGCGGTAAAAGAGATTCGTGACGGAGGGGATCAAGTATCATCCATAACAATATATTCTCTCTGGCCTGTTCCTGAAAAGGCAATCCAAGAAAGTTTAGTTGGAATAAAACGTATCATTGTTCCTGAATTAAATCACGGGCAATATCTTCGAGAAATTGAACGACTTGTAAATCGTGATGTCGAATTGATTGGTGTAAATCGTGTAGATACTATTTTGCTAACACCCGATGAAATTATGCGAGCCTATCATGGATCCTAAACATTTAGATACATATATAGCCAAGGAAAATCTTCCATATGCTTTTTGCCCTGGATGCAGTCATGGGAAAATTCTAGGTGCATTAAGTGATAGCTTAAAAAGACAAAATTTAGACCCATCTGAAGTTGTTATAGTAACAGACATTGGATGTGTTGGATTATCTGATAAATATTTTATTACACACGCATTTCATGGTTTACATGGACGTGCAATTACATATGCTTCCGGTATTAAAATGCAGAATCCTGATTTAAATGTTGTTGTCCTTATTGGTGATGGTGGCTGCGGTATTGGCGGGCATCATTTATTAAATGCAGCCCGACTTAATTCCGATATTAATGTATTGGTATTCAATAATTTTAATTTCGGCATGACAGGTGGACAACATTCTGTTACAACTCCCCTAGATAGTATTACTGCAACTACAGCATTAGGAAGTATCGATGCACCCATGGATATTGCAGGAACAGCGCAAGTGAATGGTGGCGGATTTATCGCCAGAGCTACTGCCTTTGATAAAGATTTGCCAGAATTAATTGAAAAATCGATGAGACACGATGGGTTTTCGTTAATCGATATTTGGGAATTATGTACAGCATATTATGTCCCAAGAAATGATTTTGGACGAAAAGATATGATGGTATATATGGATGGCATGGAAATGGCCTCTGGCATTCTTCAAGAAACTAACCGACCAAGTTTCCAAACAAGTTATAAAAATATTCAAGAAAAGGCAAGTGTCCAAAATCCTATAAGTGGATTAGAATTAGAAACGATTTTTGAACATTCATTAACAAAACCGATCAGAATTGTATTAGCTGGAGCTGCAGGTCAAAAAGTAGTTTCAGCTGGTAATCTACTCGCTTCAGCAGCCACATTATCTGGGTTGTGGGTAAGTCGTCGCGCTGATTTCCCCATTACTATACAGACGGGTTTTTCTGTAGCTGAAATTGTGATTAGTCCAGAACCTGTCCTTTATTCTGGCATTGTTAAACCTGATGTTGTGGCTATTATTGCATCAGAAGGAAAATCGAAAGTTTCACGCCTAACATTAGCCATGGATGACAGTGGTGTTATTTACCATTCCGATGGATTAGGCAATATTGAATCTGAAGCACAGATTTCACCATTAGATTTCCCTGAAGATGTACAACAAGATATACGAAAAAATCTTTCTGCCTTAACAGCTGCATTCCTAACAAAAAAATTAAATATGTTCCCATTCGAGGCTTTAAAAGAAGCTTCTCGGCAAATTCAAAAACCAAAAATAACTGAAATCAATCTAGGCATTTTTGAATATTTTGAAGATTAAATGGAATATTATTTTAATAATAACAAACAATAATTGAGTGGACATGGGTCAATTAACATCATCCCATATATGGGCAAAACTAAAATCACACCAAAAAGATATAGTTGAAAAATCGGCTCATAATCTATTTAATAATGCATCTCGATTCGAAAAATTTTCAATTATAAATGATGATTTCCTTTTTGATTATAGTAAAAATATAATTGATGAATCATCCATGTCTTTGCTATTCGAATTAGCAGAGCAGTCTGATTTAAAAGCAGCCCAAAAGTCCATGTTGCAGGGAGAACCCATTAATTGGACTGAAAATAGATCCGTGCTTCATACATCATTAAGGGATAAATCTAACAATAATATTCATGTTAATAGTGATGATGTTAAAGTTCATATTGAGAATGTATTGAAGAAAATGAAATACTTTTCTGAACAAGTACGTTCTGGGCATTGGACTGGTTATACAAATAAACCCATTAAAACTGTCGTAAATATTGGGATCGGAGGTTCTGACCTTGGCCCAAAAATGGTTGTAAATGCCTTAAAATACTATGCAGATGGCCCAGATATTTTATTTGTAAGTAATGTAGATGGAACTGATATTTTTGAAACATTGCAGTCCATTGATCCTGCAACAACTCTTTTCCTCATAGCTTCTAAAACATTTACCACCCAGGAAACAATGACAAATGCTTACACTGCGAGGGATTGGATAATTAACTCATTTGATGAAAAAGCAGTTAAAAATCATTTTGTTGCTCTTTCAACCAGCACACAGAAAGTAAAAGAATTTGGCATTGATACCAATAATATTTTTGAATTTTGGGACTTTATTGGTGGCCGATATTCTACTTGGTCAGCGATTGGAATGCCCATTGCTCTTTCAATTGGATTTGAAAATTTTGATGAATTTCTTAGGGGTGGATATGAGATGGATTGTCATTTTTTCAATACACCTTTTGAAGAGAACATTCCTGTCATTATGGGATTATTAGGCATCTGGTATAATAATTTCTTCAATGCTGAAAGTCATGCGATACTACCCTATGATCAATATTTAAAATATTTTTCAGCACATCTGCAACAAGTGGATATGGAAAGTAATGGTAAATACATTGATAAAGATGGTAATAAAGTAGATTATCAGACAGGGCCTGTGATCTGGGGAGAGCCCGGCACAAATGGGCAACATGCTTTTTACCAGCTAATCCATCAAGGGACTAAATTTATACCAGCAGATTTTATTGGGTTTAAAAAACCATTACACCCCCATGAAGATCATCATCATAAACTCATGTCAAATTATTTTGCCCAAACAAAAGCCTTATTTTTCGGATTGGATAAGGATGATGTTATCAGTCAATTGGAATCAGATGGTTTAAGCCAAGATGAAGTTGATCAATTAGCGCCGCATAAAGTTTTTGAAGGTCAGCGGCCTACGAATTCCATATTGATTGAAAAATTGACGCCCAATAGTCTTGGGAGATTATTGGCGCTTTATGAACATAAAATATTTGTCCAGGGAGTCATTTGGAGAATCAATAGCTTTGATCAATGGGGGGTTGAATTAGGGAAAAAACTCGCTAACCAAATATTGCCGGAAATTGAATCCCAAAAAGTTGGTTCACATGATTCTTCAACAGAAGGTTTGTTGAACCATTTCCTAAAATAATAAATCAATTTTATTTTTGGCTTTTCTGTCCAAAGTTATTGCCATTAGTGATACTGAGCCTCATTACATTCAAATGGACTCCAGTACATCCTTTAAACTATTTGCCAGTTCTTTTTCTACGTATGGTTGAGAGTCAAGAAACTGATTTATGGTTTGTTCATTGATCGCAATTGCTTCATTTATTTTTTCTTTGGCTAATTTTTTATCACCTTTTTTAGCATAGGTAGCTGCTAAATAAAATATATGCCAGTTTAACACTTTTATTGTTTTAAAACTTTCAATTGCTTCGTCATAATTCCCTAACCAATAGTGGCAAAAAGCTAATGGACCAAATAACATATCATGAGAAAATGGGTCAAGCCTTTTAGCTCGTTCTAATTCTGCTAATGATTTTTCAAATTCGCCAAAATAAATCAACATTTGAGCGTACCGAGAAATAATAAAAACATCACTGGGGCATAATTCTACAGATTTTTCAAAATGGTATTTTCCTAACGTATAATCATGCTCCAAATAAAATTTAATGGAACCCATTATTCGATGGATTTCTGGTTCGGATGGGTCTAACTCTAGCGCTCTATTAGCCGCTTTAAGGCACCTATCTAATAAATCAGAATCATCTTCATCTTCCCAATCCATTAAGTTTGCTAAACTACAAGCCTGCCAAGCATGAGCCCGTCCATAATTAGGATCAACATTAATAGCTTGTTCAAAAAGTTTTACGGCAGCTTCTGAGTTTTCCTTAAATATGTTCCCATTTTTAGCATATTCTAACCCCTTTAACACCAGGTCATAAGAATTCATATTTTCTGGTCTCTTTGACTTAATTGATTTAAGCAAATCATCTTCCACTCTACCAACAATTGTAGATACAATTTCTTCAGCTATTTGGTCTTGTACATCAAAAACTTCTTCCACCGATAAATCAAAAGAATTAGACCAAACAGAAGTTTCATTTTTGGTAGAAACTAAATTTGCACTGATACGCATTTTTGATCCCAGTTTTCTCACACTACCATGTATAATATATCTAACGCCAAGTTCTTTCCCTATTTCCTTAAAACTCTTGGATTTTTCTTTATAAGAAAAACTTGCGTGGCTAGACATAACAACCAATTTATTATAACGAGAAAGCATGGATAATAGATCTTCTGAAAATCCCTCACAGAAGTAATCCTGTTCTTCATCTTTACTAAGATTTTTAAAAAACATGACGGCTACAGAACCCGGTTCTGCTGCTTTTACTTCTGTATAAATTTTTTCGGAATCTTGTGTGAACCTTACTATTCCTTTATTTTCAATAACGTGAAATGCCTTGATAGGAACTTCTATATTTTTCAATTCTAATTCACCTGCATCTTCAAAGGAAACCAAAATTTTCCGATTTATCATATCGAATACAGTTTTTGATACGCAAATACCTGAAGGCCGAGCTGACGCTTCTAATCGAGCCGCAATATTGACCGTATCTCCAAATAAATTATCATCAGAAATCATTACATCTCCAATATTGATTCCAACCCGAAATGTCATTTGATCTGATTCATCTTTATCCACATTCATTGTTTTCATTTTTTGTTGAATTGCAATAGCGGCTTCCGCTGCTTTAATAGGACTTGCAAATTCAGCTATAACGCTATCTCCTGCGCTCCCAAAAATGACACCATCATGATCATCTATAATTGAATCAATTGCTTCCCGGCGTTCTTTTAAAATGTTCAGCGTTTTGACTTCATTGTCGCCCATCATTTTACTGAACCCTACAACATCTGAAGCAAAAATAGTGGTTAGTTTTCTTTCCATACTCTTCCTCAATAATGACTAATATGAGTAGTACCTATTTACTCTAGTATTTCTATCCAATTATAATAGATAGTAGAATTTAAATCAAATTAATCCATGGTCTGCAAATGAATACACATCATTCCCAGCAATAATAAGATGGTCATGGACAGAAACATCAATGGCAAGAGCTGCTTCCTTTAATTTTTTTGTAATGGAAATATCATCTTGGCTTGGGTTTGGGTTGCCACTAGGGTGATTATGAACAAAAACCAATGCAGCTGCATTATTATTTAAAGCATGTTTTACAACTTCACGCGGATAAACAGCTGATGTGTTGAGTGTCCCCTTAAATAGTTCATCCATTTTAATAATTTGATTCCGACCATTGAGGTAAATAACCATAAATAGTTCTTTATTTTTATCTCTCAAATTATGCTGTAGGTATTCAATAATATCATTGGAAGATTGGGCATAATCCTTATCAATAATTCTATCAGATAAATACCTGCGAGCTACATCTTGTGATAATTTCAAACCAAATACATTTTTGTCACCAATACCTTTAATTATTTTTAAATCTTTAGGGTCTGCCTCCAAAACAGCCTTAAGTGATCCAAACTTTTTTAAAACATCTTTGGCAGGTTGTTTACAATCAGAGCGGGGGGTACCCAAAGTTAAAAGTAATTCAATGATTTCATAATCATGAAATCCATCTAGACCGCTTTTTAGAAATTTATCCCGGAGACGTTGTCGGTGACCTTTATTGGCGTTATCCACACTAATTATAAAATTGAATTAATAGTTGACTGTGCATACTATTGACGTGGATGAATTATGGTTTTAGACTTTCCAACTTCTCTCTGAATTCCCGAAGTTCACGAATATTGCCAATTTCAATTTCTCCTGATTCCCATTTTAGTTTGAAATCAAATTCTGAATCAGATCCGCCTTGTTTTTGGTATAAAGGATAAAGATCATTATCATTTCTTGGCTTCCCTTTATGGAGAGTGGCAGTAATTTGATAAGCAATATCTTCAAAAATATCATCAATCACTCTTGGTGGAAGTTGTTTTTCCAATAATCCTTGCTCCACTCTAGAAAAACGCATGCCATGAACTACATAATCTTGATATGCTTCCCATGCGAATGGTGCTTTTTCTTTTACATAATGAGCCATAGCGTCTGAAAATACTCGTATTTCATATTGGGCATGTCCATCTGAGCGCAACCCAATAAAATGTAAAAGATTGTGTAAATCATTTTTCCAATACCATTCAGTATAAATATTCACAGGCAATAAGGATCTAGCTAATTCTCGTGCAACGCCCGCTTCATTCAATTCTTGGTATAAAGCAAAACTTCTCTCTGAGTTTTTTTTAAAATAATCGAATACTTTTTGTTTCAATTCTACTGGAACTTCCCCAGATCTCCCTTGTTTATTCAATGCGCTTTGGAATTGAATATGTTCAGGTTCGGGCATGTAAAATTCATCTCGAGCTTCAGAATATCTTAAAGAATATTCATTAATATTAGCTGTTCTATGGCGGACCCATTGTCGGGCGACAAAAATTGGCATTTTGCAATGGAATTTGAATTCCACCATTTCAAAAGGGGTCGTATGGCGGTGTCGCATAAGGTAGCGAATTAATCCGCGATCTTGAGATACTTTACTCGTCCCCTGTCCATAACTCACACGAGCAGCTTGAACAATAGCATCATCGCCACCCATTGAATCCACAAGCCGGACAAATCCTTTATCTAAACATTTTATGGCATCTTCTGGTAATCGAATCATTTTTTCTCCACACCGCAGGGTACGCGAAGTATACTACAGCTATATCTATCATTAATTATTTTTTGCGCTCTAAGCAGTAAGAATATTATGTGTTTTATTCACAGCATCAATTTCACCTGCAATTAAGCCTGGCGTAATCAATGTATTTTCTTGATTATAAATTCTTTGTTTTCCATTTAAATCAATTAATTTGCCACCAGCCTCATTGATTATACAATTTCCAGCGCAAATGTCCCATTCGTTTTTTGGCCGCAGTGAAGCAAATATATCCGCTAGCCCAGCAGCCGTTAATCCTAACTTATAAGCAACAGAACCGATAGCTTTTAATTCACCAAATGTTTTATCAAAAGGCTCCCAAAGACCACGGCGTGTTTCGGATCGACTATTCAAAATAACCATTTCATTAACATTTTCTTTTGTAATACACTGAATTGGTTTACCATCTAGAAAAGCACCATCTCCATCAGATGCTGTGAATGTTTCTTTTGTCACCGGATTAAATAAAACACCTACAATGGGTTTTCCATTTTCTACTAGAGCTACGCTCACAACAAAATTGGGAACACCTTCAACAAATTCTTTTGTCCCGTCCAAAGGATCCACAACCCAAACTCTTTCTTTATTCAAGCGATCGGGAGAATCAACCGTTTCTTCTGAAAGCCATCCATATTCTGGACGTGCTTCCATGAGTGTTTTTTTCAAATAGGAGTCCGCTGCAAAGTCAGCTGTTGTAACGGGGTTATGATAACCCTTATCTTTAATTTCATAATCCGCTTTATAATAATTTAGAATTAATGATCCTGCTTCTTTCGCGGCATGGATTGCAATATTTAGGTTTGAATTCATAGCACGGAAATTATATCCAATTGACCATGAATCGAAGTATCCATCTCGAAATAATTGATAAAATTTTGTAAATCACATTTAGAACATCGAATTATTTTACATAATCAACGAACGATTATTTTTCATTAATTAAGATTTTTAAAAATAATTAATTTTTCTCGATCTTTTCTTGGAGATATGGATAAAGTAGGCCATTCTTCTTTTTCGATTTCCCAACCAGAATTAAAGAGAGATTTAACTTCTTCAAGGCTTGTTGCCCAAGGCGGACCCCCTTCTTCTATTGTTTTATCTAAAGGAAACCAAAGTCCAATTAACTGACCTCCGGGTTTTAAAATTGATTGAACAACATGTGCGTAATCTTCTCTTTGAATTAGCGGTATGGCACAAAAACACGTTTGTTCTATAACATAGTCGAATGTGTTATTATACTCGGGTAACATGGAAAAAAGATCAATTTGAATTGTATCAATTTTCACATTGGCTTTTGTTGCCAATTCATTCACAGCTTTAATGGCAGAAGGAGCAAAATCTACTGCAGTTACATGAAATCCTTTTTTGGCAAACATGATTGCATCATGTCCAAGACCACACCCCACAATACAGATTTCCCCCGGACTTATTTCTTCTGAAATTTGGCAAAATATAGGTGTGGGGCCACCCAGATCCCAACCAAGACTATCCTCCAAATATTTGGCTTCCCAAATCTGAGCTTGATCTTCTTTATATGACATACATTTTTTTTGTATCTTCATTCACTACATTATTGGCGCAAGATACATAATGAACTAAAGAATTTGGATAAAATTGAATGGATTTAAAATATTCACCATTTTTAAAATGGACTGCAGCACCCCCATCAATCGCCCAACCTGGTCCTGATTCCCCATTCTTTAACATTTCATGAACACTGGGCCTTCGATCTTTTTCCTCTTGATAATGGGGACATGCCATTTCAGGTAAAAAGCCTAAACATTCCATGGTATTTAAATTGCTCGCCCAAGAATCTGTAATCCCTTCTTCAAACCAACAAATAGCACCTGCACTTACACCACATAAAATTGTACCCTTATTGTACGCTTTTAATAAAAGTTTATCCAATTTCCATTCGCGCCATACGGCTAACATACTTTTTGTATTTCCACCTCCTACATAAATCACATCTGCTTTATTGATAATGCTATCTAATCTTGGTGTTCTTTTGAATAAAGTAACATGACTTGGTTCACAATTTAATTTTGAAAAACAGGAATAATAATTAACAATATATCCCGCATCTTCTGCGCTGGCTGTTGGGAAAAAAATGATGTTAGGATTTTCTTTTCTGGTTAAATCTAATATGTATTGTTCAATTTTTTGATGATTTGGATTTCGCCCAAAACCACCCCCGCCAATGGCTACAATATGTTTATCAATTACTGGTGATTCAGTTTGTTTATTCATTTAAATAAATCCCTAATCGATCTTTTATTTTTTCATTATAGATTTTTTCAAAATCAATATTTCCCGAAGAGTGGGGTATAATTTTATGAAAGTTATTTTTTTCATCTTCCCAATTCTTCAATATTTTTTTAGCAATAGGAGATCGAGTATGATAATCATGATTTCTAATTAATCGTTTTACCATTCTTTTATCATTTACGTTTAATGAACCATCCAAAACAAAATCAATATTTAAGGAGGATGCTATTGATTTTCTTTTTGAATAAATAAAAGCAAGCCCTCCTGTCATACCAGCTCCAAAGTTGATACCAATATCGCCCAAAATAATAATGGTTCCACGAGTCATATATTCACACCCATGATTCCCAATACCTTCAACAACTGCTGATGCACCACTATTTCTTACAGCAAAACGCTCCCCGCATCTTCCGGAGACATATAAAGAACCTCCTGTGGCGCCATATAATGCTACATTTCCCATTACTGTAAATTCTTTTTTCCTTAATCGTACTTCTTTTGGCATTCGAATCGTTATCCGTCCTCCAGACATACCTTTTCCTACAAAATCATTGGCAATGCCTTTTAACCTCAACTCCACACCATC
This sequence comes from Fidelibacterota bacterium, assembly GCA_018658715.1. GTDB lineage: Bacteria > Fidelibacterota > Marinisomatia > Marinisomatales > UBA1611 > JABHGY01. The sequence continues at coordinate 72,653 of JABHUQ010000034.1, forward strand.
TGTTAAAAATGCTCCAAAACTTTGGCCACCAACACCCGACATTAAACATTGCACTTCTCCCTTAAATCCACTTCTACCATGAATAAATGTTATTTCACCAGATAATCGTGTTCCCACTGATCTATCTTTATTTTGAATATGTCTACTAATAATAGCATGCCCGTGCGTTAATAAAGCAGGACGAGCTTCATCAAGAATAGTTTCATCGATCGACTTTTTATGTTGACTCTCGATAAAGTGAATTTTCTTATCACTCTTTAAAGGTAGTCCCTTTTTATTACTTTTGTTAAGGATTTTCGATAAATCAATTCCACGTTTATTAATATACTTTCTATAATCTTTATCTATAAATAATAAATCTGTTCGCCCTATAAGCGATTGAATTTTTGTAAACCCTAATTGGCTTAATTGATTTTGAATGTCTTCCGCCACATGATTTAAATAGATTTGAACATGTTCCGCCTTTCCTTTGAATTTTTTCAAAAAGGCTTCATCCTGGGTTGCAATTCCTGCTGGGCATGTGTTAAGATGACATTGTCTCGCCATCACGCATCCAAGAGCCACGAGTAAAGATGTACCAAAATCAAACTCTTCTGCTCCAAAAAGTGCAGCCGTTATTATATCTTTTCCTGATTTTAATCCACCATCAACCCGAAGAATGGTTTGGTCCCTTAACTGATTGTCACATAATGTTTGATGAACTTCTGCCAATCCATATTCCCATGGAAATCCTGTATGCACTAAAGATGTTAATGGGCTCGCACCCGTCCCACCATCACCGCCGGAAACGAGGACAATATCTGCACCGGCTTTGACTACACCTGATGCAATAATACCAATCCCAGGTTGAGATACTAATTTCACGGATATTTTAGCTCGCGGATTGACTTCCTTTAAATCATGAATTAATTGTTTAATATCTTCGATACTATAAATATCATGATGTGGGGGAGGTGATATTAAAGGAATGCCTGGCGTAGCAAAACGTGCATTCGCAATTTGCAAAGAAACTTTATGTCCGGGTAATTGTCCCCCTTCTCCCGGTTTTGCACCTTGAGCCATTTTAATCTGAATTTCTTGGCCAGCCGATAAATATTCAGATGATACGCCAAATCGACCACTGGCGACTTGCTTTACAAAAGAATTCGTACTTTTGTCGGGATTGGTTAAACTATATCTGTCAACCATTTCACCGCCTTCGCCTGTGTTGCTCCGACCTCCTATAAGATACATTCCGCGAGATAATTCTCTATGTGATTCATCTGAAATGGCTCCAAATGAAATGGCTCCAGATCCAAATCTTCTTAAAATATTTTCAAGTGATTCTACTTGTTCGCGGTCTATGGAATTCCTTTTGGACTTTATTTTAAATAGGTCACGAATATATACTGGAGCGATATCTTTTGGTTGATTTACATTTTTCTGGCGGATTGCTTGACGAATCCATTTAAAATGCTTTGGAGCAAATCCGTGCAATTCTCCATTATTTCTAAATCGATATAACCCTTTTTCTGCAAGCGATGGCTCAGGTGAATCGAATGCTTTTTCATTTCTATTTAATAAGATAGAATGAATATCGCTGAAAGTATGACCACCCAAATGACTTTCTAAAGAAGGAAAATGTTTTTGTGCAATTTTTTCATTCAAACCAACAATATTAAATAACATACTCCCCTGGTAGCTACTTATGGTAGATATACCCATTTTAGACATTATTTTTAATAATCCTTTCTCAAGGGCATATCGGTAATTTGATAAATGCTCAACCCAATCTGCTTCACGAAAATACTCGCGAATTAATTCATAAGCCATATAGGGGAAAATCGCACTTGCTCCCAAGCCAACCAATACAGCAATATGATGATCTTCTACTACATCCCCTGTATAACAGATTATTGATACTTTACTACGTACTTTCTTTTCAACCAAAAAGTGATGGATGCCCGAAACGACAATTGGCATTGGAATCGGTAATAAATGCTCTTTCAAATTTTCATCACTGAGGATAATCATTTTAGCGCCTTCATTAACCGCGTTTAGGCATTTATTTCTAATTCGTCCTAGTCGCCCTTCAATACTGCTATCTTTTCTATAGTGGCAGAATATTTTTTCCTGGGGAAAGTCATTTTGATAACTTGAAAGTCTATCGCAATCAGATGGAGATAAGATTGGGCTAAGTGTTCTCATGGCTCCTTTAAACCGAGGATTCCTTTTTAATAAATTTTCTTCACTTCCAATATAATTAAATAATGCCATCACTTTTTGTTCGCGAATAGGATCAATTGGCGGATTCGTCACTTGAGCAAACATTTGTTTAAAATGATCATAAAACCTTCGCCCAATTTCAGACATCATTGGCAAGGGAGTATCATCCCCCATTGAACCAATAGACTCTCTGGCGCTTGTTGCCATAGGGATTAAGAATCGAGTCATATCTTCTTTTGACCACCCAAGAGCGACTCTAAGCCTTTGATCAAACCCACTTTCAGGAAGATGAAATTGCCCAAATTCCTTTTCATTCGTTTTTCGATCTAAAGTAATCAGGTTTTTATTTACCAATTTGGAATAGGGGCGAAGTGTAGCTATCTCTGTTTTAATATCATGATTTTTTAATACTTTTTTCCCAGAAATAGATACACCAAATATTTCGCTTGAAGCCATATGGTGGTGGACCAATAAATCTTCATCATCAATATCAATGATACCCGCTTCCGACGCCATAACAACCAACCCGCTTTTTGTAATGGAATAACGTAACGGCCTCAATCCATTTCTATCCATTTTTGCCCCAACTATTTCGCCATCAGTGAAAACAATAGCAGCTGGCCCATCCCATGGTTCCATGATATTCTCATGATATATATAAAAATCTCGTAAAGACTTTTTCATTTTTTTATTATAAAAATGTGGATCTGGAATTAACATCAATAAACTATGAAATAGTTTACGACTACTACGCGTTAAAAATTCGATAGCCTGATCAAAACTCTGGGAATCGCTTCCTTTTAAATTAACAATCGGAAATAATGATTTTAACTGATTCCCCCAATATTTTGATTTCAGTTCATTCTCTCTAGCTTCCATCCATAATCGATTACCTTTGATTGTGTTAAATTCACCATTATGTGCAACCATTCTAAAAGGTTGAGCCATTTCCCATGTTGATTGGGTGTTTGTCGAAAATCGTTCATGAAACATAGCCATTTTAACAACAAAGTTTGGGTGGCGGAGGTCTGGGTAAAATTTATCTAACTGGTCCGAAGACATTAATCCTTTATACACAATTGTTTTTGAAGATAAAGAACAAAAATAGCTTTTCTTTTTTCGGGAGATTGTTTCGCCCTCTATTAATTTTCTTAATAGATATAATCTAGATTCAATATTTTTTTCACTTCGAGATGATTTTAGTGAAAATAAATATTGAAGAATTATTGGTTTTGATTTTTTAGCAAGTTCGCCTAAATGATTTAAATTGGTTGGAACAACCCTAACTCCAATTAAAGATATATTTAATTCTTTAGCTTTATCTTTAACTGTTTTTTCAAGCCATTTATTTTCACGTCCATATGTGAAAACCATTCCAACTGCTAATTTTGTTGATTTCGGGATTGAGTAATTGAATTCATCAGTTAGTATATCTCTAAGAAATTTAGAAGGAATATCTGTCAAAATACCTGAACCGTCTCCTGTTTTCCCATCTGCTGAAATAGCTCCTCTATGAGATAACCTTTTTAATCCCTGCAAAGCGGATGGCAAAATTCGTTTATCTGCTCTTCCGTTTAGAGTTACAATAAACCCTGTCCCACATGCATCATGAAATTTTTCTCTATTGACTAAAGGCCCTTGTTTCATTGGTTTATGCTTTTTCTAATGCTTGTTCTAAATCAGAAATAATATCTATTACATTTTCAATCCCAACGGAAAGACGAACCAACCCATCCGAGAATCCTCGGGCTAATCTCTGATCTTTAGGGACATCAACATGTGTCATTGTTGCCGGATGAGTAATCATTGATTCAACCGCTCCAAGGCTTTCCGCAAGTAAACAAAGGTCTACATTATTCATTAATGCTTTTCCTGATTCTAGTCCACCTTTAAGCTCAAAAGAAATCATGCCGGAATACCCAGACATTTGTTCCTTTGCAATTTGATGCATTGGGTGAGATTCTAAACCAGGATATATAACATGCTTCACCTTTGGGTGAGATTCAAGATATGTGGCGATCTCCATGCCATTCTCATTATGTTTATTCATTCTAAGGTCTAATGTTTTTAGCCCTAAAAGAGTAAGCCAACAATCAAATGGGCCTGGAACAGCACCCACTGTTTTTTGAATAAATTTCAATGATTCAAATAAATCTTCTCTATCTGTAATAACGGCTCCACCTATGAGTTGATTATGCCCGCTTAAGTATTTAGTTGTGCTATGCATAACTAAATCTGCACCAAAATTTAAAGGACGTAAGAATACAGGTGTTGCAAAAGTTGAATCCACACCAAAAAGAATATTATGTGATTTTGCAATTCTACCCACAGTTTCCAAATCTGTGATTTTTAAGAGTGGATTAGTTGGTGTTTCTATCCAAATCATTTTTGTATTTGGCTGAATGGCTGCTTCAATATTGGAAACAATTTGTGAATCCACGTATGTGAATTCAAGATTGTAATTGTTTAAAATTTGATTAAAGTGACGGGAAACACCTCCATAAACATCATCAGAACAAATAATATGATCTCCAGCTTTCAATAGTTTTAGACAACTGTCTACTGCGGCCATTCCACTTGAAAAGGCAACTCCATATTTACCGCCTTCAATTATAGCTAAATATTCCTCCATCGTTTGTCTTGTAGGATTGGCTGATCGGGTGTAATCAAAACCTTTATCTTTGCCTACTTCTTCTAATGCATATGTAGCTGTTTGATAAATAGGTGGAATAATCGCTCCTGTGGTTGGGTCTGGCTGTATCTTTCCCCTAACAATTAATGTATCTTTCTTCATAATGATGCCATTCTAATTTAATTAAGCAGTAAGTAAAAATTCTTTAACATCCGACATTCGATTTGACATTTCTATCTTTTGCATTTCTCTTCCTATAAAATGCTGTAATCGTTTTGGAATAGAAATTTTTTCTCCGATTGCGGGTTCAACACTTTCGATAAATTTTGCTGGATGGGCTGTTGAGAGCACAACACCTGGGTTCATACTATTAAATTCTTTTTTATAATCTAATAATCCTGCATACCCAACAGCAGTATGTGGATCTAAAATTATTTGATTTTCTGAAAATATTTTTGAAATAGAATCAATTGTTTCATCATCTGTATAAGCAATACCCATTATATTATTTCTTATGTTTTTCATGTCATAATTATGCAATTTTTGGATGCGTGATAAATTGCTCGGGTCACCCACATCCATTGCATTTGATAATGTACGAACGGATGGCCTTGGTTGAAATTTACCTGAATCCAAATATTCAGGTACAACATCATTTTTGTTTGTTGATGCAATAAACTTTTCTATTGGTAACCCCATTTTCTTAGCCAATAGTCCTCCAGTTAGGTTCCCAAAATTCCCGGAAGGGACACTAACTATAATAGGTTCATTCCTAGATATTTGTTTATGTGCCCAAAAGTAATACACACTTTGCGGTAGCAGACGAGCAATATTTATTGAATTAGCAGAACTTAAATGTATTGATTCATTCAAATCTTTATCTTGGAATGCCATTTTAACAATTAATTGGCAGTCATCAAAACTTCCATCAATCTCTAGAGCTGTTATATTATCGCCAAGTGATGTTAATTGCCTCTCTTGAATTGGAGTTACACGTCCTTTTGGATACAAAATAACAACGCGAATACCATCTACATTATGAAATCCACTTGCAACAGCACTTCCTGTATCTCCAGACGTGGCCACAAGCACCGTTAATTCTTTAGAATTATTATCTAAAAAATATTCCATTGATCTTGCCATAAAACGAGCAGCAAAATCTTTAAAGGCTAGAGTAGGACCATGAAATAATTCTAAAATATAGTGATCCTTTTTTATTTTATTTACAGGCACAATAAAAGAAAAAGCATTTTGGCAGATATCTGCTAAAGATAATTTTGGAATTTCTCCATCAACATAAGGATGTAATATTTCAAATGCTAATTCAGGATAAGACAAATCTTTATATTTTAATTTATCCCAAAGAATTGGAATATTTTCTGGAAGATATAGCCCGCCATCTGGCGCCAATCCTTGAAATAGGGCATCCCTAAATCCAACTAAACTTGACTTTTTGTTTGTGCTAAAATATTGCACTCATTATCCTAATATTTCTGGTGGATTGGTATGGATAGGAGAGCTATAAGCTTGACTTGATAATCCTACTGCTTTGAATTGCTTTACCATGGCATTACCAATCAATTGCGCTTTTTCTAATGAATCCGATAGCGCAAACACAGCCGGGCCTGATCCTGAAATCCCACACCCAATAGCGCCCATATCTAAAGCAGAGCCTCTTACTTCTTCATAACCGGGAATGAGTTTGGCGCGGTGAGTTTCAGCAAAATGATCTACCATCGACCGCCCCAATAAATCATAATCTGACTCATGAAGACCTAAGGTGAATCCAGATAAATTACCTGCCTGTTCTACGGCATTTTTAAGTGGAACCATTTCTGGAAGGATTTTTCGAGCTTCCATAGTATTAATTGTCATTTTTGGTAACACAGCCGAACTAAATAAATTTCCTGGTACAGGTAAATTCAAAATATCCAATGGATCATAACTTCGAACCAAAATAATACCCCCGAAAAGAGCTGGAGCAATATTATCCGCATGAAACCCACCTGATGCAACAGCTTCTCCTGCCATACCGTGGATTAAAAGTTCATTCAATGAGAATGGATTACCTAATAATTCATTCGCTCCAAATACGGCTGCTGCCGCACTCGCAGAACTGGAACCAATGCCACTTCCCGGCGGAATTCCTTTTTCGATATGAAGTTTGAATCCTTGGTTACTTTTTAATGCATCAAGCAATGAAAGAACTGCTTTACCTCCTGTATTATTGTTTGGGTTACAAGAAATAGAATCAGAACCAAATCCTGACATTGTAATATCTATACCAGGCGTATTTTTCCTAATTAAAGTTATAATATCGCCTGGGTCAGAAATAGCATACCCAATACAGTCAAACCCACAGGATACATTTGCAACAGATGCATTTCCTTTTATGCGTATAGATTCATTCAAGAGATAAACCCTTTCTCAATCAATAATTCAGCGACTAAAATAGCACCGCCGGAGGCACCACGAACCGTATTATGAGATAAACCGATAAATCTGATATCAAAAAATGTGTCTATAGCAATTCTTCCAACCGTTACAGCCATTCCCTTTCCAGAATCTCGATCTAATTTTGGTTGGGGACGATCGACATCATCCAAAACTAAAATGGGTAGATTTGGCGATGATGGTAACTTCAATGATTGCGGCTCAGCTGTAAAAGATGATAAAATTGATTTGAATTCATCTAACGATGGCGCTTCATTCGAAAACCCTAAATGGACAACAGCTGTGTGGCCATCTACAACGGGGACACGCGTACATACTGCATTAACATTCAATTCTGTAGATTGAATAATTCCATCATCCGTGATTTTACCAAATATTTTTAAAGGTTCTTTTTCAGTCTTTTCTTCTTCCCCACCAATATATGGAACTACATTTTCTTTTAAGTCTAGGTTCGTTAATGCTTTATACCCAGCACCAGATAATGCTTGTAAAGTCGTTACCTGAACTCGATCTACTAGATAACCAGCTTGTTTTAACGCTTCCAAAACAACAATATAAGATTGGATGGAACAATTGGGCTTTACAGCAACAAAGCCAGAACTTGGTAAGTTACGGTTTTTCTGTTGGATTGGGATTACATCAGCATGCTTAGCATTAATTTCAGGAATAATCATAGGCACATCAATTGTTTGACGATTTGCAGAGCTGGTTGAAATAACTGCAAATCCTTTTTCTGCATACCCAAATTCAAAATCGCGTGTGTCTTGTTTTTCATTTAGGTCTAAAGCAGAAAATACACATGTTACATTATCAGGGATTGATCCATAATCATGTACATTTCTTACGATTAAATTTGAAATTGTATCAGGAATTTCTGCATCCATGTACCATTTTTTCCCTACTGCTTCCTTATATGTTTTACCAGATGACCGCTCAGAAGCTGCCACATCAACTACTTGAAACCATGGATGGTTTTCCAATAATCGTAAACAATTTTGGCCTACCATTCCAGTGGCACCCAAAACGCTGACTTTAATATTTTTTTCTACTGACATTTTAAAATATCGCCTAAAACACCAGCAGCTGTCACTTCGGCTCCGGCTCCATGTCCTTTAATTATCATTGGGGTATCTTTATATCTTTTTGTAGTAAAAACAATGAAATTTTCTCTTCCACTCTGATGGTAAAATGGATTGTCTCCTCCAATAGCTTTTAGTTCAACAACCGCCTTTTGTCCATCCCATGATGCAATATATCGCAATACTTTATTCTTATTTTTTGCTGATGTATACGTATTTAAATATTGATCATCAAATTGAGGTAATTGATCTAAGAATTCATCAATAGATAATGTGGGGCTCAATTCTTCCGGGATTAGATTCTGAATTGATACATTATCAATTTCTAGTTTTGCACCCGTTTCTCTCGCTAAAATAAGAATTTTCCTTCCTACATCCATTCCATTTAAATCATCTCTTGGGTCCGGTTCTGTGTATCCTTGAGATCTAGCATTTTTTACTAATTCGCTAAATGGGAGTGAACCATCAAATTGACTAAATAAGTAACTTAATGTCCCTGACATAATGCCTTCAATTTTCTCAACGGTATCACCGGTATTCAATAATGTTTGAAGTGTTTCCATGATAGGAAGACCAGCACCAACATTTGTTTCATACTTGAATGTAGATTGTCCTTGTTTTTCACTTTGACGAATTTGATTATAATAATCTTGATTCATGCTATTTGCTAATTTGCTTGCCGATACAACAGAAATGCCTTTTTGAAGAATGTTTGCAGTTTTTTCAGCAATGATCGATGATGATGTAACATCTACAAAAACTGCATTTCGTGATTGAGCAGCAGTTAAAATAAAAGTATCCACATCTGCTGGCTCTCCATTATTTAATTCTTCTGTATAGAGATTTGGATCAACCCCATTCTGGTTTATAACCATTTTACTACTATTCAGAATTCCACAAATATTAATGGATGATTGATCTTGGATTAATCGAATTAAACTAGACCCAACTAAACCTACGCCAGCTATAAAAACATTTATTTTATCATAGTCTGAAAAAATATAATTATGTAAAGAACGAATTGCTGATTTCACTTCATCGTTTTTAATAATAAAAGAAATGTTTCTTTCAGAAGATCCTTGAGCAATAGCAATTACATTCACATTTTGCTCACCTAAAACACTAAATAATTTTCCTGAAATGCCTGGAGTGTGGCGCATTCCCTCCCCAACAACTGCAATAAGAGATAAGTCATTTTCAATTTTGATAGAATCAATAAACCTATTTTCAAGTTCAAAAGTAAATTCTTCCTTTAGCAGAGTTTCTGCTTTACCCACTTCAGATGGTTGAATGGCAAAACAAATGGAATGTTCACTAAAAACTTGAGATACGAGAATAATATTAATTTTCTTTTGAGCTAATGCTTCAAACACACGACCAATAACACCATACCGCCCCACCATTCCAGCACCTTGAAATCGTATGAGAGACACATTATATAAAGATGAAATGCCAACTGCAAAATTATTATCTGTTTCCCGATTTTGTGTTATAACTGTTCCGGGGTTTCCTGGCTCAAACGTATTTCTTATTCGTATGGGAATTGATTTATATAAGGCTGGAATCATGGTGGGCGGAAAAATCACTTTGGCGCCTGCATGAGCTAATTCCATCGCTTCTTCATATGTAATATTTAAAATTGTTTTCGCATTAGGAACCACATTGGGATCTGCAGATAAAATTCCATTAACATCTGTCCATATTTCCACTTCATCCACATGAAGTGCAGCACCAAAGATAGCTGCTGTATAATCCGAACCGCTACGCCCAAATGTGGTTGTTTCACCTGACTCAGTCGCTCCTATAAATCCTGTTATAATTCGAGTTTTTGATTTATCAATCCACTCATTTCGAATATTATTATACGATTTTTGGTAATGAACAAAAGCGCTCCCGAAATGATCATCTGTTACAATAACTTTCCTTGCGTCTAGATAATCAGCATTTAACCCATTTTCAATACATGCTTCTCTGATAATATTTGCTGAAAATCTTTCGCCAGCACTTAGAACTGTATCTTTTAATTTGGGTGTGTCCTGTTTCTTATCAGAAATGATTTTTAATGATTGTTGTAATTCATTTCCAATTGTTTGGATAGATTTATGTATCGAATCTAGATTGGTCAAAAGTTGAAGTCCACTGACCGTTTCCAAATGTCTATCCAGAAAAGCATTTAATACATCATTATAATCTAATCCACTTTCCGCAAGATTGATCAGTTCAATCAATTGGTCTGTCACTCCACCAAAAGCAGAAACAACAACACCACATGGATGCTCTGCTGCTATAAGACACACCACGTGTTCAATCCTTTCAGTTGTTTTTAGGGAAGATCCGCCAAATTTGAGAATTTTCATAAGTATTTTTCCAACGCCAAAATAAGCAACTTAACCAGTTTGTCCCACGCCAAAATAAATAGATTTTGGATGAGAAAAATACCATCCGCTCACTGATGCTACCGGTAACATTGCTCTAGATTCCGTTAAGGATACTCCAATTTTTTCTTCAACATTCAATAATGACCAAATTTTATCTTTTTCACTATGATCAGGGCAAGCAGGATATCCAGGAGCTGGGCGAATTCCCTGATATTTTTCCAAAATTAATTTTTCATTATTCAATGTTTCGTGTGGCGAATATCCCCAATATTCTTTCCGAACTTTATAATGTAAATGTTCTGAAAATGCTTCAGCTAATCGATCGGCTATTGATTGGGCTAAAATTGCATTATAATCATCATTTTGCGCTTTAAATTCAGAAACAAGCGCCTCTAATCCATGTCCAGCTGTAACTGCAAAAACACCTAACCAATCATTCTTATTTTCAGCTTCAGGACAAATGAAATCAGATAAACATCGGTTAGGTCTGTCCTTCCCTTTATCAAAGAGTTGTCTTTGAAAAGAAAAAGAAGTATCATGATTTCGATAATTTACTATAATATTTTCATTCACTGACTTAGCTGGGAAAATACCAAACAATCCTCTTGCCACTAATCGACGATTTTGGATAATATTTTCAAGCAAAGATTGCGCATCATTAAATAATTTATTTGCTTCATTGCCTACTTTCTTATCATTTAAAATATTTGGATATTTTCCTTTTAATTCCCAAGTTGAAAAGAAAGGTGACCAATCTATAAATGGGACCAAATCATTCAATGAATAATCTTCTAAAATCTGAATACCTTCTTTTTTAGGTTTGGATGACTCAAATGATTTCCAGTTAATAAAATATTTTCTACTTCGAGCTTCTTCAATTGATAAAAGGTTTTTTTGTTGAGTAGAATTTTTTTCTCTTATGGAAACATATTCATTTGTAATAGATTGGATGAAATCTTTCTTTTTGTCATTTGATAATAATTTTTGCACAACTCCCACCGCTCGAGAGGCATCCTGTATATAAATGGTAGGACCGGAATACACTTCATCAATTTTAATGGAAGTGTGTTTTTTACTTGTTGTTGCGCCGCCAATTAATAATGGAATATCCAATTTTTCTCTTTCCATTTCTGTTGCTACATGAACCATTTCATCCAAGCTCGGCGTTATGAGTCCAGATAAACCAATTATGTTTGCGTTTAATTTTTTTGCTTCTTTGAGAATTTGATTTGCAGGAATCATAACACCCAAATCATGAATATCGTATCCATTGCACCCGAGGACGACGCCAACAATATTTTTTCCAATATCGTGTACATCCCCTTTGACGGTCGCCATTACAATTGATCCTTTTGTTTGGGCTCCATTCTTTTCTTTCTCGATATATGGTTCGAGTATGGCAACTGCTTTTTTCATCACTCGAGCTGATTTAATAACCTGCGGTAAAAACATTTTGCCATCACCAAACAAATCTCCTACAACAGACATACCATCCATTAATGGACCTTCAATCACATCCAAAGGTTGATGTGCATTTTCTCTTGCTTCTTCTGTATCTATATCGATGAATTCAGTTATACCTTCTACTAAAGCATGAATAAGTCGATCTTTAACGGGGTTTTCTCTCCAGGATAAATCTTTAGCACTTTTTTTCTTTGTCCCCACAACAGAATCTGCAATGTCTAATAATCGATCTGTAGCATCATCTCGGCGATTAAATAAAACATCTTCAACTCTATTTTTAACTCTTTCATCAAGGTCAGAATAAATAGCTAATTGGCCTGCATTTACAATACCCATATCCATCCCAGCTTTAATGGCATGATATAAAAAGCATGAATGCATTGCTTCACGAATTCCATTATTACCACGGAAAGAGAAAGATAGGTTGCTAACACCACCACTAATGTGAACGCCAGCTAAAGTTTCCTTAATTGTTTTAGTTGCTCTAATAAAATCATTGGCATAATTATTATGTTCTTCAATTCCAGTAGCAACTGCAAAAATATTTGGATCAAAAATAATATCTTCTGGCGGAAAGCCCACTTTATTAACGAGTAAACTATAAGCTCGTGTGCAAATATCCACTTTTGTTTGATAGGAATCAGCTTGACCTTCTTCATCAAAAGCCATTACAATTACTGACGCTCCGTATTTCTTGATTATTTTAGCGCGGTCAATAAATAAATCTTCACCATCTTTTAATGAAATTGAATTAACAATTCCTTTTCCTTGAAGGTTTTTTAATCCTGTTTCTATAACATTCCATTTAGATGAATCAATCATTACTGGAACACGAGCAATATCAGGCTCAGATGCAATCATGCGCAAAAAAGTTTCCATCGCATTTTCAGAATCCAACAACCCTTCATCCATATTAATATCAATAATTTGAGCACCATTTTCGATTTGTTGCTTTGCCACAGATAATGCGTCTTCATATGCTTCAGTCAAAATAAGACGTTTAAATTTTGCAGAACCCGCTACATTTGTCCTCTCACCCACATTCACAAAATTACTATTAGGGAAAAAAGTAAAAGGTTCTAAGCCGCTTAATTGAGTATATTTTGGTTTTTCTAATATAATTCTTGGGGAAATGTTTTCTACAACCTTTTTCATGGCAACAATGTGTTCTGGTGATGTGCCACAACAGCCACCAACCATATTTACCATTCCGGATTCTGCGAATTCTTGAATAAAGGAAGCCATTGATTCGGGTGTTTCGTCATATCCGCCCAGTTCATTTGGTAGTCCTGCATTTGGGTAAACAAACGTTGGTATATTGGCCAATTGGGATAATGCATCTAAATGTGGACGAATTTCTTCTGCCCCTAATGCACAATTCAATCCAACTGCCGTTAAATTTCCGTGACGAATAGATGGCCAAAAAGCGTCTACTGTTTGACCCGATAGCGTTCTCCCACTTGCATCAACAATAGTACCTGATACCATTATGGGTATGGATAAATTTCTTTCTTCTAATATGGAATTGACAGCAAATAGAGCTGCTTTACAATTAAGAGTGTCAAATACAGTTTCAATTAGAATAATATCCACACCGCCATCTAATAAGCCTTTTGCCTGTTCACTATAGGCTTCAAACAAATCATCAAAAGTTACATTTCGAAATTCCGGTTTATTAACATTTGGGCTTAAAGTTGCTGCTTTTGCTGTTGGCCCTATGGATCCACAAACAAATCGTGGAATATTAGGTGTCTTTTTTGAGTATTCACCAGCTATTTGTTTGGCGATTTTTGCAGAGGCAACATTTAATTGATAAACCCAATCTTCCATATCATAGTCTGCCATACTAATCGCGTTTGCGTTAAAAGTATTCGTTTCGATAATATCTGCACCTGCGGCGAGATATTTACTATGTATTTCAGAAATAATATGAGGTTGGGTAATAGATAATAAATCATTATTACCTTTTAATAGTTTAGGATAATCTTTAAATAAATCACCACGAAAATCTTCTTCATCAAGGCGAAAAGACTGTATTTGGGTACCCATGGCACCATCCATAATTAAAATACGTTTTTTTAATATTTCTTTGATATTTTGCATAAAAAAAGCCGGCATGTAGAGCCGGCTGCACCACCTTTTTAGCTGTTATTTATTTGTCGCAGCAATACGGCTCAAATCACGACTAGGAATATTACTTCACTGAAAGTCTTTGTTCAAGGAAAAGGTATTGCAAAATAAATGTATTTATTGTGATATATGAAGAAAAACGCGTATCTTCTCATGTTGATGGGTTTAGAAGGACGTTAAAGTTTCAACTTTTTTTGACGGTACAGACATTTTTTTTATCGCCCGCAATTGGGCCTGTGATTCGATTTCCTTCCTTCCTTCCCCTCATATAACATAGAGTAAATAACATTCTGTTACTGGAGTGACCAATCCGTGTATACCTTACATGTGAGTTAGGACATCCTGCGCAGGTTAGTATATAGGTATACACATGAAGAAAGAAGTGTTTATAAATGAGAGTTTGGGAGATACTCGGATTGCCATCCAAGAAGATAACCAACTCGTTGAAGTTTATATTGAACAAGAAGATAAACAGAGAATGGTGGGGAACATCTATAAAGGGAAGGTAGAAAATGTCCTTCCTGGCATGCAAGCCGCCTTTGTAGATATTGGCTATGATTTAAATGCATTCCTTCCATTTTCAGAAATAGAAAATAATGATTATCTCGCAGATGTAGATCGTAGTCGAAATAATCGGAAAAAAAATCATCAATCTGATAATATTTTAGTTGATCTAAGAACTGGGCAGGATATTTATGTCCAAGTCATTAAAGAACCGTTTGCCGGTAAAGGACCACGCGTTACCACGGAAGTGGCATTGCCGGGTCGTTTACTTGTCCTCGTTCCTGGAGCCAACTATATTGGTATTTCCAAAAAAATATGGGATAAGTATGAAAGGCGACGACTTAAAAAAATAGCTCAATCACTCCGAAAAAAAGATGTAGGTATTATTATACGTACAGTGGCGGAGGGTAAAAGTGAAGAACATATTACAAATGATTTTAATATGCTTATTCAAAATTGGGAAAAAATGGAACAAAAAGGAGATCGCGGTCAAGCTCCCATAATTGTTTATGAAGATTTAGAAACTGCTTCTAGTGTGGTTCGAGATTTGCTTACACCCGATGTAGCTAAAATTATTATTGATTCCAAAAAGTTATATCGAAAAACACAGCGTTATTTAGAAGAAACATCGCCTGGATTATGTGATAGTTTAGAATATTATAAACTAAAAGTACCTCTATTTGAAAGTTTTGGGATTGAGAATGAAATCGAAAAACTCCTTCGACCAAAAGTCTGGCTTAAAAGCGGCGCCTATCTGATTATTGAAAAAACTGAAGCTATGGTCGTAGTGGATGTAAATAGTGGGCGGTTTGTGGGGAAGAAACTCCATGAAGATAATTCTTTAAAAATAAACTTAGAAGCAGCTCGGGAAGTAGCTCGCTCCTTGAGATTAAGAGATTTATCAGGTTTAATTGTGATTGATTTCATTGATATGAAAAAAGAAGAAAACCGTAAAAAAGTATATCACGAACTTCGGAAAGAGCTTAGAAAAGACCGGGCAAAAGTAGCTGTTGCGCCTATTACTGAATTTGGTTTATTAGAAATGACTCGCCAACGAATTCGTTTAAGTTTAATTGATTCCATGAGTGATGAGTGTCCTACATGTCATGGAGCGGGACGAATTGTGTCTCGTGAAACTCTTATTACTCGTATTGATCATTGGCTTAGACGCTATAAATCTAAACATAGAGATTTACGGTTACGACTCGAACTACACCCAGATAATGCAAAATATATGACTCAAGAGAAAAAACGAGTTTTACGTGGCCTTATGTGGCAAAATTTTGTTCATTTAAAAATAGAAGAAAACCATGATATATTTTTAGATGAATTTAGATTTTTCCGCGTAAAAGACAATTCAGACGTTACAAATGAACTAGGACTTGATAAGGACCATGCTTCCGCGTAATTTCGCCGGCTTTATGGAGATTAAAAATGTATGCTATCGTAAATATATCAGGTAAACAATTTAAAGCGGTGGAAGGCCGTCAACTTCGCGTGCCTAAATTAGACCATTCTACTGGAGATAAAGTCACTTTTGATGAAGTGCTTCTTTTCCATGATGGTAAAAAGACACAGGTTGGATCACCCACAGTCGCAAAAGCAACTGTTACAGCGACTATTGTAGATCATGGAAGAGAACGTAAAGTTCTAATCTACAAGAAAAAACGCCGTAAAGGGTACCAGAGAAAAAATGGGCACCGCCAACATTTTACCAGTGTTGAAATTAATAAAATTCAATTAAAAGCGGCTACGAAGAAAAAGACACCTGCAAAAAAAGCGGATCCTAAACCAGCTAAAGAAAAGAAAGAGGCTTAATTATGGCTCATAAGAAAGGACAAGGTAGTTCAAGAAATGGTCGCGATTCCAATGCGCAACGCCTTGGAGTTAAAGTGTCAGATGGTCAATCTATCTTAGCAGGCGGTATCATCCTTAAACAGCGTGGTACTAAAATTCATCCAGGTGCTAATGTAAAAAGGGCTAATGATGATAGCCTTTTTGCAATAGCTGATGGAATAGTGAAATTTGGGAAAAAAGGACGTGATCGCAAAATTGTGAGCGTTCTTACTCCCAATTAAATGCCAACCGTTTAAAACCTAATTAATAAAAAACCCTTCGTTTTAGCGAAGGGTTTTTTATTACAAGGCAATGATGTCTTATTTTCTGTAATATTAAATACAACTTATAGGAGAATTGTTATGGCTAAGAAAAAAATAGCACTTATTGGCGGGGGTCAGATTGGCGGAAACCTCGCACTTCTTGCAGCACAAAAAGAATTAGGCAATGTGGTTATTTTTGACATCCCGAAAGCAGAAGGCATGGTAAAAGGTAAAGCCCTTGACTTAATGCAATTGCGCCCCCATGATGGGCACGATGTTACGATTACTGGTTCTTCCAATTATAGCGATATTTCTGGCGCAGATGTAATTATTATTACTGCAGGCATTCCAAGAAAGCCAGGAATGGATCGAGAAGATCTTCTTGGAATTAATCTAGGAATCATGAAAGATGTAGCTACTAATGTTAAGGAATATGCGCCAAATGCTTTTGTGATTGTGATTTCTAATCCATTAGATGCAATGGTTTATGCATTTTATAAAGTATCTGGATTTGATAAAAATAAAATTGTTGGGATGGCTGGCGCTTTAGATAGTGGTCGATTCAGAGCTTTCATTGCTATGGAGACAGGATACTCTGTCCAGGACGTGACTTGTATGGTATTAGGTGGACATGGTGACACTATGGTCCCAATTACTCGACTAGCCACAGTAGGTGGTGTCCCGGTCACAGATTTAATTTCACCTGAAAGACTCAAAAAAATTGAAGATCGAACTCGTGCAGCTGGGGGTGAAATTGTGAAATTATTTGGGAATGGATCTGCCTTTTACGCACCTGCACAATCTGCAATCGAAATGGCTGAATCTTATCTTCGAGATAAAAAACGTGTTATTCCTTGTGCGTCCTTATGTGAAGGCGAATTTGGAGTCGATGGATATTTTATTGGTGTTCCAAGCGTCATTGGATCTGGTGGTGTTGAAAAAGTTTTGGAATTCACTCTAAGAGATGATGAACAATCAGAACTCAACAAAACGCTTGATGCAGTGAAAAAAACAGTAGGTGAAACTGGTTTATAAGTCACTTTTTAAATGTTCAAGGAAAAGCCTCTGTATAATTCGGAGGCTTTTTTTTAATTCTCCTAATTTATTTGACTTATATTGGTATGTGTAAAATCCAGACAGGAAAACAAGAGTTAAAATATCCATGACAACCTTTTTTAATTCTAACTGTCAAACTGAGCAAACAGACCTATTGTGAAACCTGAAGTACAACACCTAATTCTCGACGCAAAGACGGGAAATACTGAAGCCTTTCATGCGTTGGTGGCATACCATGATGAAAAAATGATGACATTAGCCCTTGAACTCACCCGACATCAACAAGATGCAGAAGATTTATACCAAGAAGTTTTTCTTAAGGCATATAGATATATCGGGGCGTTCCGTATGGAAAGTTCATTCTATACATGGCTTTATCGCATTATGGTAAACTCTTTTTTAAATCATCAGCGAAAAAAAGAAAACATAAAGATTCAAGAGCCATCAGGTGATTCCCCTAACCTAATTGATTCTATTCCTGCAGATGCTCCGAAAAACACAGATGTATCAGATCAAATTAATCGCATCCTATGCACTCTTCCAAAACAACAAAAAACAGTTTTTATTTTGAAGCATTTTCAAGGTTTAAAAATTAGAGAAATATCAGACATAATGGATATTTCATCAGGTACTATCAAGAAATATCTTTTTCGCGCTATGGAAAAAATGCGAGCCGGGTTAAAAGATTATCAATATACAAGGAATCCTTCATGACATTCTCACAAAAAGAAAAAGCTGCTTTGTCTGTATTAAAAGTCCTGGATTCTCATGACATGTCTAAATTTGAAGATGACTTGCCACATGATACAGATTTACAAAAATGGGTTTTGGAATATGAGTCTACCTTAAAAAATATAGATTCTTCTTTAAGTGCCGATGTATCTCAAAAACAATTGCAATCTCAACGTATGTCTCTTCGGAACAAAATTAATTCTGAACTCAATATAAAAACATCAGATACCCGACTTATTCAACCATTTACATCTATGCGACAAACAGTGTGGCTGATGCTTTCTTTAATAATTATTGCGTTTTTCTTTGGAAAATCATTTCATAAATTAGAAGCGACTAGCACTTCTAAATCTGTTGATATTATTCAACTTATGAATCAAGGATTGCTCGCAAATATCGATATTAAATTGAATGGTGATGAGTCCAATCCAATCCAACTCGCATTACAATCAACAAACGAAATTGAGTATTCAGGAAATCTAAAAGATGAATTGATTCAAAATATGCTTTTTTATTTACTCTTAAATGATCATAATACTGGAAAGCGTCTTAAAGCAGTAAAACTTCTTGAACACATTCAACTCCAAGAAAATGGTCGAAATGTACTTATTGCATCTATGCTTACCGATCCAAATCCGGGTGTGCGATTAAAATCGGCCAAAATGCTTCAATCATATGTTGCAGATAAATTACTTATTGATGCATGTGTCAAAACAATATTAGAGGATGACAATTTTGCAGTTAGACTTAGCGCTATGGATATTTTAGAATCTCACCCTGTCCCAGATATGATTCCAGCTCTTCAAGTAATTCGTATCGTGGATGAAAATCCTTTAATTAAATCACGAGCCAAGAGTATGCTGGTAGAATTTGAAGATTTAAATAATGGTAAAATAGAGCCAAAAATTTAATGAAATATCTTATTCACATCTTTATTCTCTCATCATTGCTTTATTCGCAAAAGATTTTTGATTCATTCGAACAAGAACGTATAAGTCGATATCGGTACATGGAACAATATACATTTGAGCAAGTGTTGGATGATGGTTCTTACACACTAATTGTAAATAATTTTAATGGCGACATGGTCATTAGGGGGCATCTAGGATCAAGCCTTTCAGCCAACATAAAAACCACTATTAAAGTCCTTACAGAGCAAGGGGCTAAGGAAATGATAAATCTACATCAAGTTATTGTCCGGCATGATAATGATAAAAAAGTTGTTCAAATAGATGGCCCAGAAGATTTGTCCGGCAGAATCTCCTACAATTTAGATCTACAAATCCCTATCATGACAAATTTAACAATGCATTCTCTTGGGGGCGATGTAGCCATAGAACATGCACAAGGTGAAATTGAAATTAAAACAGGTGGAGGCGATATGGATCTAAACCATATCAATGGGAAAGGTTTTTTTGAAACAGCTGGTGGGGATATTGAGTTTGAAAATGGGAAAGGACGATTTAGCATTATATCAAAAGGCGGAGATATTTCCATAGAAAATATTGAAGGAAAATTTTCAGCTGAAACAGCTGGTGGTGATGTTGAACTATCAAGTATTATTGGTAATGCTGTAGTCTCCACCCGAGGAGGTTCAATCGGGGTTATATCTTTCGATGGCCAATATTTATTAGCATCAACCTCTGGAGGTGATATTCATATTCGTGACATAAATGGAAATGTAGATATCAGTACTTCAGGGGGTGATATTGAAATCCAAAATCTTACAGGGAATGCAATTGCATCTACATTAGGGGGTGATGTTGGGTTAGATGAAATACACGGGAATGTCGACTGTTCAACAAAAGGTGGGGCTATCCACGGTAAAGATATTTTTGGTGCAATAAAGGCTGTAAACCAAGCAGGAAATATTTCCATAGAAAAAAAATATGATACACAATTAAAAGACCATTCCCTGGATTTAACTACTTACGTTGGTGATATATATACATCTATCCCTGAACATTTCCCTGCAAACGTAACTATCATTCATAATGGAGAAAATGCTACCAGTTCTATCAATGCAGATTTTTATTTAAATGAAAAGAATAAACAGGGAAAGATAATTGCTACCACAAAAATTCGTGAAGGAATTTATCCCTTCAAAATAACCATATACCATTCGGGTGACATAAAAATTCGTGAGGATTAATATCATGAAATTCCATAATAATTATATTTGGCACGCTATGCTTTTTTCTATCTTATTTGCAGGGAACGCCTGGACAATGTCCATGGAAAAGGAATCAAAATCAAAAATCGTCCGGGATGAAATGAAATTTTATTCTGATTATATAATTGATTCTACAGACATAGTGAATGATCGAATTCGGATTATGGGTGGTGATTTATTTATTTACGGACAAATAGATAATAAAATTACTGTCATTGGAGGAGATGTTACTATTGGCGCAACGGCTATAATAAATGGTGAAATTATCGCTGTGGGAGGGACGGTACTAACCCAAGATGGCGCTATAATTAATGGAAAAATTATTGAAGCAAATTTGAATGAAGGGTTAGTGTATCGGGAAACATTTACTGATTCAGCTGAAACACGTAAAAATGCCTTCTTTGAGTTAAAAAGAAAATCAGATTGGTTGCGTGAAGGTTGGATTCATCCAAAAGATGATTTTTTGATTTATAATAGAAATGAAGGAGCTCGAATCACTTTTTTCGATTCAGATTTTGACCACGGGGATCACTCGCCATTTCGTCTAAGTGTTTCGACTGCTTATCGAACAGCGCTCAAAGATTTTACCGGACGCATCACATTTGAAAAGTCATTTTTCAAAAATCGGTTTTTTATTCTTTATGGGAGTGTGTTCAAAGAAGCAAAGTCTGATGATGAATACCGTATAACAGAAGAAGAGAATACTATTGCAAGCCTCTTCGCTCGACAAGATTTTTATGATCGGTGGGACGAGGAAGGCTGGGAGCTTGGTTTTGCATTAGATTTTAATCGACTCAAATTCAAAGCTTTTACTTCTGATGTTCAACAAGATTCAATTCCTGTAAATAATTCCTTGTGGAGTATCGCAGAAAAAGACCGCGCCTTAAGAGGAAATCCATTTGTCCAACCTTCAAGACAAGTGGGCCTTTATAAAGCCACACTTGCCTTTCAATCAAAAAACCATCACCCACTTAAAACCGGATACGCATTTTTAGTTCAAGGAGAACAAATTATAAATGATGGCGATGGTGAATATCTGGATGAAACGAATGAAGTCAATGTACAAAAACCAAGAAATAGAATGCTTATTATGTCGCGTATCAATTTGGAATTTTCTCCAGGACTTGTTTTTAGAAATCAAACGATTCTAGGTCTTTCTAATGGGCACCTACATTCATTCCGTAATTTTGGCATCGGTGGGATTGGTTCTGTATCTGCATTTCCTTATAAAACAAAGTCTGGAGATCATATGATACAAACAAATGTGGAATTAATTATGACGCCTGACTTCACAGATGAAAATATGTTTTTTAAAGTATTTTTTGATTCTGGATTAGCTTTTGATTCTGATAAGATGGTGGATATTAAAAAAATATCTGATCGAAAAAATGATTTTATTTCAGCAGTAGGTATAGGCATTGGAACCGAATCAGAAGATGGGTTAGGTGTTGGCTTTAATCTAGCAAAGCCTTTAAATGATTCAGATTATTTAGAAACAACCATACGCCTTCATTTCAACTTTTGAGATTAATATGAAATATTTTTTTATTTTTCCATTTTTCTTTATAATGTCTTTTGGGCAAGATAATGCTATATCTATTCGAGATTATTATCATTATTCTTTGCATGATATTGAAACACTTGAATCCACAATTACATTTGGGTTGGGATCATTAAAATTATCTGCAAATCAAAAATCAAACCAAATAGATGGCTCCATTTATTATTCATCACAATTAGGTAAACCCCTTGTGTCTATGAAGCGATCCAATGGTGATGGTAGTTTTGAATTCGATTTTGATCGTGAAGGGATAGATGTTGATTTTTCATTATTAAAATGGGATTTTGATCTTGATGATGTTAAAAATGAAATGGAATTCCAATTCCCATCTAAAATTTCAACTGATTTAGAATTAGAATTTGGATTAGGTGAAGCTAAAATTGATTTAACGCATATATCCATATCGGAATTTGATCTTGAATGTGGTCTAAGTGAAGTGGATGTTTTTGTTTCTAAACCCAATAATCGGTTATGTGATAAAGTTTCGATTGAAATTGGGATGGCTGATTTTAATAGTCACGGATTAGGGAATTTAAATAGTGAAGATTTTTCAATTGATGTGGGTTTAGGGGATGCAAATATTGATTTGACAGGATCTTTTTTTCAAGATGCTGATGTAGATATTAATGTTGGGCTTGGATCGTTGAATTTAGTTTTACCAAAAAATGCCAATGTAAAACTCAGTGTAGATCATTCCTTCCTTGCATCAGTTGATGTGAATGATTTATTGAAAAAGGGTGAAAATGCTTACGAGTCCATAGATTGGGACCATAATTTACCTAAAATCGATATTGAAATTTCTGTCGGACTTGGTGATGTAGATGTTCGCGTTGAGTGATAATCGAATCTCCTTTATTCATTTATGTTATTTTGATTGATATTTCTTTTTAATCCAACAAATTTCGTTCGTTTGACTGGAGATTTTTTAAATAAAGTGCGAAATCCATCTTCATTCATTTCATTCCAATCCTGATTTGTAGCATGTAATATTCCTTCTCTTGGTTGAAAGGATTGGGCGGATGTCACTACAGAATATTTTTTATTCCAAGGACATACCTCTTGGCAAATATCACATCCATAAATCCAATCATGCAAATTATTCTGTTGTTGCGGAAATTTTCCTCGGTGTTCGATGGATAAATAAGAAATACATTTACGTGCATCAAGTATATTGGGCTCTAACGCTTGAGTAGGACATGCATCAATACATGCAGTACAAGACCCACATAAATCATCTTCGAATGGTTTATCGTAATCCAATGGAATATCTAATAGAATTGCACCTAAAAATAACCAACTGCCATAATCCTGCGTAATTAAGTTAGTATGCTTCCCTTGCCAGCCTAAACCCGCTTTCTGTGCTATTGGTTTTTCCATAATAGGCGATGTATCCACACACACAATACCTTTTACATCTGGTGAAAACTCTTTTATGTAGTGTAATAGGTGAAATCCTTTAGATTTTATAGAATCATGGTAATCATCACCCCATGCATAATTGCTCAATTTATAGTCACTTTTTAAATCATTTTGGGTGTACCCAGAATAGTAATTAACGCCAAGTGAAATAATTGACTGAACCTCGGGGAAATATTGAAAAATATCACCACGCTCATGTTTTCTCTTTACAATCCATTCCATAGAAGCGTGATACTTTTTATACAGCCACGTGTTTAATGCTTCTTTATGTTTATTTCCACTTTCAGGTTCCGTAATACCAATTTTTTGGATCCCCAATTCAATGGCTTTTTCTTTTATTAAATGTGAAAGATTTGGCATAGTTTAATTTAAATAATCTTTTTGATAGTACCTTTTAATTACATTTGTCGACGAGAGACTTAAGATGTTCATTAATTAGGATTATAAGGTAATTCTGGATGAAGCTGATGCATTCAAAAAAGAGAAGATCAAATTATCTGACTCTTATTTTCATTGATTCAATTTTCCCGAATCTGTTTAATCCAACAACAACTATTTAATATACAGTAGATCGCTTAAATCATACTTCCATTCAGAATGGTCAATTAATAGAAAAATTATATGATGGACCAAGGAACCCTAGTACTTACGAAATTCGATGGAATGCATCTCAATACACTAGCGGAGTATATTATATTCAATTGAAATCAAATAATAGTGTAGATTATAAAAAGGTATTATTTCTTAAATAGTTGGTTTGCCCATAATACACCAATCACTGTTTTTACATCTGTGATTTTTCCATTCCACACCATTTGGGTTGCATCTTGAATCGATGTAGGCATTAATTCAATAAATTCATCATCATCACAATTTATTTTCGACTCTATTAATTCTTCACCCAAATAAAGCCACATAACTTCATCAGCAAATCCAATGGCGGGATGAATATGAGTGAGAAAAGTTAATTTTTTTGGTTTATATCCAATTTCTTCTTCTAGTTCTCGGTGGGCACACACTTCTGGTTTTTCACCTGGATCTAACTTCCCCGCGGGGAGTTCAATCATTTCTTTTTGAACTGGATATCTGTATTGACGAATGAGAGCTAAAGATCCATCAGGAAGGATTGGAATAATACATACTGCTCCTGGATGCTTAATCCATTCTCGTGTACTAGTTTTTCCATTTGGAAGTTCAACGGTATCTTTTCGAACATCGAGGAAACTACCTTGATAGACATTTTCTGATGAAATGCTTGTTTCTTTTAAGTTAGACAATTTTATTCAGTGTATTCGGCTTTCCCAAATGCCAACATGGGGAGAAAAATAAAAGGAAGAAAAATTAAACCAACTGTAAATAAGATTTTTTTACCAAATACTTTTGCTAATTGCAATGACCCTAGTATATGGCCCACCGGAAATAGGAATAAAAATATAATCCACCATACTGGTTTTTGAATCACCTTTGTAAAAATGAATAAATTGAAAAATGGAATGAGTGCCTTCCAGCCAGATTGACCTGCCTTAGCAAAAATTTTCCAATAAGATGCTATCATAATAAGCAATATGAACCCAACACATGAAATAACAATAATAAATAACGTACTTGAAAAATCAATGAATGACCCAGGCGGTTCAGGTTCATTTTTTCCCGACTTTTTCTTAATCTTTTTTCCTTTGCCAACCATTGAGCCAACACTTTGGATTTTAAAAGCTTGGGGTGGCGTCATATCGAAGATGATTTCACTATCGTCTGATGATTCTGAAACTTGCTCTCCCGCATTCCCAGCTAAATCTCTAAAATCGATAGAAAATGGGACAACACCTTCAGAATCAGATTCTGTGAAAATATGGTAATAAGTAAATTTATTTTCTTTTGTATTTTTTTCATCTGCGTGATTACTATTCAATAAAACAGTGATATCTTGTATAGATTCACTAGAATTAAACATCAAAAATGATGTATCACCTTTCACCGCTAAATGTTTCCCATACGTATTGGAAGAGTATATGTGTATATCACTTAATTCGGGTAATGTACCATCAAATACTATGGATGTTGTGTCGGTTGTTTCTGTAACTGTTTCGCCCGGATTTTTTGCATAATCCATAAAGGAAATACTAAAAGTCACTTTCCCATCATCTGCATCTCCAAATCCATATTCTACCATCCAAGATGTTTCATTGCCAACTGGATCGAATGAATCTCCATTAATTTCTACTTTGGGTGTTTTGATTGGTTCACTTACTTTAAAAAATAATGTTAATGTATCTCCCAGAATCGCCAATCCAGCATTATTCTGATTAGTAGATTTAACTGAAACATATGTTAAAGCTGGAATCGTTTCATCGATTGTTAACATGCTATCACTTACAGAGCCAACTAGGCTATTTCCAGCACGATCCCATATTTCTGCAATAAATTGGGTTGTACCTCCTTCAGTAAATCCATCCAAAGAAGCAAAATCTTTCCGCGGAATCAATATTTCTTTTATGTCGTCTGTGTCGCCTTTTTCAATAGATTCATCCTGACCTACATTTTGAAAAGTTTTTCCTCCGTCAAAACTTGACCGAACTTGAATGCGACCCCCTATTAAAGATTCATCATCTACTAATGGAACTTCAATTTTAACCGATGATGATAAACTATTCCAATATATTTTGGAATTATTCTCTGGCTCATCCTGACCAAATAGAATAGAGATCAAAAATATTATAGATAAGGAACTAATCCATTTATTCCCAATCATTCAATAAATCCTTCGCTAATGATTGTTGCTCAAAATCTTCAACTGGCTCATCATCTGATAGTGGCATCTGAATCAAATCTGTAAGAATTTGAATCGCTTTTGTTTTTTGTTTATCCTTATGTAATGCTCTTGCCAAATATACGGTTTGAGTAAACGTGGATCTTCCTGTTTCATACGCTTGAGTTAGATAGGATACAGCATCATCATTATCCGGCCAGGATAAAATAAAAGGAATATAGGGTGACTTAAAATGGACAGCGCCCAGCATGAAATAACCTCCTCCATTCCAATAATATGGATCAAGAGAAATAATTTCTTCAGCCTGTGTTTTCATAATATCTGAAACTCCCTCTTTCGCCGCAGTCAAAATACCATATACTTCTGACCAACTGCCCAAATTTGCTAAATACCAATATCGTAATGAAGCGGATTTCGGATATTTCTCAATAGATGATTCACCTAAGTCTTTTCCCTTTTGGAAAATTGATTTTTTACTTTCAACATTGGTTAATACGAATTTCCCTTTATAATAATAGCACTTCAATAAGGCGAGCATGGATTCTTCTTCATTCTCTGACAAGGATGATTCAAAAAGAGAAATAGCAGAATTGATTGGACCTGCTTGCGCTTTCATCCCCGAACTGCCTTCAGCTCGGTTTAGGTATTGTTCCATTCCTTTTACAAAATTGGTTTGCCCAAATAATGTACTAAACAAAAAGGATATAATGATTAACTGTTTCATGTTTTACTCCGAATTAAAAGTATTCTATGTATGTGATTTTTAATTCTCGTTTAAAATATTCAACTTTTTCTTCATCAAATAACAAATTATTAAAATTGATTTCAAGATGTAAATGCTCAACAAACGTCCATCGAATAGCCGCATTTAAATATCCCCCTTTATTGATAGACATATTTTCTGCTGTCATATCATTTTCATTTAAAGCGGGGTTATACTCCACTAGAATAGAAAATTCAGGATTTAATTCCATGTCCATTCCAAAGAAGTAATTCATATCTTCATCATCTTGTTTCTCAGTAAAATTATAGTTTATTCCAGAATGAAATCCAAAATTCCCAAAAGGTGTTTTCCAATTTTTACTTCCAACAAAATACACACCATAAGCTTTTGTATCATAGCGATCTAAAGAATCAACAAAATCACCAAAACCTTGAGTGTTTACACCCAAAGCAACACCAGGAAGGGACATAGATTCATCAATAACTTGATATTTTAAATGTGCTTCCGGGCGCGGATACCATTTTAAACTATCGTCACCAATTAAATTAGGAGACCCAAAAGATAGTCCAAATTGAAATCGATCGGTAATGCCGGCCTGCAATGTACCAATCATGCCACCTTCGTCTTGAATACGGATACCTAGACTATAACTCCCACGAGTAAGTGAACCAGCAGTAGGAACCGTAATCAGACTTGTTGGCGGCGGGAACGATTGCCCCAAAGCGATAGTCGCTAGAAAAAAGGTAAAGAATATCTTATGTTTAATATTTCGCATTACGTATTGGCTCCGGATAAATTACGGTTCCATTTCGGGATGTCAAAGACTCTACGCGATGTTTTGGTACGGTTAATAAGTCTCCGGCCTCGCTCAATTTAAATTGAATTCCACCTTCTTCTAATGAAATAAATTCTACTTCCATTCGTTGCCCAGATTTAAAAATAATTTCATCTAATTCAGTCCGCGGAATTATACCGCCATGGGGAACAATAATTCGTTTTTCTTTAATTTCTTTCATAATTATTTCAGATTCACTCAATGTATTTCCTGTTCTAGGAGGAGGCACTTTATATAATTGATCTGCAGGAGCCATCTCTAAAGACATATGTGAAATTAATTCACCGTCTCGTCCATATTCCCAAATTTGATTTACATTTGACATTACATCAAATTTATAAT
This sequence comes from Fidelibacterota bacterium, assembly GCA_018658715.1. Taxonomy (GTDB): domain Bacteria; phylum Fidelibacterota; class Marinisomatia; order Marinisomatales; family UBA1611; genus JABHGY01. The sequence continues at coordinate 101,207 of JABHUQ010000034.1, forward strand.
GAAAACGACGTATAACATTTCCTGATATTAAATCTCTCCACCGTTCTTCTTTTAAAAAACCAAGATAATCATAATCCAATTCAACTTGTCCATACTTCACTCCATTTATGGTTTCAAATTGGATTTTTGATACTTGCTTACCGTCAGGAATATAAAAGTGCGTTTGTTGTCCGTCAACTGAGAGTGTATTATTACCTTGAATCCACCAATTAATAAATTCCATACTCCACGGCTCAGACTCACTAAAATCAACCAAATCTAAATATTCATTTTTATGATTAATTGATCCTTTACGAATGAGTTTGCCATCCATGTATTCTAATGCTTCTCTGTCAGCCGTAAATCCACTTGGGCTTATATGTTCAATTAATACAGATTGATCATTTTCATTGTATGAAACCTGAATATGTGAAATCCCCCGGCGCTCAGTTGCCATTATGGATTTTTTTAAATTATAATCATTAAGTGATTTGAAATACTTAACATATGCAATATCTGAATTTTGCGCCAAAAGAAAGGGCGTAAGTAGAATTATTAGTAGTATTTTTTTCAAAATGATTTATTCGTTAGGTTGTAAATCCTCATCAAGTGTGTTGGACAATTTGAACCTTAAAACGCTAGACGTTGTTGGGTCACACACATACACCACACCTCTTTTATCCACCGTCACCGCAGATGGTTTCTCCAAGAGACCTTTTTCTTCTCTTTTATAAAACGTATCAACAGAGACGCTATCATAAATAGCTTCATAAAGAACAGTATCCACTGTTACAGAATCATTTAATGTTAATGTTGTATCGATGGTTAATGTATCAATAATGGACCAAATATTCACAGTAGTATCTATAGTAGAAAATTGAACCCCAGCTTTTAAGAAATAATCTCCATCTGGATTAAAAATGAGAATTTCCCGTTCATTGGAATTTGCCACATATATTTTCAAATCTCTATCTACAGCTATATCTGTTGGTTGGCTAAATAAACCACTTTGCATTATATCCCATGTTGGGTGAAGACCTGAACTATACGTTGTGTAATCCCCAGAATAATTTGGAATTATTTTATGAATTGGGAAGTAGTTGCCAAACTGAGAATAATAAATATTCCCCAAATAATCTACATCAATAGATCGAGGATCATTAACCGTTCCACCACCTGTTCCTTGGCCTTTAATGGTTGCTCCAAATATTCCTTTAAACGTCCAAAGAGTATCACCTTCATTTGTAATTATTACATCTGATTTTCTAAAATCAATCCTCATTACACGTTGTTGATAATTATTTAGACCACCATAATGATCGGTGGCATAAATATAGTTTTCGTCAGATGCTGGAGCAGTAATAGCAGAAATTTTGCTGGAATCACCTGAGTAAAATGTATCTTTCTCTTTATTAATCTGTTGTTGGCCGTCATAAAATATATGTGGACTTAATGCAGAATCGATTCTAGCTTGGTCTTGACTAAAAGAAATATTAGCTAATCCCCATTCTGAATCATTTATTCTTTCTTCCCATTGGGCTGTTGTTGCATCCCAGTCTTCAGTTGCCCCAGTAGCTAAATGCACAAATGTGCCACTTGATGAAATATGGCTTACACCCGTGTGGTTCCAATAATAATTCCACATAAAAATACGTTGTTTCCCATCAATGAAAAAAATGTTCATTTTTTGATCAACGTCTACGTCTATCGGTCGTATGAGTTGGTATTCAAAATGAAGATTTTTTAAACCATCAAAACCTGATGGTCTATTTCCGTTTTGATCAAATACAATGATACTATTATTACCACTATCTGCCACAAAGACTCGCCCATCTTGAGCAATGGATATTTCAACGGGATTAACTAATTCATATGTTTCATCCCAGACAGGGCTAAGAAGGAGATATGTTGTATCGCCTGCTAAAAAATTACCAGATGTTTCCTCAATAATTGTATCGGGAATAATAAATTTTTCTACACATCCTACAAGGAAAAATAAAACGAATATATATACGGTTTTTTTCATTTTAAAATTCAAATCCTATACTTAGTCGTGTTGGATCTGTTAAATGTTGAAAGTTTGAATAACTGTAATCAATTTTTAAAGCTGTTGATCCAATAGGGACATGAAACCCAACTCCAAATGAATAGTTTTCTTCTAATTTATTCAATTTATATCCACTACGGATATATAACATTTTATAAAGACTTAATTCCACCCCAAATACAATATATTCTGCATTATCAACCGGGTGATTTAACTGAATAGCTCCTTCTAAGGAGTGTTGGTCTGTATTCCATAAATTCATTGCCGTTCCAACTCTAAAGATCGTAGGAGGCGAAAAAGCTTGAAATGATGTTTCATCAACAATTTCCTCACCTGTATTAAAATCTAGAATTCGTTTTTCATATGTCCCGTTTGGTTTTACCTCTGGACCAAAATGGAGTAATGATGCAGAAAACCTTAATGATTGATAACCTGTCCAATAAAATGTACCCATATCCATCATAGTTGCCCCCATGGATTGCTGGGCTAAATCTTCTTGGACATATTTTAACGTTACGCCGAAACTAAACCTGTCGGTCATTCTTGCTCCATATGTTAATGCAAAAAAACGATCCTGAAATACAAAATAATTTCCCGTTCCAGTTGGTAAATATTCCGTTGTTTCCATCATTGGCGCCATGTGAAGAATGCCACCACTGATTCCAAAATACTGTTGACGAAATATGCGTTGAGTATAACTTGCATAATCATAAAAAATATCTGCAGGATACGTAACCTTCGATAGTATTAACTGCGGCTCTTTGAACTGAGCAACTATTGCTGGATTATAATAAATGGAGGATGCATCTTGGCTCATAGCAACCACAGCTTCTCCCATACCAACTGCGCTGGCACTAACTCCAATATTCAAGAAAGTGAAAACAGATGTCCCAACTCTTTGTCCGCCCAAAATTGGAAATAAATTTTGTCCCCAAACAGCACTTAGTAAAAGAAAAAGAATACTATATTTTTTTATATATTTCATTTTAAAATAATATTTGCATTCCTACTTCAACCCCTCGAGGCTTTCTGAGCCTTGATGGGTCTAAGTTCGGATTCGGGCTATTGGCTAAATTATAACCAAATATTTCTCCTGGTCCGTATCCTCGACCAGTATAAGGATTAATTCGTCTAGGTATTTTTTCATTAAATACATTTTCCACTTCTAAATACATTTTTACTTTAAACTTAATCAGTTTAATCATTTTAAATAGTTTCAAATCCATATTTGTAGAAGGAATTTCACTAATATAATAATTAGGTCGATCGTCTTCCCTCGGCCCTTCATAGTACGGCGTTTCGTTTACATATATAATTGTATCTGGAATCGACCTGGTGTATCGACGGCCTGATTCATATTCTAGCCGGATAGAGCCTCCCCAATTCGATGGATGGTTATACGAAATATTTGCAAACATATGACTGGGTCTGTCCCAACTCATAAAATTTTCACCTAATGGTTTTTCACTTAATTGGCCTGCTTGAACTAATAAATTATCTAGAGGAGATGAACTTTTTCCCGTAACCATTGAATAATTAAAATTTAAATCAACATACCAATTTGCTAATAATCGACTTTTAATAATGGCTTCGACACCGCGCGCACGTGCATAATCTGCATTGAAATACATATTAAAGCTTAAATGAGCATATTTCGGGTTGGATGGATGAATGGTTTGAGACGTTTCATAATCAAACATATCCTTCCAATACGCTTTTACCTCTAATACTTGATCTTCACTAAAGCGATGTTTTACACCTAATTCATATTGAACCGTAGTTTTTGGGTTTAGGTTTGGATTCCCAAATACTTGATATGTACTTGGGGATGTGGAATTAATTTTTGCATACACATATTGGAATGTTGGCAATTGGGAGAAGTGGCCATAATAAAAATATAAAACATCATTATCGGTTACAGGATGAGAAATTCCAAATCGCGGACTCAATCTAGCTTTCATTCTATATTCGTCGCCTATCCAGGGGAAGCGGAACGTTTCTTCCATAAATAATTCTTTAGCTTGATCAGTAATGATAATCGTATTTGTATCTGCAATAGCATCTTCAACAAATCGACCAGGAATCCAATAATCTCCCCGGAATCCTAAATTTAATGTCATTCCTTCAAATGCAATTCTGTCTTGAACATAAAATGCACCAAAATAGGTCCTAGCATTATAATAATCAAAATTAGCGCCAAACCCGGTTGAACCCTTCCAAGGTTCATCAATATCTAAAACTTGTATATCTGTAATGGTATGTTCAAACCCTGATTTTATTTTATGACGATTGGCGGTGTGATAAGTCCAATCAGCATCAAATCGAGTGTTTGCACTAAATAAATCATACCACTCCGGAGCAAATCCCGTATCATAAAATTCATCTCCATAGGTAATTTGTATATTCCCATCATGATTTGTATTATCCAAATTATAGTTGATCGGTTCTAAATCAAGCCGCTCTTCATACTCTCCCCAATGCAAATCTTGTACAGCGCTATGTTCCATTGTAAGAAAATGACCAAAATTTACTTCATAGAATGATTTGGTTGATAATGTATGAGTCCAATTCATGCTTAATAGTCGCGTATCACGAGTAACTGTATTATATTCATCTAAAATATGCATATACCTATAGGGGAAATAAGTAGATGAAAATGCCCTAGGCATAAAGAATCCTTGATTCACATTCATTGAAATATCATAAGATACGCTAAGTTTCTTTTTGGCGGTCCATCCCCAAGTAAGTTTATACATGAAATGCCAATCATTGTTTTCTCTCGGGGTCAATTTTTCCATGATATTATTTGAAAAATTATCATCTGTCCCGGCGAGACTCCAGTAGCTATGCGGATAAATTTTCGATGCTATTGGCAAATTACCATCATACATTTTTCCATATCCATTAATAAAAAATGAAAATTGACCTGGAAGATCTTTTGATAAAAGCTTTGGGAGCTTTTCTAATAATAAAGATGGCCCTCCTAAATTGAATTCAATTCGATCAGAATTATTATGCTGCCCTTCGGGTAAAACTCTATCACTAGAATATTTAATGGCACCTTCGTAATTCTCTCGACCTTCTTTCAATTTAATATTTACAACACCAGACATGGCTTGCCCATATTCAGCATTATATCCACCTGTTACAATTTCTAATTCGGCAATAGCATCTGCATTTACAAATAAATTTCCAGAATATCCTGAGAGCGGATCTTTAACTGAAAAACCATCAACTACAAATAAGCTTTCATCAATCCTTCCACCTCGAATATGAATTTCATTATCTTGAGTTGTAACACCAATTTGTTCAGATAGAATATCTTCAACACTTGAAACAACTTTATTTTCAATTTCATCTGATCGAATTCTCGCCATAGACGATGTTTCATCCACATCAAAGAGCGGTTTCTTTCCCATTACGACTACATCTTCACCAAAGCTTAGAACTGTTTCCTCCATTTGGAAATCAAATATTGTTGTTTTGCCGGCATGGATTGCATTTCCAGTCTTAAGAATTATTTTATATCCAATAATAGATGCTTCAATATCATATTCCCCTGACTTTACACCCGATATAAAATAGGAACCTTCCATATTGGTTGCGGTGCCATAATAGGTCCCCTTAACCATAACATTAACACCGGGAAGGCCTTCACCTGTTGCTTTATCTATAACTTTCCCTGAAATTGCGCCTACATCTTGAGAAAAAAGTATGAAGGGAAATAATAAAAAGATTATTTTTGTCATTCGATAAACTCAACTTCTAAAAGATATTGAATTAATTTACTCGCAGATCCATTTCCTTCCATCACAGCTCGACTCCCATTATGGAATGGTAAAGTCATCATAACAACTTTTCCTGATAATTCTACTGGTGATACTTCAAATTGTCCCATACTGCATACAATGGGATTCCCTTCCCAATAATCGCCATTTCCGGGATCTGCCATTTGATATAAATGAGTTATTTGATCAAATGCTTCACCTTTCAATTCTCCTTCTTCTCTTAGATTTGGATATAATCCTTTCACGCGGTTGGCAATGGTATAACTGGTTTTTAAATCTAAAGTTGAATCCACAAGAGATGTTACATCTCTATCGGGGTATAACCGACCATTTGGATTAATATTTTCTACACTATCTATCGGGAACCAAGTGAAGGATGAATCTCTCCTCCAGAATTGAGGAACATTCATAAATAAATTTCCACCATTCCAAACAAAAGACTGAAGGCTTGCATCTGCATTAGGGTATGTTTCATTCCCCGTATAAGATCCAAACCAAACAACATTATCAAATGCACTTAAAGTAGCATTTACATCCGTAGACGAGTAGGGCAATTCTTCTCCAATTTCCCATACGGAGTAACCGCCACTGCCAACAAGTGAATCTAAAATAGATTTATACCAGATTTGTGATGTGTTATTTCCATCTTGCGGAAAATCGTCAACAAGTAAAATGTCACCTTCAACAGGAAGAACAGTCCATACTTGGGCTTCACTAATATTGATTGAATCTGGGAATTGAACAATGTCGCTTTCAGCTCCAGCAATATCTTTAATCTTTACATAAAACGTATGTTGCCCTGGCTCAACATTTGTTAATGTAATTCCAGATTCAGAACCATCAATACGACTCCAACATGTTTCACATGTATCATCAATGGAATAATATATATCTGTAATGGTTTCATTTCCATCTTGGTCATAAACATCCCAGATAAATGTTCGAGTTCCAAATGTATAGCTCGTATCTCCATGAATGTTGGCAATTAATGGATTTGATAAATATCTAAAATTTACTTCTGGAGATGAGTTTTGAATAGGAAGTGTAAGGCGAGCGGGCGATTCATCTAAATTTCCATCTTCATCTATTGCCTTCACTTCAAAACTAAATACATCTAGGTTTGTCCGAATAGGGACATAAAATAAACCGCTCTCCAAATTAGTATAGGTCCATGATGAATCTGTATTCCATTTATAATAATAGCCAGAAATAGTGCCATCTGAATCTTCACCCCACCAATGGAGCTCTTGTTTGCTGGTTGTAATAGTAGTAAAAGCTTGAGCTAACGTATCCCAAACAAATCCAGAATCAGGTTCTTCTCCAATTACATAAGTTAATTGACCAAGCGAATCGGTATTTGCATAAATAGTGTCAGTGGCAATAAGGGATAAATATGTTTCTGGGATAGCATTATCCACAGGATTAGATAAATCATCGTACTCCCATAATTGGCACGAAAAGAGGGCAAATAACCCTATAACAAGAATAATTAATCGTTTCATAAAAAAAGTGTAAGCGAGGAAATTAATTCCCCGCTTACCTATTGATTTATTGTACCATTAACATTTTACGGTGTGAAATGAAATTACCTGCTTTAATGCGGTAAACATAGACACCAGAAGCAACGCGCTCACCCATGTCATTCATACCATCCCAATTTACAACATGAAACCCTGGGCCAAATGATTGATTGGTTAAGAAGCGAACGCGTCTCCCCAATATATCATAAATAGCTAATTTCACATCTTGAGTTGCAGCTAACTCAAATCGTATTTGTGTTTCTGGGTTGAATGGATTTGGAAAATTCTCATACAAAGCGTAAGAATATGGATTAAGATTTACATCATCATTAATTCCAGCGGATTGACCTAAATCAGCCATATTCCTTACTTGTACTTTATACGTTCCAAAACTGAAATTGAAAATGCCACTAATGGATTCAAGCACTTGTCCTTCAGTCAAGGTGCTCATAAAATTTGCAGCACCTATTGAAGCCATATCTTCATCTATTAAACATTCAAATCCTGAATCATCTGCGATAGACCAGTCAAACGAATTCACAGAAGAAACCGTTACATTATTCAATTGAACTAATGTCCCTTCATATGATTCTACTTCTTCGCCTGTTTGAGATAATTCTTCACAGCTAACTAATGCAGGTGCTGGTCCAGTATTTCCTGTAGAAAGAACTTCTACGGATGAATTAATTATACGAGTGTTCCCATCGAATTTGAAATGCCATTCAGGGTCAAAATCTGTGACAAAACCTGATACTTGAACTTCGTCACCAAGAGACAAGGCATCAATGGCATCTCCATCAAATACAACTCCATTCCATACCCCACTACCATCTTGAAATACATACGAGCCATAACTGCTATTATATTGAGCTGTATCACCAGTTACAATTCCATTTAAGGTTAATTCGCAATTATGATAACGAGAGACACCTGATGGCCAAGATGTGAATTGCACATCATGAATTTCAAGATTATCTTTAACAACAAATCCCAATTGACCATTGTCTATATCATAGGGGAATGTGCTTGTTTTTGACTCTGCTTGGTCAGCTCCATCATCTGTTGCAACAATATAGTAATTCACATCATCACCATCAGAAATAGGAATATTTCCAGACCACTCAAATCCACCTCCAGGTGCCATGACAGCACTTTGATAAGCACCACCATTAATACTGTACATAATTTCTGCAGAAGCTACTGTTGAATTATCTTCAATCTCACATACAACAGTAACGCTTTCGTCGCTAGATGTTGGAGCACATGGTTCGCGTGTGGGTTCATTAATAGCTGGAGGTCCTGCTCCAAATTCTAGATCGCCAATATAAAGTGGTTCTAGTTTGTAAGCGCTTGAATCTGCATTAGAACCATAATGGTGGTAGACCCAACCTCTTAAAGATTGAACAAAAGACCCAACAGGTGGGAGTGGATTCGTTTCAAAGAAAACAGCAATACTATCTGAATCATCATCAACAAGCACATCTCCGCTTCCGTCGTTCACAGAGAATAATTCATATTGGTATTCGTTTCCTGAAACAATTCCGTCTACAACTTTAACCATAACATTTCCCCATTGCTCAGCTTCTGTTGGCCATCGTAAATCACCGGTTAAAACTGTATCAATTAGAGGTAAGTCTTGTTCAAAATCAACCAAATCAACCGGCTCTGTAATGAACAATTCTGTCATATTCGCAGGACCTGTTGAATATTCGGAAATGTATCCAGTTGCATGAACTAAATCACCTTCAAACAAGATTGGAAATGCTGTACTATCAGGGTCATAAGATAAAATAGCGCTCCATGGGCCTCCATGCACATCTTCGTAAATGAATTTAATGCCTGATCCAGCATAACTAAGACCTGTTGGCATGGTTACAATACCTTTTAAAGTTACTGTTTCACCTTCATAATATGAGATATCAGATACTTCATCTTCGCCTGCTTTTAATAAATCACTATATAGTACTTGTTGAATACGTTGAATCCGACCTGGGTCACCTGCCGCTTCAACAACATCACGAGCTAAACGTGGCTGTATTTTTGTATTAGAATAATTATAATCCAAAACACCAACAACTTTTGCAAGATTTACATCTGCCTCAGGCCAGAAAAAATAATCCCATTTATCATCCACGCGAACTGAGCCCGTATTATCTGATATAGACCATTCACCATATCCTTCATCTGGGTTAGATATAGTTACATTTTCAACTGCAATGAGGCAACTTTCAAATGCTTCTGTATCTGTACCGCCTGTTCCAACTTGGGAAGCTGTTACTTGGTCAGGACCAAATGGAGCGACAGCTGGACCATGAATCGTTGCAGAAGAAATATCTGTTAATTCAGTAAGTCCATTATATTCTGTAACAACACCAGTAAGTGTAACACTATCACCTTCAGCGATAGAATTTACGTCACCCATTGGTGATTGGAATGTAAATGTATCCCAACCGTCATAGTTAAAACAAACAATCCCATTCCATGGACCTGGAGCATCTTGAACAAATAAGTAACGATTGTCGCTACCATTCCAAAATTCTGCAGTTACAATACCACTAATAGTTACTTCTTGATCTACTAGTGGGCTCGCATCGTCTGTGGATGGATCAGCAACATATTGAATGTCCCAAATGGTGGAAATTGTCGATGATGAAATTGTAAAATTAACTGCATCTGCAACATTAGGGTCTAATGGTTGGTGATTATCATCCACAAGCCATATTTCAAAAGTATGGGCTCCTTCTGATAATTCAGTGAGCGAAACATCATCTAATGTATATTGCATAACTGATGCCCCACCATCTATAGAATAATGTAAATGACCATCACCTTCTCCGACGACTGCAACAGAAAAATTACTTGCTTCAAAGGAAACAGTAACATCTGTTGAAAAAAGTGTAGATCCGTCTACCGGGGCTGTAATAGTAATCAAAGGATCGCTATTACCATCATTAACGTGCCAACCAAGTGTTGGTGGTGTATAATCAGCTGATGGCTTATCTGCAACAATCCATTCAGAATTATCTGCATCTGTACCGGCTGATGCAGCCCAATCGCCGCCATTACCAGATGTTACTCCATTTTTTCTGACAAGAGTATAATCTTTTGTTGCTGCGCTTGTACCTGCCACGTCAAAACCGCCGCCAGGATCATCTTCTGATCCTTCTCCTTCAACGCCATCTCCGTCTCCGTCAAGAGTTCCTATAATATCCAAAATCGTGGTGTCTGCGCCCGAAACATGTGCAAGCGCTCGAACGTCGTCACCGTTGAAGGACGTAGTATACCATGGGGAAGCGTAACCAAGCAGTTCGTCAGCAAGCGCCTGAATTCCATCAGACGCGTCAGAGCTTGCAACAACGTATACGTCTCCTGCGGCAAGTGTTGCGCCTTCAGCAAAGGTAAACGCCTCACTCCAAAAGTTTCCATTATAGTTGCCCCTAATGACATAGTCAGCAAGGTTAACACTGGCATTGGAACCATTATAAATTTCTAAATATTTATTGCTGCTTGTCCCTTCTGCATACTCTGAAAAGAAAAGGTTGGCTTGAGGGGCCGGCGGTGTGCCAACTGTGAATGTATAGTCTGCGGGGTCAGTTGAGCCGTCACCTGCAGAAAGAACAGTGCCATCTTCTAGCGTAACAGACCAAGAATTTTCAGACTGCCAAGATCCGGCCGCATCATAAGTATATGTGTAGTTACCGTCTTCAAGGCAGTAGGTGAATGATGCTTCAGAAGTTGAAACAGTCATGGCATCATCACCAAAAAGTAGATTGTTGCCGTTCCAGCCGTCTCCGTAGGAGTCTATGAGGTTAAAGGTAACCTCTGTGCTCGTACAGGGTTCTGGCCCTCCAGTGGGCACAGAAAAATCATCCCATGTGTCGCCACTTGTAGATGCTGCTGTTACCCATACGCTTCCATCGTCGCCGGTAACTGTTACGGTAGTTCCGCCATCACCATATGTGTCAGTTGTGCCAACAGTATATACCGCATCGCTGTCAAAGCCAAGTGAAAGAGTTTGGGTTTCGTAACTAGTGGAAAATAACTGCCATCCATAGTTAGAGCAATCATCGTTTAAACACGCGAAGTAAAGTTCGTCAACGCCATCTTCGTCTAGGTCTGCATATACACCTAACGTCCAAGCGCCTTCAGATGGATATCCATCAACGGTGGCAGTAATTGTGCCGTTTACAATGTCGCGAAGATTGTTGGGTTCAATGACCTCAAAGTTTGGTAGGTCGTTTGCGTTTACAGCAGACCCTGCGTGTAGAACATTTTGCTCTGCAATCCACTCAATCTTTTCTTGGCTAGCGTTTGCCGAGTTGCCTTTTTTCGTATAATTACCCTGTGCAAATAAAGTAACGCCTAGTAAAAAAGTTGTTAAAAATACAATCGTTTGTCTCATCGTAAGACTCCTTTTGTTTTTGGTTGTTTCTGATATATTTTTTGATGTGTGGATAGTGTTAGCGGTCTGCCTTCGGCTAATCGCTTGATATAAATATATAAAGGCGGTTTTTGAAACGCAAGACTTTCTTGTCTTCTTGTTAGTTTGGTAATAGAAGGAACTCCTGTTTTAAGCCTTTAACTAAATCTCCCATTCTGTTGTCCTGGTTTCTCTTCCTTTCAATTGTTTTTACGGCATGCAAAACGGTGGTGTGGTCTCTTCCTCCAAAGTACACACCAATGCTTGCAAATGAAGACCCAATAACTTGGCGACATAAATACATGGCCATTTGACGCGCTTCGACAATTTCTTGTTTGCGACTTTTACCAACAATTTCTTTTTCTTTAATATTTAATGTATCAGAAACGCGCCGAACCACATCTTCAACCGATACGGTAGATGTTGGTATTTTGCCAATGCGCTCTTTTACGACTTCTTTTACAAGGTCAAAATCAATATCTTTATTCATTAAAGATGAGTGGGCCAAAAGCCTAATAATTGTTCCTTCTAGGTCTCTTACGTTGTTTTTTATGTGGGTCGCTAAAAATTCTATCATATTATAAGGAAGGTTCAGTCCGTTTTGTTCGGCTTTGTTTAATAGAATAGCAACTCGCATTTCGAAGTCTGGGGGTTGAATGTCGACCGCAAGGCCCGATTGAAATCTTGACAACAAACGATCTTGTAGTCCAACCATTTCACTTGGGTATCGATCTGCGGTTAATACGATTTGTTTGCCGTTTTGGTATAGCTCATTAAATGTGTGGAAAAACTGCTCTTGTGTTTGTTCTTTCCCTTGAAAAAACTGAACATCGTCAATAAGGAGAACATCGGCGCTTCTGTACTGCTTTGCGAATGCAACTGTTTTGTTGCGCTGGATGCTGGAAATAAAATCTTGTGTGAATTTTTCACTAGACGCCATTACAATTCCCGCATTTGGGTTTATTTCTAAAATAGAATTACCAATAGAATGGAGCAGGTGTGTTTTTCCTAAGCCAACACCTCCATATATAATGAGAGGGTTGAATGATTTTTCGCCTGGCGCTTTGGAAACCGCTAACGCGGCTGCTTTTGCGAATTGGTTGTTGTTTCCTTCTATAAATGCAGAAAATGAAAAATGCCTGTTTAGGTTTGGGTTAGATGTTTCTTTTTTAATAATGTGCGGGCGTTGAATGTTTTCTGTTTCTTCTGTTTTTTGATGAGATACAACAAACTTTACATCTGTGTCATTTGAAATTGACTTGACCGTTTTTCTAATGGTCGTAGCATAATGAGACTCTATCCATTCGTAAAAAAACTGATTGGGCACATTAAGAATGATCGTGTTCCCGTTTATTGATTCTGGTCGAATTGGCTCAAGCCATGTATTGTAAGCGTGTTGCGGCAACGATATTTTCAACTGTTCTGTTGTTGTTGCCCACAAATCCGTCATATTGGTCATTAATTGGTTGTCCACAAGTTATCCACATGTAATATTAAGTCTTAAATTATGTGAAATTCTTTATATGGTTCCACTGGATTTTTATAAAAAAAGTTTTATTTTATGAAAAAATGTATTTTGGACGATCAATTCTCTTTTATATATTCCCGGGCTATTTTGGAGACGAAATGAAAAGAACATATCAACCTAGTAACAGAAAACGAAAAAACAAGCATGGCTTTCGCTCCCGCATGGAAACTGTGGGTGGGCGTAATGTTATAAAAAATCGCCGCAAAAAAGGGCGCAAACAACTTACAGCCTAACTGTTATGCTTTTTACGCCCTTTGGGCTATTCCGTTTTCTCTTTACAACCCCAACACAAATAACAAACCTACACCACCACTATGGATAGAAATACGCTCGTCGCTTTTTTCTTAATTGCGCTTATAATGATCTTCACTCCTTATTATATGGATATTGTATCACCGCCGCAAGAACAGCAACCCGCTGCACAACAAACAGAGATTGATTCTCTGGCGGTTGTGGCGCCTTCAAAACAGTCAGTTGCTAGCATGCCGCAAAAGAAAAGCGATCGCCCGGTTAGTGTAGATGAAAAATTCATCACCGTTGAAAACAGTCTTTATCAAGCAACGCTATCGTCTATAAATGGTGGGTCTTTTACGTCCTTCTCATTAAAGAATTATAAACAAAAAGACAGTTCTTTTGTTGGGTTAATTAACGGGATAAATAAAAACAACCTTATGTTGTCGTATTTATCAGAAGACGGTGAAATCGTTGAGCTTTCCGAGCCTTGGCAGATATCTTATGAGTCCATCAGTCGCGGAAACAAAAAACCTTCTAAAATATCTTATTTAACCTATGTTGGTAAAAACAACGACCTGCCAGTTGAAAAGACGCTCGTTTTCTACCCCGACACATATACAATAGATATTTCTGTTGATTTCTCTGGCGCAAAATCTGACTTGTTAAATGGGAATATTGTTTTATCTTGGGATGGCGGACTTACAACAACCGAACCAAACATTAAAGATGACCAAACTTATTTTTACAGCTATGCGTTTCAGGGCGGTGAACTGCATGATTTAAAAGTTAAAAAAGATGAATCGCAAAAAGATGAACTTCCCGGAAAAACAGATTGGGTCGCTGTAAGGTCCAAATACTTTTTAACCGCTTTAATTCCTGAGCGACCAGAGCTAACAATGGGTGCGGATGTCTATGGGGATTATAAAGAAAATGAATCTTATGGAGCTTCAATCATGATGGTGGGGTCTACGCCAACAACAACCAAACTTTATTTGGGCCCTTTGGAGTTTACTCGTGTTCGAGATTTGGGTGTTGAGCTTGAGCGCGTGATGAATTTCGGGTGGGGGTTCATAAAGCCTATATCTAAAGGAATTCTTTGGTTATTGAAAAAAATGTATACTTGGGTTCCAAACTATGGATTTGTGTTAATTATTTTTTCATTTCTTGTAAAAATTGTTGTTTATCCCCTAACAAAGAAAAGTTATCAGTCCACTCAGGCTATGCAGGCTGTGCAGCCCGAAATAAATGCCTTAAAGGAAAAACATAAAAACAACCCTAATAAGCTAAATCAGGCCACGATGCAGCTCTATAAAGAAAAGGGTGTAAATCCTTTGGGGGGTTGTATCCCAATGTTAATCCAAATGCCTTTACTGTTTGGGTTGTTTACTGTGTTTCGAACCACCATTGAACTTCGAGGTAAGCCGTTCGGCCTGTGGATTACAGACCTTTCTGCTCCCGATACTATTTTTCACCTTCCTTTTTCGGTGCCTATATATGGAGACCAGGTGAGTGTTTTACCTATATTGATGGTTGTGTCTATGTTTATTCAACAGCGCATGATGGGTGGCGCAAGCCAACAGGGACAACAAAAAATGATGTCTTATTTTATGTCGGGATTTTTCTTTTTAATGTTTAATAGCTTTCCGTCTGGTTTAAATCTGTATTATACGTTGTTTAATGTTTTAACAATTGCCCAACAAAAGTTGGTGCCCGCGGGTAACGCCGGAAAATAATGCACTCAAAAGACACGATTGTTGCGCCTTCAACACCGCATGGTTATGGGGGTTTGGCTGTCGTGAGAATGAGCGGCGACGGTGCTTTGCGTGTCGCAAATAAGCTTCTACCAAAAACAAATACCACACCTCTTATAAATCGGTTTGCAACCACCCTTTTGGTTGTAACGCCGGACGGCGACCCTCTTGACGATGTGGTGGTCACACTCTTTTCTGGTCCAAACTCCTATACGGGTGAAGATATTATTGAAATTTCCTGCCACGGAAGCCCCGCTATTGTATCTTCTCTTGTTTCTTTTTGTGTTGAATATGGTTGTCGTATTGCAGATCCTGGCGAATTCACTCGCCGCGCATACATCAACGGAAAGTTGGATTTAGTTCAGGCGGAGTCTGTTGCTTCTCTTATACACTCCAGGTCGCTTGATGCAGCCAAACTAAACGTTCGTCTCGTTCGTGGATCTCTATCTAACAAATTGGTTGAGTTACGATCAAAACTAATAAAAGCTTTATCTTTAATAGAATTTGAGCTTGATGTTTCTGAAGATGAGCTTGACGAAGAAAGATTAAATACCGCGTTCTCTTTGTTGGTGTCTGTGCGTGAAATATTTTCAACCCTATTAAAGACCTATCACGATGGTCGTATTATTACATCGGGAGCTCGGGTTGTTTTGTCTGGCGAGCCAAACGTGGGAAAGTCTACGCTTTTAAATGCTTTGCTTGGAAAAAATCGCGCCATTACTAGTGACGCTCCCGGCACTACTCGCGACACAATTGAAGCATATTCTGTAGTTGGCGGCGTACCCGTATGTTTTGTTGATACGGCGGGTATAAGAGAAACAAATAACGCAATAGAGTCCGACGGCGTAAGGCGCTCAATTGAAGAAATTGAAACTTCCGACTTCACCCTACGTATTATAGATAATATTTCCTATCCGGTTGATATTATTAACGTTAAAACTCTTGTTGTTTTAAATAAGTCTGATTTGTTCTCTCAAAAGCAACTGAAGTTGTTTCTAAATAAACACAATAATGTGGTTTCAATATCTGCCATTCGGGAGCAAAATATTTCTCTTTTAGAAAACAAAATATTGTCCGGCTTGCTTAACGACAAATTTCATTCTGCGGACATATATTTAACAACATCCCGGCAAAACAGTGTAATAAAAGACTGTCATGGCGGCCTTGAAAACATCTTATCGTCCTGGAACGTATTGCTCGCCACCGCTGATGTGTTAGCTTTTGAGATTCGCGATGTAATTGACAACCTAGGTTTCTTAATGGGTCCAACAACACCCGACACAGTCTTAGATAAAGTGTTTAATTCTTTTTGTGTTGGTAAATAGTTTCACGTGAAACGCACATCTTTAAAATATGATATTATTGTTGTGGGCGGCGGCCACGCTGGGGTGGAGGCCGCTTATGCTGCGTCTAAGGCGGGATTATCGATTGGTCTTATAACAATGGATACAAATGCGCTTGCGCGTATGTCTTGCAACCCTGCGATTGGTGGCTCCGCAAAGGGGCAAATCGTAAGAGAAATTGATGCGCTAGGCGGTCTTATGGGAGAAACAACCGACCGGTGTGGCGTACAGTTTAAGTTATTAAATAAATCTAAGGGTGAGGCGGTATGGTCTCCTCGCGCCCAAGTAGACAAAAGAAAATATGAGTCGTATATATCTGCAAAGATACGCAACGTTGACAGTGTTGATTTAATACGTGATGAGGTTGTGGGTGTTGATGTTGTGGGAAACCGGGTTGATAGTTGTTTGCTGCGTTCAGGAAACACCATTTATTCTCAGAGTATAATTATTACATCTGGTACGTTTATGGATGGGTTAATTCATATAGGAGATCGAAAAATTCCCGCCGGTCGAATGGGAGAATCTGGATCTGTTGGGCTTACGTCCAGCTTGGTTTCTTTGGGTATCCAAACCGGTAGACTTAAGACCGGTACCCCGCCAAGACTTAAAAAAAATTCTGTCAATTGGTCAAATACAGATATTGTGTTTGGTGACGAGTCGCCTACGCCGTTTTCTTTTTCCACAAAAGAGTTTGCTCCGCAAAACATTCCTTGCCACACCATAAGGACCACTGATGACGCTCACGCTATTATAAAAAAAAACATAAATCATTCGCCATTGTTTTCCGGGGATATTGGCGGCGTGGGGCCTCGCTACTGTCCTTCGATTGAAGATAAAATTAACCGCTTTTCTCATCATTCGTCACACTTGTTGTTTTTAGAGCCTGAGTGGAGCGGTTCTGATCAAATATATTTAAACGGGTTTTCGACAAGCCTTCCGGAGTCTGTTCAGATAGAATCTCTTAGGGCCATTCCCGGCTTAGAGTCTGTTGCGTTTTATCGCCCTGGGTACGCAATTGAGTATGATTATTTTCCTCCGTCTCAGCTAACATCTACCCTTGAATCAAAAATTGTCAGCGGTTTGTTTTTTGCTGGCCAGATAAATGGCACTTCTGGTTACGAAGAAGCTGCTGCTCAGGGGTTGATTGCGGGTATCAATGCGTCTTGCTGTGTTAAAAATATTGAGCAACTTACTCTTGGGCGCGAAGAGTCATATATTGGTGTATTAATTGATGATTTAATTACCAAAGACACCCTTGAGCCTTACAGGATGTTTACATCTAGGGCAGAATATAGGCTTTCTCTTCGTTACTCAAACGCAGACCAAAGGCTGTTTCCTTATGCGGAAAAATTTGGCCTCTCTAATTTGGCCCGCTCTTCTAAACACAACAAAAAAGCGCAGGCGTTAAAATCTGTTTTTGAGCTTTTGTCTAAACCTGTATCGCCCGGCCTTATAAACAACAAGGTGAAGGAACCCACTTCGGGGGCTCAACTTATTAAGCGACCAGAAATATCCCTAGAAAGTTTTCAAAGCAATTATTTTGACGTTATAAAAACACCTTTTCTAGAGCCGTGGGAAAGAAGCGAGCTTTTACATGAGGCTTTTGTTTCTATAAAATATGAGGGGTACATCAAAAGGCAAAACGCAAGTATACAAAAAAACAAGAAGCTAAATTTGGTTAAACTTCCTTTGTTTTTAGATTATTTATCTATGGTTGGGCTTTCTCGTGAAGCGTCTGAAAAGCTAAGCTCCATTAAGCCCGAAACTCTTGGGCAGGCGTCTAGAATATCCGGTGTATCGCCTTCCGACATTTCTGTTCTTACTGTGTATTTAAAAAACAAATGAGCGTTTCACGTGAAACCATAAAAGATGTGCGTGTTGGTGAAATAGGCGATGTGCTTAATCGTGTTGAGTCTGGTGTTGCTGGTCTTCGTTCTTTTGTTGGCGTTACACAACCTTCCGTTGCAATAATCTTATCTTTTCTTCAAAGATCTTCGACCTGCCCGCTGGTTGTTTGTTGTGACTGTGATGATTCAGCCGCTTCGTTATATAATGCTGTGTATTACACTTTACCAGATGTTGCTTTTTATTATCCTGGGTCACATGAGTCTTCCGTGGGAGGTTTTGTTGACGAAAAACAACGATATAAAGAAGAGCTTCTGCATAGGGTTTTGGGTGGCAACGAACGAAATATTATAGTTATAACAACCAGCTCTTCGTTTTGTCGTGCTGATATTCCGCGGGTAGCGCCTAGCGACATATTGCATCTTTCTCCGGGTCTCTCGCTAGAGCGGAGCAGTTTTAGTAAAACGCTATCTTCTTGGGGGTATGACAAAGTATACAGTGTTGAAAATCCTGGTGAGTTTTCAATTAAGGGAGACATTGTCGATTTTTTTCCATTGTTTCTAAAAAACCCCATCCGCGTTGAATTTGAATTTTCAACAATAGCATCTGTAAGGTCTTTTAATCAAACGTCTCAATTAACGCTTCATTTGTTAAATTCGTTTTCCTTGTCTCCAAACAACTTAGGGTTAGCGCAAGGCGATAATAATCAATCACTTAGGTCTGTTCTGTGTGATTATTTGCTTTTTTCGTATGACTATAAAGATGAAAGTTTGCTTTCCGGCTCAGCGGGAGAAGATGATACCGTTTTTAATGTTGGCGTTGATGAAATAAATATTAAAAAATTGTCGTTTTTGGCAAAAAGAGATTCTTTAGAATTGTTAGTTGATCGCTTTTCTGATTGCCCTATTTTTTATTTTGGTCAAAACGTTGGTGTTGTTTCAAAGTATATCAATCCCGCCCAAATAACTCATATACGTGCAGAGTTAATTAAAGGTTTTTACTCTCAACAAATGGGGTTGTGTTGTTTGTCTGAAAATGATTTTGTAGGAGGTGGGGCAAAGTCTCGTTGGTCTCCAAATCAAAAAGCTATATCTGGGGTGGGTCTTAAAAGCTTGTCTGAAATTGTTGCTGGGGATTATTTGGTATATCAGCCTTTTGGTGTTTGTGTTTATCGGGGTCTCTCCACCGTAAATAACGCGGGCGGGGAGCAAGAATGTTTGTCGTTGGAGTTTGCCAGCGAAGCTAAGGTGTTCGTTTCTTTGGATAAGATGGACCTGGTGCATAGATATTTATCATCCAGTGAGACCCCGACCCTTTCTGTGTTGGGGGGTAAGCGCTGGGCTTCAGATATTAAAAAAACTAAAGAATCTGTATCTCTTGTGGCTGGAGAGCTCTTAAGCCTCTATTCACAAAAGGTAAAAAAAAGAAATTTCATTTACGATCAGCCCGGAGAGCTCTATCGCGCTCTCGTGGATACCTTTCCTTATAGTGAAACTGAAGACCAGGCTGGTGCTATCAATGACGTATTGGGTGACATGGCCATTGATAGGCCAATGGATCGCTTTGTGTGTGGCGATGTCGGCTTTGGTAAAACAGAGGTTGCTCTTCGTGCTATTATGCTTGCTGTCACATCAAACAAACAGGCTTTTTTTCTGTGCCCAACGACTGTTCTTGCGGATCAACATTATATAACATGCGGGGAGCGGCTAGAGCCTTTGGGTGTTGTTGTAGAGCTTCTTTCTAGGTTTAAGACTCGCTCAGAACAAAAAGAGATTATTTCTCGTGTCGCGCGCGGCAAAGTCGATGTTGTTGTGGGAACACACCGCCTGCTTAGCGAGGATGTATATGCTCCAAACCTCTCTCTTTTAATTGTGGACGAAGAACATCGTTTTGGGGTAAAACATAAAGAAAAAGTCAGGTTAATTAAATCTGGGTTAGATGTGCTTAGTTTATCTGCGACACCAATACCAAGAACGTTACAACAGTCCCTTTCCGGCATAAGGGGGATTAGTAAAATATTAACGCCACCTGTGTCTAGGATGCCTATATCTACTTATGTAAAATATTTTAATTTCGATGTACTTTTCTCTCAGATAGACCAAGAGCTGGATCGTGGTGGGCAGGTCTATTTTTTGCATAATGAAATAGATTCCATTCCATATTATTATGATAAAATTGCAAAAAAATACCCAAACCACAATGTAGCCTTTATCCATGGTCAACTGGGGCCTAAACTGCTTGAAAAAACAATTCTATCTTTTTTTCGCGGACAAATAGACGTCTTGGTTTGTACTACAATCATCGAATCTGGGTTAGATGTATCTAATGCAAATACGATTATTATTAACAACGCTCAAAATTTTGGCCTGTCACAGCTTTATCAAATACGAGGGCGTGTTGGGCGAGGGCATCGCCAAGCAACGTGCTTATTGCTTGTGCCGCAGGCTGTGTTGGAGAAAAACGCCTACCGGCGACTCAAAACTATAGAACAACACACATCTTTAGGCTCTGGCTATGAAATTTCATTAAAGGATTTAGAAATTCGTGGGGCCGGCGCATTATTTGGATATAAACAGAGCGGGCATATTTCTTCTGTCGGGTTCCAAATGTATTGCGACTTATTAAAAGATGCTTTCGATGATGTTGGTGGAACAACGAACGTAAATATTGTTTTTCCATCAATTATATTTGACGGCGATGCGTTGTTTCCTTATTCGTATATAGAAGAAGCGTCGGTTCGTTTGTATTATTATGATCAATTATCAAAAGCAACAAGCGGTAACGATGTTAATATAATTGAAAACAATATTATAGATCGCTTTGGTGGTCTTCCAGATGAAGCGGTTCATTTAATCGAAATATCTAAGGCGAGGGTTTTGTTTTCGAATTCGTTTTTATCGGTAATTTCAATAAAAGAGTCTCTTGTTGAGTTCGTTTTTTCTTCTCTGGGGGGTTTTGATGACGTGAATAGTATTCTTGATATCTTTTATCTTTTGGCGGGTGATTTTGAAGGAGAAATAAAGCTTACCCAAAAGAAAAATGGATTTATCGGTTTTGTTGTGCCAACAAAATCTTTAAGCGGCGGGTTGCGGTTTGTAAAAAAATCTGTTCATCTGTTATTAACGCCTTCTAATAATTAATTTTCAGCCTATGAAATTACTGTTTTTATTAAATCTGTTTCTTTTTTCGAGCGCATGTTCAACAAAAAAAGATTTTGATTCTGTACCTGTGGCTCGTGTAAACGATAAGTTTCTGACGCTAAGC
The DNA here is from genome assembly GCA_018658715.1 of Fidelibacterota bacterium. GTDB lineage: Bacteria > Fidelibacterota > Marinisomatia > Marinisomatales > UBA1611 > JABHGY01. Next base: position 122,926 of record JABHUQ010000034.1, read on the forward strand.
GACATTGAAAAAGAGCTTAATGTGGGTATAGCTTCAAATGATGATGTTGCAAAATTTGCTCATGGGTGGGTAGAAGAGCAGCTTCTTTATCAAGCTGCTTTAAATGAAAAATTAAATCTAGATAAATCTCTGATAAAAAAACGAGATATATATTATAGAAAACTGCTCGCAAATACTTTTTTGTCGTCTGCCGTTACTCTTGATGTTTCTATAGACAATGATGATATTAAAAAGTATTATTCTAAAAACAGATCGTCTTTTGTGAGAAAATATGATGAGGCCGTTGTTTATCACTTTTCGGTTGAAGATAAAACTGATGCCGATAAAATCAGAAAGGCTTTGCTTTCTGGCTCATCAGGGAAAAAACGAAAAGACTTATTGTTAAAACATAAAACAGAGCCCGTAACTGTGAAAAAAGGTTTTTTGATTAAAGATTTAGACAAAAGAATCTTTTCAAAAAACAAAAAATCTGTTATTGGTCCTGTTTTTTCAAAGTCAAATTATCACGTTATTCAAATTATAAAGAAACATAAAAGAGGGTCTGTCGTTAGTTTAGATCGAGCTTATGATGAAATCTATAATAGGTTGTTACAAAACGAAAAAAAGATAGCCCTATCTTCTGTTATGGATAGTTTAAGGAATTCTTCTACAATTTATATCAATAAGGAAATGGTATTAAAATGAATATAAAAAAACTGTTACTAGTTGCTGCCTTCTTTGGCTCACATGTTTTATCTCAAGAATTACCAGAAAAGCAATTTGTTGATGGTATTGCTGCGGTTGTTGAGGATAATGTTATCTTAAAAAGTGACCTGGTTCAGCTGGTTAATATGACGGCCATCCAGTCTAGAATTAACCCCCAGACACATCCTGAAGAATTTGAAGAATTACAACAAAATGTAATAAATCAAATGGTTGACCAAAAAATTATTTTAGAAATGGCGGCGTTGGATTCGATTGAAGCTGAAGAGAAAGAAGTAACCGCTGCTCTTGACCAGCAAGTTTCCAATATTTTAGCGCAAGCTGGAGGAGAAGATAAGGCGGAGGAAATGTTGGGACAGTCCATCAAGTCGTTTAGAAGGGAGTTTTGGTATGATATGCGAGATCGAATTGTATCAGAAAAATATCAACAACAATTATTAAACAATATATCTGTAACTCGAAACGGTGTTTCTGATTTTTATTCTGTATTTAAAGATAGTCTTCCCATCCTTCCAACAACGGTCAAAATACGCCACCTTCTTATAAAACCTACCCCAAATATGGCGTCTAAAGAAAAAGCGTACAATATGCTTGATAGCTTACGGTCGCTTGTTTTAGCGGGGGAAAGTTTTGAGGGTTTGGCAAAACAATATTCCATGGACCCTGGCTCAAAAATAAAAGGCGGTCATCTTGGTTTTGTAAATCGCGGCTCTTTTGTTAAGCCTTTTGAAGAAGTTGCTTTTTCTCAAAATATTGATTCATTAAGCTTTCCTGTTGAAACAGAGTTTGGTTATCACCTAATTGAAACTCTTGAAAAAAGAGGAGACAAAATAAATGTAAAACATATTTTAATACAGCCAAAACTAACGCCCGACGATGAAAAACGAGCCTATGATTTTGCGTTATCGTTGAAAGATTCATCCAAAACCCTTGATGATTACAAAAAATTTGTGAAGGAGTATTCAACCGATGTTCGAACGTCTGAAATTGGCGGAGATCTTGGTTGGATAGATCCTACAAATTATCCAATTCCGGAAATTGGTCAGGCTGTAAAATATATAAATACTGGAGAGTGTAGCCCTCCTATCAATTCTTCTCTGGGGTTTCATCTCTTGTGGGTTGAAAAAATTAAACCGGGCGGCAAGCCGTCTCTTAAAACACACTGGTCAGAGATCGAAAGTATGGCTCTTAATTATAAAAAAATGCAATGGTATGATGCTTGGATATCAGATGCGAGACAAAATTTTTACATATTTGTTAATGAAAAATAAGTTATCAACATAAGTTATCCACATATGGATAACTTATGTTGTTGATAAGTGATATTTTGTTTAATTGTGTGGTTTAGGTCTATTTTTTAACACTCTTTATTTTTATCAAAATATTATACACATAAAGTATTTCTTCAGGTCTTTTTAGTTAAAACAATAGGCACTATAATATAGATTAAGATATCATGTGTTTATCCACATAATTAATCCTATTATAAATAATAAGTATTTAATTTTAATTTAATAAAAAATATTCTTCTAATTATAAAATGATAAAAATCATCTTTCGATCAGAAAAATACATTGAGAAATACACCTATTTAGAGTAAAATTATCAGTCTATTTTCTACTTGAAAATACATCTTTTTTCAATCCACCAAATAATGGATAAATAATGAAATTTTCCACATCGAAAACAGAATTACAAAATGTTCTTCAAAAACTTTCAAAAGCGGTCCCAACGCGCTCGACCCTTCCTATATTGGGTTGTGTTTTATTTAAAGCGTCAGAAGAAAAGACAATATTAAGAGCGACAGACTTAGAGATTACTATTATAGCCGAAATACCTGTTAGTATTGAAGAACCCGGGTCTGCAGCAATCCCACTTAAAACGCTATTAGACATAACCAACGAATTACCAGAGACGCGCATTACACTTATAGTTGATAGTGATAATAAAATAGAACTGCGGACCGAAACAGGTGTTTATGATTTGATGGGAAAACCGGCAAATGAATTTCCTTCAATTCCGGACACAAGCGACGGAAAAGAGCTATCAATGAATTCTCAACTCTTTAAATCTGTAATAGAATCAACCGTTTTTGCTGTAAGTCGGGACGATCTTAAACCAGCTCTCACCGGTGTTCTTTTTAGATTTAATAAAAATAATTTAACAGCTGTTTCCACCGACGGCCACCGCTTGGTGAAGCACATTAGAAAAGACTTTGTTTCTACGGGCTTTGTTGGAGACGTCATCGTTCCGAAAAAATTTTTAAACTATATGATATTGCAATTAGCAAGCTCTAATGATGACGTAGGGCTTATTGTAGGAGAAAATCATATGACAGCAATAACCGATAAAGTGACGGTATTGACTCGGACAATAGACGAAAGATTCCCCGATTATGAAAGTGTAATTCCGAGCGATAATACAAAAAAATTAATTACAGATAAAAGTGATCTTTCTGGAGCGATTAGGCGCGTTTCTATTTTTTCCAACAAAACAACAAGACAAGTAGCGCTTAATCTTTCAGATAAACAATGTTTGATTTCTACGGAAGACCCCGAAAAATCATCAAAAGCACAAGAAGAAATCACAGCTGAATATACTGGCGACGGGCTTACAATAGGATACAACGCAGAATATTTAAAGGATGTTATTAACCACGTAGACGGTCAAAAAGTAGTTATTAATCTAAACACACCCATCAGTGCCGCTTTGTTTAATTCAGAAGATGTTGATGAAAACGTTGATTCAACAATGCTGCTGATGCCAATAAGGCTTAACGATTAAAAAGATATATATGATCAATGGCGATTATGAAGATTGAAATGGTCTCATTTAGAAACCATTCAAGAATGCACATTGAGTTCAGCAAAGGTTTAAATGTAATTTGGGGAGAGAACGGATCTGGAAAGACAGGAGTTCTCGAAGCAATACACAGCCTATCTTTTGGGAAAAGCTTTAGAACAAACAGACATAAAGAATTACTAAAAACGGATGACGACTTTTTAAAAATTAAAGGCACCTTTAATAAAAACAACGAAAAAGAAATAATTACTCTCCATCAAAACAGAAAAGGAGAAAGAAGATTTCACATAAACAAAGCCCCCATTTTAGGATTAAAAGAATTAATGGGCAAAAACCTTGTTGTTGTCTTGTCGCCAGAAGAGCAGGTGGTTACAAAAGGACCACCAGCAAACAGAAGGCAGTTTTTTGATAAAATATTCTCAGTTATATCTAAAGCTTATATAGAAACACTTGTCCAATATCATCGTATTTTGAAACAAAGAAACGCCGTTCTTATAAACATAAGAGAAAACAGAAGTAACAAGTCAGAACTGGACGCTTGGGACAGCTCTATCGCCCAAGAAGCTGTTTCTTTATGGGGAAAAAGAGAAAAACTGTTACTAGAATACAACGAAGAATTAAAAAAGGTAGCAAAGGATTTTTCAGAAGAAGAACCCATTGCTATTGATTATACGAGCGCTATTTATAGCCAGGAAAAAACGATTGAAACATTAAACAAGAACAAACAAAGAGACATTTTAACGGGAATAACAAATTTTGGACCACACAGAGATGACTTTAAAATTTCATGGAACACAAAAGATGTTAAAAAATACGGCTCACAAGGAGAGCATAAAATTTCTCTAGTGCTAATGAAATTAGCAGAATTGTTTTATATTGCTAAAAGCACGAAACAAACACCAACGCTTTTATTAGATGATTTATTTGCCAAGCTCGACTCAGGAAGAAGTCGCAAGGTGGTTGATCTTATTAAACGATTTGAGAAACAATCAGGCAATGAAATACAAACAATTATCACAACAACAGACTTAATTGATTTAGAAAAAAGCGGAATAGAAATTAACGACGAAGAAACACCAACTTTTCATTTAAAAAGAACATGCAACGCTTAGGCTCAGCCCTAGAAAAATTTTTAAAGACATCCGGGCTAGAAAAAGGAGTTTCCCAACAGCAGGCAATAATAATTTGGAATGATATTGTTGGAGATGCGGTTGGTAAAAACACAGAGGCAGAAAGCGTTGAGCACGGAGTTATTAAAGTTCGGGTATCAAACTCAACATGGAGACAAGAACTCCAGTTTAAAAAAAAAGAAATAATTGAAAAATTAAACAAAGAATTAGAACAAAACATAATTAAGGATATTATATTTTTATGACATCACAACAATATAGCGCAGAGAGTATTAAAGTTCTTGAAGGGTTGGAAGCGGTAAGAAAAAGACCCGCAATGTATATCGGAGACGTGGGCAAGCGCGGGCTCCACCACCTTGTTTATGAAGTTGTAGACAATTCTGTTGATGAGGCTCTCGCAGGACACTGTTCGGTGATTAATGTGGCCTTTAATAAAGACGGATCAGTTTCGGTTGAAGACAACGGCCGAGGAATTCCTGTAGATATTCATAAAGAAGAAAACAAACCGGCAGTAGAAGTTGTGATGACGATTTTACACGCTGGCGGAAAGTTTGACAAAGGTTCATATAAAGTCTCTGGCGGCCTTCATGGCGTAGGAGTCTCAGTTGTAAACGCTTTGTCTGAAACAATGTGGGTTGAGGTACACAGAGGCGGAAAAATACATCGTCAAGACTATAAAATTGGGGTAGTTCAGAATAAACTGGAGGTGACAGGTTCCACAAAAAAGACAGGCACAAAGGTGTGTTTTTTTCCCGACAAAACGATCTTTAACACAACAACATTTGAATATGAAATAATTGCAGACCGACTAAGAGAGTTGGCGTACCTAAACAAAGGACTTGAAATAAGACTAAAGGACAAGCGGAAGGAAGATGGAGAATCTGATGTTTTTAAATTTAAAGGAGGGTTAAGCGACTTTGTAAAGTTTTTAGATGAACACAACAACCCAATTCATAATAAAATAATTACAATTTCCAAAGAAGACGGAGAAATTCCTATAGACGTAGCCTTTCGTTATGGAACAACATATACTGAAAATATTTTAACATTTGTAAACAACATTAATACAATTGAAGGCGGAACTCATCTTTCAGGCTTTAGATCAGCTTTAACGCGCGCCATGAATAATCATGCGGCAAAAAACAACCTAATAAAAGCAAAGAAGAATGAGAAAATAAACTTATCTGGTGAAGACTTTCGCGAGGGCTTAACAGCCATTCTTAGCGTTAAAGTTCCAGAACCGCAATTTGAAGGACAAACGAAAACAAAATTAGGAAACGGCGACGTTAAAGGAATTGTTGACGCCGCTGTCTATGAAGGTATTTTAGATTTTTTAGAACAAAACCCGTCTATTGGTCGCAAAGTAATTGAAAAGGCCCTACTGGCCGCGCGCAGTAGAAGCGCCGCAAGAAAAGCCCGCGAATTAATCAGAAGAAAAAGCGCCCTCGGCGGCTCTTCGCTCCCAGGAAAACTTGCAGATTGTTCAAACCGGGACCCCGCTTTCAGCGAATTATACCTAGTTGAGGGTGATTCGGCGGGTGGCTCAGCCAAACAAGGAAGAGATAGAAGGACACAAGCTATACTACCCCTAAGGGGCAAGGTAATTAATTCCGAAAAAGCCCGAATCGATAAATTATTATCTAACAACGAGGTTCAATCCATTATTACAGCTTTGGGCGCAGGCTTTGGAGGGACCAGTGAAGATACAGGTGAAAAATCCGCCGGCGACTTTGATGTTGAAAAACTAAGATATCATAAAGTTATTATTATGACAGATGCAGATGTTGATGGCTCCCACATTAGAACATTATTATTAACTTTCTTTTTTAGAAGAATGCCAGAAGTTATCCATAATGGAAACCTATACTTGGCGCTCCCTCCTTTGTACAGACTTCACCAAGGAAAAAAAGAGTTTTATGTATATGACGACAACGAGCGAGACTTAATAATAGACAGGATGAAAAAAGAAAACAAAACAACAAAAGTTGGCATCCAAAGATATAAAGGGTTGGGAGAAATGAATCCCGAACAATTATGGGAAACCACCATGGACCCAGAAAGAAGAACATTGATGCAAATTACAGTTGAAGATGCAGCAAAGGCAGCAGAAACATTTCAAGATTTGATGGGGCACGACGTAGAACCACGAAGAACCTTCATAGAAAAAAACGCACAATTTGTTGTTAATCTAGATATTTAATAAAAATTAGGAAAAATAATTATGGTTGATTTTAATCGCGACAACACCATTAACCGCGACATTGTAGACGAAATGAGAGAAAGTTATCTCAACTATTCTATGTCTGTTATTGTTTCAAGGGCTCTTCCAGATGTTCGAGACGGGCTAAAGCCGGTTCACAGACGCATTTTGTTTGGGATGAATGATCTTGGCTCTCATTGGAATAGGGCTTATAAAAAATCTGCAAGAATTGTGGGTGATGTTTTAGGTAAATACCACCCTCACGGCGACAGCTCTGTATATGACGCGCTCGTAAGGATGGCACAAGATTTTTCAATGAGATATGAGCTGGTAGACGGCCAGGGTAACTTTGGATCCATTGACGGAGATAACGCAGCGGCAATGCGCTATACAGAGTCAAGAATGACAAGGCTTGCAAGCGAAATGCTAAAAGACCTTGATAAAGAAACAGTGGACTGGGTTCCGAACTTTGATGAAACACTAAAAGAGCCAGCTGTTTTACCAAGCATGGTACCTACGCTCTTGGTAAACGGCTCTGAGGGTATTGCCGTAGGAATGGCAACAAAAATACCACCCCACAACTTAACGGAAATTATTAATGGGCTCATTGGACTTATAAACAATAAAGAAATTACCGTTGAAGAATTACAGGAACACATTAAGGGGCCCGATTTCCCAACAGCAGGATTAATTATGGGCATGGATGGTATTAAAAACGCCTATAAGACAGGTCGCGGAATAGTAAAAATGCGAGCCAAAGCCCATATTGAAACAGCTAAGAACGGTAAAGACAGTATTATTATAACCGAACTTCCTTATCAGGTAAATAAAGCAAGGTTAATTGAAAAAATAGCAGATCTTGTTCGAGATAAAAAAGTTGTGGGCATTACAGACTTACGGGACGAGTCTGATAAAGACGGAATCAGAGTTGTGATTGAAACAAAGCGCGATGCTGTTCCAGAAGTAATATTAAACCTTCTATATAAGCACACCCAACTTCAAGATACGTTTGGTATCATATTGCTTGCTCTCTATAACGACGTTCCAAAAATCATGAGCCTGAAAGAAATTCTTCAACATTTTATTGATTTTAGACACAGCATTATTGTACGAAGAACAGAGTTTGACCTAAAAGAAGCAGAGGCGCGCGCACACATACTTGAAGGTTTAAAAATTGCGCTGGATAATATAGATGAAGTGATTTCAATTATTCGAGGAAGCAAAGATCCGACCCAAGCCAAAGAGGGCTTAATGAATGCATTTAATCTTTCTGAAAAACAATGCCAAGCCATATTAGATATGCGCCTACAAAAACTTACTGGACTAGAGGTTGGAAAAGTTGTTGCAGAATATAAAGAAGTCATTCAACTAATAGCCCACCTAAAGGGCATTTTAGAAAGCGAAAGCCAAAGAATGGATATTATCAAGTCTGAACTGATGGAAATAAGAGAAAATTATGGCGATGAAAGACGGACAGAAATATTACCCCTAGACGCAGATTTTTCCATGGAAGATATGATTGCCGAAGAAGATGTAGTTCTTACAATAACACACCAGGGTTATATTAAAAGAACAGCATTAAACACATACAGAACACAAAGAAGAGGCGGTCGAGGCGTTCAGGGCGCTATGAGTAAAGATGAGGACTTTGTTGAACATTTGTTTATTGCTAATACCCATAACTATATGCTGTTCTTCACAGACCAAGGGAAGTGTTACTGGCTAAAAGTTTACGACATACCACAAGGAGGTCGCGCAACAAGAGGCCGCGCAATTGTTAATTTAATTGGGTGCGACACGGGTGAAAAAATCGAAGCATTTGTAAGCGTAAAAGAATTCGACGATCATCACTTTATTGTGATGGCAACTCAAAATGGAATAGTTAAAAAAACAGTTCTTTCTGCATATGGCAATCCACGAAAAGGCGGTATTTACGCTATAGAAGTTCGAGAAGGAGACAAACTAATTGAAGCTCGAATTACCAACGGAGACCACGATATTCTTCTTGGAACACACGAAGGAAAATCCATCAGATTTTCAGAAACCAACGTTCGCCCTAGCGGCAGAAAAACAATGGGAGTAAAAGGAATAACCCTAAGCTCAAAAACTGATTATGTTGTGGGCATGTTGGTTGTAAAGCGAGAGGGTACAATTTTAGTTGCCACAGAAAAAGGGTACGGAAAACGAACAGACATCATTCAGTATCGCTCACAAACAAGAGGCGGCAAAGGCGTGTTAACCATGAGGTGTACAAACAAAACAGGAAAAATGGTAAAAATTATGGAGGTGGTAGACTCAGACGACCTTATTGTAATTACCGATTCTGGTGTTTTAATGAGACAACCTGTTGGCGCAATACGAACGATTGGTCGAGTAACCCAAGGTGTTCGCCTTGTGAAGCTTGATGATGGCGCAAGCATTTCTACCATTACACGCGTTATTAGCGAAGAAAAAGCCACAGAAGAGCCAAAACCAGAAGACAATCAACTTACAATTGAAGATGCCGCAAGTAATTCAAATGAAGAATGAGCCTATCGAACAACCTTGAGACAATCTATCATAAGATAGAAAAAGCAAAAATACGGGGCGGTGTAAACCGCCCTGTTCAACTTATAGCCGTTACAAAGACCCACCCCTTTTCAATTATAAACGAGAGCTATGCTATGGGTATTAGATCCATAGGAGAAAACCGTATTCAGGAAGCACATTCAAAATTTGAAGATTTTTCTTTAATGCCGAATATAACAAAAAGGTTTATTGGTCACCTTCAGTCGAACAAGATTAATAAATGTTTAGAATTGTTTGATACAATTGATTCTGTGGACTCTATCAAACTGGCAAAAAAAATCGATAAAAAAGGTTTAGCAGTACAAGTTTTATTAGAAGTAAATACAAGCGGAGAACGCCAAAAGCACGGCTTTAATCCAGAAGATATCGACGGCATGATTGCAGCTACAGAAACACAAAACATAATCGTAAAAGGATTAATGACAGTTGGCCCCCTTACTGGAAATGAACAAAAAATAAGAAAGTCATTTACACTGTTAAGGGAATTAAAAGATGAAATAAATTCACAACTATCAGCAAATAAATTGACCGAACTTTCAATGGGAATGAGCAGCGACTTTGAAATAGGCGTTGAAGAAGGAAGCACAATGGTCAGGATAGGCTCTGCTCTATTCGGAAGAAGACAACAACAATGAAATTCATCTACTTACCATTAAGATCAAACACAATACGGCTAAACACCCAGCAACCAAAAGAACAAGAAAAACACATGGTTGATGTATTAGATAACAAAACCTATATATGGCCACTTATTTTTGATAATACTCATGTTTCCCCAATAACACTTTATAACTTAAAAGAAAAATATTCAATTGACTCAATCATCATTATAGACCGATTAAAAAACGTAAAAAAGGAGACCAACATTAAGGATCACATTAATGCATCTGGTCAAAACTTTTTAAGAGAAAAAACGCCTTATAAATCTTTTCCAACCTTTCCGGATGTTACACATATATACCATACAGCGGAACCAGATGCCGCAATTGTTCATACCGTTGGTCCAGAAAGATTCTCAAAAAACACCAACAAGAACCAGATCATTTCTGAGAGCATTGGAATTATATCTCCCGTTTGGGATTATGTGGGTGTAAACGTTTATGGCGTTGGGAGACCCGCGTAGTTTAAGCGCACCCAACCACAGATAGGTTCAAAAGTGTATTTTAATTAAACTATTATGAAAAGCAACAAAGGAGAGTTACTTTAATAAAAGTTTTAACAAAATGATTTGTATGAAATAATGAAAAAACATATACACTACCTTCTCTGTATTGGCAGCTTTTTTTCAGCAATATATCCAGAGAATACGCCTTTTGGAAACCACACTATTAACCCCCCCCCAAAAACCAGACATAAAATTTCTTTATTAGACGATCAGGTGAGTTTAGCCAAAGGAATGCAAATTAGTATTCGTCCAGACGGAAAACATCACTTGTTTGAATTTGACCAATTAAAAGACGATAAATATGGGCTTGTAAAGCGGAACAGGCAACGATACACCCAATAAACCGAACAACCAAACACACTTAAATGTCTGACAGAAAAAAGAGAATATTATCCGGCGTTTTTTTTGCGCTACTTTTTTCAGCGCTTATTCATTTTGGCACCCGCACCAAAGGCTTTGTATTTACCCGCATCATTGATCGCTATGAATATCAATCTTATGATGCACGACTAAAAGCCGCATCATCAAACACAGAAGAAATGTCTATTGATAATGTTGTTATAATAGATATTGAACAAAACTCCGTTGAAGCTTTAGGGAATTACCATGAGTGGCCTCACGCTTATCACGGGCAATTGACAGATGTTGTTTCTTCAGGAAACCCAGATGCTCTTTTGTTTGATGTTATTTTTGATGAAAAAAACAGCTACACACATTCACTTATTGATGCCCTGTCTCAGGAAACAACAACCCCAGAACTACAAGCAGCCACAGAAAAATTCCTTCTTAACGCCGATCCAAATCGATTTGTTGAAAGCACATCTCAAAACTCAAAAGTTCACCATGCCTTAGTTTTCGAAACAGAAGACACGCTGAATTTTTTGTATAAAATGGCAGACGTACCGAATGGTTACAATGACCAGAATCACACATTAAAGATACCGGATGAAGTTGCCAAGCACCTCCCATCAGCAGAGAGAATAGGAAACACTTACACGGAACTGCTTAGTGCTTCTTACGGGGTTGGGGCGGCCAATTTTCCCCAAGATGAGGATGGAATCATCCGTCGCGCTCCAACAGCCATTCATTTTAAAGGACCAAACAAAACATATCCATCCCTCGCCCTTTCAGCTATTAAGGATATTCTAAAAATCCCTGACGACGGATTTAAATATGACTTTGAAAATAAAATGCTACACCTAATAGATTCTACAGGGAATATAGCGAGAGAAATCCCCATCGACGACAAGGGGCGCATGTTTATCAACTATTTCGGCCCACATAAAACGTTTTATTATATTCCATATATGTACGCTTTTGACGCAGAAATGTTAGACCCAGCTTATTGGGGCGACAAAACAGCCATTGTTGGCTCATCTCTTCCCGGCTTAATGGATCTTAGAAGTGTCCCGGTTCAAGAGACTTTTCCGGGTGTAGAAATACACGCAAATGTGATTCACAGTATTTTAGAAAATAAATTTATTCAAATTAAATCCCCAACAGCTAACTATTTTGGGGCCCTATTTCTTTCTATAGCAATAGGCGTTTTTACGGGTGCGCCAAAAAAACCCATGTTTGGTTTTATGTTTTTAGCGACTGGCGCGGGGTTGTGGATTGTGTTTGCCTACAGTCAGTTTTTAGGCGAATCTGTTATGTGGGAAATTATTCGACCCATTTTTTCAATCACCCTCACACCGCTAGGCGTTTTTTCATATACATTTTTAATTCTAGATAAAGATAAGCGGTTTTTAAAAACAACCTTTAGCACATATATATCACCAAAATTAATAGACCAAATGGTGGATGGAAAAACCGTACCAAAACTAGGTGGAGACGAAGATATTCATACAGCTGTCTTTACAGACATTCAAGAGTTTTCCCGATTTTCTGAACAATTAACCCCCACAGAATTAGTAGAATTGTTAAACGATTATTTAACTGAAATGACCAATATACTTTTGGACAATCAGGGGACTTTGGATAAATATATTGGAGATGCTATTGTTGCTTTCTATGGGGCCCCCGTTCCGGTAGAAGACCACGAATATAAAGCCTGCTTAACAGCCCTTCTTATGCAAAAAAAACTATATGAATTAAGAAAAAAATGGAAAACAGAAAGTAAGTATTGGCCAAACATTGTTTACAATATGCAAATGAGAATTGGTATTCATACAGGAAAAATGGTTACCGGAAATATGGGGTCTAAACACCGAATGAATTATACTATGATGGGAGACACCGTAAATCTTGCCGCACGATTAGAATCTTCAGCCAAGCAATACGGAATATATAGTCAAATATCAGAAGAAACATATTTATCTATTCAAGATCGTATATCTGTTAGGGAACTAGACCACGTTAGGGTTTTTGGAAAAGAAAACCCCGTTAAAACATACGAACTTATATCCTTAAGGGGTCAGGAGCCGGAGTGGTATAAACAAATAAACGAACCTTTTGCTAAAGGAATACACCACTTTCAAAAAGGAGAGTTTGAAAAAGCAAAACAGCTATTTGAGCTCACAGTTGAAAATGAAAATATGTTTGATGGCAGAAACATAAACCCATCTTTGCTTTATGTTGAAAGATGTAACATGTTAATTAAAAAGCCACCCAAAGAATGGGACGGCATTTGGTCTCTTACATCAAAAAAATAACGGATAAGTTATGATGTGCGAGAAGACGGAAACGCTCAAGCAGTTATTTATGATTTTATGTAAATGAAACATTAAACATATGTAATCAGATAAAAAACTAGACTAACGCTGATGCAATTTCTGCACCAAGCTGAACATTGTTTAAAGCAAGCGACACATTCGTTTCCAAACTTCTTCCTTCCGTCACCTTTTTTATATGCCCCAAAAGAAATGGCGTTAAATCTTTACCGCTAATTCCTCTATCGCTCGCTAACTGAATAGCCTTTGATATATAAGTTTCTATTTCAGACGAAACGACTTCATCTTGTTTGGGGACAGGATTTGCTACAAGAATAGCGGATGGTAATTTTGCTTTAACATGAGATTGAAATAGTCGCGCTATATCATTTGGGGATTCTACAGAAAGGTGCAAAGAGACACCAGATTGGGTTGAATAAAATGCGGGAAATTCATTTGTTTTAAACCCCACTAGCGGAACCCCGAGCGTTTCTAACATTTCCACCGTTTTTGGAATATCCAAAATCGCTTTTGCTCCAGCAGACACAACAACCATTGGTATTTGAGAAAGGGCCGTTAAGTCTTGCGATACATCGAATGAATATTCCGCACCACGATGAACGCCGCCAATTCCGCCTGTTGCAAAAACGGATATACCCGCTTCTTTGGCAATATGCATCGTTGATGAAACTGTGGTTGCGCCAGTCCATTTATGGGCGATTGCATATCCTATTTCATGTCGAGCTACTTTTTTAATATTTTTACCCGAAGCAATTATTTCTAATTCATCAGCAGAAAGCCCAACATGTATATTACCGCCTATAATGGCAATGGTGGCGGGGGCAACCCCAACAGACCTACAAAGGGATTCTGCTTTTTCTGCAAAAGATAGGTTTTCTGGATAAGGCATCCCGTGGGAAACAATAGTAGACTCTAGAGCTAAAACCGGCTTTTGGTTGGACAAAGCTGCGCCTACATCGGGTGAAAAATGAATATTCATAGGGGCAATTTATTCCATTACAAAGAACCTTCCGAACCCGTTTTTTAAAGATGTAAATTGCGCGCTTAAATGAAAAGAAATAACGAATTAAATCGAATAGATTCCACTGCCTACGGCCTTTCAGCTCGAACAAACCCGGTAAAAAGAAATGATAATTCAATTGCTATTGTCATTGATCGAAAAAGCAGAAAAGTCATGAAGGATTTTGACAGAATCTTACAAATTGTAGATCACGTTCAACAAAAAGATAAACATTTAACCTTCGTTGTTGCAACACCTGCCCCCGTATGCTCTAAAACAAAAAAAGCATTAAAATCAAAAAAAATTTTAACAATTTCGCCAAGTGATATATAAAAATGTTTAAAGATGTTTTTCGATTAAAACCAACACATCCGGACATCTCAAAAGAAGTTATCCGATTGGCGTGGCCGGTCATTTTCAGCAATTTTAGCCGAGTCCTCATGGGATTGGTAGATATGGCGATGGTAGGAAGATTAGGATCACCTGCTCTTGCCGCAACTGGAATGGGGGCTATGTTAACCTGGGCTATTATCTCTTTTGCAATCGGCTTAAGAACAGGGACGCAAACAATTACCGCTAGAAGATTAGGACAAAAGAAATATGACGAATGTGGTTTGGCTCTGCACAACGGCTTATTTATGGGATTGGTATATGGTATTCCAATGTCAATTATTGGCTTCAAATTTGCTCCAAATTTTGTACCCTTATTTTTAGGCGGAGAAGCAGGGCTATTATGTATCGAATATACCCAAGTAGCCTTTATAAGTGTATCAGTCACATCTTTAGCTTTCATTTTTCAGGGGTTTTTTGCTGGCGTCGAAAAAACAAAAATACACATGCAAGTTTCCATTACAAGCAACATTATTAATGTGTATTTAAATGCTGGGTTAATTTATGGACTAGACGGATTAACTGCTTTTTTTGAATCATTAAACCTTGCGTGGATAATTCCTTTATGGTCTTGGTTTCCGTTTCCAGCGATGGGTGTTAAGGGGGCCGCTATAGCAACCGTTATCGCGTCGGGCTGGTCGTTTATTCACTATTCTACATTTTTATTTTCAAAGAAGATTAAACACAAATTTAATGTTCTTTCATTTTCACACGATTCAACAATGATGAAGAAACAATTTTGGCTTGCGCTTCCTATGGGAATTCAGGAAATGTTTAACAGTTTTGGTTGGTCGGTGTTTTACAAAATTATGGCATTGATTGGAATTGTTGAATTGGCAGCAACAGAATTAGCATTTCAGGTGATGCACGCATCTTTTATGCCCGCGATTGGAGTGGGGCAAGCTTGTTCTACTTTAGTAGGAAAGTATATGGGCGAAAAGAAAATAAAGAAAGCAGAAGCTAGTATAATTGAGAGCGTAAGGTTTTCAGAAATGATTATGGGCTCTGTTGGGGTGTTATTTATTTTATTTCCACATTGGATTGTTCCACTGTTTACAGCCGACCCCCAGGTGCAATCATTAAGCATTATTGGGATTCGAATTATTGGTATTTTACAATTTTTTGATGCTGTTGGAATGACGTTATGGTTTGCATTGTCAGGAGCGGGTAACACTATATATCCCGCAGTAGTTGAATCCGTGTTAATATGGGTCTTTATGTTGCCTGCGAGTTACTATTTCGGCGTTGTGTTAGGCTTCGGATTTTATGCGCCCTGGGTTTCAATATTTTTTATGATTGTCTCCTTCGCAGTGCTTATGGCTATAAAAATAAAAAAAGGCGATTGGAAAAAGATAGAAGTATAAACGGAGAAAATATTTTTATAAATTCAGGGCTCGATTGAGCAGGATTATTTTACAATTCAATTAGAAAAAGAGAGAAACATGCCAAAATTTGAAGGAATTAAATCTACTGCAGATGGCGCAGCGATCGTTGTTTGGGTAGAAACCCACATCACACAAGGGGCTTGCGCTTATCCAATTACGTCTTCCACAACTATGGGCTCTGGCTACCAGGCAGTTATCGCAAATGGTGGTACAAATATTTGGGGCGAAAACATGACTTTTATTGAGTCAGAATCAGAACACAGTGCCGCATCTGCCTGCGAAGGGTATGCGCTTTCTGGAGGGAGAGTAACAAACTTCACTTCTGGGCAAGGACTTGTCCTCATGAAAGAAGTTTTATATACCATTTCAGGAAAAAGATTACCAGTTGTTTTTCACATAGGAGCAAGAGCCCTTACGTCTCATTCGCTAAATGTTCATGCGGGACATGACGATGTAATGGCTGTGTCTGATGTTGGTTGGGGTATGTTGTTTGCTAAAAACGCACAAGAAACGGGTGACCTTGCTCTAATTTCTCGTCGCGTAGCAGAAGCCACAAGCACCCCTTTCTTTAATATTATGGATGGGTTTTTAACAACACACACAATTGAAAATGTTTTATTACACGAACCAGAAATGATGGATGAGTTTGTGGGAAAACCTCAAGACCATTTAGTAAATATGATGGATCCATACCACCCGATCATGTCTGGGGTTGTTCAAAATCAAGATTCGTATATGAAGGGGAAAATTGCTCAACGTTTATATACAGATAAAACCGAAGAAACACTTACCCAGGCTATGGATGAGTTCTACGAATTAACGGGTCGAAAATATGGATTAATATCTGAATATAAAATGGATGATGCAGAATATGCCATTGTTGGTTTAGGGTCCATGATCGAAACCGCAGAAACGACAGCGGACTATCTTAGGGAAGAAAAAGGCTTAAAGGTTGGCGTAGTTCATATAACATCCTATAGACCATTCCCCGGAAAACAAATTGTAGAAGCATTAAAGAAAGTAAAAGCGCTTTCAGTATTAGAAAGAATGGATAACCCGCTTGCGGAAAGCAACCCATTGACGCTTGAAATAAAATCTGCTTTTACAGATAACCTAAAGCCTGACGAAAATGGAAATATTAAAATTCCAAAAATCTATTCAGGGTCTGCAGGCTTAGGCTCAAGAGATGTTCGACCAGATGATATAGCGGCAGTAGTTGAAAATATGTTTAAGGACGATAAAAAGTTTTTTGCCATAGGAATAGATCATGAATTAGCACTTGAAACAGGCGACTCTACAGATATTCGATGTGATGGAACTTTTTCTATGCGCGGTCACTCTGTGGGAGGATACGGCTCTGTAACAACAAATAAAATTATTGCTACAATTGTAGCGGACCTTTTCGATATGTATGTCCAGGCTTATCCAAAATACGGTTCCGAAAAAAAAGGATTACCAACAACGTATTATTTGACTGTAAGTCCAGAACGCGTTAAAACCCATAACGAACTAGAGTTTGTTGAATTTGTACCATTAAATGACATAAATGCCTTCAATCTTGCAAACCCACTAAAAGGATTACAACCCGGAGGTATGTTATTTGTTCAGAGCGCAAAAACAGATTCAAATGAAATTTGGAATGATTTTCCAAAGTGGGCACAACACACAATCCAGAAAGAAAATATTACTGTACTAGCGCTTGATACCGTAAAAATCGCTAAAGAAGTTTCATCTCGACCTGATTTAATTCAAAGAATGCAGGGAATAGTTCTTTTAGGAATATTCTTAAAAGCAACACCATTTTTAGAAAGATCAGGAGTAAGCGAAGATGATTTGATGGTAGGTGTAGAAAAATCATTACGGAAATATTTTGGAAAACGCGGGGAGCAAGTCGTTCAAGATAACTTAAATGCTGTAAAGCGCGGTTTCAATGAAGTTTTTGAGGTCAAACAGGACAAAACAGAGGAAGTACCAACATGAGCACCTTAGTTTCAGAATTAAATAAAAAAACCGCCCATGACATTTTAGATGTCCAAGATTTTAATGAGCGAATTGTCGGAGCCTATAATACCGGAACAGCCGAAAATGGGCTACCGGCCGACGCAACAACAGCCCGCAGTTTAATCCCAGCGGGGACAGCAGCATTAAGGGATTTTAGTTATATTGCGCCTGATATTCCAAAATTCACATCAGGCAATTGTGTGGCGTGCATGGAATGCGTTACGCAGTGTCCAGACACAGCTATCCTCGGCAAAGCCATTCCGGAATCAAAGCTTGAAGAAACACTTTCAAAGTTAGAATCTGGAGAATTAAAAGGATGGGTTTCAGAACAGTGGGCAGATACGAATAAATTTTATAAAGTTCCGGCAAAACAAGGTAAAGAACCTGCAAAATTTGGAATATTTGTAGACCCAACTAAATGTAAAGGCTGTGCGGAATGTGTAGACGCATGCGGAGACCACGAAGCGCTTTCTATGATTACAAAAAAGGACGAAACAGTTCCAACCTACCAAGGGGCTTTTGACTTTTTTAATACACTAGGCGAAACACCATCTGATTATATTAATGAACGTGTTTTGGTTGATATGATGTTAGCAAGCGACGCCATGTTGTTTACTGGTGGCGCCGGGTCTTGTATGGGTTGCGGAGAAGGTACAGCTTTGCGAATGATGTTGGCAGCAACAGGTTTTGTTTATGGGAAAGAAAGTATTGGGCTCGTGGCGGCAACAGGATGTAACACCGTTTATGGTTCGACGTATCCTTATAATCCTTTTATGGTGCCATGGACAAACTCATTGTTTGAAAACGTATCAGCGGACGCAATGGGGATTCGAGCTCGTTGGGACCAAATGGGATGGCAAGATAAGAAATTATGGGCAATTGGCGGTGATGGCGCTATGGTAGATATTGGCTTTCAAGCTATGTCTCGTATGTTGGCATCTGGAATGAATATTAATGTTCTTATTTTAGATACGCAGGTTTATTCTAATACAGGCGGACAAGCATCAACGGCTACATTTACAGGCCAAGATGCAAAAATGTCAATGGTTGGAAAAGAAATTGGTGGAAAAACAGAAAGAAGAAAAGAGATTGCTAATCTATGTATGATGCATCCAGATGTATATGTCGCACAAACAACAGCTGCACACACCAATCATTTCTACAAAGCCATTATGGCTGCAAACGAATACCAGGGACCCTCTGTTATTAATGCTTATACAACTTGCCAACCAGAGCATGGCGTAGCAGAGGATAGGGCAATGAATCAAGCAAAACTGGCAGCAGATTCTCGCGCATTCCCAGTTTTCATTTATGACCCAAGTAAAGGCGATAGATTTTCCGAACGACTTTCACTTCAAGGAAACCCAGCTAAAAACAAAGATTGGTTTATTAATCCAAAAACAGAGGAAGCGACTGACTTTATTTCATTTGCAAAAACAGAAGGCCGATTTGCAAAACATTTTGATAAAGACGGAAATCCAGACGAAATCATAATGGGAACACAAGAAGATCGCTTGAAAAACTGGCGTCTTTTACAAGAATTAGCAGGAGTTATTTAAATGATTGAAAAAACATTTCTACTCAAAAATAATTCAAAAATAACAATCAGAGACTTATCATTAAAAGATGTTAATATATCGCTGGCGTTTTTTAAAGAAATCCCAGAATCTAAGAGAAGATATTTTAGGAGCGATGTTACAAATATCGGCCACTTAAAAGAGAGAGCCCTTCAATCTGAGAAAGGTAAAATTATACGAAGAATTGCTTTGATGGATGGTGAAATTGTGGGAGACACTTCTATTGAAATAAGTTCAGACTTATGGACAAGCGGAACCGCATATTTAAGGCTGGTTGTTCCTAAGCAATATATAGGCAAAGGAATTCAATTCACATTAGCTAAAGACCTATATGATCTTGCTCAAGAAAAAAAGCTTAATAAAATCACCACAAAATTTATGCGCCCACAAAAAGACCTAATGAAGATATATAGCAATCTTGGGTTTAAGCTAGAAGGTGTTTTGCCTGATTATGTGCATGATTTAAAAGGAAAAGAACAAGATATGGTTGTTATGTTCGCAACCCTTGACGATCTAAAATTAGCACATCAATTTATTGGTGAATGGTTAGACAGCGACCATAGTTCTGTTGGCGCAGGCGAAATGTAACATTTAATTATCAAAAGAGAGACTTACGTGAATAAATGGATTATATATCCTATTTTAGCAATTTTAATATCATCCCAGCCCAGCCAGGCACAATCACCGCCTGATACTACCAAACAAAAAATAATGGTTGGCGAAATACAACCAGTAGAAAAAACATTAATAGATCACTTATCAGGAAAAAATGTAATTCCGGGCTTTTTTAAAATCTATCAAGACTCTACCACGGGGCAACTCTATTTATTGCTAGAAAAATCTCAACTCAATAAAGACTATATTTATTTTAATCATGCACACGATGGTGTTGTAGATGCAGGTTGGTTTGTTCGTGGCGCCTACCAAGGAAGCCGAATTTTTACATTAAGGAAACATTTTAATCAGATTGAATTCGTCTTTAAAAACACATCTTATTATTTTGACCCAACAAACCCACTTTCGCGAGCTGCAGACGCCAATATCAGTGAAGCAGTAACAACATCTCAAAAAATAATTTTTCATGATGAAGAAAAAAACCAATATTTAATCGATATTGATGGAGTACTTCGATCGGAGGCGTTACACCAAATTACTCAAGGAATAAACCCGGCTGACAAAACTAAAAACAAATTCAAGCTTGGTAAGATTGATAAAAGTAAAACAAAAATCACATCCATAAAAAATTACCCAGAAAACACAGATGTTGTTGTTCAATACGTTTATAACAACCCAACGCCAACAAACTATGGCTCGGGCGGGGTGACTGATGCGCGCTATACCGCAATTACACTTCAACACAGCTTTATACAACTTCCTAATAACAATTACTCATTTCGCCTTGAAGATCCCCGGATAGGATATTTTTCAACTCAAGTTACAGACATGACATCCATTGATGTGGCGCCTTATCGAGACTATATCCACAGGTGGAACCTTAAGAAGAAACACCCGAATAAAGATATTTCTGAACCTATCAAGCCAATTGTATGGTGGATAGAAAATACTACACCCTATGAATTTAGAGACGCAATTAAAGAAGGTGTTCTTAGATGGAATAAAGCTTTTGAAAAGGCGGGTTTTAAAAATGCAATGCAAGTTAAAATTCAACCAGATGATGCAAAGTGGGATGCGGGCGATATTCGATATAATGTTTTAAGATGGACATCGTCACCCAATCCCCCGTTTGGCGGCCTTGGACCAAGTTTTGTTAATCCGCTAACAGGTGAAATCCTTGGTGCAGATATTATGTTAGAATATGTGTATTTCACAAATCGCGTTAAATATGAACAACTGTTTCAAGCGAAAACACACAAAGATAGTGAACAAAATCAATATCAATATTGTAACTACGGCGCATCGATTCAAGATGGAAACTTGTATGCGAAAATGTTTTTAAATAACAATTCGTTGAACGGCTCACTTGAAGAACACCGATTGATAGAAGAAAGTATTATAGAATTAGTACTTCATGAAGTCGGACACACCCTTGGGCTAAACCATAATTTTTTTGCATCTATGCTACACCCATTTAAAGATATACATAATAGAAGTATCACAGAGCCTATTGGACTAACATCATCTGTTATGGATTATGCATATGTAAATGTGTCACCAGACAATCACGGGCAATTTTATACCACCACCCCTGGACCCTATGATGTATGGGCAATTCAATATGGTTATGACCCAAATGAAGATAACTTATTGGGTTTATTAAACAAATCAACCGATCCAGCATTAGGATTTGGTAATGATGCAGACGACATGAGATCGCCTGGACGAGGTATTGATCCGAGAATTATGATAAATGACATGAGTAACGACCCGCTGGCTTACGCAGAAGAACGTATAGGAATTACAAATGATTTAATGAAGGGCTTGAAAGACAGATACACCAAAGAAGGAAAAACATTTCACGAACTTAATAATGCGTTTGGTATTCTCTTTAAAGACTACAGTCTGTCTGCAAATACAATTTCTAGATATATTGGCGGTATCTATATTGATCGGTCCGTCAGCGGCCAAAGCGGAGCAAATCAACCTCTAACACCCACCCCATATGAGACTCAGAAAAAAGCAATGCAACTGTTATCAAAATTTATTTTTTCTGAAACAGCAATGCCAATTCATTCTGAATTAATTCCATATTTAAAACCTCAAAGACGCGGGTTTAGTGGTACACCAGATCCAAAGACACTAAATATGAGATTTAATATTCAAAAGAATGTATTAAACCACCTTTTACACATAAACGTGATGAAGCGCATTACCGAAACAACCGAATATGGAAACAATTATTCATTAAACGACGTTATAGGTGACATTATTGATGCTGGCTTTAAGTCTGACGCAACCGGGAATGTTTCTTCCTCAAGGGCAAACCTACAAACAGAGATTACAAATAGATTAATTATTATTTTAGAAAACAAAGGAAAGAAAAAATATAACCATCTATCTGTTGAGTCAGTATATTTTGGCTTGTTGAAAATAAAGAAATATATTCACAAAAAACATGGCGCCAACACAACAACAAAAGCACATAGAGAGTATTTAGACTACCGAATTAAAAAAACATTAGAAAACTAAATAGGAAAAAAATGAAACACACTTTTTCGCTGATCAGCCTATTGCTATTAGCAATGAGCTGTAACCCCACAACGATTGAAAAAACACCCATGACCGAAAAAACCAACAAACACCCCCTTGACCAATCTAAAAGCAAAAAACTTATTTTAGATAATGGATTAAAAATATTTTTATTATCAGACCCAAACTTTAATAAAGCATCCGCATCAATGAATGTTGATGTTGGTTCGCTTGAAAACCCAGAAGGGCGAGACGGTTTAGCGCACTTTTTAGAACACATGCTATTTCTAGGGACAGAAAAATATCCAGATTCTGATGAATATGGTACTTATCTAAAATCAAATGGCGGGTATGCAAATGCATATACAGCAGGAGACCACACCAATTATCAGTTTGAAATCATACCCGATAAATTTGAAGGTGCAATTGATCGGTTCTCTCAATTTTTTATAGCACCATTATTTACTGAGGAATACACTGAACGAGAAGTAAATGCGGTGAATTCTGAACATCAAAAAAACATCATGAATGATATGTGGCGTATGTTTAGAGTTACAAGCCAGTTTTTGAAAGATGGGCACCCAGAACAAAAATTTTCTACAGGAAATCTGGAAACACTTGGCACAATCTCTAGAGATGAATTGATTGAATTTTATAATACTTATTATAGTTCAAACCGAATGACACTCGCCCTTTGCAGTCGACACAGTATTGATGAAATGGAAACGTGGGCAAAACAATATTTTTCATCCATTAAAAATCACAACGCCGGAAAATTAACCTACCCGTCTGACTTATATGACAAAAAAGAAACATTTAGGCTTGTATCTATTGAACCCGTTAAAGATCTTCAAGATTTATATATTTCCTTTCCCATTGCTTCAACTCGTCATCTTTATGAAAGTAAGCCGGGCCACGTTTTCGGGTTTGTGTTAGGGCACGAAGGAAAAGGAAGCCTCCTTTCCTATCTTAAATCTAAAGGGTGGGCGATTTCGTTAAGCGCAGGAGCGGGTTCAAGTGGGGATGATTATGGATGGATTAGAACACACATTGAGTTAACACCAAAAGGTGTATCTGAATATCGAGAAGTTATTAAAGCAACTTACTCATTTTTAAAACTAATGAAGGAAAACGGATATCCGTCTTTTGTTTTTCAAGAAATGAAAACAATTGCAGAGCTTGAGGAAATATATTCTGATAAAGGTGAAGGCGCCGGGCGAGCAGTTGGACTGGCTAACGAATTAAGTAATTATCCTTTTCAAGATGTGGGCAGAATCAACTATATATACAGAAAAGAGTCTCCAGAAGCGTATTTAAATCTATTGTCACAGGCAACACTCGATAATATGTTATGTGTATTAATGGCAAAGGGTGTCAAGACCAACCAAACAGAACATTATTATCAGTCAAAATATTCATATATTGAGGATGTAGACTTTTATAATAAGCTTGGGGAAATACCAATTTATGAAGAATTTGTATTTCCAGAACCCAACGATTTTATACCAAAAAATGCATCTATTCCTCAAAGAGAATTAAAAGAGAATATGCTTCCAGAATTAATATTTGAAGACGATGGGATTCAACTTTATTTTGGACAAGATTACGAGTTTTTACGCCCCAAAGGTGTTATTAATTATAAAATTCGTTTCCCAAAATCAGATATGAATATCAATAACAGAGTTCGCCTATCTCTTTATACAGCATGTGTAAAAGAATCTTTAAATGAACTAGCTTATCCCGCAAGAGGCGCTGGCTTATCGTATAATATTTTTGATGGGTATGAAGGTTTATATCTTAATGTAAAAGGCTATAGTGAATCTGCACTTGCGCTCTATAAAGAAGTTATAAACCATATGGTTTCATTTAATATTTCTGAAGAACAGTTTAATGCAATTAAGGATAATCTTATTCGAGATTATCAAAATTTCCCATTATCTGATGCTTGGAGAATAGCAAGAGAACGAAACGCAGAAATCACTCAAAACATTAGATATAGTAAAGCCGATTTGCTTGAAAAAACTCAAGAACTTTCTTTTAATGATATTAAAATGTTTAATAAAACCGTATTTAAAAAAACGTATATTGAGGGGTTTGTATATGGCGACCTTGAAAAAGAAATGGCAAAAGAATCAGCGGAGTATTTATTAACAAAAAGTAATACGAGCCCAGCAGATCGTCACGATGTTTTTGAAGTTTCTTTTTTAACCCACCCAGATGTGGAAGACATCACTCAGATTGAACAACTGGAAGTAAACAATTCTTGTTTTAATCAGCAGTATTATCTGGGGACAGACTCACCAGATACACGCGCAATTGGAGATATTATTACCCTAGCTACACAACAGCCATTTTATAACGAAATGAGAACAAATCAACAATTAGGATATATTGTTTGGTCTTATGATACAAACTATGAAGAAGATCATGTTCTTATCTTTACAATTCAGTCCGGCACACACGACGCATCAGACCTTCAGTCGAGAGCCAACGAGCTGATAGCAACACTTCCAGACTTTATAAAGAACCTTCCAGGTGATGCGTTTGAACAAATGAAACTTGCCGCCATTGAAAAACTAGAAGAAAAAGAAAAAAGCATTTCAAAACAAGCAGACAAATTAAAAACACTCATTTTTGAATATGACGCAGATTTCGAAAGAGATAAAAATACCATTGCCGCATTAAAAACATTAACAAAAACAGATGTAGAAACATCTATGAAAAAGGCTCTTGACCCAGGTTCAAGAAAAATGGTAACAAACCTTCTTTTTGCAAAAGAACATGAAAATTCAAAAAACGTTCAGC
Source organism: Fidelibacterota bacterium (assembly GCA_018658715.1). Lineage (GTDB taxonomy): Bacteria > Fidelibacterota > Marinisomatia > Marinisomatales > UBA1611 > JABHGY01. The sequence continues at coordinate 148,470 of JABHUQ010000034.1, forward strand.
CTACATTTACAGATTTAAATCAGTGGAAAAAAACTCGCTCATATAAATAAATGCCAGATAAAATCATTCTCATTGCAGCTGTAACCGAAGATGGGTTTATTGCTAAAAATGAGAATGATAATTTATCTTGGACTCAAGATAAACATTTATTTAAACAACAAACCACCACATCAACCATAATTGTAGGTTCTGTCACCCGCTCTATCATAGGCGAAAATTTACCAGGTAGACAAAACATTGTTTTTCACCGATCAGACGACCCAGCAAAAGTTCTGGAAACTATTTCCACAGAAATATGCTTTATTATTGGAGGGTCAAAAACATATACAACATTTCTCCCGTTTATTACCCACGCCTATCTAACGATTCATCCAATCGCGTTTGGGCGAGGAATTAAATTGTTAACCGGAGAATCGAAGCTACCAGAATTAATAAAATTAAAATCTATCCAGGTGCCCGGAGAAACAGGCTTATATCAAGATCAATATAAAGTATGTATAAAAAATTAATAATAGCCATATATGTTTCTTCAATTTGTTTTTCTATGGATATTTATTCAGGAGGTCGCCTAACAAAACATCAAAGGAATATGGATGTTAAATCATACTCTATAAATCTTTCAGTAGACACAGACAATAAAGCGATTAGCGGTTTTGTAGATATTAGTTTTAATATTAAGGATACAACAAAAACCACGATAGAAGTTGATTTGATTGAATCTTATTCGGTTGAGAAAGTGTTACTTAATAATAATAGTATCAGATTCAATCATAGAAACAATATTATTAGGATAAAAACAGCTACACTAGAACCATTAAATATTATTCGCATTTTTTATAACGGGAAACCACCCGCGGCCAGTAACCCACCCTGGGATGGGGGGTTTACATGGGAAACTGACTCACTTGGCTATCCATGGGTTGGTATATCCTGTCAAACGAATGGGGCCCATATTTGGTTTCCATGCATTGAACACCCAAGCGATGAAGCGGATAGCGCAGAAATCATTATTACCGTAGACAAACCACTTGTCGTAGGAGCCAACGGTTTACTTATTGACTCCACATCAACAAACAACCAAACTACATGGCACTGGAAAACACAAAATACAATTAGCCCATATAATATTAATTTTACAATTGGGCGGTTTAACGTTGTTGAAAAAACCCTACCACTATACGAGCAAACATTGTTACAATATTTTGTTTTACCGGAGCACGAACCAGGCAGTGATTACATTATAAAAGAAGCTGAAAAATATTTACATTTTTATGAATCTGTATTTGGCCCATACCCCTGGTCTAATGAAAAATTTGGTATGATTGAAACTCCATATTGGGGAATGGAACACCAAACTATTATTGCATATGGAAATAATTATAAAGTAAGAGAGCCTGGCTATGACTTTTTATTACTCCACGAAATGGGTCATGAATGGTGGGGGAATTTTATAACAGTTCACGATTGGGCGGATTTTTGGATTCATGAGGGAATAACTATTTACGCAGAAGCTTTATTTCTTGAAGAAACTTTTGGCAAAAAAGCATATCATGAATTTTTTCAAAATACAGTGCGGGGCAAAATCTCTAATAAAAAACCAATTGTCCCAAAGCGCAACGCAACATCTTTTAACGTAGGCGGACTAGACGTTTATTATAAAGGCGCAATGATGTTACATATGCTTCGATATCTTGAGGGAAAAGATGTCGTTTTGAAAATCTTGACTCAATTATTGTACTCTAAGAAAGAGCTACCCAACAACCACACATCCACAAATGAATTTATAGATATTGTAAACCGAATGACGGGCAAAGATTATCATTGGTTTTTCAATGTTTACTTAAGATCAAAACGATTGCCAAAATTAATCACAAAAAATCGTGATGGAAAAAAATCTATATACTGGGACAATCAGTCATTTAAAATGCCAATAGAGATTAAAACAAGCAAGGGTGAAATAATTAAACATCAACCTAAAAAAAATAAAAAAGTCGACGCGAAAGAGATCGACCCAAACAATTGGATTCTTTATAGAGATTAATTGTCGGATAATGACTTATATAAATTAAATTTATTTACACTTCAACCCTGTTTTATTATTCAAAAAGGATTATAGAGTTAAAATGAAAAAAATATTACAAGCTATATTACTTATTCTTGTTCTCACCTTTATTGGAATACGCGTATATCTTTATCACCCACTTCCAAAATATTCTGGCAAAAAAATAATAAAAGCCCTGCAGAAGCCGGTAGATGTTTTTACGGATGAATATGGCGTTCCACACATTATTGCAGATAATGAAACAGATTTATTTTTTGCTGCAGGATATATTGCGGCGCGAGATCGATTGTTTCAAATGTCCATGGTTGCATTTGCCGTAAGAGGGGAATTATCATCTGCTCTTGGAGATGATTTTATCGGAAGCGATATATATTTAAGAACATGGCGCATTAATGCCGTTTCTAAAAAAATTGAAAAAAACCTAGACAAAGATACGTATCATATTTTATCCACCTTTTGCGACGGCATTAATATGCGCATTAGAGAGCTTGGCAAAAACCTGCCGGTTGAATTTAAAATTATGGGAATCAAACCCTTGTTATGGGAACCATCCGACGTTATAGGGTATGCTCGAATGATGGCTCACGAGCTCCAATCATCGTGGAAAACAGAAGTGGTTTATGGCGCGATTGTTGAAAATTTTGGATTAGAAAAATTTAAAGAGATTTATCCAAATTATTCCAAAGAACAACCAACAATCGCCCATTTATTAAACAACAACAATTTAACACCGCTATATACTTCTGTAATGAAGAATGAAGAAAAAGTGAGAGACTTATTAGGTTTTAGTTCTCCATTTTATGGGTCAAACAACTGGGTTATCTCTGGAGATAAAACAGAATCAGGAAAGCCGCTACTTGCAAACGATCCACACTTAGGGTTTTTACAACCGCCTCGCTGGTATGAGATGCACCTAAAGGGTGGGAGGTTTAATGTAAGCGGTATTTGTATTGCCGGTATTCCTGTTCCGATTATTGGACAAAATGAAAATTGTGCTTGGGGATTCACAAACGTTATGATTGATGATGTTGACTTTTTTATAGAAAAAACCGACCCGAGTAATCCAAATAAATATTTATCTGATGATCGGTGGCTCGACATGGAAATAATCGAAGAAACAATACCACTGAAAGATGGGGGGGATACTACAATTGTAATTCGAGTAACAAAACATGGACCTGTTATTAGCGACATCCACCCGCTTTTGAAAGAAGGGAATGCTACCGTATCTATGGCATGGACGGGGCATCGGGAAACCAACGAAATGAGTACATTTTTAGGATTAAATAAAATGAAGAATTGGGATGATTTTACAGAAGCAGTTAAATCGTTTGGTGTTCCGGGACAAAATATGGTTTATGCTGATGTTAATGGAAATATTGGCTGGCGACCCGCAGTTTATATTCCAATCCGAAAAGAAGGGTCAAGCTTATTGCCTAGACCTGGCCACGATCCTGATTATGACTGGAAAGGGAAAGTGCCTTTTGACAAAATGCCTTTTTTGTACAACCCTAAAAAAGGCTTTATTTCAACAGCAAACAACAAAACAATCGGAGATGAATTTCCATATTATATCTCAGGTTTATGGGCAGACCCAAGTCGAGCAAGCAGGATTGAAGAAATGTTATTATCTATGGATCAAATGACAGTTGATGACATGAAATCGGTTCAATTGGATATGACATCTAACTACGCAAAAGAAATAGTTCACTATTTTACGGATACAGAAACCGGGGACGAGACTGGAAATCTAAAAAAAGCATATGATTTTTTAAAAAATTGGGATGGCTATGAGGGCGCAGAATCTCCCGCAGCGCTTGTTTTTAATTCTGCGTCTATTCAGTTGGTTAAAAATGTGTATGGAGACGAGCTTGATTTGTTGGGCGAAGGATACCTGGAAAGTTTTATTGGTTTAAAATACATTCATTCCAGAAATTTACGCGACATGCTGGCCAATGGTACCTCAAGTTGGTTTGATAATATAAATACAAAAGAATATATTGAAACAAAAGATGATATTTTAAGACGATCACTTGAAATGGCAGTTGAGGAAATCGAATCTTTGGTTGGCTATAATATTTCCAATTGGAGGTGGGGCAGGGTTCATACCTTAACACACCCTCACGCCTTAGGGAAAATAAAAATATTAGATTGGTTATTTGGGTTTAATGTAGGCCCATTTGAGCAGGGCGGATCAGACAAAACTCCACGAGCGGCAGGATATTCAACATCAAAACCATATATAGAAACGGCGGGAGCCTCTATGAGGCGAATTGTAGATTTTAATAATTTAAATGAAACACAATTCATTCTTCCTACTGGACAATCGGGGTTATATAATAGCCCACATTACGACGATCAAGCAGACATGTTTCAAAAAGGTGAATATCGCACAACGTGGTTTGATGAAGATTATATTCGATCAGCAAAAAACTTTAGACATTTAAAACTGATTCCAAAATAATTTATGAGAATAGAACGAGTTGACGCATCTGCTGTCCGCCCACTACGACATAAAGTATTACGACCCGGACAACCTTTTTCTACAACACGCCTAGACAAGGATAATGACCCCGAAACTGTTCATTTTGCATTATTTTCCGAAGTAAACATTATAAGCATTGCAACCGTTTATCCCGAAAACATGGATGTTGACTATTCGAAAAAAGGATATCGATTGCGTGGGATGGCAACAGACACAGAAAAACAAGGGTTTGGATACGGCACAAAATTATTAGATGAATGTGTGCGTTATTTAAAAAACGAATTAAATGCAGATTGTTTATGGTGTAACGCAAGAGAATCTGCCTTTGGCTTTTATGAAAAATTTGGGTTTAATATTGTGGGCGAAATGTTTGAAATAAAAAACATTGGACTACATAAAAAGGGTATTTATCATATTACAACATGAATATAAAAGAAATATCAGTCCATACGCTTAAAGAATTAACAACCAAACGCAAGAATTTTGTGCTCTTAGATATAAGAGAATCTCACGAAATAAACAAAGCTTCTATTGAGCCCCACCTTCACATTGCTATGAATACACTTCCAAGAAGGCTCAGTGAGTTAAATAAAGATGAGCCTATTTATGTTCTCTGCCACACAGGGACTCGTTCTTGGTATGCAACGCGGTTTTTACAAGACGCTGGATTTGATGCATCCAACATCCAAGGTGGAATACATGCTTGGTCAATCGAAATAGATCCGTCCGTTCCAACATATTAAAGAACCAGATTAATTACATAAAAATTATATTACCGGCTTGGGGATCAACAAAATAAAGGTTTCTAGTATATTGAATTTTAATCAAGTTGATTCTTAGTATTATCATTATCAGAAGTCTTTAATACATCTTCTCCAGAAAAATATTCTTTATAATCATCATCTGCGTCAGACCCGCCCAACTTATTGGTTTCTTTCCACTGTCTTATCCAACCCGCAACGCGTTTTTTGCCGTAGGCATCTTCCCAGGAGGACATAATGGCGTTCACCGGAATATCGGCGAAAGTACCGTGGTATGTCAAATATTCCATAAATTTATTGTTCTTTGCATCGTAGCTATGAAACAGCGAATCTTTCAGACCGTTGAATTCCAGCGGGGCTACATGATGTTTTTTGCATAGCTCTACATTGAACGCGGGAGTCGCCCGGACCCATTGTTCCATGAGATAAAATTCAACAAAGGCATGATACACAAAAAGATCATTACCTAAAAATTCTATAAATTGTTTTGTGGCCAGGTGATTCCGCACATCGGCAAATCCCACTCTTGTGGGGATTCCAGCTGCACGGCCTAACGCACAGAGAAGTGACGCCTTGCCGACACAAAAAGCCCGTTTACTTCTGAGCACATTGCTGGCTTTATAGTGTTCCGGCAGAAAAAACGCACGGTACGGATCGTACCAGATTCCATCGCGGACAGCATAGTAAAGCCTAACGGCTTTCGCAACAGGTTCATCGCTTACATCCTGCAATACAGCATCGGCATATGCGATGACCCAGTCGCTATCGCTATCAATAATGTCTGTGGGGGCAAGATATTCTTTCATATCCAAATCTACCCATCATTCTACAAACAAAAAACCCCACGAATGTGGGGCTTGATGTTGTGAAATGGGTAGTATTATTTCAGAAGTACCATCTTCTTCGTTTGCCTGAAATCTCCAGCCTGTATTGTATATAAGTACAGACCAGCGCTAACCGGCTGACCGCTATTGTTGGTAGCGTCCCACCGGATGGATTTAACACCTAAATTTTGTTTACTGCTGACTAATTCCCTAACAAGCTTACCCGAAGCATTATAGATGTTGACATTTACGAATTCATCTTTGGGTAAATAATAGCTGATTGTTGTCAATGGATTGAAAGGATTGGGGTAGTTGTTATTTAAACTATATTTAATTGGAGCATTACTAAAATCGTCTCCAACAATACTTACGGTTCCACCACCTTCCCAATAAATATCATCCAGCGCAAACTCACACGATGCGCCATTCACCTCCAGTATGACAAACTCATAACTCAACATTCGCAGATCAATCCATTCGCCTCTAATATCTTCCACAGGTATTGATGCCTGTCCCCAACTACCGTCTCTGTCAAGTCCGTATGTAGTTTGATTCGCCGGAAAGTCAACATACGACTGATTACCCCAGGCATCAATTATACCGACTTTGAAGGAAATGTTTGCTGGGATTTTGATCATAAATTTTAAATGTCCTTCTTCAAAATTGAATAGGTTAACCGGCTGCATGGACATGATCCCTGCGCCAAACCAACCTAATCCAGTAGTTTGCCATGATATGCCATTTTCACCTTCATAGGGTGGAATGCTGCCTTCGCTTAAGGTGCCTTCCCAGACATAGATTTCTGCATCGTCACCGGCTACTAAACCGTTATTAACCGGAGTTGTGTCCGTAAAGAGACCAAAGGCTCCTCCCTGAAAAGTGGGTGGCCCGATATTAACTTCGCCCATTCCATTCCATTCCATCACTTTAATGTAGTCCACATACATATGAGCAGGAAAAGGCATAGAAATTGGCAACCCGCTTCCACCAAGATAATCTCCATCTGTAAATGCTCCGCCTATAGCTAGGTTTGCTATTAAATAAAATGGTTGTTGAAATTCAGCAGAAACACTGTCAATTGGCAATGGGTCAGTGTAAAAATCATATTCCACTTCATTATCGATTACTGTAAACCGGATACTATCCGCATCCCAATATATGCGATAGGTGAGAAACCTGTCAATCAGGTCATCATAATTGTAGTATGGCCTGCAGTAATCATCATTCGGATCCCATGAAATACTGGCGGCGCCTGATGGATTTTCTGGCACCACAGCTTCATCTGCATAAAATATAGCATTTGCCCCAACCACTTGGTTAACGGTTGAATTGTTGGCGCCATTACCGCCATTGTGCTCATCATGTAAATCTCTGAAATCTTGACGAGAACCCATTTCCATCAAATCGAGTTCGCCACAATAAGGCCAATTGAGATTTGATGTTCCAAGCAACCATACTGCAGGCCATCCGCCAAGATCAAGGTTGGGCACTCTTACTCTTGTCTCAATTACACCATACTTAATAGCTATTTTTGCTTTTGTAGTTACCTTTCCCGATGTATAGTTTAATGGATTCCCCCACTGGTCAACTATATCTTGGCCTGATTCTTGTTTGGCGGTAATGCGTAACGCATTATTCCCCGGCTCATCAGGGATTTCGGCTATCTCCACATTTTCTTCCTGGTAGAATTCTAGCTCACCATTGCCCCATCCCCAAGAGCCATTTCCGGTGACGACCATCCAATTATCCAGATTGTTAAAATTCTCTTCCCAAATGATATCTCCAACTTGGGCAAAACTAAAGCTCATAGAGATCATTAATAATATTACTAATTTATTTTTCATTTTTCATTTTTCATTTTGTTTGGTGTTGTTTTTATTGGATAAGAATCAATTTTTTACTTTCAATAAATTTTGAATTTGATATTACGAAAAAATATATGCCACTGGGTGATGGGTTTCCCTGTATGTTTTCCCCGCTCCACTTAATTGAATGATTACCCGACTCAAGCACTCCCAGTGATTTGTGATAAACTTTTTCCCCTTTCAAATTGATAATTGAAATTGTGTATTCACTTGTTTTATGATTGGTCAAATCCATCATTACGCTTGGATTGAATGGATTCGGGTAAGGATCACCAAGCATAAACTGATCCAAGATTACAGGTTCATCAATTGAATTGTTGACGGATTCAAATGTGATTCGTTCTATATTAAAACCTGCTTGCACAATCTGTATCTTTAGGATTTGTTCTCCACTTGAAACTTCAATATTCGGGAGAATCATATCCTGCCATTCATACCATCCTCCTGTACTGGGAACGTTAATGACACTCAGATTTGCACCATTTAATTGCACAAAGAATATTCCTCCGGATGATGGAGCAGCGACTCTTATCTTTAGATCATAAGTGCCAGGAGTCACATCCTGTATAGTAAATTTCAACCATTCACCAGCATCTGTCCATCCTACATTATAAGGTAATCCATCAGAATCTCCATTTGCCTCTATATCCACTCCGTCATTTCTGAATGACCAACCATCATTATAGTTACCATCACCATTATTATAATAATCACTATCCGTATATGATAGACCCCATGCTCCAATATCATATTCCACTGCAGGAATGATCCCAGGAATGCTATGAGCAGAATAAGGTTTGGATACTTCACCATATTCCGGATCAGTGAGTGAAGCAATCACCCCAGGCAAAATATCACAATTCTCAAGCTTTATGCTATTAGCAAATCCAATAAGTGCAGCCTCTGCGTAAATAGCAGATGGTTGAGACCCATTGCCACTCCAATAATTGATAAGTGTCTGGTATTGAGGCGTGACAACAGCGGAAAAAGGACTTGAGATCTTTGATACTTTCTTATGTGTCCAAAAATTCCAACCAATATTATTATCTTCCAATAGAGCGAAAACCTCATAATACCAGTGATTAGAATTTTCCCCAGACTCTCCCATCCAAAGAGGAATATCATATTGATTACTCATGCTGATATAAGACTGAATAGTACCAAGGGAATACTCTCCCCAGTATTTGTGGAAAGAATAAGACATATTATCATCCCAAGGCGGTGTGAGACCTGAAAAATCTGTACCATACCAGTTGCCTTCGATATATACAATATGATTGTTGTCGACCTCCCTAATCGCATCAGTTATATCTATGTATAACTGTTTAAATTCTTCAAGGCTAACACCAGTTGGCAGCACAGGCTCATTGATAAGATCATACCCACCTATCAATGTCTCTTCAGAATAATAATTTGCGATCTCCTGCCAAATCTGTATAGTAAGTTCCTTATTCTCATCTTCTAACCATAAACGCGCTGTACCATCACTATCACTAATAGGGCCTTCATTTTGGCCGCCTGGAGCACAGTGCATATCCAAAATGATATACATATTATATGGTTCACACCAAGATAAAAGCGAATCCACGATTGAATAACCTATAGGCATCATATCAGAAGAATTATAGAATTGTTTATAATGAAAAGGTATTCTTATATGATTAAAGCCCCATTCCGCAATCTGGTCTATGTCTACTTGTGCTACATAATTATCTCTATAAAGAGCCCAGAATTCTGCTGCTAGCTCAGGACCAATAAGTGACTCTACATGTTCTTCAATCTCT
>JABHUQ010000004.1 GCA_018658715.1 Fidelibacterota bacterium
TGAATTACCGAGTATTATATCGCCCCTAGAATTTGGGAATGAGTGTGAGGCTGGTGCCCACCTCGGCCTTCAAAGCCGCTGTCCCGGTGATGAATCGGGAGCTGGGTTCGATTCCCAGGCGTTCCCGCCATTTCAAAAAGTCGGTAAATGCAAATATAACACCATCATGGTGTTAAGATGATTTGACAGACTTTAAATAACCCCTATGAATAGAGACAGAAACAGAATGTTGAATGGCATCCACTCGAACTAATAATCGGTCTTCTTTGTCAATTCGAATGACTTCACCTTCAATCCCTTTCATGGCGCCTTCTCTGACTTCAACTTTATCCCCTTGAATAAAATAGTCCAATGGTTCTGGTGTATACCCACCTTCGATCAAAAGACGAAGGCTTTCAATCACCCTAGGGCTCACAATAGCAATTTCTTCACCAAACTTAATGAGTTTTACCACACCAGTTGTTTGTAATACAAATAGGCCTTCCTTTAATTCACATTGTACAAATAAATAAGATTTGAACAATGGAAATTCAACCCATTTCTTCCTATCACTCCACTTACGGCGTTCTTTTACAATTGGGAGATAAGTCTTAAATCCTTTTTCCTCCAATGCCAACGCAGTGGTTTTTTCATGTCTTGGCTTTGTGTATATAGCAATCCAGTGTTTCATATTCTATCTAAAATTAAGAGTGTTAATTTAATGGTTATAACTTTTATTTATAGAAGATAAATATATCTGTTTTGTTGATAATAAAAAATAATTTGTTTATAAAAATATAGCATTTTGTTGATAATGATTTTAGATTAATCCTAGAATGCAGTCCACTCAAATAAGAAAATTTATTCTAGATAACCTTTCAGAGCATCAGAAAGACATTGTAAGAGCATCCATCCGCAAGTTTGGAATTTCTCGGCAAGGCATATTACGCCATCTAAATTCCCTTATACATGATGGGAAAGTAGCTGTACATGGTAAAACAAAAGATCGGTATTATGAAATTATTCCAACTATCGATTTTTCTAAGTTGATTCCAATTTCAGATTCTATAAATGAAAATGATATCGGTGTAAAATATATTTTCCCCTATCTAAATCAACTACCTAAAAATATTACAACCATTTGCGAATATGGATTTTCAAATGCATTTAATAATATTCTTTCACATTCGAATGCACATCATGCAACAATCGGGTTTAAGCAAACATCCCAATTAATTCAAATTACGATCCAGGATGATGGAATTGGATGTTTTGAAAATATTAAAGATGTATATGGGTTATCATCTAATTGGCAGGCCGTATTCAACTTAGTAAAAGGGAAAACGACGGTTGCTCCAGATAAATATTTAGGAGAAAGTCTATTCTTTATTCTCCGATTATTTGATATTTGTAAAATTCAAGCCAACGGCCTATGTCTTACTAGAAAAGAAGGGCGACCAGAATGGGAGCTCAATGAATGTGATGAGAAACCAGGAACAAAAATAATGTTATTTATAAGCTCAAACTCCAAAAAAGATTTTTATTCAGAATTGGATGAATATTCAGTAGATATGGAGTCTCATAGATTCAATCGAACTATTTTACCCATTACATTATTATTAAAAAATGGTGAAAAATTAATGTCTCGTTCTCAGGCGCATGATGTATTGCGTGGTGTCAATTTATTCGAAGAAGTTTGTATAGATTTTCAATCTATTGACTTTGTAAGTCCAACATTTATTGATGAAATATTTAGAGTATATGCTTTGTCCAATGAACAGATTCATTTCACGTGGAAAAATGCAATTCCAGTTGTGGAAAAAATGATTTGGCGTACCGTAAATAGGGATGACTAACGGACAGTAAATTTCCCATTATTTTTGGGAATAATAGATTATTAGCCTTTTCAGTTCATGTGACTGACGGGGCGGAGCCTTGTCTGGTGCCACAGAAAAAAAATAATAAGATGAAAAAAGAAGCCACTTAATTGACAGATTTGATTGATTTTCATAATCATGTGCTGCCGGCTGTAGATGATGGATCAAAGTCATTAGAGATGTCATTATCAATGCTTAGACATGCAGCAGATCAAGGAATAACAGATGTGGTAAATACAGTCCATTATCAGCATCCAAAAGTTGAAACGGATGATATTTCCTATGATCGCATTTTTGATGAAACAAAAAAATTACAACTTTCGCTCGATAATGCTTCCATACCTATCACGATTCATGTTGGGGCTGAAGTATTTTTTTTACCAAATTTGATGGATTTGGTTGATTGTAAATTGGCAACGATTGGGAATGGGAAATACATGTTGATAGAATTTCTGCCACACTATATTCCGGAAAGTCAAAAAAAAGTATTATTCAATTTAAAAATGGCAGGAATTACTCCTATCATAGCCCACCCAGAAAGGTATAGGGACGTTCAGCAAAATATAGACATGGTTAGAGATTGGTTGCGGGCAGGTTGTTTAATTCAGATTGATGCAGGAAGCATTTTAGGTCAATTAGGTTCTAAAGCTGAAGCTACTTCTCATGAAATACTCAAACTACAGTTATGTCAACTTATCGGATCGGATGCGCACGATAATCATAGACGGAATTTTTGTTTAGCAGATGCAATTGAATATTGTAAATCCACTATTGATGAAAAATTTGCTAATGAAATTATAACCAATGCAAAAAAAGTTATTAGTGGAATAGATATTAGCCCTGAATTTGGAGATGAACCCTACGATGGGAATACGTCATTGTGGTCAAAATTAAGTTCCCGGCTCAATTTGGGATGATGTTGGACAAAACCCCCTTTATCGGTAACTTCCCCAGCTTTTTAATTAGTAGCAAATACATAAGAAAATCATGAAAAAACAATTCATAATCATATTTTTATTAATGGCTTGTGCCATGGGTCAAGTGGTACAAACAACTAAAGATTTTCAAGTATCAAGTGAGCGGTTCATTACAGGTGAGAATGGAAATATTTTCATGTTTGTTAATGTTTGGGGACATGTTAATAGTCCAGGAAGACATGCTGTGTATGATGGAATAGATATGGCAACCCTTCTTTCTACTGTTGGTGGGCCAAAAACAGGAGCGAATTTGAAAAAAGTGAGAGTATTTCGTGAATTGCCGGATAATTCGGGACAGTTAACGTATACACTTAATTTAGATTCCTTCTTTAAAACGGGAGACCGATCGGCTTTTATTCAACTTAAACCTAATGATACTCTCCTTATCCAACAAAAATGGTCCAATACAATCTTAAGTCAGGTTGGTGCACTGAATACAATTATGAGTATGATTAATCTGTACATCCAACTTGAAAACCTTGCAAATAAATAATGAATAATCAATTACCAGCAAATTCAGAGTACCAATCTAATACTAACCTTATAACTGAAATGAGTTTGCAAGATTATATAACAATCCTCAGAATCCATCTGAATAAAATTGTAATTATTATCTTATTTGGAATTGGCTATGCACTATATTATACTTATACAGTTCCTCCAACATTCCATGCAACAGCGACTGTAATGGTTCGTGAAAAACCTGGTGCAAATATGATTATGGATTTTGGTGGGAATCGAAATATAGATCGCATGGTAAACGAAATTCAACTTATAAAATCGCGTGTTTTAGCGAAGGAAGTTGTGAAAGCATTTTGGGAATCTGACCGGCGAAATAGGTTAAATATATTTGGTACAAGAAAATATTTTCCAAAAGGATGGAGGGCAAGAGTTTTAATTAAAGAATTATTTTCCCTCGGACTATATGATGCAGGGTTGGATAAAGCTAATAAATATGATGAACCTTATTCAGATGAAATTGGTAGTAGATTCGCCGGGAAAATATTGAAAGGACTATCTGTAAAAAATAATCGCTCTACAGATATATTGGAAATATCCTTTAATAGCGTGTATGCGGATGAGGCGCGGAGAGTAGCAGATAAAGTTGCGGAAACCTATGTGCGGATGGATAGGGAATGGGGTAGCGAAAATGCAATCCAGTCCGTTGACTTTTTAGAAAAATTAGTATTAGCTCAGGAAAAATCTCTCCATAAAGCAGAAGAAGAGATTAGAGATTATAAATCCACTGAAAAAATGTATGACCTACAGGGGAATGCTGGATCCTTTTCTTCTCAGCTTACATCTGTACAGACAGAGATATATAATACGATTGCTGAAATCAATATTAAGAATGAAAAAACAGAATTTCTGAAATCTAGATTATCCCGTGAAGAAAAGAATTTAGCTAACCAATTACTCAGTAATATAAATATCCAGATGGTATCCTTAAGGGAAGAAATTGGGTTGCTCGAATCCCAATTAATACAAAATACTGTAACTTATGGTAAGGATCATAGTGCTGTTAAAGAACTTGTTTTAAAAATAAAAGCGTTGAAGAAACAACTGGATCAAAAAGTAGGGACATTAATTTCTAAGGGTATAACAGTAGAAGATCCCTTACAAGCCAGGCAGGAAATTATAACTGATTTATTAACGTTAGATTCTGAAATATTAGGACTTGAACTAAAAAAAGCAGAAACAGAAAAATTAAAACTTATTTATGCTGAAAAATTAGGTGGCCTCCCACAAAAACAATTGGAATATGCAAGGCTTGAACGAAATTTATCCGTCCTAAATCAAAATTATTCATATGTGAGGCAAAAGCTGGAAGAAGCTAAAATACAACTCGCATCCCAAGCAGGTAAAGTTCAAATCCTTGATTTAGCACGCAGACCAGGAGCTCCTTCAAGCCCAGATCATAAAAGAAATTTATTAATGGGCATTATACTTGGTTTGGTAGCAGGTCTAGGCTTAGCCTTTCTTTTAGAATTTTTAGATAATACTGTTAAAACAGTTGATCATATTGAGAAACATCAATTATCAGTTTTAGGTATTATCCCTTCCATGGGTGAAGAAAAGATAAAAAAGAAAAAGAAACTACCCTTTCCAAGTAGTAAACAACGTTCAAAAAGTTCAAACCAAGGCCTAAGAAGACGCCTTATTACAAGGGAAGATCCACGCTCGCCTGTGTCTGAAGCTTATCGTAGTTTACGAACCAGTATGATGTATACGTCTGCAGATAAAAAAGTAAAATCTATTCTTATTTCCAGTGCAGGACCCGGTGAAGGGAAGACAACAACCGTAGCCAATTTGGCCATCACTTATGCAAATCTAGGTAAAAAAACTTTGTTAGTAGACACCGATTTAAGGCGACCTGTTATCCATAAAGTATTAGAAGCTAAAAAGGATCCGGGAATTACAAATTATTTGTCGGGTGCCACAGATGATTTTAATAGTTTAATCCAAAATACATTAATTGATAATCTTTCAGTTGTCACATCTGGAATAATTCCACCAAACCCATCAGAATTATTAGGGTCAAAACGAATGTCTGATTTAGTTGCAAAATTAGAATCTGAATGGGATATGATTTTATTTGATAGCCCACCCCTAGTTGCAGTGACAGATGCGACCATGGTTTCTAAAGAAATAGATCAAATCATTATAGTAGTAAAAGTAGGACAAACAGATAAAAAAGCCTTTAGCCACACAATTAATTCTCTACGAAATGTGAATGCACCACTTGGAGGTGTCATTCTGAATGCTGTAACACATAAAAATAGCTATGGATCCTACTATTATTATTACCAATATTATCATTATTATGGTAGTGATTCTGATTCAAAAATAGTGTAAACTTATATGAGTATTCCGGCATATAAATCGTTTATAAATACGTGAATTAATTTATCAACCTACTTAGAGACAATACAAACATGACAACACATACCGTATCAGAAACATTAATGGTATCTGATCAAAATATCGAATTATTAAAAAAAGAATCATTCCACTATCCAGGATGGACCTTAACAGATCGCCAGATTTGTGACTTAGAATTATTGTTAAATGGGGGTTTTTCTCCATTAACAGGCTTTCTCGGCAAGGATGACTATGAGTCCGTACTAAGCCAAATGCGGCTTTCAACGGGCGAATTATGGACAATGCCAATCATACTAGATGTTACAACAGAATTTGCTGCACCTCTTTCTACGGGTGAAAAAATCACACTCCGTGATAAAGAAGGATTTGCATTGGCTGTACTTACAATTTCTGATATTTGGCAGCCAAATAAAATTGATGAAGCACAAGCTGTTTTTGGAACAACAGATGATACACATCCTGCTGTAAATTATTTAATGAATGTGAGTCACCCAATTTATATTGGTGGGTCTTTAGATGGAATTAGTTTACCGCACCATTATGATTACCAAGCCCTCAGACATACACCTACAGAATTAAAAGAAAAATTTGAATCATTAGGTTGGGATAAAATTGTAGCTTTCCAAACTAGGAATCCTCTCCACAGAGCTCATGTCGAAATGACAATGAGAGCATCTGATGAATTAGGAGCATCTTTATTGGTTCATCCAGTTGTTGGATTAACAAAACCGGGGGATGTTGATCATTATACTCGTGTTCGTTGTTATGAACATGTGATGGAAAAATATCCCGAAAATTCTGCTGAATTAAGTTTACTTCCGCTAGCAATGAGAATGGGTGGTCCTAGAGAAGCTGTTTGGCATGCACAGATACGAAAAAATTATGGTTGTACACATTTAGTCGTTGGTCGTGATCATGCAGGACCGGGAAATGACAAAGATGGGAATCCATTTTATGGACCTTATGATGCTCAAGAATTGCTTGAAAAACATAAGGATGAAATTGGGATTGAAATGGTTCCATTTAAATTTATGGTATATTTACCTGAGTCTGATTCCTATACACCGATTGACGAAGTACCGAAAGGTGTGGAATATCAGACCATCTCTGGGTCTCAACTTCGCCAATTATTAGATGAAGGGAAAGGGGTCCCTGAATGGTTCACTTATCCTGAAGTTGCAAAAGAATTAGAATTATCTAGACCACCACTTATTGAACGTGGATTTACCATTTTTTTTACAGGGTTATCCGGGTCGGGTAAATCCACTTTAGCTAACGGATTACTTGTGAAATTGCTAGAACAAGGCAGTCGCCCTGTCACATTATTAGACGGGGACATTGTAAGAACACATTTATCCAGTGAATTAGGATTTTCCAAAGAACATCGTTCACTCAATGTCCAGCGAATAGGATTTGTTGCAAGTGAAATCACAAAGAATGGTGGAATTGCCATTTGTGCCCCAATCGCTCCATATACAGCGGATCGTAGATTTAACAGAGAGTTGATTTCTAAATTAGGTGGATATGTAGAAATATTTGTTTCCACACCTCTTGAAAAATGTGAAGAAAGGGATGTGAAGGGTTTATATGAATTAGCACGAAAAGGCGTTATTAAAGAATTCACTGGAATTTCCGATCCTTACGAAATTCCTGAAAATGCTGAAATTGTGATTAATTCCAGTGGAGAAGCACCTGAAATACTTGTGGACCAGATTTACCAAAAAATCCAAGAATTAGGGTATATTAAATAGCCCAAGATTTAACAATGAAAAAAATATGTGTTGTTGGCGCTGGTCGTTGGGGCAAGAACCATATTCGTACATTAGATAGTCTTGGTTGTTTGGGAGGAATTGTAGAATCTAATCCTGAGGAACAAAAAGCATTTCAATTATCTTATCCGGAAATGCCCGTTTATTCTAACATTAAGGATGCATTTCAGGATAGTTTTGATGGGTTCACTTTAGCCACCCCTGCAGAGACGCATCTTGAGTTGGGACTCACTATAATGAGTGAAGGATACTCGGTACTTATCGAAAAACCACTCGCTCTAAATCCTGCAGATGCAAAACTTCTTGTAGAAAAAGCAGATGAAATGGATGTAACATTAATGGTAGGGCATGTTTTATTATTTCATCCAGCCATTCGAAAAATGAAATCACTCATTGATGAAGGTAGAATCGGGGATATTCAATATATTTACAGTAATCGATTGAATCTAGGTACTGTCCGTAAGGAAGAAAATGTTTTTTGGAGTTTTGCCCCTCATGATATTTCTATTTTTCAATATTTTATTGAATCTGAACCAATAAAAGTATCGTCTAATGGGGCTGCATTTTTACAAGATAATATTTATGATACATCTTTAACGTCTTTAACATATGCAAATAATATCCATGGTCATATATTTGTCAGTTGGTTACACCCATTCAAAGAGCATAGGTTGGTGGTCTCCGGGAGTAAAGGTATGATTCGTTTCGAAGATTCAGCAGAAAATAAACCATTGATGATTTATGATAAAGGGATTGATTGGATTGAAGGGAATCCTGTAAAACGAGATGGGCCTGCAGAATTGGTACCATACGAATCAAACATGCCGTTAACGGAAGAATTAAAATATTTTATAAACCATTTGAAAAAAAGGCCACAAATAGCCAATGGAAAAAATGGGATCGAAGTTGTAAAAATTCTTAATAAAGCATCTGAGTCCATGTTAGGAAAAACACCATGAGTGCAAACCCGTACATACATGAATCAAGTTATGTTGACGATAATGTATCTTTAGGCAATGGAACTAAAATATGGCATTTTTCTCATATTCAATCAGGAACTGTGATTGGGGAGAATTGCAGTGTTGGCCAGAACGTTAATGTCGGAAATAACGTCAAAATTGGAAATGGCGTTAAGATACAGAATAATGTATCTGTGTATGAAGGTGTTGAGTTAGAAGATTATGTATTTTGTGGACCATCCATGGTTTTTACAAATGTCAAATTACCTAGGTCTGAATTCCCCCAACGGGGATCTGAATTTTATGCTAAAACATTGGTTAAAAAATCAGCATCCATTGGTGCAAATGCAACCATTATCTGTGGAACTACGATTGGAGAATATGCTTTAATTGGTTCTGGTTCAGTTGTAACGATAGATATTCCACCCCATGCTCTTGTTGTAGGAAATCCTGGAAAAATTATTGGATGGGTTGATAAGAAAGGCCATAAACTCACTTTTAATGATAGTGGACTTTCGGAATGTAAAAAATATAGGCTAAAAGATAGCCTACTCGAAGTTTTATAATGTATAAATAGGGTTAGGACAATTTCACGATTGTGAAGTTAGTAATTTTTATTTTTTCGTAAATAAGTGATTTAATTTAAATATGAAAAATAAACAAATTCTCATTACAGGTGGAGCAGGGTATATTGGTTCCCACGTTGTATTAGCATTATGTGATTCAGGGTATGATGTAACTGTATTTGATGATTTATCTCTTGGATTTCGTTCGAATGTGGATGATAGGGCAAATTTTGTACAAGGTTCCACACTTGATCAAGTTGCTTTAAAACATGTTTTTTCTCAACATTTTGATGCAGTCATCCATTTAGCTGCATTTAAAGCCGCAGGGGAATCTATGATTCACCCACAAAAGTACTCCACAAACAATATAAATGGAACAGTAAATCTTTTGAATGCAATGGTTGAAGCGGATGTGAAGCACTTTATTTTTTCATCCACTGCTGCTGTATATGGATTTCCAAAATATTTACCTGTTGACGAAAATCATCCACTCAAACCAATCAATTATTATGGATATACAAAATTATTTGTTGAGCAATTATTGGATTGGCATTCCAACTTGAAAAATATATCTTTTGCGGCACTTAGATATTTTAATGCAGCTGGATATGATGAAAAGGGACGTATCCCTAACAAAGAAAAAAATCCTGCAAATTTATTACCCATTGTTATGGAAGTAGCAAGTGGAATGCGTGATTCAATGGCAGTTTTTGGAAATGATTATTCTACACATGATGGTACAGGTGTTCGGGATTATATCCATGTGACTGATTTAGCAACAGCTCATGTAAAAGCGTTGGAATATTTAATGAATTCAAAAAAGAATTTGACCGTCAATTTGGCCACAGGAGTAGGCTATTCAGTCTTGGATGTCATAAAAATGGCTGAAAAGATAACTGGGGAATCAATTCAATACACACTTGTGGCTCGACGACCAGGTGACCCAGATGAACTTATAGCAATGTCAGCTATTGCAGAACAAAAACTTCAATGGACACCTGAACATTCTAATTTAGAAACACTCCTAAAAACGATGTGGGTATTGTATTCCAAAGAGAAATTAATATGATGGATAGAAAAAAAATTCTTGTTACTGGTGGAGCTGGTTTTATTGGTTCTCATTTGTGTCAAAAATTATTAGATCAAGGCCATGAGATCATTTGTGTAGATAATTTATTTACAGGATCAAAACAAAATATAGAACCACTACTTGATAACAATAGGTTCGAATTTATTCGCCATGATGTAACATTTCCTTTATCTCTTGAGATTGATCAAATATATAACCTAGCTTGCCCAGCAAGCCCATTACATTATCAACATGACCCCGTACAGACCATTAAAACAAGTGTACATGGGGCTATAAATATGCTTGAGCTAGCAAAAAGGACAAGTGCAAGAATTCTTCAAGCATCTACATCTGAAGTGTATGGTGACCCGACAGTTCACCCTCAACCAGAATCTTATGTTGGGAGTGTAAACCCTATTGGACCAAGAGCATGTTATGATGAAGGGAAACGTGCTGCAGAAACACTCTTCTTTGATTATCATCGACAACACGAAATTGATATACGAGTCGTTAGAATATTTAATACATATGGACCAAAAATGGCAATGAATGATGGTAGGGTTGTTTCTAATTTTATCATTCAAGCATTAAATAATAAACCCATAACTTTATTTGGCGATGGAAAACAGACACGTTCTTTTTGTTATGTGGACGATTTAGTTGATGGCTTGATCAATATGATGAATCAAAATAAGATAGTTGGACCGGTTAATATTGGAAATCCAGAAGAAATAACCATATTTGAATTGGCAAATGAAATAATAGAACTTACAGATTCAAATAGCGATATTAGTTTTAACTCTTTACCCAAAGATGATCCAATGCAAAGGCAGCCAGATATTCAATTAGCCAGGAAAATATTACAATGGGAACCATTAGTCTATCGATATGATGGCCTTAAAAAAACTATCGATTATTTTTCAACAAAAATATAAATACAATCATAATCTAAACTTTTTAGTGGAGACTAATCTATAGAAACTTATAATCAAAAAAAGAAGTTTTTAAATATAGGATGTGGGAGTAATCCAATTGATGGTTTTGTTAATTATGATTACAATATTTTTATATTCTTAGCAAAAATCCCTTTCTTGAATATACTGTTGTCTAAAATTCAAATTATCCCCAAGCCATTTATTCAGTTTATGGAAATTGTCAAAAAAGATAATATTCAATATTGTAACGCATACAGGAAAATACCTGAGAGTGAAAATTCGGTCGATTTGATTTACACATGCCATATGTTAGAGCATTTAGATCCGAAAGAGTCAGAGAAATTTTTAAAGGAATGTAAACGGGTACTGAAAAAAGATGGAATATTGAGAATTGTTGTTCCTAGTTTTGAAATATTGATCAAGAACTATCAACAAAATAAAAATGTTGATATATTTATTGAAGAAAGCTGCCTTGTCGGAGAGAAGCCCAAAACATTTATTAAAAAGCTACAATATCTTATACAAGGTCATGGATGGCATCATCAAATGTTTACTGAAAACTCATTGAAAAAAAAATTAGAGATTGCTGGATTTAGAAACATTACAAATTTTACGGAAGGTAATTCAAATATTCCCTATAAAAACAATATTAATTATGCCGATTTTGCTAGCAAAAGTATATGTTGTGAATGTACAAATGATTCATAGATATAATATCGCTTTGTCATTGAATATAAAAATAAATGAATTATTCTCATATGTGGGTTGTTTGTGATTATTTATAATAAACTGAAACAAAGGTATATAGAATTTTCTAAGCATCCATTAGTAGAGAATCCAGTATACGCTATAGCAAGATATTTGATAGTTAATGTTTTATTTATTTTTCAAGTTTTTAATTTGAAAGTAAAATGGGTAAATAATTTAAAATATTATTTATCTAATGAAGATTCTTCTATGAAAGAAAATTATTATTGTCATATAGGAAATTTTGATGATTCATTATTTATTTTAAACTATATCAATCCTGATGAAACTTTTGTGGATGTTGGTGCAAATGTTGGTCATTTTACACTCTTAACAAATGGTCTTATAGGAGCTAAAACCATATCAATCGAACCAGTAAAGAAAACCTTTGCCCGACTAGTAGCAAACATAAATTTAAACAAATTGAGTAATGTAATTGCACATAATATTGCTATATCATCATCAAACGAATATTTAAAAATAATTAATCATAGAGGTGAACTAAATAAAGTTTCTTGTGAAAATGAAAAAAAATATGAGATTGTAAGAGCACTAACATTAGATCAGTTATTAATGAAAGAAGACAATGTTTCATTGGTCAAGATAGATGTGGAAGGCTATGAGAAATATATACTAAAGGGCGCAAAGAAAACATTGAGTAACAAAAACTTAAATATTATAATAATCGAGTTAAATGGTCTAAATAATTATTATAAATATAATGAATTGGATGTTATAAATATCCTAATAGAGAATAATTTTAGGCCATTTAGATTTATTCCTAATGAAAAGAAATTATATCCGCTGAGTAATAAGAATTCATTAGCTCACAATACACTTTTTATAAGAAATATCAATCTTGCAAAAGAAAGATTGTCGAAAAGGATAATATCTATTAATAAATCAAATATTTATATATCTTAAAATATGATTAGGTTGAAGAATAAGACTATTCATTCATGATAACAAAAATATATACAGATTTTAAGTATCTAACTTCGAGTAAAGAATCTCATCTAAATCCAATAATTTGGGCACAAATTGATAAAATATCTTTAGAAGAAAAAAAAAGAAAACATCACTTCAGATATACGTCATTCAATCTTGTAGATAATTACAAGGAAGCAGACTACTGGATGTTACCCAATACGTGGCCCCATTATGTTATAGGGAAGAGCCAACACCTAGCAAAACAATTTTGTGAAATGGCATTCAAAAATGGGAAATATGTCATAGTTTGGAGTGGAGGTGACCCTGAGTGGATTCTGCCTTATAAAAATGCTATACTATTTCAAGAGGGGATACATAAGAATATCGACCGAAACCATGAATTTGTCTTTGAACGGCCAGGATTTGTTGAAGATTATATCAATTTATATTTTAATAATCATTGGATGCCAATATTCAATGAAGAGCCAACAATAGGGTTTTGCGGACAGGCAGATTCACGATTTATTTCAAAAATAAGATTTTATATTAGAAATACAATTACAAAACTGAAATATAAATTTGGAATATCGGCATATTTACCAATTATACATGGGTATCCTGTAAATCTGAGACGTAAGGTATTACAATTATTAAGTAATTCGAGTAGTATTAAATCAGATTTTATTATTCGTAACCAATATTTAGCAGGCATTCGTACAAAAGATTCTATAATAAAAAAAACGCATACAACACGAATTGATTTTGCTCACAATATATATAATAATATATATACTTTATGTGTAAGAGGTACCGGCAATTATTCAAAAAGATTTTACGAAACTTTGTGCTGTGGTCGAATTCCCATACTTCTAAATACTGATTCAATCTTGCCATTCGAAGAATTTATTGATTGGGAAAAACATATTATAATGATTGAGATAGATGAAATGAATAATATTAGTGGAATTGTGAATGGATTCCACAAGAAACACTCAAAATTAGAATTAGAAAAAATTCAAAGAAGTAATAGAGAGCTATGGGTAAACTTTCTTTCTACAACCGGATATTATTCACACTTTCATCTTTATAATAACATAATATTATCGAAAGACTTAAGTAATTAAGAATCGAAAGTAGCAATATTGTGATACAGGAAAATATAAAAATAATTATACAACCATCTAAAGGATGGCAACCCATAAACTGGCGAGAATTATGGCAATATAGGGATTTATTTTATTTTCTTGTATGGCGTGATATTAAAACACGCTATGCCCAATCTGTCCTTGGTATTGGGTGGGCTGTTATTCAACCAATCTTTAGTATGATTGTATTTACCATTGTATTTGGAAAGTTAGCGAGGATTAATTCCGATGGCGTACCTTATGCTATTTTCAGTTATACCGCTCTGGTACCATGGACTTATTTTTCGGGTGCTTTGTCTGGTTCTAGCAGTAGTTTATTAAGCGCTTCGGGCATGATGACAAAAGTTTATTTTCCTCGGTTGGTCATTCCCATATCTCCGGTTATGTCAAAGTTGGTAGATTTTACAATTGCCTTTATCATTTTGCTGGGTATGATGGCTTATTTTGGATTTTATCCAACTATGCAAATAATTTACTTACCCTTGTTAATATTGCTTATGATGCTTACAGCTTCGGGGATGGGAATGTGGCTCACGGCTATGTCAATCCAATATCGAGATATTAAATATGCTATGGGTTTTTTTGTTCAACTAATGATGTACGGTGCCCCCGTTGTTTATCCAGCAAGTAATGTCCCTGAACAATTCAGACTTTTGTATGGATGTTTTCCTATGGCAGGCGTTATTGAAGGGTTTAGGTCTATTTTATTACAAACAAATCCAATCCCTTGGGATTTAATTGGCGTGGGATCCATTGTAGCAATGGTTCTTTTCATATCCGGTGCATTTTATTTTCGTCGAATGGAACAATATTTTTCTGATGTCGCATAATATTTTCTACCATCGAGCACACTGAAAAAAACGAATGAAAAATAAAAGCAATAAAAATACTCGGTGCCTTCGGTGGTAAAAAAATTAAACTAACCTGCCCTAGAAACGACTCGGTGTTCTCGGTGGTTAAAATAAATGTCTGACATTGCTATAAAAGTAGAAAATCTTTCCAAGCGTTACCGTATTGGCCTCAAGGAAGAAACAAAAGATACCTTTGTAGGTGCCATGGGGTCTATACTCAAAAGCCCGTTAAGTAATCTTAAAAGGCTTAAAAAACTCACACAATTCAGCAATGATAATCAGGACCATGATGATATCATTTGGGCTTTGAAAGATGTTTCCTTCGAAGTAAAAAGGGGAGAAGTAATAGGCATTATTGGTGCCAATGGAGCAGGGAAAAGTACATTATTAAAAATCCTTGCCCAAATAACGCATCCTACATCAGGAAGGGTAGAATTAAATGGACGCGTTGCAAGCCTATTGGAAGTAGGGACAGGGTTTCATCCTGAGCTTACGGGGAGAGAAAATATTTATCTCAATGGTACAATTTTGGGTATGACCAAAAAGGAAATCGATAGAAAATTAGATGAAATTATTGATTTTTCTGGTGTTGAAAAATTTATAGATACCCCTGTAAAACGTTATTCCAGTGGAATGCGCGTTCGATTAGCTTTTTCAGTGGCGGCACACTTGGATCCTGAAATATTGTTAATAGATGAAGTTTTAGCTGTTGGTGATTTGGAATTCCAAAAAAAATGCCTAGGCAAAATAAATGAAGTTTCTAAAAGAGGTAGAACTGTGATTTTCGTCAGTCATAATTTGGCAGCTATAAAGAATCTCTGTCCAAAAGTAATATTTTTAGACCGTGGAAAGATAATAAAATTCAGCAATGTAAATGTTGCAATAAGAGACTATTTGGCACTTGATAAAAATGAAAGTGACAATAATTTTAATGATACTAAAAAAGGGCATGTTGCATTAAACCAAATACTTACCATAAAAAACATATATTATTTAAATAATAAAAGAGAACATGTTGATTATATAGTCTCAGGTGAAAAAATGTATTTTGATATATTATTTAATATTGATCAAAAACTTAAGTCTTTAGATGATGTATTATTTGAGATTAGAATCAAAGATGGGATAAAAGAAAAATTATTTACTTTATCAACATATTTAACCAATTCTAATTACAACAATTTAATGAATGATAGTTCAGTCTTATGTGAAGTGAATAATTTCTCTATTGCTCCTGGAGAGTACCATATTGATATTATTTGTAGTGTAGGGAAAGATTATTCTGATTATTTAATAGACTGTAAAAAAATAAATGTCGTTGATGGTAATTATCATAATAGTGGTAAGAAATATGAAAATATTTTATATGGTCCTCTGTTAATTGAGCATAATTGGTTAAAAGAATAAATTGCTCTAACTATAGCAGTTTGTATTGAAACCTAAATTTAGAGAATAGGAAGTATCAAGGGATTAATTAAGTCAATAATTGTTTTAGGAAATCAATGTCAAAAAGCTTAAAAGGTTTTGAATGAAAAATAAAAAAATCCCAAAGATTCTTTTTGTAACTAGAATGGCATTAGGGGGGCGAATAGGTCCAACAATGGATCATATTGACAAACTCATTAAATATTATGAAAACCGAATAATTTGGTTTTCTATTAGTGCACAAAATGATAAAACAAATCAGAATTATGATATACCATATAAATCCCACCCGCCAATTGATAAGTTTGTTATGATTCCGCTAATTAAAAATTTTATCAGGTATGTTTTAGGTTCAAGATATCTAACATTATTAATTTCTAGATTTGGTAAAAGACATGGGGCAGATGTTGTCCTTGCTGATTTAAGTAGTGATATTATCTCCATAGGCAGAATGACAGCGAAAAAATTAAGATTACCATTGGTTCTATTAATTCATGATGACCCTATATCTAGATTAAATAATAAAGTTTATCCAAAAATTATTAGTAAATATTTGGAAGAAGAATTTAACAAAACGATGACATTCTCAAAAGAATGTGCAGTTATATCAGATTACATGGGGGAATATTATGATAATCAATATAACATCAGAGCCACGACATTATATATAGGGGCCGATGAAAAAAGGTGTGCAAAACCAAAAAATTTCTTATCCAATAAGAAAATAATTACAATTGGTTCTTTAGGCAGTGTTCATTGTTTTAGGAACTTAGATATGGTGATCGAAGCAATTAGCTATCTTAATAAAACATATGATGGTAAATATTTTTCATTAAAGCATATAGGCGATTTGCCGTCAAAGTATTTAAATTTAGAAGATGTCCATGTCACAGGCTGGTTAGATAAGGAAGAAGTATTGAAAGAGTTAAAAACAATTGATATCGGTTTAATATCTGTTTCTTTTGAAATTTCAAAAAAGGTGACAGTGATGACTTCTTTTCCGACAAAAATTCATAATTATCTGGAAGCTCAGGTTCCGCTATTGGGTATAGGGCCAAATTATTCAGCTATAGTAAAATTTATTAAAGACTTTTATTGTGGACAGGTTTGCAATAATAATAGTACTGAAAAAATTTCATCTAAGATTATAGATATTATAAATAACAAGGATAATTATGAAAAAACAAAGTTTGGTCTATTGAATGCAGCCAAACATTTCTCAAGAGACAATTATTTCAAAAATTTTGAAAAAATATTTACAGAGATATAACAAATTAGGATAATAATATGAAGATATTAATAACAGGTGTATTGGGAGTTATTGGCGAAAAACTAGAAAAAGAATTATTAAAAAAGGGAAATAATGTTTTTGGCATTGACCTATTCCATACTAACAGAGCTTATGGGCACTATTTGGGTAAGATTTTGAATGACAATTACTATAGGTGTGATATTTCTAATTATAGAAATTTGAGAAATATAATGGAATATTGTAAACCTGATTTAGTATATAACTGTGCAGCTGAATTTGGTAGATGGAATGGGGAAGAATACTATGATGATGTCTGGAAAAGTAATGTTATAGGCACCAAAAATATTATAAGATTGCAGGAGGAAATGGAATTTAAATTAGTACATTTTTCATCATCAGAAGTCTATGGTGATTATGAATCTGTAATGCATGAGAGCACTATAGATAAAGTGGCTATTTCTCAAATGAATGACTATGCAATATCAAAAAGGGTTAATGAAATACAAATAAAAAATTCATTTAAATTATACGGTACCAAATCAGTTATTGTTCGTTTGTTCAATACATATGGCCCTGGAGAATGGTATCATCCCTTTAGAAGTGTAAATTGTGTTTTTACTTATAAATTACTTAACAATCTACCTGTGAGAGTATTTAAAGGGCATACTAGAACTAGCACCTACATCGACGACTCGATTAATGCTTTAGTGCAAATTCCTAGAAATTATAAAAACCAAGAAATATACAATATTGCAAGTTCTACAAATCATACAATAGAAAATCTGGTGGAACTTGTATTAAAACATACTGGGGCGAACAAAGATCTGGTAGAGTATGTTGATGACTATGAAGTTTTAACTACTAAACATAAATTAGTTAGTAATGATAAAGCTGTACACGATTTGAACTTTTTTGAATCAGTGAATCTTGAAGAGGGAGTTCGCAATTCTGTAAACTGGATGAAAAAATATTACAATATTTAATATAGATTTGAAATTTGACACTAATTATTACCTATACTTGTTAAGTCTTTTACATAGAAGTCTTTACAAGGTGAAAAGGGCAATACTCAAGATATTGAAAGCTAAGAGATCAAGAGATGATCATGCCACTCACCTTCCCGTACTTATAAGTATGGGAAAAATTTATAAGATAAGGAGAGTGATTGAATTTGGTTGTGGTAAATACAGTACTCTTGCATTTGCAGACAAGACATTATTTCCTGATCTGTTATCATTAGAATTCTACGAGAATAATTATGATTGGTATAAAAAAATATCCAATATCGTATGTGACGACAAGCGAGTAAAACCCCATTACGTTCAAAAAGAAATATCTGAAATTATTGGATCAGAAATGTTAAGTAATGCTGATCTAATATTTATAGATGACTCTGATAATTCAGAATCCAGATCTCAAACAATTAAAAAAGTTTGTAAATATAGCAATAATAGTATTGTAATTATACATGACTATGAAGTCCCCAAATATATTGATGCATCCAAAGAAATAAGATATAGATATACTTATAATGCACTCACTCCAAATACCGGAATCCTATCCAATCAATTAAACTTGAGAAAGAGAATACTGCAGAAAATCAATTTATTCATATGGCTAATGAAAAAAGAAGACTGTATCCAAAACACACGTTATTGGAATAAACAGTATAAAAAATATGGTTTTATACTATTCAATTAAATATTAAAGATTTTAACATTGCGTCCTAAGATTGTTCATATCGTTGGCGCAAGACCTAATTTTGTGAAGATGGCTCCAGTACATCATAAATTATCCGATAGAGGTGTATGCCAAAATATTTTACATAGTGGGCAACACTATGATGATAAGATGTCATCAGAAATACTAAGCGATCTAAATTTGCCAATCCCTGATTACAATCTTGATGTTGGCAGTAATACCCATGCAAAACAATTAGCCAAAATGATGACTGGAATGGAAGAAATTTTAATTAAGCTAAACCCAAATTGTGTTTTTGTCTACGGCGATGTAAATACGACTCTAGCTGGTGCAATTACAGCAAAAAAGCTCAATTTAAAGGTTGCTCATGTTGAATCCGGTTTAAGAAGTGGAGATGTTTCAATGCCTGAAGAACAAAATAGGAAAATGGTAGACTCAATTAGTGATTTACTTTTTGTTACGGAAGAATCAGGTATGATTAATCTCAGAAAAGAAAACTGTGTTGGTAAAGCATATTTTGTAGGTAATACGATGATAGATTCCCTCTCAAATGTTTTTATTGGGCAAAATAAAGATTATAAGGATTTTGTAATAATTTCATTTCATCGACCATCTAATGTGGATAATAAAGATAGTCTTAAGTCGATTTTAGAATTTATAAAGAGGGCAGATCAAACATTTTTATGGCCAATTCATTATAGAGCAAAATATTCTATAGAAAGTTTTGGATTGGATTTTGAATTTAATCAATTAAATAATTTGAAAATGGTAGAGCCAATGGTTTACAGTGATTTTATAAAAATTGTAAGTAAAGCAAAATGTGTTATAACTGATTCTGGAGGCGTTCAAGAAGAGACCACATACTTGAATATTCCATGTTTAACCTATAGAACGTCCACTGAACGGCCGGCAACAATAGATCAGGGTTCAAATACCCTAGCGCCAACATTTGACATAGTTGAAGAGAATTTAGATAAGATTGGGAGAGGAACCTATAAAACTTCAAAGATACCGCAATACTGGGACGGGAAGGCTTCAGAAAGAATTGTTAAACAAATACAACTGTTAAATTTATTTGAACAATAATTATGGCCTAAAAGATTATCAGAACCATATTGAAATATTTTTTATAAAATTTTTAAAATTGTTAGTTCACTGAAATTGTATTTTATATAAGACAAATCATTGAATATTATTTTCAACATTAAAAGTCGCAACTAAATGATTAACGAATTAAAGCGTATATTTAAATCTTATTATTATTCAAATAATTATAAAAAATTTGTAATCGTTGGACATGCTAGAACAGGCTCAAATTTTTTAGCAAATTTATTAAGATCATCTGAATATTGTAGATGTGTTGGTGAAGTTTTTGCTGAGCATAGAAGAGAATATGGTAAGGGTTATGATAAAATAATAAAAAATGTTTTCGGAGAGAAAAGAAACAAATTAAAAGCTGTTGGATTTAAGCTTTTTTACTATCATTTAACAAAGAGCGAATGGTTGAAACTTTCTGAAATTGAAAACTTATTTATCATCCATTTAATAAGAAGAAATACTTTAAGAACAATAGTTTCTTTAGAAATCGCATTTCAAAATCAGTATTGGTTTTTAGATAAAAATACAATACCTCTAATTGCGGAACAAAAAAGAATAAAAATTGATACAAATACTATAATTGATGACATTGATAAAATAAATGAATACCAAAAGAAGGTGAGAAAATATTTTAAAAATAACGAGATTGATATAATTTACTATGAAGATATGGTTCAAAACCCACAATCAACCATTGAACTACTCAGAATAAAACTTGGATTAGATAAAATTAATTATAATAGAATTATTTCTCAAAAGCAAAATCCAGAATCAATAAAAGATTTGATAATAAACTATAAAGAAGTCGAGGATGTGTTAAATGAAAAAGGGTATTCTTCCTACTTGGAATAAATAATGATGCAATTAATTAATAAAGTGAAGAAAAATGTAAATATTCAATAATGCTAATTAACATATCTAAGATATATCATTTCTTGATTTACTATTTATTTTTTTTAATATTTTATAAAAAGAAATTAGTTAAAAAGGAGAAACCTAAAAATATAGTAAATTATTTATTTAGTGAAAATTTATCCTACATCACTCCTTGGCAACAAAAAGATGAACTAATAAATCTAGCAGAAGTTGTCGACAAGCGATCCCCAAAAGTTATTCTTGAAATAGGAACTGCTAGAGGTGGTACATTATTATTATGGGCAAGAATTTGTAGCTCAAATGCTATCATTATTTCTATTGATTTACCTGGTGGAAACTTTGGAGGTGGTTATCCAGTATATAAGTCCATTCTTTACAAGTCATTTAAGCAGAAAAACCAAATCATTAAATTGATTCGTAGTGATTCACACTCAGAGTATACATTATCAAAAGTTAAAAAAATACTTAACGGTAAAAAAATTGATTACTTATTTATCGATGGTGACCATTCTTATCATGGTGTAAAAAAAGATTATCATCAATATAAAAGCTTATGCTCCACAGATGCGATCATTGGAATTCATGATATCAATATTGATAATAGGAGTCCTCGGCAAATTTTTGTTTCTGATTTTTGGGATGAGATTAAAAATCAGTACAAAACAAAGGAATTGTTTTCAATTGAAAATGTGAATGCTATGGGTATTGGAGTTATATACTATGGAAAAAATCATACAGGTTAGAATATTCTTTTCAATTCGGTAGAATATTTTATCTTCCTAATCGTTGTTTTTTCATGTTATTGGGCTCTAAATAATAAAAAAATAGTTTATCAAAATGCTGTTATTTTGATTAGCAGCTATATCTTTTACGGTTGGTGGGATTGGAGATTCTTATCACTTATATTTGCGTCAACTTATGTTGACTATTTTACTGGGCATTATATATTTAATAGTTCGTCAAGAAAAGATAAAAGAAAATATCTAGGCATTAGTATTGTATTCAATTTAGGTTTATTAGGCTTATTTAAATATTTTAATTTTTTCATTGATTCGTGGGTTTCATTATTAAATACTTTTGGTTATGAACTAAATAACTTATGGTCATTAAATATAATTTTACCAGTTGGTATATCATTTTATACTTTCCAAACAATGTCGTACAGTTTAGATATTTTTTATAAGAAGATAGAACCCACAAAAGATTTCATATCTTTCGCATCTTTTGTCAGTTTTTTTCCTCAATTAGTGGCGGGCCCTATTGAGAGAGCTTCGAATCTTCTACCTCAGATGCTAAATAAAAGGAAATTTGATTATTATGACTCTGTCATTGGATTGAGGTTAATGCTTTGGGGAATGTTTAAAAAGGTGGCTATAGCTGATAGCTTAAGTCCTACGGTAGATTATATTTTTCAAAATTATACGAATCTTGATGGAGGTGTTTTAGCTCTTGGATTAATTTATTTTTCATTTCAAATCTATTGCGATTTTAGTGGTTATTCTGATATCGCCATTGGAACAGCTAAACTTTTTGGATTTAAACTATCTTCAAATTTCAAGTTTCCTTACTTTTCTAGAAACATTGGTGAGTTTTGGAAGAGATGGCATATCTCACTTTCGTCTTGGTTTAGAGATTATTTATATATCCCAATGGGTGGCTCTAAAGGGTCTATGGCTCAAAATATAAAAAATATTTTTATAATATTTATTATTAGTGGTTTTTGGCATGGTGCAAGTTGGAATTTTATAATATGGGGTTCATTTCACTCGATTCTTTTTTTACCAATATTTATCTATGGAACTAATAAAAAATATGGAGTTGATGTAATTGCAAAGGATTCTTTTTTACCAACATTTATTGATTTAATAAAAGTATTGGCAACCTATATTTCTACCACAATCGCATGGGTATTTTTCAGAAGCGATAGCATTTATGACAGTTTTTTATATCTAGCATTAATGTTAAAAAATTTATCAATTCCGAACACAAGTCGTTTTGGATTATTATATGTTTTGATCATAGTATTATTTGATTGGAATTTTCGTCAAAATGAACAAAACCCACTCAGTTTCAAATCAAAAATAACCAGATATACTGTTTATTATATATTATTGATAATGATAGTTCTAAACATTCATTCCGGAGAACAATTCATATATTTTCAATTCTAATAAAATAAAAGACAATCATCTAATCACCGTTAAAATATTATGATAAAATATTTTCATTAGAATTCAAAAAATTTCTAAATGCAGATTGTCAAAGATAAAATTTATTTTAAGGGCTGTCATATTTTTTCTTCCAATAATACTATTGATCATAGCCATAGAATTATATATCACATATGGAGAGAGTAGTTTTGCTAATAAAGCAAACCATTTGAAAGATAATTTAGGAAATATAGAAATATTAATATTAGGTTCGAGCCGTACCCAGAATTCTATAAATCCAGAATTATTAAGTATGAAATCGGCGAACCTTGCATATGCAAACCAAGACTACATGATAAATGCAGCTATATTTTCTCATTATGTGGATAAACTAGAAAAGCTAAGATATGTAATCTTGGAATTAGATTATTTATCACTTTTACATGGGACTAAAAGTGATTATTTTAGAATACCATGGTACTATAGGTACCATAGTATAAATATTAATGACATCTCAAACATAGAAAAAATTTCATTACTATTTTCATCCCCAGATTATTTCAAAAAAATTATAAATAGACAAATCTATGATATAGACAATAAAGTAGAAGTAAATAAATATGGGTTTTTTAATAATAATTATTCAGGTCCATTTCATAAAATTAGGTATGATAGTACTTTAGTTAAACCAAGCAAATATTTAACAAATTTCCATAATAATTATGAAAATGATAATTATATTGATAATGTGAATTATTTAAAGTCAATTATAAATCACTGTCAAAAAATATCACTGCCAATAATATTTATAAAAAATCCTGTTTATAAAACATTTTATAATGGATATGATCCAATTTTGATGAAAAAAATTCTTGAGACTGAGGATAGTCTAATAAATAATTTAACAAATGTACATGTATTTAATTTTGAAAATTATTTTCCTAACAAAATTCACTACTATATAGATGAGCAACATTTGAATTCTCAAGGTGCATTATTACTTACATCGCAATTTGAAGAAGAATTAAATATATTACAATTGCAATAATTCTTTTTTAATTATTGATAGATATTTTTGAACGATACTTTAATTAAATAGTAGATTATGAAAATAAAAAAAATCATTTAATGGATAAATCAATCTCATCGTTCTTTGTAAAAATATTAATATTTATTTTCGGGGCATTCATGATTCTTCTCGTTGCAGAAACAGCCATATCTCCCACAGTATATACATTCAGAGTTTGGGAAGCATTACAAAGAAAGAGTCGACTATTTATAGGCCCTTTTTATCCTAATAGTAAGATTTCCATGTTGGAACAAGGTGGATTGGCATACTATACAAAATTTGCAGTGGAAAAACCAGTAATGTGGCAAACAGACTCTTTTGGTTATAGAAATAATTCAAATCCTATGAATCCCAAAATAATTTTGTTAGGGGATTCATTTATTGCGGGTTCGTCACTTGATCAAAAAGATCTATTATCTGTCAGATTGCAAAATCAAATCGATAAAGAAGTATATAATATTGCGCCAGGAACGATTAATGACTTTATTGCTTTGAGAGAATCTAAATTGTTCGGATCACCTGAGTTAATAATTTTAAGTGTCATAGAAAGAAATTTGGTTAAGTTAAGAAAAATCAATCGTGAATCAAAAATCAGGTATTTTAATTTCAGGGTGAATAGATGCTTTACTCAAATTGCAACAGTAGTTGATAAAATATTAAGATATAATTCCATTTCATTTTTGAAGGCACGATTAGAGGGTAAAAAAGGGACTGGGTATCAGTCTCAAAATAATCCGAATCAATATTTTTTAAGAAAAAATATTAATAATAAGTCTAACCTTAGTTATACAAAAATAAACAACTTGGTAGATATTCTTTATCAGTATAAACTTTATTGTGAGAGTATAAATACTGATTTTTTATTTATGGTTATTCCAAATAAAAGTACTATTCATTGGGAAGATGCCGGATTTATTAATAAACCAAGAAATATAAATAAATTAAATAATGCATTGTTAGAAGCGAATATTCCATTTATTAATGTAGATAGTATCGTGACTCAATTGAATGTGAGCGGAGGGCAACCATATCATTTAGATGATACTCACTGGAATGGGACATCTACGCATATGATTTCAATAGAAATTAGTAAAGTTATTGATAGATTTAGTAAAAGATAAATGGAAATAAAAAATGGAGCCTAAAAAAATATTTTTTTATACAAAAGTAGTTCCTAGTCATACAGGAAGTGGATCAAGAGTACGTGTATTTACAAACATCCGAGCTTATTATGATTTGAATTATGAAGTTATAGTGTGTTTATTTACAGATAAAAGTGACCTTATAATTCCAAAAGAATTATTAAAGGCCAGAATTGAGTTTAGAATTATTCAAATAAAATCTGAACCACAAAATTTAAACACATTGTTGGGAATACCCCACCCCAACAGTTATATACTCGACCGTCTATTCCCTATAAGAGTATTACTTAAATCGGTAGTTATTAATAATCTGGATAAAGACAAAGATGCATTGCACCATTTTGAATACTTAGAATCTGTTTCTGCTGTTTATGGCTTAAATGGTAAATTTATTTGGAGCAATCATGATCTTGTAGAAGAACGATTTAAATTGATACAAATTATGAGAGAAAAAATAGGGAAAGGGAAAAGTGTTTTTACCAGATATATTAAAAGTTATGGATTAAAATACTCTGAATACCTAATGATTAAATCATGCTGTCTAATATTCACTATTTCAAATTACGATCAAAAGAAGTATATGGAACGTTTTAATACAAAAAAAATTAAATTATTACCATTCAGTTGGCCAAAAGAATCATTAGTTACTCGAAGAAGGGAATGGGTAGAAGACAAGAGACTAAAAATATTACATCTTGGGAGTACTAATTCAGTTTTAACATATTCATCTTTAAAATATATTTTCACTGAAATATTTAAAATATTGCCGCAAGATCTTATAAATAAAATTGAATTAACGGTCGTAGGGAATCATCCAGATGCTCCATATAGTAATAAAATTAGAAAATGGGCAATGAATTATAAACATGTTACTTTTTGTGGATATCAAAAGGATTTGACCCCATATTTTGCCAATCATGACTTACAGATTGTTGGGACACAGGTTGCAACAGGTATACGTACGAAAATAATTGAATCTTTTGCTTGCGGATTGCCTGTCCTAAGCAGTGAAATTGGTGCGCGGGGTTTATATGGTATTCAAAATGCTATAAATATAATTCTGGCGAAAAAGCCCAATGAATTTGTGGGGATATTAAGGAAAATCATTAATGGTGAATATAATTTAAATGAAATATCAATAAATGCCAGAGAACTATATGATAAAGATTATTCACGAAAAACCCAAGCAACCAGATTACGGGAATATTTGGAACCATTATACAATTGAATCCCTCAAATAGATATTATCTTATACTTTCTTTTAAATCTATTTTTTATAACTGGTTGGGAAATATGTCAAATATAAAAAAGCTATTAAATGAGTCTATCCATTTTTTATCATCAATTAAACATTTAATATTTTATAAAGCAAAAAAAGATAATTGTGAAATTGAAATAATTACATTTTCAATTATTCCGAAGTTGACAAAATTATGGTATAAAATAGCTGATACAAAATTGCTAAATAAAAAAATAATTATTGGAGACTGTTCGGGAGAACTACATTCTTATTTGCATGAGACTAAACCTACAATCCTACCAATGACAAACTTAGATCATGGATTTAAAATAGATTATTTTTTAAGAAATGCATGCTCGACTCAATATACTATTATTTCCGATGATGATATAATGATTTATGATGAAGAACCTATTAAATGGGCTGTTGATCAATTGAAAAATCATAAGCACTTAGCTGTTGTATCATTAATGCCTCGACCCAATAAAACACAATGGGTTCCAAATGTTGAAGCAATAATGGGAGCTTACTGTCTCGTTGTAAATAGAAACATAATTGTCAATAATAATATATTATTTCAGGTTGTAAAACCATCAGGGTGGAAAAAAGTTGGAAATCATTTTGATACAGGAGATTATGCCCACAAAAGATTAATCGAGCTTGGTTACGATGTTATTATTGCGCCCAAACATGTTAGGGAAAAAATTCTTTCATTCACAAGTATTAGTTTATGGGGAAAAAGAATATTATCTACAAAGGGACATATTAACAGAGCTGTTAGATCTAGCAGACCTGATGAATACAAGAAAGCTTTTCGAACTTCTCTCGTTCTTAAATATCTTGAATCAATAGGCAAACAGAATGGGAATGATTTAGATCGTACCTACATTGACAGATCAATTCAAGTATGCAGAAAAATATTGGAGACATCAACAATCCTAGATATTGAAAATGATATATACGGAAAAATTGAAAAAATAAATAGTAATATGGCTCATGTTTAAAAATTATGGTATAAATTGAGTCGAATTGGCCAAAACCCATTTAAATGGATTGAAATTGGTGACATTCCCAAAAAAATAACCATTGTAACCGTGGTATACATACCAGAATTATCTGGTTTTTGGAAAAAGAATCTTGATGTGCTAAGGAAGTTTTTTAATAGTCTTTATACTAACACAATTCCCGAATTCGATTTAATGGTATTAGATAATGGAAGTTGCAAAGATGTAAAACAATTTCTACAAAAAAAACAATCCGAAGATAAGATACAGTTTTTATCATTTTCAGCATATAATTTAAGGAAATTGGGTGCAATGAATTATTTGTTTGCAAGTGCGCCAGGAGAGATCATTTCATTTGTGGACAGTGACGTTTATTTTTTTAAAGGCTGGTTAAATGAATCAATAAAGATTCTTGATGAATTTCCTAAAACTGGTATGGTATCTGCTCTACCCACAATTGATAAAACTAAAGATTTCTACGATAGTACATATAAGGCGATAGAAAAACATAATAATATTCATATACAAAGAGGAAACGATCTTATCCCAAGTAATTATATTAATGCACATAGGCAAAGTATAGGGAAAACAGATTTTGAGTATTCTAAAGGTATTATGGACCGTATGGATGTAAAAATAAGTCGAAATGGAATTAATGCTTTTGTTTGCGCCCAAGATTTTCAATTTACAACTCGAAAATCCATTATTAATAAAGTACTTCCCCTAGAAGTCCGGAATAATAATGAATACT
The DNA here is from genome assembly GCA_018658715.1 of Fidelibacterota bacterium. GTDB lineage: Bacteria > Fidelibacterota > Marinisomatia > Marinisomatales > UBA1611 > JABHGY01. The sequence continues at coordinate 28,396 of JABHUQ010000004.1, forward strand.
ATGACCCAATTTATAGTCCAATATTTGAAGCAAAGGTGGATGAACTGGGGTATTGGCGACTATCAACTGAAAAATATTTAATTCATCACATGGGAAATGATTTAACAGAATTTGAAAAAGAAATTTCGATGCTTGAAAGTGTACATTTGTCAAAGGGATTTACTAATAATAATGTCAAACTAAAGAAATCATACACATTAAAGAGAAGAGTTATTGAGCATCCCATCATTCGAAGAATATTAAAAAAAATATATTCTCGCATTTATAATTGGTTGTATAGAATTTGAAAATTGTATTTATCACTTTGTATGATTTGCAGGATATAAATAGAGGATCAGGGACATATTATCATCTATATAAAGAATTAATTAAACAAGGGCATACTGTTGAGCCTATTAATGTATCAAACTTTAAATTCCCCTTTTTATCAAAGATGTTTCGATATATTTCAAAAAGAATTTTTAATAAAAAATATAGATCATACCAAGACCCATTCGTCGGAAAAGAAATTTCAAAAAAAAGTACCATTTCTTTAGGAAAAATAGATTTTGACCTAGTCCTTACTAATGATTATACAGTTGCAGCATATACTGTCGTAGAAAAACCAATTATTCTTTGGACAGATGCAGTATTTCCATCCGATTATAAAACAAATACTCATCCTTGGTTAGCTAATCTATCTTTCTTTTCAGTTTATTTTTGTCAAACAATTATTCGTAAGGCATTGAAAAATTGTTCCTTATGTATAGTTCCAGGTGATTGGAACCGTACTGAACTAGAAAAATATAACTCTATAAACACTGATTCTATAATAGTGATTCCATTTGGATCTAATATGCCAGATCCAGGTGTGGAAATTGCAAATGAGCGTGACTTTAATAATGTTATAAAAAGAGGTGAATTAAGGTTGCTATTTGTAGGAAAAGATTGGAGTAGGAAAGGAGGGAATATTGCTGTTTCCGTTGTTAGAGAGCTAAATAAGATTGGGCATAATACAATATTAAATATAGTCGGTGTTGATAGGATCGATGATATAGATGATTCATTTATTCAATTCCATGGTATACTATCTAAGCACTCAAAAAAGGATATGAAAATATTGGATAGATTATACCAAAAGTCAGACATATTTTTTCTTCCGAGCTCTATTGAGGGGTTTGGGATAGCTTATACTGAAGCTGCATCCTACGGCTTACCTTCCTTAGGATTTCGTTCAACAGGTGTGTTAACGGCTGTACAAAATGGTATAACCGGGTTGTTAATTAATATCGATTCTGACTATGGTAAATATATCGACGTAATAAAACGATGGTATGAAATTCCTGAAGAATATAATAAGCTTTCGGAAGGGGGAAGAAAGTTATACCTGTCAACAATGAATTGGCCCATGTCTATTAAAAATTTTATTAACCATATTGAAAGGATATAATGAGTAGCAGTAATCCAAAAGGCATACAAGAGTCATTTTATAACTTACCGTATCATTGGTTTCCCGAAGATCGACTGAAAGAATTTGAGCGTAAGGAAAAGCAAAGAATAATTTTTGAAATAATTGAAAACTATTCAATTAAACCACTTAAAAAATACCTAGATGTTGGTTGTGGTGACGGCAGATGGACTAGTGATATTTATAATTATTTAGACAGGAATGTTAATACATTTGGTACAGATTTTTCTAAAAGAGCGATAAACTTTGCAAATCTAATAACTCCTGAGATCGAATTTAAAAATCATGTAGGAGAGGATTTACCCTATGCTGATAATACATTTGATTTGTGCACAAGCATTGAAGTGATAGAGCATGTAGAAGATGGGAATGAAGAAGTTTTCTTACAAGAATGTTCAAGAGTAATGAAGCCTAGTGGGCTATTTATTTTAACAACTCCTAGTTGGAATTTACAGCTTACTGAACATCATTATCGCCATTACACAGTCGAGCGGATAAAACGGTTGATCAGTGCAAATGGTTTTGATGTCTTATCAATAAGAGGACAATCTCTACCATGTTATGGAGTCAAACGTAGAATTAGAAGAATAATGTCCAGAAACTCTAAAATTTGGAAATTTTGGAAATACACATATAAAGAAGTGTCTCAATATAAAGCTCTAAATTTAATTATTGCAGCCAAACCAATTAATAAATGAAAATTCTATATGCAGCATTTAGACGTAATCCATTAGACCCTTTAGCCGCAAGTAGTGCGCATTATTATTTTTTTAAAGCGATGGAAAAAATGAGTCATGAAGTAAAAATTATTGGACCATTCATTGACACACCACTATTTACAGAGAGAGCATTAAAAAAAATATATAATAAATCAAAAGATAAACGATATATAAAATATAATTGGTCTAATACCTTTAAAGCCTCAAAAGCACTAAATGAAATTGATTTAGTTTGGAAGCCAGATCTCATTTTTACAATGACACCGTCTCCTTTATTTTTTTATCGTGGTAAAACACCTTGTATTTTTAGAACAGATACTACATTTCTAGGTATGAATAATCAGGGTGCACAATTCTTGAATCATGATCTGATAATGTTGAAACAAATGGTCTGGCAGGAAAAAAAGGCTTTTTCAAAATGTGCAAAAATCATTACCCATAGCAAATGGTCAAAACAAGTATTGATTGAACATTATGGTATTAATGAAAAGAAAATATCTTATTTCCCCAATCCTGCTGCGATTCAGCATATTAAAAAAGATGAATTACTAAACATAAAAAAGGCGAAGAATCTTAATGGACCTTTAAGATTATTAATTGTTGGTAGAGATTTTCATAGAAAGGGTATTGATATCGCAATTGGTATTGTAAATAAACTTAATGAGCAAAACACACTGGTCACATTATCCATTGTTGGGTTGTTAGGAAAAGATGGCCTGTATCACAAGTATTATGGAAACTTCAATAAAACTGATCCAAATCAATATAATAATTATATCCAGTTTTATCAGAATGCCCATCTATTATTGCATCCCGCCCGGTTTGATGCATCGCCCATTGTTACATCAGAAGCAGCGGCATTTGGTTTACCAACCATTACAAATAATAATGGTGGTCTAGCAACTAGCGTAATACATGGTATTTCCGGAATTGTTCTTCCAAAAAATACCAATACTAATAGTTATGTTAATGCAATCCAACACCTGATAAATAATCCTAAGAGATATACTAGATTGTGCGAATCTACTAGAAAGAGATATGAAAAAGAGCTTAACTGGAATCAAGCAAGTAAAATATTGAATTCAATTATATATAATGCAGTCAAGTAAAGCGTGTATTTTGTAAATAAAAAACATATTGTAGTCATTGTCGCACGGGGTGAAGCTGTGCGTAATTTTATTTTTACAGATTTTCTAAAATCATTATCCAATAAATATAAAATAACCCTTTTAACACAAATCAATCATCTGGATGTTATAAAAGCCGCAAAGCCTCATGTGAATACCATTATTCCATTACACGAGTATAAAGAAAATCGCTGGGTGATTTTATTTAGAGAAATATTGCATACTGCTCATTATAGGTGGATCTGGACAGAAGCAGTCAAATATTACTGGGGGCGCCATAATCAAAGAGTAAAAGGGAATATACACGAATGGGTTCGATTAAAAATATGGCGAATTATCAGTTATTTATTTGCAAATCATTTCATGTTGGCA
>JABHUQ010000035.1 GCA_018658715.1 Fidelibacterota bacterium
AATCAGAGAATAAATTCTCAATACTGAGTCTACCGTCTTTTAATTCATTGACACGGCTGACATTGTCACCGTCTTTAGCGGAATGGTCTCTAAGTTTATCATCAGAACGGCGCTCATCTCTTTCAATATCTTTTTGGGATTTAACACGGGCGGGTTTCTCCTTCCCTGATTTTCTTGGATTATCATTGGTACTAATTGCAAAAATAATATTAATTCCCATAATAAATATAAATATATATCGTAGTATGCACATTAGGAGACCTCTCTTCTCTTTTATGTATTTAAGTAGCATATTACCGCTTTTACACCTACACGTCTATCAAGCTCCGCGGTAATTGTGTCTAACATATTATAATAGTTAGCCTGTATGTTCCAAGGATTAATAATGTTTTTTTTATTGTTTTTAGGTTGGGTGGAATGGCTGGCTTTATAGTGTTCTTATGCAGAATTTCTAGACGCATTGATGTTTCCAAATAAAGTTCGAATTATGATTTTTTCTAACGTTTGTTTTTGTTTTTCATTTAAATCATTTTCTCTTAACCTCATGAGAGCGTATTGCTGAATAACCAAAAGAGGTAAAACGGTTTCTTCTCTTAGGGCGATGGATTCTTTAATGTTTTGGTTGTTCTGTAATAATTCTTTTTGACCTGAAATTGTTAATATTAATCTTTCGGTTAGGTCGTATTCTTCTTTCAGCCTAGACCAAAATTCACCATAGGTCCGGTCGTGCTTCATATAGTCTGTTAATGGAAAATATGTTTTACACATACTTTGCATAGAATTTCCAATAAGGGCGCGGAAAAACCGAGACTCAGAATAAAGTTGTATTATATCATTTAGTTTCCCGGAATCTTCCATCTCCTTTAGCGCTGTCCCTAAACCATAAAAACCGGGAATGTTTTGTTTTATTTGTGACCACGCGCCTACAAACGGTATGGCTCTTAATTGTTGAAATTCCACTTTGTTGGATTCGTTTCTTTTATCTGGTCGAGACCCAATATTGGTTCGACTATAATATTTTAATGGAGACATATCAACCAAGAAAGACGTAAACAGTGGGTGGTCTTTTAAATCTGTATATGTCCTTAAGGCTGTTGTGCTCATGTGTTCTAATAGGGCATGATTTTCGCTTGTAAGTTTTTTATGTTTATCTTCAAACAAAAGATTGTCTAGCCCGGCTGTCAGTAACTGTTCTAGATTTAGTTTTGCAGATTCTTTTGTTCCGAATTTGCTGGAAATGGTTTGACCCTGAACGGTGAGTTGGATTTCGGTTGAAGCAATTTTTGACCCCAGGGATGCATAATAGTTGTGGGTATTTCCTCCACCGCGAGCAGGAGGCCCTCCACGCCCATCAAAAAAGATAATTTTTATTCCTCCTTTTTTTGATAAATCTGATAGTTGTTCTCTTACTTTATATATATTCCAATTTGCGCTTAAATAACCGCCGTCTTTGGTGCCATCAGAAAACCCCAACATAACGGTTTGCTTATTTCCGCGTTGCGATAAATGGTCTAAATAATCTTCATTACATAAAAGAGTTGTCATGATTTGTTCCGCATTATTTAAATCATTTATTGTTTCAAATAGCGGGATAAAGTCGACCGGAATTGGTTCGTTTTGAAAGGTGGTCTGTTTTGCTATATAGAATACGCTCGCCACGTCTTTATCGCTTTGGCAATTTGAAATAATGTATCGATGGCTTCCTTTTTCTCCGTTTGTTTCTTGAATATTTTTCATGGTTTTGAATGACTGGAGCGTGTCGTCAATGCGATCATTTGGTGCTTTGGGTATGCTGGTTAATAAATTAGATGAGAAGAGTGCTTCGGCTGTGCTTTTTTCATCACTGTCTGGTAGTAAATATTTTATAGTTTCCCTTATTATGCTACTGTCCTGCCTAAAATCCAGTGTGGCAAAATGAAAGCCAAATAGAGATACTCGATCAATATAATCTTCAATGATCTCTTTAAATACACCGTTATGATGTGTGTTGATATCATTTAGAATAGAGTGCAATTCAATCAATAGTTCTGGGGCAGACCAAGAATCGTAACCTCGGATACATTTTAAGATTTTTTTTTCAATCTTAAGTAGGTGTTCATAAATGCCAGAAAACGAAATACGACGACGAATTGCCCGGATGTCCGTATAATAACATTTTAAAATTGTTTCTTTCAATCGGCGAGCAACATCGAGTGTGATTGTTGTATTCACAAAAGGATTGCCGTCTCTATCTCCGCCAGGCCAGAACCCAAGTTGTATTGATTGTATGGCGCCCGGTTCTTTTAATAAATATTTTCTGAGAGACGTGACAATGTTTCCGGCAGAACTATAAAAAATGTTTTGTAAATACCATGTAAGATTTACCGCTTCGTCATAGGGTGATGGTTTTTTCTTTTTAAAGAAAGGGGTCATGCCTAGTTGCATTAAATAAGTATGAATTAAGTCAACATCGTTATTAGCAATCGCATCAGTTAAATCTGTTATAATGGCTAATACGCGACCCGGGTAAAATTGTGTTGGGTGGGCGGTTAAGACGGGGCGGATAGAAAATTGATTTAAACTTTTTTCAAGTATATCTTTTTTGTTTTCCCCGTTGGTTCGGAAAAATAAATCTGCAAGAGATCCATCCCCATCAAGGTTGTTTAGCGCTTCGAAAGTTGCGTCTTCTAAGGCGTCAATAAGAACGACTTGTCGTTCTATAAATTGAATAACGCGAAATAAATAATCAAAATGGTCGGCTTCATTTTTATTTATAAACTGTTCCTTTAAAAATGTTTCTACAATCTGTTTTGGCGATTCTCCGCGGGATAATTTATCTCGACAAATATCTGTTAGTATTGGAATAAGAACACCGACATCCTTGATGCCGCCTAAAGGAAGTTTAAGAAATATTGAATTATAAAGTTGATATTTTAAGCCGACTGTTTGTTGGTAGTCAGATAGTGACTTATGTTTTGATGAATTCAATCTGTATCACCTTCACTCCCATTGGCGCGCTTTTTAATTTCGTCGGCAAGCTCTAAAACCGCCATTACATAATTGTCTGAGTGGTTATAGGCTCGAATAGATTTATAAATACTTCCTGTTTTAGAATAATCATTACTGTCTTTTTTATATCCGTGACGAACCAAGTAATTTGCAATACTTCCTAATACGTCTGGCCAATCATAAGGGCGGCGTACACCATCCTCGTCAAAGTCGACTGAGTAAGCCACAAAACTTGATGGAATAAATTGACCAAACCCAAATGCTCCAGCGTAAGACCCTTCAATGGAGTGAGGATCTACATGGTCTTTATAGCAATAATTTAAATAGGATGCTAATTCTTTAGATGCCCACTTTGCTCGTTTAGGCATTTCATGAATTTGTGTATAGAGAGAATTAAAAACCGTAAACCCTTTGTGGTGTGTTCCATAATTACTTTCAATTCCTGCAATGCTACACACAATAAAAGGATCAATATTATAACGCTCAGTTACTTGGTTGAATAATGCTTTGTTTTCGTTATAGAATTTGGCGCCAGAGATAATGCGAGATTCTTTGACAAATATTTTGCGATATTGTTCCCATGTTTTCTTTTCCCATGGGCGGGCAAATCGTTCGGGAATTTCTTGATGTGCGGTAATAAGACTATTGGAAAATGCTTTTTCAATAAAAGCTAAAGGAATATCTTTCCCTTGTAAACGATCCTTAACCATTCGATAGGCCAGGTCAGCTTCTATGTCATCCACCGCTAATAATCCAGTTGTTAAGCTGGTGAGTATAATTAGTATTTTTTTCATGAACGCCTAAATTAGTTTGGGGAATTTATTATACTGCTGAAAAGATTAGAAGCGCTATTGATGTTATTTTTTACTTATTATATAAAAATCCTTATGGGTAAGGTATTGTTCCAAAAAAGGGGGGCGCCTAAACATCAAACCCCACGGATGTGGGGTTTGATGCCGGAGAAAGGTTCGGGCTATTTAAGCAATATCATTTTTTGTGTTTGAGAAAAAGAACCGCTTTCAATTCTTAAAATGTAAACACCGCTCGGCTGGTGTTTACCATTCCACTTTATTATATGTTGGCCTGGTTCTAGTTTTTTATTCAAAATAGATTCTACCATTCGCCCCGAAAGATCGAAAACTTGTAATGATGTGTTTTGGTTTGATTTTCCGGTTGGGATATTAAAGCGTACCGTCGCGGTTGGATTAAAAGGGTTGGGGTAAACGGGATACAACCTATAGTCGTTGATAATAATGTTTACATTATCATTGTTTGAGGCTGTACCAACCCAACTCGCGGACCTTTCTGAGTAAACTCGAAATCCTTCCACATCCGTAAAGTTATCTAAAAACATAAAATCTGCGTCATAGAAACATTCTTCATATGAGTTATAATCTTCTTCACAGGGATAAAAATACCCTCCAGCAAAAAGCGTGTCGTTTATAATAGCATATTCTAGTTCTATCTCTTCTTCGTCTTCGTACATTAAATATAACGTATCGGGTGTTGCGCTCCATTCGAAATAACTCGTATCAGACCATGTTTCGTGGGATTCTTCATCAAATTCAACATAAAGTTCCATCCCTGTTGAGTCACTATAAAAATAGGTATATATATCTGTATTGTCGTCATCTGTTCCTTCGTCGAACAATTCGTCGGGGAATTCAATTAATGTTTCCACTCCCGCTAAATATTCTACCATTTCTGGGCCAAACGTTCCGGACAGCGCCATAGAAAGTTCGTCTGTTTCATCCACAAGAACTAAGTCTGAAAAAGTAATGGTGTGGTTCGTTGTATCAATGGACGTGAGAGAGAGTGCTGTTTCTGTGTCAGCGCTAAATTCTATCATTTCATTATCAATGAGAGTTATGCCTTCCACCATGTCAATTTGCTCATTATCTGTAGAAGAGCCAAATGCAATTATCGTTGGGTTCTCCACCAGCGTTTCTTCCCCAAATAAGAACATAAAAAATTCCATAAAATTCATATTCATAATAAATCCATAGGGAGCGCCTTCTTCTTCGCCTGTGTCTTCTAGTTCAAAAGATATTCCGTCATTTGCGCCTCCGTCGGCAATAGTTTCATAGTTGGAGTCATATAATGTCCACGAAATTTCATCATCTGTGTCTGTTCCGGTTCCAATACAATTGAAAGTATAATACCCGGGTTCTAAGCAAATATCAACATCGCCGAAACATGCGTCGTCCCACAGTGAGCCATTTTCCACGATGTCGCCACTTCCGTCTACAACAGTCCAGTAAGCATCACCCCATCCGTCGCATTCAGAGTCAAACATTTCAAGATAAAAACAGATATCATCGTCATTTCCGCCTCCAGCCCAATCGCCTTCTAGCTCTTCAGCAACAAATCCGTATGTTTGATCAGAATAGTAATCGAAAAAGCACCCTACGCTTCCTCCTTCATAAATGACATATTCAGAAACAAAGGAATAAACGGCGGCTTTATAGGGGTCTGTGGGCCAATTTATTTCACAATTATCGGGATTGTTTCCTCCAAGCCCACCTGAAACATTCTCGCCATCTACTGTTAAGTTAAATTCACCTGTTAAATCAAAAATGCTTTGGCCTTGGTTTTCTGCGTTATCGTTCACATAATTTTGCGCGTACTCTAGAGCATAAACATTTCTATTGTTTCTTGCGGCTTCATCTTCAAAAATATAACCATCTAAAAAATATGTTAAGTCCGCTTCGAAAAATTCAGTTGATACATGAATACTTCCTTCGCCTTCTTCTAGGGCCATCATTTGAGATACATTCGGGTGGGATTGGTCTGTTGCAACCGTGATATACATATCTTGCGATTCATCTTCTACAAGCCATTCCCCCACGATATCGCTCATGTCTCGGTTTGACCTTTGGTTTGGATTCATTACCTGACTCTCTATGCTTTCTTGGGTAATGTTTGGATATTTGCTTTTAATTTGCTTCGCGGCTTTTTTTAAGCGCTGCGTTACTGTTAAGTCACCGGCAAATAGTGCGCTTAACATAACAATAACTAATAAGCTGATAGCGGTTGGTTTTCTCATGGTCTTTCCTCTCTTTTCTTTTTTTTATTAACACAGGAACCCCTTTCTGTGTTTTGTTTGTCCTAATTTTCTATGCTATTTAAAATTAATTCATCTCGCTGTCTTGACCCAAAAATGCGTCAATTGGTTTGCATACGACATCCACTTGATCTTTTTCGACATCCACATACCAAACCATACTCAATAATATATATTCGCCAGTCATGCCATGCTTCCAGCGTTGAATGGTGCTGAATTTCGTTTCTCTAATCCCCTCAGAGTAACGAATGGTATTTTGATGTTTTTTCGTTTTTTCAAATTCTTCCGGGTGAATTAAATCTTCCCGATCGTACCGATGGCCTACTAATTGATCTTTGTTATACCCCATAAACTCAAACCACTTTCCATCAATACTTGTTATCATACCATCGGAAGCCCTTCCAGAAATTAATAAAGACTCAGATACAATTTTATCAATTAAGTGGCCTTTTTTGATATTTTGTTTCTCGTGTACTTTTGTCGATTTAAGAGATTGTAATTCTTTTTTTAATGCTACATTTTCTCGCATTAGATAATTAATAACTGTTTGTGTTTCTTCCGATGTTTCGGGTGTTGCGGTTTGGTTTACGGGATGCTCGTTTTCTTCTCTCGTAAATTTTAATACATGTTTTGCGGGAATATCGCCTTTGGAAAGCCAAATACTTAACGCTTGCGGGGATACGCCAAAATATTCCGCCACCTCTCTTTTTCGGCGAAACCCCTTTGTATCCATTATAGAGTTTATTATTTCTAAAGCTTTTGTCATTTCTTTAATTTTTAGTTTATTATTTTCTTGTTTTTTAAGTATTGCCTAATCTAAATTAAGCTTATCTTAATTCAGATGCAAGTCAAACAGAGATGGTTTACTGGTTTGTCAAAAAATTATTCATTTTATTTTTTACAGTTCTTAATCGCAAGGTGGGGGGTTAAGATAAAAATGGTTAATAAAATAATAAGTTACTCTTAGGGGGTGTGTTTTGGGTGCTTCTGGTATATTTTCTATTCTAATTAATTAATACATAAGGACAATCGCTATGACAATAACTAGATACATTACAATTATTCTTTTATCTGTTTTTCTCTTTGCTCAAGACGGGACCATTCTTCCTGGGCAGAAATCAGCCATCCAATCCCTGTCTGCGACTGCAGGATTCACTGATGCTGATCTGAGTGCATACTTAGTTCAGATGTACGGAAAGTCCATTGACAATCTTAGTCAAGCAGATGGAGTTGGTGTTATCAAGGCTTTTCAGGCTGGGACTGTCGTAAAACAACAGTCTGTCGAAACAAAAATAGAATTGCGGGAGGCGGACTTGCTTGAGCCGGGCATGAAGAAGCTTTTTCATTTTCTTGATGGTACTGTTCGGCAGGGCGAAATACTATCTATTGAAGGTGGTGATATTGTTCTAAAAACGGGTAGCGGTACTTTTAATATCCCTTCTGATCAATTTCTATCAGAGACCGCAGAAATCACAAACAAAAAAGGCGAGTTGTTTAAGGGGGTTGTACTTGGTGAAACATCTGAAGAATTTATACTTCGCACAACCTTTGGTGACGCTGTCATTCAAAAACGAGATATTCGTACCATGAAGCGGTACCATGGTGGCGTCTTAGATCGTCAATACGAGGATCTGAAAAAATTCTATCAAGGCGAGGCACAACTTATAGGGGTTTTTATGGATCCAACCGCGTTCCCTTTAGCCGGAAACACATTTTATTTAAGTGGCCTGTCTGTGGGGTATGGTCTTACTGACAGGTTTATGATAACAACAAAATTTGGGTCAAATTTCAGCGGTGATTTAAACTTTCATCCTCGAATGCGGTTTTATCATCGCAAATCGGCAGAAAAAGAAGTTGCCGCAACCTGGGGAATTGGCTTACACCGCGCCGCCAGTATTGAAAGTGTTGTTGGAAGGTATTCCCACGCCGTCAATATTACCACGGGAGATAGTACAAAATCTTTAAACCAACTCGATGATATTCGCGTAGCTGATTTGGTGAAAGAGAGCCAGGATGATTTTCTCTACGCTGAAGCGTATCTTGTTTTTTCATCTCGTAGGGTGAACCCAACCGGTCGGGGGAAAGTGGGTTGGTCTGCTGGGGTTAAGGCCAACAACGCCTTTATCAACCGCGACGATTGGCTTAAGTCTAGTTTTTCCGCTGAACTTGATACAGCAGCGCAGGTAAGCTGGAGCAACGATAAAAAGTATTCGGTTCCGTTTAGGTGTTGGTTGTCTCTAGAATACGACCTAAGGAAAAATTTGAAATTTGTAGGTTCAGCTTGGATTGATAACGGTTACAAAACAATGGATCTTGCAGCTACTGTGGATGATTATTTTGGTGATGATGGTTCTGACAGCTTTTCTCTAGATTCACCAAGGGGAGACGTCAGTATGATCGATTTTGATTTTGGTCTTCTCTATGCTGTAAATGAGTCTTTCCGCATAGGGATACACTTCCAGCAACCCTACATTGATTTTTATTGGGAATTTTTTGAATTCTAATTTTAGCGAATCTAATGAATAAGTTGATCTTGAGTCTTTTGCTGGGTTGTGCGGTACTACAGGCACAGCCCGGGATAAACACCCGGGCTGTTAGGGATATTCGACTTGAAAATCTTAAGCACGACTATTCTGGAACGATAATTCGTTTTGTGGATTCAAACTCTAGGTCTTGCCGGGGTGTGTTGCTGGATGTCACGGAGAAAAATATAATCGTTTCCGAGCTTGGGTCTCCTGTTTCATATGAACATTCCGGGATTAATTACGTTTTTGTTGATCCTGGATTCAAAGATCTAATTGTGGTGTTTGGCTTGTGTGTCTTGGGGGGCGCTTCGGGATATCTTGGGGTAATCGTTGGCCGATCAAACCCCGACGCCAGCATGAAGGGTGTGGCTTTATCGCTTGGTTTGGCTTTGGGAGGAAGCATAGGGTTTAAGACATTTTATAAACCAATTAAAATTGATATATCAGGAGTGGCGCGTAAATAAACCCGGCACCTTGCTTGTATTAATGATTGATTAACTCAAGGATGTTAATATTAAAATATTCAAAATAATTATTATTGTTTTTTGGGTTCTTATTCCCGTCAGGATAGTTAGTCAAAACTTCGATCCTGAGACCGGTAAGACCGTTTACTCTTCAAATAAATATATTTCTGTTTATATGGGCTACGGTTTGGGGAAATTAGAGAATTTTTATGCCGAAAGTGCCTTCTCGTCCCCAGAGAATCCATCTGAACGGTTATGGACAGCAAATGTGCTTGATGTTACAACGAAAAACAGCCTTCCTCAGTTGGGGTTTAAGTTTGGAGGGTGGAAAGGGTGGTTTGGATGCGAATTAGAGATGTCTTTTTTGAGGCACAAAACACCCAGCCAAATCATTTATTTAACATCTTAATCTTGTGGTGGGCCAACGAAATTCTATCATGAACAGAAATATGCGCCACAGTCAAATAATTTTACTTTGCTCTATCCTGCTTGTGCTGGTTGGCTGCCACAACAATGCTCACCTGCGCACACAGAAAATATTGAAGCCCGGTGAAAAGGCCTACTCTGCAAGCGGCGTGCTGGCCTTGGGCGGTGAGCCACGCGACATCGATTTGGATTATACTGGTGTACCCGGAGTGAGGGGAGAGATTTCCATGCTCACGGGAAGTAAAGATTCTGAATCTGGCCCTTATTTGGGTTTTGGTTCTCATGAAGATGATTGGGGAAGTTTCATCGTGGGTTATGATTACAAAAAATATGTTGGGCTGGAGAGTGGCCTGCCAAAAAAACTCGGAATTCAGGGTGAATTAAATTATACCCCAAAAGAAGGCGGATACCGTGGTTTTGGATCCACATTTCATTTCAGGCCATCCTTTACCACCACAACCACTAAAGAAGAATATTTTTACAGCGGTATTCACGGTGTGTTGGCTGTGGGTAGATTGAATCACACATCTGAGCGGGATGATTATATTGCTTATAATTTTAACAGTTTAGGTTTGGGTGTCACGGCGGGTGTGGAATTTTTGTTACCGTCATCGTCATCAATCCAGATTCAAATTGATGCTTCCCTGCTTCAAAATGCTTACGCCTGGGATATCCCTTCTTTTGGTTATTATAAACATTATGATGAGAAAGATGCGCAATCGACTTTTTTACTAACCGGAAGCGGGGGGATAAGTTTTTTTAAGCCCGACCCCGCCAGCAAAGAGCCTTTTGAGCCTTTGCCCACTCCCAGTTATAGTACAACCCAGACACAGCCCATCTTTGATCCGAAAACAGGTGAAAAAATATCTGGCAATATGCGTTTTGATCCAGAAACAGGAAAAGAAATTCAATCTAATGATCAAATTATTTTCGATCCAGAAACAGGAAAAGTTGTTGATGAAAAATTGTCAAGTGCAATTATTGAAGATGCTGGCAAGCCCACACCAGTTGCTCTGGATGTTGCTGATACTCTTACGCCCTTTACACATCAAGAAATAGTCTTTATGGCAAAACGGCTCGCAAAAAATAATCACTCTCCTCTTGGGTGGGCTCTAAGCGGAGGGGTTGCTTCTTTAGGATGTGGGTTTGTGGGAAGTATGGTGGGGCTCGCGGTGAACGATTCGGAATTTTTACCTTTTCTGGTTGGTGGGGGCCTCGGACTTGTGGTTGGCCCACCCTTACTAGTAAACTTGGCGAGCACCAAGGTTGTTTATCCTAAAGAATTAAATAATGCTAATTTTGAGAATACGTCACATTATGCTAGTATATATAAAAAGGAAGTTCGTTCTCTCCGAAGTAGGGATTCATATTTAATAATAAAAACCGCCGGTGTCTGTAGCGCTTTAATGTTCCTTTCTATAGTTTTTAGTTTATAAAAAACAATTATATTATGAACAGAAATATGCGCCATAGTCAAATAATTTTACTTTGCTCTATCCTACTTGTGCTGGTTGGTTGCCACAACAATGCTCACCTGCGCACACAGAAAATATTAAAACCCGGGGAAAAGGTCTATTCCGGAAGCGGTGTGCTGGCTATAGGTGGCGCAGAGGAAGATTGGGACAATATAGGCAATACGGGCGTGATGGGTCTTCGCGGTGAAGTATCTATGCTTAAGGGCAGTAAAGACTCAGAAGCTGGGCCTTATTTTGGCGTAGGTATTGGAGACGATGGTCTGGGCTTAATTCTTGGCTATGATTACAGAAAATATACTGGTCAAAATAGCGGCTCACTAAAAAAACTGGGAGCACAGTTTGAAGTCAATATTGGCGAAGCAGGCCAAGCGTTTCACCTTCGCCCATCTCTAACAAGCACAACTAAAAGAGGAAAGCCATATTATGGCGGGATACATGGACTTTTGGCCGCGGGAAACTTAGAGGGTCGTCTTGAATGGGAAGCTTATGCTAGTAGTGAATATGGGTATGTATATTATGAAGAATGGATTGATTACCGTTTTAAAAGCCTTGGTGCCGGCCTTACCGCCGGGGCAGAGTTTCTAACATTCAACAATAATTCGATACAGTTACAGGTGGATGTGTCCCTGGTAAAAAATTCTTTTAGCGCTGATGATGAGCCGCCCGATATTGATATGGAAAACGTTAACTGGACATCGTGGCATGAGTTAGAAAATTGGGGAACCCATGATGATGAATTAATGCCTATGGTAACCGGCAGTATTGGTGTGAGTTTTTTTAAGCCCGACCCCACCAGCAAAGAATCTTTCGAGCCTTTGCCCACTCCTGGTTACAATACAGGCCAGACACAAACACAACCCATCTTTGATCCTGAAACAGGTGAAAAAATATCTGGCACTATCCGTTTTGATCCAGACACGGGTGAAAGAACATCAAGCGCTGTGCGGTTCGATCCAGAAACGGGTTTACAGGCCGATGCTGTACCATCAAAAAAAGAGTTGACCTATGGTGAAATTGTGCATGAAGCAAAAGGTGCAGCGGGGCGCGCACACAATATAAACAACCATCAGTATTGTGGCGCAGGGTCATGTTTGTTTAGTTGGGTTGGAGTTCCTGCTGCCTTTTTATATGTGGAGAGCGGGGTATTGTCAACTTTAAACCCTTACGACCCTTTTTATGCTGAGCTGAACCCTAATCAAAAAGCTGTATATAGGGGCGCTTATAAAAAAGAGGAAAAAAAGCTTCGCCGAAAAGGGGTTTACGGTTCTCAGTTGTTTTGTGTGGGTGTGTTCTTTTTGGGTAGTATGTTTGGCGGTGCTTTGTGATGAGCCTATCTATAAAAAATGAAAGATGTGTACATTGAAAAATTTTCTATTTTTATTATTAATCATATTTTCGGGGTGCAGTCAAAACATTGCAAACTTTGCATTGGTCAGCACAAAAACATCAAGTTTGAATAATGAGTATGAGTCTCTTGGACAAATCGAGGGTGTTGATATTGTTTATATAGTCATTGTTGTCCCTCTTGGGACCCCCAGAATAGACAGGGCAGTAAATAATGCCCTTTTGACCAACAATGCAGACTATATAACAAACACAACCATAAATATTGAATCGTTTTATTTTCCCTATATTGGAGGGTATTCTAGGTATAAAGTTAAAGGTGAGGGGTGGAGAGTTGTTAGTGGTGGCGTATCCCCGGAAAATAAATTCCAAAAAAAGATTAAGGGGTATAAACCTGAAACGGGCGAACCCATTTATGAGTAGATATTAAAAGCGTTTGCTGTTTGGGTTATTAATCTTTTTTTGATGATATGAATAAAATGACATTTATACTATGTTACAAAAAATACTAGTTTGGTTTATCGGCTTCTCCCCTTTCACAAAACGCTGGTTTTGGAAAAAGTGGTATAATGTTTTTGCTGACCGGGCAAAAAACTCTGATTTTAAGTTCATGAATTATGGCTTTGATGAAAACGGGTTTTTTCCAGACCTAAAAACTGAAGACAAACAAGAAAGATATCCTATTCAATTATACCATCATGTGGCGTCCCAAACAGATTTGAGCGGTAAGGTTGTGTTGGAGGTTGGGTCTGGTCGTGGCGGCGGCGCATCCTATGTGTCTCGCTACCTTCGTCCGTCTTCTGTTCTTGGGGTAGATATATCTGAATCTGCTGTAGAATTATGTAACTCAATTCACGCTGTTGATAATCTGTCTTTTACGGTTGGTGATTCTGAAGATCTGCCTTTTGATGCTGGCTCATTCGATGTGGTGTTGAATGTTGAATCATCCCATTGTTATGGAAGTGTAGACCAATTTTTAAAAGAAGTAAATCGCGTATTAAAGCCCGGCGGTCATTTCCTTTGGTGTGATTTGCGACCACCCGGTAATATTAATGACACTTATAGTCGATTTGAAAAAGCGGGTTTTAATATTGTTCAAAAACGCGATATAACAAAAAATATTTTATCCGCCTTAAGTAAAATGACAGCTTCAAGAAAAAAAGCTATACAGGAAAGAGTTCCCGGTCTCTTCCAAAAAGTATTTGAGTCATATGCGGGCGTTGAAGGAAGTAAGGTATATGATTCGTTTGAAGATGGGTCTCTTGTTTATATTAGCGCCGCTTTAATAAAAAATTAAGTGTCTCATTGTATTTAATAAGTGTGTATATCCGGTGAGAATAAAATAATCCCTTTGTAAATTTTACTTATTAAATAATAATTATTTTACTCCACTAAGCTCGGAACTCACATGAATAACGAACACTTAAAAAACTACTTAAATAATTTTTGGGACAACAATATTACCCCCACTCTTATTGATTATATTAAAATACCCAATAAGTCGCCAGCCTTCGATTCCAACTGGGAAGCTAATGGTCATATGGATCGCGTATTAGACCTAGCTGTTTCGTGGACAAAAGAACATATGCCGATGGGTGGAAAATTGACCATAAAACACACTGTAGGAAGAACTCCACTTATTCTTGTGGATATCCCAGGAGAAAAAGATGGAAATGTTCTTATGTATGGTCATTTGGACAAACAACCTGAAATGGAAGGCTGGGATGAAGGTTTGGGGCCGTGGAAACCTGTATTAAAAGATGAAAAACTATATGGTCGTGGTGGAGCAGATGATGGTTATGCGCTTTTTGCATCTATTGGGGTGGTTAATGCGCTTCAAGAGCAGAATATTCCTTTACCGAGAATTTTGATTTTGATTGAGTTTTGCGAAGAAAGTGGCTCTCCAGATTTGCCTCATTATATTGATTTGTGTTCTGAAACAATTGGTTCGCCTAACTTGGTTGTTTGTCTCGATTCGGGCGCAGGGGATTATGAGCGTTTTTGGACCACTACATCCTTACGAGGTTTAGTTGGGTGTACAATGCGGGTTGATGTATTAAGCGAGGGTGTCCATTCTGGGTCCGCAAGCGGTTTGGTGCCATCTTCATTTCGCGTGGCAAGAGAATTATTATCTAAAATTGAAGACCCAAAAACGGGTTCTGTGCTGGTGGATACTCTCCATACAGAAATCCCCGAACATCGCATTAAAGAAGTTGAAAAAATGGTATCCATTTTAGGAAGTAGTGTCGTTGAAGATTTTCCCTTTGTTGATAGTATGAAGCCGTCAACGGGTGATTTAGTAGAAGCTGTGCTCCGAAGTACATGGCGCCCCGCCCTTTCCGTTGTTGGCGCAGACGGGTTACCTGAAGGAGAAAAAGCGGGAAATGTGCTAAGGCCTTATACATCATTAAAATTATCCATGAGGATTCCTCCGATGGTGGATGCGCCAAAAGCTCAAGATGCTTTGGTAAAAGTTCTTACTGATGCCCCCCCCTACGATGCTAAGGTAAAGATAGAAACAGAAGAGGCCGCTTTAGGTTGGAATGCACCAAAAACAGAATTGTGGCTAGAATCAGCCATCGAAAAAGCTTCTACTGAGTTTTATGGTCATAGCGCAAGCGCATTAGGAGAGGGCGGAACTATTCCGTTTATGGCTATGTTGGGTGAAAAATTTCCGGATGCGCAGTTTATTATCACGGGTGTCTTGGGCCCCGCTTCAAACGCCCATGGCCCGAATGAGTTTTTACATATTCCTTATGCAAAAAAACTATCTTGTTGTGTTGCTTCTGTATTAGCTGAACATCCATAAGGCGTGCCTGTTAGAATAATTTTTTTGGTGGTGGTTGCGCTTTTTTCTGTAAGCACGTCATCTCTTGTTGTTCGCCATTTGGCGGATGTGCCTGCGGTTGTTATTGCCTTTTGGAGAATGGCGATTGCTTCTGGACTTTTGTGGATATACAGTTTTTCCCATAAAAAGGCTCTTTCATCATTAAATCGAAAAAGAGTTTTTTATTCTGGTGTTTTTTTGGGGTTTCATTTTGCCTTATTCTTTGGTGCTGTAAAATTAACATCGATTGCGAATGCAACGGTATTAGGTACGCTGGCTCCTGTTTTTACCTTATTTGTAGAAAAATTCATTTATCGCCGATCTTTCAACGGGGTTCTTGTTCTTGGTTTGCTCATCAGTCTTCTTGGCGCTTTGGTTATAAATGGAAATCAATTTTCTTTTAATAATGAACCTTTTATCGGAAATCTTATGGCTATTTTATGTTCGCTGTGTATAGCGCTTTCTTGGATGGTTGCTGAAAAAGTAAGAGAGTCGTCTGGTGCCATTACTTATAGCCGAAGTGTATTCTTTGTGGCGGCGTTCGTTTTATTTCTGATTTCAATTTTTCGTGGCGAATCTATCTTTTTTGTTAGCCTGGGGCATATGGGTTGGTTTGTTTTTTTAGGGGTAGTTCCAACTATTTTTGGACACGTAGTTTTAAGTTTTATTCTCAAGTTTGTTTCGCCGACAATGGTGGCTTCTATTCCGTTAGGTGAGCCTATTGTTGCCTCTGGGTTGGCGTTGATTCTTTTTAATGAATCCTTGTCTTCTGTTACGTTGGTTGGTGGGGCTTTAACGCTTATTGGTTTATATTTTATTATTCGGGAACAGGTAAATCATATTTCTTCCTAATATCAGAAATGCGTTTGTCGCCGAAAAAAACACCATGCCTGTCGTCTGGTAGTGATGCTGCAATTTGGTGCATAATCTCTTTCCCTATCAATTCAATTCTTCGTTTCTTTTCTTCTTTTTCTCTTGGTAATTCAAACGGCCCAAAAGGTTTGCCTATTCGTATTTCTATATCTGGGCGTAACCCTTTTTTAAGACCCGAGAGAGCTGTTTCGGCGCCCCAAATAGATACAGGAACAATGGGAGCGTTTGTTAGGGTGGATAAAATAACCACACCACTTCTCGCCGGCCTTAAAACCCGTTCTCCAAGATGACCTTCTGGATAAATACATAATATTTCTCCATTCTTGAGGGCCTTTGATGCCGTTTTTATGGTGGATGGGGCAACGTTTTTTCTGTTGACTGGAATAAACCCGTATAAAATAGGAACCCACATATAATACCATTTAATAACTTGGTCGCTAGCGCCAATAAAATTAATTACTTTACACATAGCATAAACAATCATCGGGGGGTCAATATAACTAAAATGGTTTGATGCTATTATAAAAGGGCCTTCTTTTGGAAGGTTGTGTTTCCCTCTGATCCTGACTTTAGCCGCCATAGCCCCTATGAGCATTCCAAGGAAAGTTGATAAATACCGTATGGCGTGCGGTTGAGGTGAAAATTTATTTAACTTGTTCGGGTCAGCCATAGGATAGAATGTGGAGGGCGGAAAAGCCGCCCTCCATTTTTTGTTTTATTTAAAAGGGGAGATCGTCATCTGTGGGTGCGTCTGATTTTGGTGTACCTTGAGATGTCCCTCCTGTATCTCCTTTTTTTCCTAGCATTGTGAAATTGTCTACAAGTATTTCTGTAGAATATTTTTTCACACCATTATTATCTTCCCAGGAACGTGTTTGTAAACGCCCCTCTACATAAACGAGACTACCTTTTTTCATATACTCGTTTGCTGTTTCAGCCATTTTCCCAAACATAACAGCGCGATGCCATTCCGTTTTTTCTTGGATTTCGCCATCTTTTCCTCTCCAAGATTCGCTTGTAGCGATACTTAGGTTGGAAACAGCTGTTCCTTGTGGGGTAAATCGTCCATCTGGGTCTTGTCCTAATCGACCAACAATAATGACTTTATTGACACTGCTTTTTTGCATAGTTCAACTCCTTATTTACTTTGATTACATATTAGTTAATGCCATGTTTTTACATGCGCATTATTATTTACACATAAATATTAAAACAGCGCAAGAACTTTTTTTCTTAAAACAAAACAGGGGCCCATAGGGCCCCTGCTTTTTTTGTTTTTTTGTTTACTTCTGGATTATTTCATAAATATCAGCTTCTTCACATTCGTGAAGTTGTTTGCTGATATTTTATAAATATACATACCTGAAGCTAATCCAACACCAGCATCGTTTGTTCCGTTCCACATTATTTTATGGAAACCAGCATCTATGTTTTGGTTAACAAGCGTTTTAACACGCTGACCTGTAACGCTATAGATTTCAACCAATACATCTGATTGTTCTGGAACATCAAATGCAATAGTTGTAACTGGGTTAAATGGGTTTGGATAGTTTTGGTGTAACGCAAACTCTTCTGGAATACCGAACTCATCAATGGACAGCATTGCGCTAATATCCCAAGTAATGTTCATATATTCTGGAGTTGAGACTGTCGTGTCCACACCGTCAGATGCTTGCACAAGCCACCACCAAGTACCTTCGGTATCGCCGTGAGAAGTGATTTGCTCATAAACATAAGAATAAGGCATTATGAGAGAGTTTGATGTTGTAACTGAATCATCACCATACCATGCTTCTGGCTGTACCCACTCAAAGGTGTATTCTACCACATCCCCATCTGCGTCTGCGGATGGTGTCCACATAAACATTGCTTCTCCTGTTGTGACGTTGTCTGGAGTGATTGAAATCACCGCATTGTCTGCTGGAGAAATAAGGTTAAATGCTGTTGGGGGAGTATTTTCCAACGTAACGCTAACTGTGTTTGTTGGGCCTGATTCGCCTTCGTCATATACAGCCGTAACATAATACTCATATGGTGTGTTGTATTCTAAGCCCGAATCTTCAAAGCTAGTCGTTTCCATATCAACAGACTGAACTAATCCTTCGTTTCTATATACATTGTATCCAGTCATGTCGCGACTGTTGTTGGATGTCGCTCTCACGAGGCTTAGGATTGGTTCTGTGTCGCTGTCGGCGTTTCTGCCTCCAATACAATCTACCATTGCCGTTTGTGGTTGTGATGAAGTTCCATCATCAAAGTCCATTACGAAAGTGTCTTCAGTCCCTGGGTCAAACCCATAGAAGTAGAAACCATCTACAAAGCCATAACTTGAGATGTCCATGCCGTCGGGAGCGCCACTAAAATAGATCATAGTTGCTATACAGCCTCCGTCCCAACTAAACCAAAAATAACCAGTGCCGTCTTCATAACAATCTCCGACTTCTGGGTCTGATCCTAAGACAAGAAATGAGCCGTCGCAAGGACCTCCAGGTCCGCCTCCGCCTCCTGCTGGATCCCAAGATAGAAAGACTGTTGTGCCAACCGCTTCAGCCACTAAGTTGGTAGGTGGAGATAAAACAAACATCACTTCAACATCAACTGTGTTGCTTGGTTCAGATTCACCATATACGGCATAAGTCGCAGTCACGGAGTATGAGTGTGTGCCAACTAACTCTTCGCCCACATAATCGGTGAAACTAACGGCATCTCCTGGAGCATTCCCAACCGCTTCTCCGTCTCTATAAACAGTGTATCCTAAGAGCGGGCTTGGCACGGTAATGCTAATTTCATATTCACCAGCGCCACCACCATATCCATCAACTACGATATAATATGTATTACCGGCCGTCATGTATACGCCACCTAGAAAACTCAAATAATTTGTTGTTGAGTTTGAGCAATCATCATCATTACACGCATCAAAACCATCCGCAGTTTGCGCAAGCGTTCCTGCGGTATTTTCGTAAACGTATACTTTTGTATCATAGCTTGTGCCCTCGCCACAAAGACTTATGTCCATTGTGCCGTTTTCTGTTGCAGTATAACTATAGACAACGTCAGGTGATGTGCTTCCAGTGTAAGGACACGCCTCATCATAATCATCAGTATATCCTACGGTTGTTCCTGTGTTAGAATAAGGAAGTGACTCAATCATGGTTGCGTCATCAACTGTATCGCCACCTTGACGGCTTCTGTCTGGATAGTCTGATTTATTATAAATCGGATAATCTGCAGGGTTGTCTATCTTTTCTGCTGTGACAGCATTGTTGTTCGTGTTTGTGCTCGAGAGTCCTAAACCGCTTAGGTCTGGAGCTGTCCAACTTAACATTACTTCCCAGTTTGCATATTCTCCAGCTAAATCTGTTGGTGGAGGTAGGTATACTGCAGTAATTGGAGTTGCGCATGCTGTGTTGGACTCAGTGGATTCTGATGCACCCGGTGTGTTTACCTGTGTAACATAGTAGCAATATTCAACTTCGCCTGTTACGCTTTCATCAACAAAGCTCATAGCGTCAACACCATCGCCTACAGATACAAAGTCAGCGCCCGCATCTGAACGATAAACATTCCATGTAACTGCTTCAAATGGATCTTGAATTTCAAAGTTTATTGAAATCGTATTATCAGTTTCGTCGGTTTCATCCACCGTACATCCCCAATCTATAAACATACCTATATCAAAGGATCCATAACCAAGGTAGTATGATGCAGGTTCAAGTATGGTATAAGTGAACGATGTGCCTGGATTTAGATATTCAGCCATATCCAGACCATCATATAGGTCGTTCTCACACTCGCCAGATGTTGGATTAGTGCCATAAACAGCTACGTAAAAACCATATGCGGTTGTACCGCCTGTGTTGTTTATTGTTACCATAATGGCATCCGTACCAGCGTCATAGTGAAGGTCGCTAATATTTAGGTTGGCTAGTTCTGGAGGCGTATCGCTCATGGTAAACTCTGTGGTTGCAAAGTCGCCTTCTGTTAGGGTAAAGCTGAGCCATGGTGCCCCATCTGCTGCTCCAGTCACAGTTAAAACATTACCGTTCCAGCCGTCCCCATAAGAGTCAAAACCGTTGACAGTATATACGCCATTATCTAGTGATGCTGTTAACTCGCCACTAGGGGCGCCACCAGACGCAACAACACTACCTGCCGCATCTAAAATTTCCCAAGAGACTTCTTCCTGCCAGGATCCGCCATCGCACTCAATTATAACATCTGTAGATCTTGAGTTTGATATATAGTCTGGGCTGACAACACCAAAAATATGTGTTTCTGATGTTTCGCTTCCTTTTAGTAGTGTCGTTTTGGTAAGCATTTCTTCGTTAATTTGCTCAAGCGTTCTTCCAAAATCATTATTACCTCTGCTTGATGCGCTTCGGCCGGTTTCTGGATTTGCACCCACCCAGTTTAGGGTGACTGATTCCACGCCAGCGTAAGCTACAAGTTCTGATGGTCCGGTTGGGTCTTGCCATCCTGTAATCGATAATGTGTAGTTACCAAAATTTACACTATACCCAAGTACTTTTGCGTAGTAGGTACCGGCTGCAACATCAGTCAAATCAACCTGAGAATTGAATGCGCCACAGGCTGCGTCGTCGTTGTATCCAAGGTATTCCGCGTCATCACATGCGGCCCACACTTCAAGTTGTGTGTCAAACTCAGAACCACAAAGCGAAACGGAAACATTTTCATAGTCTGTGTCCACGACAAAGCTGTACCAGTCTACATCGTATGCTTCGGTTGTTGAGCTCACTATTGGGTCTCCATTTATAGTACCGCCATCAAGCGCTACGTTACAACTGTCACCCAAATAATAACAAGAACCATCACTCACTGTGGCTTCTGGGTTGTAGTTCACAGCATCAGGATCCATACAACCGAGAACATCAGTTGTTTCTCCTATTTGAAGTACGCCTTCATAGGGTGCGCCACCTTCAAGAAGCGGGACACCATCTGCGCCAAGAATAGCCCAGGATACTTCACCCTGGAAAGAGCCGCCGTCACATGTTACTGAATACAGCCCGTCTTCTAAACAAAGTTCAGCAAAAGCATAGTCACCGGCTTCTATGGTGAAGGATTCTGTTCCAATTGTTAGTACATTTCCATTCCAACCATCACCCCACGAATCATACATATTAACAGATACGGGTGTGTTTTGACATGGTTCAACGCAGGTTACTTCACAGGAGAGAGCACAATGTGCCATTTCTACATCAGCGCCTGCAACAGTGAAGCCATAGTTTCCATATTCGTCACCCGGCACATAATCACAATCAGAATCTAGTGGTGCGTTGAACACAACACCCCAACCAGAATAACCATCTGCTTCGCCAGTTACTGCAACAACATATTCAACCACTCCATCAACGAGGCCCCCTAATGAGCCAGTGAAAATTCCATCGCCATCGGCGTCAGTAAGTTCGAGACCCCACGCTCCAAAGTCATTCCAACTGCCGTTAATAACGACAGATGAATATGATGCGTCTGGATAGCCAGTATAGTTCATATCAATCGCAAAATTTGCCGTATAAGTTGGTGGTGGATCATTACCCGATACAGTCACATTAGATAGCGTAACTGAAGCACCCATATTCAAGTATAATAAGAATGAACTAAATGTATTTGCGCCCTGTGGAGGAATTTCTACAGAGTAACCTGTGGCTTCTGTTCCACTAATTTGTACTGCTACTGTTTCAAAGCTTGGCTCTGTGTCGGGGTAAGGGTTGTATTCAAACCTGAACCACACAGCCGCTTCTGGATCTTCGTTTGCGATTGCACCCGCAAAGGTGATTTCGCCACCATCTGGGAAGCTGAACGGATAGAGACCTGTGTCTTCGTTGGCAAAGCCCGCCCATGGTTCAGTCCCTATTGGAATAGTATAAGTGTTTCCTTCGTCAATTGCGCCGCCAAATTCACCTGAGAATACGACTCCCATAATGTGAGCACCAAGTGTTGGTGGTGTATAATCAGCTGATGGTTTATCTGCAACAATCCATTCAGAATTATCTGCATCTGTACCGGCTGATGCAGCCCAATCGCCGCCATTACCAGATGTTACTCCGTTTTTTCTGACAAGAGTATAATCTTTTGTTGCTGCGCTTGTCCCTGCCACGTCAAAACCGCCGCCAGGATCATCTTCTGATCCTTCTCCTTCAACGCCATCTCCGTCTCCGTCAAGAGTTCCTATAATATCCAAAATCGTGGTGTCTGCGCCTGAAACATGTGCAAGCGCTCGAACGTCGTCACCGTTGAAGGACGTAGTATACCACGGGTCAGCATAACCAAGCAGTTCGTCAGCAAGCGCTTGAATTCCATCAGACGCGTCAGAGCTTGCAACAACGTATACGTCGCCTGCGGCAAGCATTGCGCCTGCAGCAAAGGTAAATGCCTCACTGAAAGGGTTTCCATTATAGTTGCCCATAATGACATAGTCTGCAAGGTCAACACTGGCATTGGAACCATTATAAATTTCTAAATATTTATTGCTGCTTGTCCCTTCTGCATATTCTGAAAAGAATAATGTGGTTGTCTGACCAAAAGACACAGCCATAAAAAGAATCAACGAACTGATTAGTTGTTTCATGTTTTACTCCATTGTTGTTTATTTGATGATTAAAAATTTGCCTTCTTTCACCTGACCTGAAGATTTATCTTCAACGGAAAATAAATATAATCCTGTTGCAGCTGCCTGGTCATGCATGGTTATTAAATCCCAAGCATGTTCTCCTCCGGACATTTGCGGTGATTTTTGATTATCGATATTTTGGACATCTGCTCCTTGATAGCTTTCATCATGTTCTATAATGTTAACTAAGTCTCCGGCAAGCGTGAAAATACGAATTTCTGCGGTTTGTGGGAGGTTTTGAAACCAAATTATTTTATTCCTACTACCAAACCCATCCCAATGGGCTTGACCTTTATATGGATTTGGATAAACAGTTGGTGTGCTACTCCAATTCCCATGTTGAGATGCGGGTTGTCCTGGATAAACATATGTACGATTAGAATAAATTGAACTTTCTAAACTTTCAAGATTTGCGTCCGGATCACCTTGGTCATAAGCAGTAATTGCATAATAATTAATCCAACCATTATTTACACCATCATTGATGAATTTATAATGATAATAATTCCCATCAATCAAAATGCTATCAGGATTTCCATATTCATCAGTAATACGGATTAAATCAAAATCGGTATTATACCCAATATTATTCATAGAGTCGAATTCTCCAAGTAATGTGAATTCCCCTAATAATTCATTTTGCGTTTTACGAGCACCATAAATACGATATCCTTCGAAATCTTTTTCTTGGCTGATTGGATCTTTAAAATATTCTGCATTATTCTCCCAGTAAATAGTAACTCTTTGCGACTCCACCATTAATTTCATATTTGGGGATGGAGGGGGAGCAGGTAAAATATATCGGTCTATTACATTATTATTATTTGTGTCTTCGTCTTCATCAAGGATGTTGTTTCTATTTTTATCTTCTCCATCAAATGCTTTTTGAGCCCAATCATAATTCACAATCAAATTTTCTCTTCTTTCCGGAGAGTCTCCAGAGCCATTTCCCCATAAACCACACACAACAGTAAATGAAATATTACAACTTTCGCCTGGTGGCAATATCCATGATGATGAATCTGCATTGCTAGGCAAACTACCAAGAGGGCCTGCAGATAATAAAAATAACCAACTATCTGGAGATGCAGGGTAACCATCTTCTGTATAATCTGGTGCTCCTGGGCCTTTTTGTACATTTGATTTTAGTTTTGTATATCTCTCAAAATCATCAAGTGGCATACCAAAACTTGGATAATCTGCATTATTTGAATTTGTCCATGCCCATTGTTGGTAGTATGATTTTAAATAGGGTTGAGGCACATTCCCACCCAATACAGAAACTCCAAAATAAGACTCTGCCCATCCATCATCTCCGTCAGCATCATATTGGTACCCAATGTCACGCGAAAAGCCTGCAGCATCATTAGTTTGGTCATATCCATCTAAATTATCTGTCCAAGTAAAACCACCACCCGGTTCATATTTATTTGTATAATTAAAATTAGCTATAGATGCATCTGCCCAAATACCCGAATAAATATTCTTTATTGTATCTTCGCTCATATTTGTAATTGTATAATTTAAAATAGTAAACGCATCGGCATAAGAATAATTCCACGCATATGCTTTTAATTCGACATCTATTCCTAATGGATTATGATTAATAATATTTTGGCCATCACTTGGGGAATCACCATAATCTGAAAAGGTGGCTACCATATCTTGATGCGATACAGCATCTGGAGAATAATATTGTGCCATTGAATCTTGTGTTGTAGAAGCTATGGATGACTTTATATCAATCGATGATTTTGAAAAAAACTCAAACCCTTCTTCCCCGGAATCAAATACACCATCTACAATTGCAGTTGATACGCGTCTTTGACCATTTACGAGTCCGCCAATCCATAATCCCGCATAAGAAAAATGTTCAATTTGCTCTCTTAATACTTCTGTGTTTTGCTTATAAACACATGATGGATTAATACTACCATCTTCCATACGATTCCAACCGTTTCCAAGAATCCCAAAATTGGTAATTGTAAGACCTAATTGTCCAACGGAAGTATATTTATCAAATTCATCATTTACGCTTATCGCGCGTGAAAGTTGCCTGTCAGATTGGCCCACAGCGATAGAAATAGTAAAAATAGATAGTAGTATAATATTATTCATTATTTAATAAGAATCAACTTTTTAGAAAATACTTTCCCTTGAATGTTATAGTATACGAAGTATATCCCGGAAGGAAAAGTGGAAGCATTCCAATTAAATTTATGACTCCCCAGACCTAGGCTTCCTTTATAAATATTTGATGTTTTTTCTCCAACAATATTGAAGATAGAAATATCAACATCAGATTTTTGATATATTGTTAACCAAATATTTGTATTTGGATTAAAAGGGTTGGGGTAAGGGTTAAATATTTGAAATGATTCAGGAAATATATCTTCATCAGAAATAGATAAATTATTCCAAAAAGTTCCCGGTGTACCATTATCTCCAATTCCATAAGTTTCCGTTGCGCTATACCAACTACTTTCTAAATCATTATTTGATTCTATATCATGGATTTCCATGGAATACCCACTACCAAAAGGG
The DNA here is from genome assembly GCA_018658715.1 of Fidelibacterota bacterium. Taxonomy (GTDB): domain Bacteria; phylum Fidelibacterota; class Marinisomatia; order Marinisomatales; family UBA1611; genus JABHGY01. The sequence continues at coordinate 25,162 of JABHUQ010000035.1, forward strand.
AAACTACTCGTATAATTCACTTCATCCACAATGGCTCCTTGTGCATCTGTTAGTATAGCTTCATCTTCATTGTTAGACAAAGAGAAACCATCATAATCATAATCAGACTCAACGCCTCCATTTAGCTCATAATCAGAGTTTCGACAAAATACTAAGTATTGCCCAGGTTGGATTAATAGGGTAGAACTTTCGGTTGTAATTGTATGATCATCAATATCGCTATCTTTGATATGCCATCCATTTAAATCGACAATATCTTGACTGAGATTATAAATTTCAAACCATTCACCATACGAATCAGAAACCTGCGAAGGGTTTGGCATTATTTCAGTAATAACAATTCCAGCATCTGAAAAAACCAAATCATTAAACCAGACATCCATATACACGGGTAAATGATCTGATGCATTATGGAGCGCATCTGCAATCTCATCATTGACGGATGTGTTATTACCATTATTAATGGCATTATTGAAATGGTTGCCATCATTACCAACCGCCCAATAAGTATCTTCTACATAGTGCATATCAGATGAATTATCCAAAATAGTACTAGATACAAAGAGCCAGTCAAAGCGGTCATCCATGCCTCCATTTGCTCCGCCACCAAAGCTAGATGTTCTAGGTGATTGGGTGTGGACGTCTGAATAAGAACTATTATTATGCCAATAACCAATACGATCAATAGGATCAAATAATCGACCGTCATTATCGTCTGAATCACCTGTTAACATATCAAATGCAGGTTCGGATGTTGGACTATGAGAATAAATATTAAAATCACCTGCTACAATAAATTCACTACCGGCAGGCAACGTATTTAAGTAGTCTCTTAATATGGTTGTTTCGGCTAATCTTTGTTGGGCGTTTTCATCTCCCGAGCTTGCTTTCAAATGGACGCCATAAATTCGAAATTCTATTTCGGAGTCATTGTGCATCATAACCCATTCTACAACATCGCGTGTTCCGGATGATTGGGCTGTGTTAATGGTTGATGTGGAAATAAATGTAAATAAATCATGTTGATAATAAAGGGCTATATCTTGACTCGCACTTTGATTAGTAAAAGTCGCTCCAGACCATTCATTGGGGTTAGCTACATCTAAAACATCTGACTTAAAATGGCTATAACCCGTTTGACTCTGAACTTCTTCAGCCACAATTATATTTGGGTTTACAAAATTAATAATAGTTATGAAATAAGTTTCTCTAGAATTATCATCATCATAATTCAGTAGATTATATGTCATAACTCTTGCAGATGATGCAAATATACATGTAAACAATAGCCCAATAATTATACCCTTTTTCATTAAATATCCTCTATAATTACCTTAATCTCACCTATATGAATTCCTTGGTGGTTTTTCATAATTTTGGTCCGGAATTTACTGAGAGAATTCAACTCATCCTTAGATAATAATTCCAGTTTTTCCAATAATGTTAATACAGCAATCGGCATAACCCGAGCGTTCCCGTCTAATACTTTTAAAGCAATTCCCCAATTTTCAGTTTCGAATACTTTTAAGGAAATTCCTCGTACAGCTTCACCGCCGCCTTTTGTAAGCCCTCGCCCTCCTAAAGCTTCTGTAAATAAGGAATCAAAATTATTTTTCCCCGCGATCATATAAGGGTGGTTACTCATAGCATTATATGCTCGTGTCAATTCTTCATATTCTCCAGACCCCAATTTTTGAAATAAACGTGCAATCGATTCTAGAGTAAGAAATGGAGTTGGCGCAGAACAACCATCTGTACTAAAGGGGATATCACCCAGCTGTAGATATTCTTTTACTTGCTTAATAATTGTTTGCTGGACAACATGATCTTTTTCTATATATCCTTTCGGGTCTACATTTAAATACTTACAAAGGGATAACATTCCTGCATGCTTCCCGCTACAATTATTATGGTACGGGATAGCTTCATTTCCTTTTTGGATTTCGTAGTATCGGGATTCTCTATCTGCTGGGTAATGTGAACCACATTCATAATGATCCATGGTGTAGCCCAATTTTGAAATCATACTTTTTGCAGTTTCTACATGAGTTTTTTCACCTAAATGGGATGCACACATTAATGCTATTTCTTTTTCTGTAAAACTGGCAGCATCAACTGCTCCTGCCTTTATACTTGTGGCAGCTTGAAATGGTTTTAATGAGGATCGAATACAAGTAAAATAGTATGGGTCTCCGAAAGAATGAATTAATTCACCTTGCCCATTAACGATTGCTCCAAAAACCACATGTATGCTTTCAGTAAAATCGCCTCGTGTAACTCTAGAAAGAATAGCCATTTAAATCAATGAAGCAATGAAGAAACAAATCGAAATTTATATCCGCTTTTTTCCAATTCGGGGATGCGCTTTTTTAATACAGCTAATGTATTTTCCTTCACGTGACCAATTCCAATAGCTACACCATCTTTTTTTGCTGAATTTGCCAACTCATCTACTTGGCGATTAATATCATTTAAATTGTCACTATTATCTAAAAAGACTTTTCGCCTTGCGGTTGATACACCCAATAAAGACATTGTTTCTTCCGCAATCGTATTTTTCGTTGTTCTACTATCTAAAAAATATTTCGATTTATCTTTTAAAACATTTCCAACTGCTGTCATAACTCGCCGATCTTCTGTTGCTTTAGACCCTTGATGATTATTCATTCCAACAGCTTGCGGGATTTGTTTAAACGCATTATTTACACGAGAAGTGATTTCTTCATCTGATTGCGATGTCATTAAAATAAAATCTTCTTCACCTTTAGTAATAATGTGAGTTTCCATTGGCATATGAATTATAACTTCAAATCCAAACTTTTTAGCCTCACCTCCCATCAAACTACTATATTGGTGCCCCGGAATTACAGCATAAGTCATAGGTGTTTTGAACCCTAAGAATCCTTCAGATACAGCATCGTTTCGATAACCAAAATCATCAATAACTAAACCAATTGTTCCTTGATACTTTACTTTCTTTGTTCGTTTTTTTACTGATTTTTTTTGTTTTTGTGATTTGATTTTTAATGCATCGTCAAGCTCTATGAGTATTTGTTCTTTTTCCTGTTCCAATTGATTAATTGTTTGATTTTTATTTTGCAGAATATTTAATAAAAATCCCGCTGAAAAAATAAGCGCAACAATAATACCTAATTTGAAATCAAATTTGTTCATGGTAATAAAATATAAAAGTCGAGAATTTGTGGAGTGCCGATATTTTGAGAGCCTACTTGAATAGCATATTGGATTCCATACAACCCTGATCGCATACCAATACCGCTTGAAAATGATTTTTCATTTTGAGATAATTTTACACTTGTTTGAAACGAAATATTTTTCCAACGAATTTCATTACCAATATTAAATAAAACTGATTCATGTATTAATGCATATTCTATATTGGAGAAAGCTGTATTAGAAAATGACCTAAAATTAGACTCCCAAGATAATCCGCCAAGAAATCGAATAGGTAGTGATGGTTCTTTTGATAAAAAGGTATTCATTTTACCAATATTCAATAAAGATAAACCAATTTTACCTTTTTTATTAATAGATCTCCAATAGCCAAAATCCATCGCGAAACCATTGGAGTTTTCCATATATAATGATATGTCAACCCATCGAACTGTTACGCCAAAATGGTTCTCTTTTGATTGAAAAGAAATGGTCCCATCTAAAGATAACCCGCTGGCTGTATAAAATGCGATAGGGTCACTTTGTGGTTTATTTTCTCTTAACTCTAAATCATTAAGCCCTGAATAACGAAGGTTGAAGGATCGAGTAGTTTTCCCTTTTGAGTAAATAAAATTAATACTTGTTAGATCTAAATCTCCCAACCCGTTCCCATGAGAAAAATAAACTTCGGACCCAATTGGTTCTGCCTGTAATAAGGCTGGATTCCATAATCCATTTCTATTTAATAATGGATTCATTCCAAGCCCAAGATCTGAAGCAGTCATTGGAATGGATAAAAATTGTGTCCCCATACCAAATAGGTAGGATACAATAATCAGTATCTTAGAAATGAAACGCATAAGACATTATATGAGCCATTTGTCCGGCTATATCCATCGAGAATGCATAATCTAACCGAGAATCATGAGATTTCAATAATTTATAATCCATACCAATACCAGCAGAAAAGCGATTATTGCCATAACCACCTCTTACATAATATTGATCCATTAATACATACTCTAAACCAGCCCTAGGTAAAATATCCATAAATGTTTGATGGTTTGTAATAAATCCAAGATCACCTACAAATAAGAAATTATTAAATATATATTTTGTGCCAATTCTATATAATGTTGGAAACTCATCTTTATAGGGGCGCCCTTCATCATAAATATCACCTGTATTCCATTGGTAATTAGAACTCATATCTTGAATCATTAAACCAATGGTTTGACCTTTACCAGATTTTATTAAAATACCAATATCAAATCCTAATCCAGAACCTCTTAGGTCTCCATCATTCGTTGGGAGTTGATTGCGTAATATTTTAAAATTTGCCCCAACACTTAACCACGGTTTAATTCTTTGAGAAAAAGTAATGAAAAAGGCATCTTCACTTGTATTCATTATTTCAGTTTTTTCACCTGATGAACTTCTCCCCTGAATGTCTGTGACTCCTGCACTAAGCCATGCAACACCAACACCAGCTGTCGGAGGTAAAGGAGCACTAAAACTTGAGACTGCTAATCGACGATCTAAAGATAATGTTTGATAATTGAATCCCACTTGCTTGTCAGTGTTAAAAGCAGCCCATGCCGGATTATGGTACGCAGAAAAACCATGATCCATTTCTGCCGTAAATGCGCTTCCCATTGATGTAGATCTTGCAGATGTTCCAATCCGTAAAAATCCACCAGATAGTCCAGCATAATTCTCAGCAACAATTGATGTTACAAATAGGAATAAAATTAAAATATGTTTTATTGATTTCATTATTTCACCAATATCAGTTTGGTCCAATGATTTTTAGGTGAACTATTTTGAGATGCATAATTTAAATTAATAAAATAAACACCATTAGATACAACACCGCCTGCTTCATCTCTTCCATTCCATTTAATAGCTCCAACATCTGTCCGCTTATCGTGTGAATAGGAATAAACTTTTTCCATCGCAAAATTGTATACAGTGACTTGAATAATATTATTCACAACTGTCCCTAAATGGAATCGAACATATCCATCATTCTCCAGCTGATTGTGATTGTATGGTGAAAATGGATTTGGATAGGCATACACTTCAGATGAATCATATTCTGCGCGATGAATAACCCACGATTCTCCGTGTAAATCCCCTGTATAGGCAACACCATCAGGCGTCCCAACCCACAACATCGTTGAATCTCTAAGGTCTAAAGCAGATGTGTATACTATATTGGACAAAATTTGCTCCATTGATAAATATGTTTTATCAATAGCGGGAGAAAAGCACGCCCAATTTTCACCATCTAAACTTTTCCATAATCCATTGGATGTAGAAGCAAGAACAAGTGAATCTTGAGCCGTTACATTATAAACACGTTCTCCAAGTAAAACTGCGTTCCACGTTTCACCACCATCACGCGTATAACTTAATCCTCTTTGTTCGCCCGGATCTTCTGCATTTACAGTTGAAGCCCATACTGTAACCATTCCATTCCAATATTGTTTAGCAATACTTACAACAAAGTTACCTGATAGACCATCTTCAGGATAAGAATAATGATCCCAATTCACACATCGATAACTCACATTATCAACAACTTCATCAATAATAATTCCACGATTAATTCCATTAGCTGTCCCAGCCCAAATAGTATCTCCATATGCCAAAACAGAAAAAGCTTTATGGTTATGATTCCCCCCATCAAGAGGATCCCTCGGGTTTAAATAATAATTTCTTAAAATTGATTTCCCAGCAACAACATCAAAGGAGTCGCTCTCGCAAGTTGATAAATAAACTTGATTGTCTTGAGGTAATGGGACATTTGCCCAAACTTTATTAGTTAGATCATATCTCCTAAGACCGCCTGCCCAACTTGTAATCCATACATATTTATTTCCATTATTGGAGTGAAATGAGGCATCATAAGTCACATTTGCTTGCGGAACAGTAACGGGTAATTGATAAAAATACCCTTGACCAAAAGGAACCAATGTATCAGCTTGTTGATCAACAGGTTGAGATAAATATTCCCACTGAATTCCATTTGTATCTTGAGCATTTGATGAAAATACTAACCCACCACCCATTTGAATAGTACCATCATCCGTGGCAATTGCTGCAAATAAACTATCGCCCATTACACTAATTGCTGAAATACCGCCACTTGGGATAGTTAGTGTAGTTGCGCCGTTTGAAAGAGTATCTGTTGCCGATTGATAGGTATACATTGAATGGCCATCAAATATAGCTAGACCGCGCCCTGTACCAAGCCACACCAATGAATCACCTTGAAATTTAATTTCAGCTACAACATTACTTGTTAAGCCATCTTGGGTAGATGAATCATTTTGAGCTGTTCTTAAGACAAATCGATTTGGGATATCTCTCTGTCCAAACAGGATTGCAAATAGAAAAAGGAAGATATATTTTCTCATTCTATCACCTCTAATACTTCAGTTTTTGTTATAAACAGTCCATCCCAATCTTTCACCCAAAATGTAGCTTCATATGTACCAATAGGATTATCATATCCAATAGTAATTAATCTAGAATAAGTGCCATCACTTAATTGAGAATCCCAAATTGACGGATTATCTGTATCGTTAGGATATTTTACACCATCATCATAAAGTAGAATAGGATCACCATTGTTTGCATAATTTCCATCGGGTTTTTTAAATAATAAAAAACATGATTGAATATCATTTAATCCATTTGGGTCGTGGGCAGTTACAAAAATGCTATCAATATGATATAAATTTTGTTCGGTTGGGCGGAGCATAGTATCTGGGAAAGAAATTGAAATAATTGCTGGCATGAGATTGCCCAACTCAGAAGAATCAGAAATAGATACCCATTCGCTCCCATATTTAGCGATAATTTTATAAAAAACTAACCCAGAATCCGATTGGGTAATTACATTGGATATTACCATTGAATCATTTGCGGTTTTTATTCCATAAATACCATCATATGATAATATATCGCCATGCAATCCTTCATCATTAAGTGCTATTGAATCTGCGGCTCTTGATGAATCTGTCCCAAACCATATGACATTCACACTTGATAAAGAATTTCCACCATAACTTTCAGTAATGGTGGATGAAAAATATAATTTTTCAATATCTTGATGGAAAGTAAACTGAACATTTGAAATAGGGTCACTATCTTCAATTATCGGATCCGTTCCTGGACACCCAATAAAAAGAAGAAGCATTGTTAAAATTATCAGAACTCGCATAGCCCTGAATTTAAGGGCATGGCCCATCATGAACCACCTTCGGTTTCTTCAGAAAAACTATATATATAATCTGTTAACAATATTCCAACTTGCCCAAGACTTTCTGCTGAACAATTTTCAGGTAAATCAGAATGTGTGTGCCAATAGTTTGCGTATGAATTAGGATATTTAAAATCAATAATGTCGATGGATGGAATTCCAGCATGTTGATATAATGGAACATGGTCATCATAAATTGCATATCCGATTTTAGATTGAAATGCAGAAAGATCTAATTCGTGAGCTCTATTCCAAAGCCATTTTACCAATTCTCGATTTTGATTATAAGAATATCGTTCCATTGGCAATGTTAATTGAGCATCCCCAACCATATCTACAATAATAGCTTCATCTAGTTTTGGGATAGGAAGGTGTTTTGCAAAATAGTGTGCTCCTTGCCCAAAGGATTCATTGATACCGGGCACTCCTAAATCTTCACCATCAAGAAATACAATATTAACACCCACGGGAGGTGCATTTTTACTCATTACTTGCATCAATTCTAATAAAACTGCAACTCCGCTTGCGCCATCATTTGCGCCAACAATAGGTGTCCTTCTTTTAAATTTATCTAAATCTTCTTCTGCCCACGGGCGCGTGTCCCAATGAGCTCCTATCATAATTTGAACATCAGATTCTGTATTAAATCGAGCAATAATGTTTACTAAATCATATGTTTGATGATCTTTTTGTTCCGTATATGTAAAAGGCTGTAATACAACATCATCGGCATGATTTTCAGATTCATCAATTATAAACTGCTTACAAGCTTCATACCCATCTGACCCGGGATTTCTTGGACCAAAATCACATTGTTTAACTAAATATTCAAAAGATCTATCTTGATCAAAGGTCGGACCATTTCCACCACAAGTCTGAATGGAACAACTAAAAATAATTAAAATTAAAAGTATGTTTAATTTCATTTTATTATCCTGAAATACTCATATTAACATCAAACCCAAAATCGCGATCTATCTTTTTACCGGTGGTTTTATTTTCATTCTCTCTATACTCATAAATAATACTTCCACTTACCTTTGTGCTAAATTGATATGAAGCTCTAATGCCCGCCTTCCAACTGGAGCTAAAAGCACCCTCTTCTAGGTTGATTTTATCTCCCGATTTAAATTCTTTACTATTATTCATATCTAAATTCAGAGTGAAATTCATTGTGTTTTTCAAATTTAAATCACCATAATATGGAACAGGAATTCGCATACCTCCACGATGGCTGTATGTGGTAGAAGATGTAACACTCCAATTCTGTCGAATCGTTAACCCTTCCGGTTTTTCTTCCAGTGACTTATCTCTATTATGCCTAATATTCATAGATATACCTTTTTTCAAGGTCATATTCATCCCAATTAAAGGTGAAAATCCTGTCTGAATTTTTGAATTTCTTTCATATTCTTTATAATCATCCGCAAAGGTACCGAACTGAAAGAAATTCATATCTGAAGGTAATACATTTTCAAACTGCCAAGAGCGTGTTTCTTTTCCTGAATAATTATGTTCTAATGATGCTGATTTGGTGAGCCAATTAAATATGGGGAATTTTTCTATACCAGAAATTCTAAAACTCCAACCAACAAAAGGGAGTCCATTTTCTAGGCGATCACCATAAGCAAAATAGTCTCTTGTCATAGAACGTGTTTCAACTCCAGATCCCGCTCTCGTTGTTGTCATATTCTGGCCGAAATTCATATTAATGGTTAAATTATTAGTTACCTTTAATCCTGACCGAATAGATCCATCCACTTTATGGTCCCAATTACCCAAATTGGTTCCAACTTCTGATGATTGTTCAAGGTCATGATTGGGGAGCCACCCAAACTTATAACCGGTTGGAACTTCTCCTAAAATTTTATTAGCAGAACGATTTAACGTTTCTGAATAACTCAAACTAATTGGATTAACTTTTCCAAATAAACCATGAATAAAGGTAAGTGGTTTGTTTTCTTTTCTTTCTTTTTTAGGCTCTTCCTTTTTTTCGGGTGTTTTAGCCCTAGAACTAGTTCTTCGCCTTCCCGCTGATCTTTTTGGTTTCTTTTTGGATGGCGGTTTATATAAAACTTCAAAAAGCTGAACAGGGGTTAATGTTATATTTGATGAAAACCTTAATCCAGTTGAAATGTCTTGGCCTTCTAATGATAAATTATCGTTCCATCTATAATTGGCTGAATAATTAAAGCTTGGCCTTAACCAAGAAAAAAGGGTTGGGGAAAAGGAAGTATTCATATTTTCTGTAATACTGGTAACATCGCCGGGGTCTAAGGCTTTTACAGCTGAATATATATATCCCCTATAATCGTTCAATTTACTTTTACCCGTCCAGCCATATTTTGTTGAGAGGCTATTAGTCAATTTATAATCTAGATTCATTGTTCGATCTAATCCAAAACTATAAGCATCATCCGAACGCACACCCCTTCTTGTTTCATTCCATGATAGTTTTTCTGAAAAACTCATATTCGTCTTAAAACTAGATGGTGTATAATACAATTGAAAATCACTGATCTTTTCACCAATTATTGGTGTTTTTTCCATCCATTTAAATGGGCGAATATAATTATCTCTTCCAAAGGGAATATTATACCCAATATTACCAGAATATGTTTCGCTTTGCTTATCTAAATATGTAATGTCAGATGACTGGGATTTTGCTGCATTAAATTTCCCTTGTAATTGATCAATTGTATATTTTACTAATTTATTATCTGATTTATTCGTTTTTGATAATGAAACTCCTAACGACATGGATTCTGATTCTGAGATGATAGAATCGGGTGTGCTATTTTCTCCAACCATAATATCTTCACCGGGGAAATATTTTGGTCGGTCTACACTTTTACTTACTGATGCATTTAGAGGTAATGCGAATCCCCAAGATTTTGGTAAAAACCGGTGAAGATCTAATCGCCCAGAAAAAGTTAAATCTTCAGCATTATTTGTACTCGAACTTAAACGTTCTTGAAGGCGATGATAGTCAGCATCTTGACGACTATAAGTCATGGTGGCGCTAGCCAAATCAGCTAATTTCAAAGATGACTGAACGCGCATTGCAACACCTCTGTCTTTTTTAACACCACTTAAGCGCAATTCGTCTAGCCAAACTTCACCTGATATATCATATTCTGTTTTATTTTTAATCCCTACTGTAAAATATTGAAGTCTGTTGAGGGCTGGTTTACCTTTAATTTCCACTTTTTTGATTGGTAGACCATTCGCATCAGTAAATACATAACGTTTTACATCGGCAGAATCCAAGAATATGTCTGTCTCGCTAAATTTTTCAATTGTGGTAGAATCTTGTTTTTTTAATGTAGAAAGCCAATCTAAGTCTAACTTAACCTCATTACGTTTTAAATCTTCATCCCAATCCTTAAAAACAGGTTGTGTAATCTCGTAATAATCATCCCCAAGACCAAATTTGATAAAAAAGTCGATATCACTTGTTTCTGAATATTGATTCCATCCAATTCCAGGATTGCCATATAGGTAAAGCTTTAAGAAGTCATAAGAAAGAAAGCTTCGTTTTTGACTATCATTTAAATTGTACAATACTTTTGTTGCTGCACCGCTATTGCGTGCTGGTAATTGATCAAATTTTAAAACTAATGATTGTTCTTTAGATCTTATTTCGTTGATACGATCATATTCCCCTTTTACACCAACGGGTGGTACATAATCTGCATTATCTTCTGTATTAATAACAGTAATAGCAAACACACTGTCCGCATTTTCTACTGAATACCCAGTTGAATCTGTTGCTACACCCAATTCTCGCCAATCATTCCCAACCATTTCAATTTTGGCAATTTCTATTGCGTGTAATTCTGAATCAAAATCTGAAACAGAAATACGCATATTTCGAATATCATTCCATTCAATGTTTTTTACTTTTCTAAAATGAGATAAAGGAACTCGAAATAATTTCCAACCTGTAAATTGGCCATCTTTTACTGTTTCCCCTGCAAGATAAGTTGTATCTGTTAAACCGAAGGTAGTTGAAAAATAATCATTTGTTTTGTCGATTAATTTCAATCCATCTAAATCTTCTGTATCTGGATATTTCCCACCTTCTTGAATACGTGAACCCGTTCCATTCCCTTCTGAACCATTTACTTTTGAATAATCTGTGCTACCTTCTTCATAATGCCAATTATCTCCATTCGGATCAGACGGGTCTACATCCGATGCACTATTAATAAATACAGTATCATTTATGGATAAATAATAATCATATGATTCTGCTTCAAGGCATCCACCCCAGCCATCTTCTATTTCATCAAAACAACCATCTAAGCCGGTATCTTCTTCTTCTTCTAAAAAACCATTTCCAAATTGAAGTCCTGCTTCTGCTATATCCTCCGTATTTAGAACTCCGTCACCATCTCTATCTTCACTTATTTTTCCTAAATCAATTGTTATATCACCCGATTCTCCACGAAGCCATATTTCAAAAAATTTACTTTGTGTTTGATCATAATCTCCTGAATAAAGAGAAGTCGTAATCCCCGACCAAATTGAATCTTGAGAAATACCATCTTGGTGAGGGCGCTTTTGATATCGCAAAACCAATACATCTGTTGTTTCATTGCCCGCTCGGATCGATGTGGATTGATTCGGCCAAATATCGCGAGTTCTATATTGAATATATGGATTATACCAATAGAAGTGTGCTCGATTTCGTTGCCCAAATTGACGAGACCAAGTACTATCTTGAAAAATAAGTGGAGCAGAAGATTCTTTCCAAAATCGCCTTTGAATAGATGGGGATGTGGTACGTTTTGATCCTTCAAAATCATCAATGAAGGCTACGCCATTTTCATCTCCCGTTTCAGGATTACTAATTGAATTAGGATTGGGCATCACCTGAGCAATTTCTCCCTCTACGCTAAAGTTTGAAATTTTCTCCGTTTCAATTAATGGTAGTTTGTCTAAAAATCGTGTTAATCCGTTTAAGTCTTTTTCAAACCGACCATTCATATCCCAAATAAAGTTACGCGTAGGCTCATAACCCACTTCTACTTTCTCATTAATAATCGACTGATTATAATAAAGGGCTGTGGCTCCAATAAAAGATTTTTCGCCCAAATCCATTTGTGCGCGTGTTCCCACAATCGTCTTTTTATCAAATGATACAATTTCATGTCTATCGTATAAAATCTTCAATTTTGCATTTGGATTATCTGCCGCATCTCCGAGTAAAAATATAGTTCCAGAAAAATAATCTATTTGATAATCAATACCTCGTTTTAATGTAACGCCATTTTGAATAACCTCTTCACTCCCATCCACAAGCATAAATCCTAAATTTATTGTAGAACTTTGGTTGCTATATTTTGCTTCTAATGCAAATCGGTGGTCTTGATTAATGAGGTTTCGATCGGTTGTAGTATAAGCTGCTCCTGACCCTAAATGAGATTGTAGTGATGGCATATTATTCCCACCATCTAATGAATCAGAAGATACAAATGGATGTAAAGCTGGGAATAATATTTCACCATCTCTCAGATTAACAATATTGCCATTTTCAACATCAATTAACTCATCTGAAACCCGTTCCTGAGAATCATTCAAGCTATCCAATCCAAATAAAGTGATGTATGGTATACTCGTATTAGGATCTCGATCACTTTCAGGTGTAACACGCTTATTAATTATTCTAAATTCAAATCCTTCAGGCTTTATATTGGTTGTGCCAAGATAATATACATTTTTAAACATTAAATCCCATGTTGGATTATTAGGGTGAGGAGACCTTGGTTTTAACATTTGAAGCGATAATTCCGTTTGTGTTGAATCCGCTCCTCGGCCAACAACCAGGACTGTATCCCCATTTTGGTCAGCTAATACATAAGTACAACCCAGAATTTCTGTGGTAAGCATTTCTCGAAGTTGAATATATCCCAAATCATTATTAATGAAATATTGTACATCTCGTTCCATTCGAATAAAACTACCTTCTTCATTATATTCAATATTAGTTGAATCTGAAATATTTGTTGCATCCACATATGCTGTTCCAACATTAGCACCGGGATCATTCGTTTGATCCAATTTATACAATTCAAAGTTTTTAACAGTAACACTACCTTCACCACCATTTATCCGATGAAGCCCATTAAACAATGGATAAAAAGATGGAATTGAAACTGGGCGGTATTGCGTTCCATCAAATGCAACTGTATCAGTACCATTCCTAAACCAAGGATGAATAAAGAAATACCTGTTTTTGATATAATCTGTATCTTTTATTTGTTGAGAGTTTGATTGAGACCCACCTTCATATTCTAATCGCTCTTTTTTAGTTCTTTCAATAGATGCAATCGTTGTTATATCAATAGGTCCCAGTTTTGAAATGGCTTTTAATCCGAACAACCCCTGATTCTTACCTGAGAAGGTCACATATTTTGTGGATGGAAGAGAGAGTGAAATATTTCCAGCTTCAATTTTTTGAACAATATCATCTTCTGCACCTTCATACGAAATACGAATATTATTTTCCCAATCAAAATCACGTTCTGAATCTTGATCCATGGATACTGTAATTCGATCTCCAATTTTCCCCTGGACATTTAAATTTTGTTTTTGATCAAATTCTAAATGCGTGTTTTGAGTTTGATTCAAACTTGAGCGAACCAATTCTTGATCTTGAAATACCATTTTACCTGATACGCTTACATTACCGCTTAATCTGAGTGAGGCACGACCTAGTGCACCCAAATCAACGCCAACAACTTCAATCATTTGTCCACGTTTTTTGCGATCATCCCCTTTTTTATCATCGTGGATAGATTCTATAAATTTGATATACCAGTTTCGGTAAAACATTTTTTCTAAATACCATTCAACTGACATAGTTTGCGGGAGGCGAACTTGTTTGCCATCTACATATTCCGAAACAGTAATTGTATCCCAATTACGATCCAACTCAACACTTAAAGCATATTCATCATATTTAATATTGAGTATTCCTAGTGGAGATGTTAATGAATCATATGCAAGGGCATAGAAAGGGAAAACTTTGGGAAATGGGTTTGACACATATGGGGAGCTAGGGACAAATCGCGCTAAATGTGCGCTGTAATCATCAGAGCGTGTGGAATCTAAAGATTGAGCAATGAGCCCATTTAGACATAAAAAACCCGCAAATCCTAATTGAAGGATCCGTCGGGTAAGTAATATTTTTTTGTTTATTATTTTCAAGATTAAATCTTGTTTAATTGATATCTATTTTTTATTCAGACTCCTTTCTGTTAATCTTCAAATTCATTTTTTAAAATGGTTATTATTTTTTTTACCGCTCTTCCGCGGTGACTAATTTCATTTTTTTCTTCACTAGACATTTCAGCAAAAGTTTTATCTAACCCTGGAACATAAAAAATGGGATCATATCCAAATCCGTTTTTCCCTACAGGAGAATGTGTAATATTTCCTTGTATGAATCCATCAACCCATTGTTCCTTCTCAGATGTAACAAACGCAATAACTGTTCTAAAGGTAGCTACACGTTTTTTACTTTCAACTCCATCTAATTCAAAAAGCATTTTATTAACATTATCAGCAACTGTTGCATTTTCACCCGCATAACGAGCGGAATAAACACCAGGAGCTCCATTTAATGCTTCCACTTCTAAACCTGTATCGTCAGCAATGGCTGGAAACCCTGTTATATTATGCACAGTTTTTGCTTTTAAAAATGCATTTTCAAGCAATGTTTTTCCTGTTTCTTCAATTTCGCCCACCTGAGGAAAATCATCTAATGTTTTAATGATTAAACCCAATCCACCCAAGGCCGAAGACAGCTCTTCGACTTTATGACTATTATGAGTCGCCAAAATAAGTGTTTTCTCGTGTGACATCCTCGGATCACTAAGGGAAAATTGCCGGGAAACATAGGGTGATTCTAACATTAGAACAAGGAGAATTCACATTAAACTCATTTCTTATACTTTAAGATAAGTTTGCGTTTGCTTCACCGATTTTGGGCAAGTAATTTCCACGCGCTTTTTTAAAAGCAACCTAAGCCTTATGGGGCTCGGTAGCTCAGTTGGTAGAGCAGTGGACTGAAAATCCTATTCTTCTCCTTTATATCTAACAATAACAACATTTAACTCCTGTCTTGTTTATAGTGTAAAGATAGTGTAATTTCATAGTGTATGAGACATCAATACGAGAGTAATTTAACGACCAAGACAATAGGA
>JABHUQ010000036.1 GCA_018658715.1 Fidelibacterota bacterium
ATGTTTGTACCAAAAGGGAATCATATTGCCTACGAAACTGATGATGAGTGCAGCATATTCTATGCAGCATATCCGGTCAACTGGAAGCAACTGGCGGGTTTGACTGAAGTTCCGGGAATTGATCCGGATGATATGTAAGCCTCTTGGATTGATCAATGACAGAAAAAAGTGGAGTAATTGCGAAAGCGTTTTTTCGGTCTAATAATATTGTTTAACATAGGCATATGCCCGTTCAAACAGATCTTGATCTTTATGTAATTTGTATTTCAAAAGTGTTTTTCGAAGTGAGCGCTGTACTTCTCTTTCACCGGAAGTGGTTGTTTGCCACCCGTCAAATCGGACGATTTTTACAATATCATCAACATCCGAAACAATTCGTTCAACCACGGCTGGAGTTTGGTCTGTTTTCATTTCTAAAAATAAATCAGTCAACGCTTCTTTGGCAGATTTCTGCTCTTGTTGGGAGAGTGTTTCCTGTTCGGCTTTAACGGTTTCTTTGGCCAATTTGCAGAGTTCTTTTACAAACTCAATGCTGGTAATCAATCCTTGTTCAGCTTTATCCCGCAATGCTTCCAGGCGTTCACTTAATGCTTTAAATTTTGGATTTCCTTGCTGCCGTTTAAATCGTTTAATCAATCCCTTTTCTAACTGTTTAACTTTTTTAGAATCGGGATTATTAAACAATTCATCAATCACATCTGCATCCATAATGAATTCTTCCAAATCATCGTGCAAATCACCCACATGGATATTTTCATGAATCAGTTTTGTCGTTTGTGCGCCAAAGGCAAACCAAAGCATTTTACCAATATTATCCAAGGCCGGCTGAACCGATTGATAGACCTGACTTAACCAACGATAATCCTGTAAAAATGGATTCAGTACAGCATCAGGAGAGAGTGATTCCCAGAGTTTTGCCAAGACCACATAATCTTTAGCGAATGCATCTTTTCGTTCATCCGTTTTGATGCATTCTTGGGCCGCTTCTAATCCTTCAAATCCTTCGATGGTTCTGTCCACACCGGAAAAATGTGCCAAACAGACTGTAACGGCATCTGGTAGTTTGGCTTTTAATAAATGCAAACTGGTTATGACTTTCGCCACAGATTCTTCGTCAAACTGTAATGCTTCGGCCGCATCATCAAAAATGCCAAAGTAATCCACAATACAACCGAAATTTTTATTGGGATACAATCGGTTGGTTCTGCAAATCGCCTGCAACAAAGTGTGGTCTTTCATGGATTTATCTAAATACATGGTTTGCAGGATGGGAGAATCAAATCCTGTGAGCAGTTTTGCCGTTACAATTAAAAATTTCAGTTCAGAATCTTTATCATTGAAGGCATCAAGCACCCGTTCCTGCTCATCTTTTTCCATGCCCCATTTTCGTTTGAATTCTAAATCATCATTTGCATTGGTTGACATTACAATTCTACTGGTATTATCCGAGAAATATCCATCCAATGCTTCTTTGTATTGCACACAGGCAAAACGATCCGACGTAACAATCATGGCTTTGAATCCGTGGGGCTGTACTTTCTGACGGAAATGCAGCGCAATATCATCCACAATTTTCTGCACCCGTTCCGGTGATTTTAAGAAGACCGCCATTTGTGCGGCTTTTTTGCTCAAAAGATCTGCTTCTTCATCGGTCAACGCAGCTTGTTCAACCATGGCTTTGTAGGCTTTATCCATCATGGCCTTGTCCACATGGACATCCACCAAACGCGGTTCAAAATGTAGGGGAAGTGTGGCTTTATCTCTGATGGATTCCTGAAAAGTGTAGCGGGACAAATATCCGCCTTGATCCTGCTCTGACCCAAATGCCCAGAATGTATTTTTGTCCAATTTATTGACCGGCGTTCCCGTCAGTCCAAAATAAAATGCATTGGGCAAAGCGGCGCGCATTTGTCGCCCTAAATCACCTTCCTGTGTGCGGTGGGCTTCGTCTGCCATTACGATTATATTATGCCGCAGATTCATATTTGCAGTGGCATCTTTGAATTTATGGATCGTCGTAATCAGGGTTTTTCGTGTGTCTTTTTCCAGCAAATCATTGAGTGTGCGAATACTGTCCACCGCCACCATATTGGAGACATCTGCCGCATTGAATGTACTGGTGATTTGCGTATCTAAATCCACCCGATCAACTAAAATAATAACGGTAGGCGATTTCAATTCTCTGTGTCGACGGAGTTGCTGGGCAGCAAAGACCATCAATAGCGATTTCCCCGATCCTTGAAAATGCCAGATCAAGCCCTGTTTAATGGTGCCATCCTTCACCCGATTTACAATTTTATTGGCACCGTCATATTGCTGATAGCGGGGAATAATTTTAATGCGTCGCTTCTTTTTATCCGAAGAAAAGAGTGAAAAGTTTCTTAAAATTTCTAATAAGACATACGGTTTTAGAATTTGCTTGAGTTCGTCTCCCACTTCTTTGAGACCCAGTTTTTGTACCAGTTCTTCGTCTTCCCCTTCCAATCGCCACGGTGACCAGAGTTCTAACGGACAGCGCACAGAGCCGTAGAAAAACTCCTTCCCTTCAGTAGCGAAAGAGAGAATGTTGGGTACAAAAAGTTGGGGAATAGCATTTTCATAAATATCATGGATTTCATGAGCGCCGTCTAACCAGGAAATGGACGGACGAATCGGTGTTTTGGCTTCGCCCACCACCACAGGGATACCGTTTATCAGTAACACAATATCTGGGATTTTCGTCTCCCGATGATGGACCCGAAACTGATTGGTAATGATGTATGTGTTGTTAGTGAGTTTTTCAAAATCGATAAGCCGCACCGGCACATGGCGATTATTCTCGCCAAAAGGCATGGTCTTTTCGCCTTGCAACCATTTGGTAAATTCTTCATTGGCCCGGACCAATCCGGTTTGATTAACCGAAATAAGAATAGCCCGAAGTTTATAAATGACTTCATCTGCCAAGGCGGGGTTTTGCTGAATTTCCGGGTTGATGCGAATGAGTGCCTTGCGTAGTTCAGATTCTACCAATACTTCATTTACACCGCGGTCTAATTCTTCTGATGAGCAGTATTGCCATTCTGCCTTATAAGGTGGCGGTTTTGCTTCCGACACCGCACCGAGATTCAGATTTTCACCGCTTAACTGGTGGATAATAAAATGTTCTACGGCGTTGAGTTCGTTAAAGGTCATTTCAATTTATCCAATAATTTTAATCCATCTTTATCAAATTTTGAAAAGGCTGATATTTTCTTGCCTAAATCTTTTAATGAAGCGCCGGAATGGTAAATTGTCTTCTCATCTACAATGATAAATCTGTCGTGAATGGTCTTTTTTTCTTCAATGGTAATTGGCTCAAATTGTTCGTTATACTTTTTCACATCCAAGGCAAGGCGTTTTGAAATTATTTTTGTGATTATCTTACCCTTGATGCCTTTTCTTTTTTTGGATAATAAAGTTAAAACTGTATCATCAATGTAATTATCAATGATGGTGATGGACTTTTTTGCTGAACGGATAATATCGGAAACAAAAGCATGTGCTTCAAAGATTTGCCCTTCAAAGATGATACCTTGTTTGGGAGAAATTTCGTTCGCTTCAATGGCATCAAACACCAATTCAAATTTTTCATCTATTGATGATTTATCAGCTAATTGTTTGAGTTCCAAACGATCCATTCGTTGAAATAGTGGTCCATTACTGCCAATTAAATGACGCATTGTTACGAAAGTATCTATTATTTGAATACTCACATTCACAGCAGTTTCACTCTTCAATACAGATGATAACATCGCCACACCTTGTTCAGTAAACGCAAATGGTAAATATCGTTTACCGCCATGCTTTGAACTTGAGGTCGCATTTTGCGACCTCAAGATTTCATTTGGTTTTAAGGTCACAATTTGTGACTTCAAGTTTTTATTTTCACCTGGTGTCGCATTTTGCGATTCCATTAACTTTAATTCTTCTTTGGTGAGTTGAAACCTGAAACGTTCAGGAAACCGGTCCGTATTTCTCTTAACTGCTTCATTTAACCGTTTTGTTTCCACACCATAAAGATTGGCTAAATCTTTATCCAGCATCACCTGTTTTTCACGGATTGTATGAATCAGACTCTTTATCGTCTTCGCATCAAATAGTTGTAGTTTACTCATACCGTAAATATCTCATTGATGAGTGAATTTTGAAGTTGTTTGGATGTTTCAATACTTTTCTTTATTCTAATAGTTGAGTCCTTCATTTTATCTAATTTATCAAGGGTTTTATTTATGATAGAATCAGATACATTAATTCTGAACTTTATACTTTCAATATCAATCGGTTTTAAATTGTTAATATTCGAACCAGTTAAAACCCTTTTAATATTTTGTCTATAACTTTCACTTGCAAAGAAATGTTGAACTATGCTTGTTTCCTTAACACCATTAGGTCTAAATGCAGCACAAAAAGACCCAACGGATACATTCTTTAAATCATCATTGTATTTTGCTGTTTTCCCTACTAATTCTTTTGAACCATTAGACATACAAATTGCAAAATCGTTTTGTTTCAAAATTTGGAAATATTTTACTGTCTTCATTTCAAGAATTTTTA
>JABHUQ010000037.1 GCA_018658715.1 Fidelibacterota bacterium
AAGAAATGCAAGAATTAGTGAATCGATTATTTGCTACAGAACATCCTTATTATTGTCCCCATGGGCGACCTATTATTGTGCAAATGTCTTTAGATGAATTAGATGGTCGCTTTGAGCGACATTAATTTCTCTTTACTTTGCGTTTTTATTTCCCAGACGATTAATTGATACCACTCTAATATTTTTTATCAACATTTGTTCTTTGGATGGCATCAGTTGTATTTGTTGAACAATGTTCATTCCTGAAATCACCTTTCCGAAAGCTGCAAACCCTTGCCCGTCAGGATTCCGTTTTCCACCTAAGTCTAATTCTGGTTGAGCATTGATACAAATAAAAATTTCTGAACTGGCGGTTCCCGGCTCTAATCGAGCCATAGATAGGGTACCATGTTCGTGAAGAATTCCGGTTTTAGTGGTTGTTTCATGAAAGATTGGAGGAAGCTCCAGTGGATGTTTATCAAACCCGAGTCCACCTTGAATGACTTCAATTTTTACTTCATTTCCCGGTTGATTTCCCATATGGACCACGCGATAAAAATGAAGATCTTCAAAACGGTTCTCATCGATATATTGGAGAAAATTGGCAACGGTGATAGGAGCTTTGTCAGGATAAAGTTCAATTTTAAGTTGCCCAATATCCATATCCATTTTGATGATTATTGTTTTGCAAAAACAGACATTTAGTATAATTAAGCACGTAATAATCTTATTAAACATGTCTTGAAATTAATAAATGTATGCATAAGACTTCCTTAAATTTTACCATGCTATCCTACAAAGAAATTCAAGAAGCCCATGATCGGATTCGCCCAACCATTCATCGAACACCCGTTTTAAAGAATTCCAGTTTGAATGAATTGTCAGGTGCTGAACTCTATTTTAAATGTGAAAATTTTCAGAAAGCCGGTTCATTCAAGATCCGAGGTGCTACGAATACAGTATTGCAACTGACTCAGAAAGAATTGGATCGAGGTGTCGCTACAGCATCATCCGGAAACCACGGTGCTGCACTGTCTATGGCCGTTTCGAATCGTGGCGGAAATACAACCGTGGTAATGCCAAATAACACACCTAAAATGAAAGTCGATAACGTTGAGCGGAATGGTGGAAAAATTGTTTGGTGCAAACCGGTTCAGGAATCCCGTGAAAAAGTATTGAGTGAAATTATACAGAAAACCGGTGCAATTTTGGTTCATCCCTATAACGATGAGCGTATTATTGCAGGGCAAGGTACAGCTGCCAAGGAATTGTTAGAAGATTATCCAGAATTGCAAATGGTCGTTTCTCCTGTAAGTGGGGGTGGATTATTGAGCGGTACCTTATGTTCCGCGAAGGAAATGAAACCGGGAATTCTAGTGTATGGTGCTGAACCGGCAGAAGCTGATGATGCCTATCGATCATTACATTCAGGTGAAATACAAGCGAATGAAACAACGAATACTATTTGCGATGGACTGCGAGCACAGATCGGCACAATCACTTTCCCCATTATTCAGGAAAAAGTGGATGGAATAATTACTGTCACCGAACAGGAAATTATTCATTCCATGCGATTAATTTGGGAGCGAATGAAAATCATTGTGGAACCCTCCAGCGCAATCACGCTGAGTGCCATCTTAAAAAGAAAAGCAATGTTTCAAGGAAAGAAAGTGGGCTTAATTCTTTCCGGTGGGAATGTGGATTTGGGGGAATTACCCTTTTAATTAATCATTAAGAAAAGTCATGTGCTGCTTTCCGAAATAAATTGTGAAGAAAGCTAGATACGTAATATTTTTTTTAATTTGGCTGAAATTAATAAAAATACAAATTCTATATTTTTAGGGTGCTTTAATAAGACTTGATAAGGTTTGTGAAATTAAATTTCGGGAGATATACCATCGACTAAAACGAGGTCTGAATAACTGGAATCTTGTCGTATTTGAAGTATTTTTTTATATTCAATAGAATGATAGAATTCTTTTGCTTTCTCCATCGATTTAAACTGTATCATGATGATCCGTTTTGGTTGCCATTCACCCTCGCAAATTTCATAATCGCCACCGCGGATGAGAAATTTGCCACCAAACTTTTGCACTATTGGCGGGGTTAACTTTATATACTCTTTATATTTAGTTGAATCTTGAACATCAATATTTGCTATTAAATAAGCTGCCATAATATCCTCTTTAGTTTTTTAATCATTACCGAATAAATTCGTCACTTTTTTAACTTTCTATTTTATTGTTCGGTTCAGCGAATTGTTATATTTTAGAAAATTCATTGCATTCTATTTTGGTGGAAGGCTTGCGATAAAACGTTCACACATTTCTACCCATTCTTGCAAATCACTATCTTCTCCAAAATCATCTGGATCTACATATACAAATCCCTTTAGCGGTTTTCCTGTAAAGTCCATCTCTCTTGCACAGGACCTATTCAAGGCTTTTGAGTATTCATCAGGGCCAACTCTTGCCATCAAAACATCATTTATGATTCCACAACACATATGCCCTCGAACCATAAAAGCAAGCCCTCCAAACATCTTTTTCTCAACAATATCCAGACGATCAATAAAAATATCTCGTATTCTTTCTGCTGCTCCTTCATCGTATGCCATCTGTAACCCTATAGTTGTCTAACGTTAAGCTACTTACCTATGATTTCTCCATTTACAATATTTGTGTATCCTGTGACATCATTTTGGTAAACTAATCCATTTGAGTGAGTCCGCTCGAAGCAGTATAGTAGGTAGTTCTCTATCTAGAAATCAATATTTATCGATATCATTACTCCACCAAGACCTAGGCATAGGTAATGAATATTCCAGAAGGCATTTTGCCTATCAATCCAGTCTTCCAGTTCTTGTTCACCCGTAATGACACCAGTCTCTTGATTAATAGTAGGCATTTTACCATCATACTCATTATTGCGAAGATATAATCCGAGTCCACCTGACAAGGCTAACAATATACCACCAACTTTTTTGGAGGACAGGCGGTGAGAAGATTTATCATCAATAAACACTTTGTTTTTATCTGGGATTATTGGACGGGTATTATTTGATGTGATCATATTTGAAACGGTTTTTTTTTGTGCTAGAGTCTTCGTTTGAGAATTCCAAAGGTGGTGATTTTGTCCAATTAGCAGTTTATTCTTCTCAACAAGAACTTCACCCGATTCAAGAGTTATACTTTTAAAAACCTTATGCACTGAAATACCAATTTTCACCTTTCCTTCTTCAATAAATGCGATATAAGTGCTATCAATAGCTACAACCCTTACTGGATATGATTTTACTTCCGTTTGCAAAATATCTTGAGCGATGCCCATTGAAGCTATCAATAAAAATAATAATATTTTCATTGTTCCTCCTGAACTAATAATTAATCTTGAATTCAACTCTTAAGTGCAACTCAAAGATTGGTTGTGAAAATAGCGGAACTGCTGTAGGGTTCGTACTTTTCCCACCGACAAAAATGAGGAGCACCAATGAAACACTACAGCCAACTCACGCTGGAACAAAGATACATAATTTATTCCATGCTTAAAATAGGGTATAGTCAAACAGCAATTGCCAAAGTAATAGGGGTTCATAAATCGACGATACCTATGAGTTCGTCTGGATGCTTACGCAAAAAGATACCCCATACCCATTGATTTTCTCCCTGCTTGGGGATGATGTGTTTTGTTACAAAATCACGAATTCCATTTTCAGGATATGGCCATTGTACAGTGGATGCTAAGTGGCGGATCACTTCGTAATCAACAAAGTGCTTTTCATATGATGGAATATCACCTTCTGTTACAGCCTTTAGTAGGAGACGTTTTGTTGTAAAGTTAGGTGGCCTGATCATTATTTCTCCTTTGATAGAGCTAATGGGCGAAACTCACCTGCATTCGTGAGATGAAACCCAATTTTGATTGAACGAATGTCTGGTGGAGTGGGTGTTGGACGAGCGAAGCGGAGTCTAACACATAACTCTGTAGAGTTTCGCCCATTGGAGTGGACGAGCATCGTCCGCTCCAACGAATAAACTCACCGGCGGACGGCGAATCCATTCCACTAATTTTATATGTTACACAAATCATCATTTATTGCTCAAATCTCAAAATCACGCTACCTGATTAAGCCGTCCGGTGGAGTGGGGGTTGTGCGACCACTTCACTACTTAATTTTGTTAATAAGTTTTTCAATAAGACTATTTTGGCGATAGGTATTTTTTTCAATATCAATAAAAAGCTTAATACCTTCTGATATAGCCAATAGAGACACAACGCCAAGAAAACCAGCTAATATTGAATAAGTGATAAAGACAATACCCATTTGTTTTCCACCATATTCATCAAGCAATGATATACCGTAAAACAACCCAATAACAGCTGCAATACCAATTAATACTGCTATTAGTTTGTAAATCGTTGAAACGGTTGAAAGTGTAGGATATTTTGATTCGATAACTTCTGACTGTCCTTTATAAATCCGTGGTGTTGTTTTTGTTTTATTGGATTCATATTCTTCATCAGAAATATTTTCAACGTTTTGGTCAAAAGACCAATTAATGACATTACATTTTACGCAATCAACGCCATCGCCAATATTTAGATTTCTCACATAAATAAATTCTTCACAATTTCTACACTTTATTTTAATTGGCATAATAGTCTCCTTATTGTTTCAGCTTAGTGGACGCACAATGGGCGAAACTCACCTGCATTCGTGAGATGAAACTCAATTTTGATTGAACGAATGTCTGGTGGAGTGGGTGTTGGACGAGCGAAGCGGAGTCCAACACAGAACTCTGTAGAGTTTCGCCCATTGGAGTGGACGAGCA
>JABHUQ010000038.1 GCA_018658715.1 Fidelibacterota bacterium
AGGAAGATGCTTTAAAGAAAGATGGCTGTAATCAGAAGCCCCTGTACAAGGGGCTTCTTTAGTAAAAAATAGTTGGTGTTTGGCCGGTGGTTACTTCAAAAACGGTCTATTTGTGTCTATTCCTGTCATATCGGGAAAGTACAAAAGGGCAACAAAAAACCCCGAACTCTCGACGAGAAAACGGGGTTTAAGAGAGCGGGACCGAAGGGACTCGAACCCTCGACCTCCGGCTTGACAGGAATAAGGCCTACATTTCACACTCTCGTAACTCCTAATATATAATGAGATACAGGTGGATGGTTTTCCGAAAATAAAAAAGTCCGGTAAATAACAGGTGGTTGGGACAGTTGCTTTGCTGTCAGACTTATCCTTAATAAATAAAGATGTAATGAAAAACCTGTCGCTGACGGTCATTATAATTTCAAAAACAGCCAAGGTTTTAAGTCGAAATACCGGTTATCCTGACTTATCCTGTCGAATGCTGGAATCTACTGTCAAGTACTGTCGTTCCATTTCGGGTGTGATGATATAGAATAAGAAGGGTGTAGACTCGCCTGGTGATTTCATCGCCGTATTCACGTGATTTGAAAGTCGAATATTTTCCAAGAAGGGTTATTGCTCTACATGGCGGGGAAATCTGCCCACATATACCCACATTCGTGGGGTTTTTTGTTTGTGGGATGATTGGTAGATTTGGATATGAGAAGGTATATAAAACTGCTATTGTTTATTGGAATCATATCCGGTCAAGATTACGATTATGGCAGATTACGCTCGCCATATATAAGCCCAGGGTTTCAAATTGGAACAAATTTTGATAAACAATATTTTTGGGGAATCCAATTAAGCGGTGGATTAATCATACAAAGTTTGAATCCGAATGAACATATTGATTTTGATTTCATCTGTCCTGCCATTTGTTATGGGTATAGAAAGTATTTTAAATCAAAAAAGAGAGAGAATTATTATGATTTTCAGATTACAGCTTTTACTGATATCATGGATGCCCCATTTCCACCCATTAACTTTGGTATCGGTAGAATCCAATCTGATGATTACAACAGTTTAAGAATAAAGGTATATACTCCTATTCTATTTTGTCCTGTGTTAGATTTTGAATTTGAAACAAGAAAATTCAATTTTTCACTGATTTCAGTTGCTCCAATTGGTAATTACTAAAATATTTTTAACTAACACCCGCTATGAAGTGGGGTTTTTTGCTTGCGGGATGATGGTTAGATTAGAGTTATGAGTTACATAGAATCGATATAAAATAATAATTACGTAGAATAAATGAATACAAAATCATTAATGACCTTAAGCGCGATAATATTAGCTCTGATAGGAATTAGCCTAATTTTTTTCCCAAAAGAAATATTAGATTATTTTGAATTGAGTGTATCAGACACTCTTGAATTATTAATGCAAATTATTGGTTCTTTCTACTTTGCTTTTGCAATGCTTAATTGGATGTCTAAAGGAAGTATTATCGGTGGAATTTATAATCGTCCGATAGCTATCGCTAATTTGACACATTTTGTAATTGCTGGACTTGCCTTAATTAAAGGAATATTATCTAATCCAAGTCTCTTATACATAATTTGGTTAATCACAATTATTTATTCAATTTTTGCAATATTATTTGGAATCGTGGTATTCAATCATCCTTTTAGTGAAAACAAAATAGATAATCAGATTTCAAGCGAAGAAGAAGAGTAGTCTCACATTCGTGGGGTTTTTTGTTTGTGGGAAAATGGGTTTTTTGTTTGTGGGAAAATGGGTAGATTTGGGAATGATTAGGCATATATCATTACTACTATTTATTGGATTGGCTTTTTGGAGTTGTGAAGAAGAAGTAGATACAACTCCACCACCAGTTACCATTACGTCACATGAGTTGGGTCAATCTGTCAGTGAGATAATTAATACTAATTAAAGAACACTGAGACATGGATAAAGCAAAAGTAAACTATAGTAAGTAGTTAGAATGCATCGTGTAAGCAATAATAAAAGGAGAACAGAGATGAAAACAAAAACATTAGTTGTGATATTAATAATTTGTTTAGGCAATCTCCTGTTGGCACAACAAGGAAAGTATAAACGTAAATCTGTTAGTTCTTTAGGTTTATATCAAATATCTAAATATGATAATGCGTTAGTACCAGGGGATAAAACCCAGGATAAAATGATATTTGAACAGATCCAAAATCCAAGATACGATTACAATTATATTAATGAAAAATATCTACGTGATTTTAAATATAGTTTAAAAAGAGCATCTGTAATAAATGAAAAAGAGGTAAAAACTCAATTTATAGAACAAATTATCAATGAAACTGTTATGTCAGGAATGCTTAAAATATTGAATGATCCCGAGTTAATTAAAATTCGCAGTGCAGATATTTTTAATGAATCTGCATACCAATCATTTGCCATGAAAAAAGCTAAATCTTTAGGTATTACACTTAAAGAAATATCACAAATTATGAACTCATCTTACATTTATTTAGCCTATATAGAAGGATCATGGCAACCTGATGATGGACCATATAAGATATATGGAGGTATTTTATGGTGGAATTTAAGAGTAGACGAAACAGGATATGCTAGATATGAAAATGTAATGGATGAAAAGGTAAGAGTAGAAGGGTTTGGCAATGTAGATGAAACTTTCACAAAAAAAATGGCTTATGTTAATTTTGCAGAAAGTATCGGAAAGATTACTAGAGCTATTGATAATTTTAAAATTCAGGGTCAAATCATTGAAAGGAATGGAAATAATTATTCATTTACAATTGGAAAAAGCACAGGTGTTTTTCTAAATAAAGCGTTCTATGTCGCAGATATATCAATAGATGGTCAGGGTAGAGAAACAATTAATAGAAAAGGGTTAGCATTAGTTACAAAACCTGGAGTTAACAATAGTTATTCTATTGCAAAACAAATCTTTGGTAAGCCAGTCTCTGAGGGTGACGTGATGATTGAGAACTCTAGAAATGGTGTTGAGTCTGATTTCGAAATACTTTATCCTTATGATTTCAACTTTAATCATAAGCCTACATCTTTCTCTATTGACGCTTTAGAAATTGATGATTATAATGTAATCAGTACAAGATCCACTGGATTAAGATTTGCATTAAAAACTGATATATCTGAAATAACCGGAATAAGAAATTTGTGGCATTATCAAGGTAACAGTCTTTCATATATGAGTGAGTTATCAGATCTTAAATTATTTACATTTAATTGTAGAATAGATTATCAGTGGGGACTATTTAAGAGATTTAATATAAGAAGGTTGTATATAAGTCCAGGTTGGATAAATGGCTGGACTTTTTCACTGAACTTTGGAAGTCATGAGATTACCACATTTGAGCCAACCAATGAACTGCATTGGGAGGATAATGGCCCTTCTTTAACAGATATGGTTCCTTTCACAAATGATGAGGATGAAAAAAACAGTTTTTTATTGTGGGAAGCTGGAATTTATTTCTCACCGACAGTTGAAACCGGATATTTTTTAACCACTAATACGAGAATATATTCGAGGGTTAGTCTAAATCTATATCCTTACACTCTTTATAGAGGAATATTTGATGAGGCTACTGTAGAAACTGGAGATGCAATTGATGAAACACTTTCTGGTGTGGGTGTACAAAGTTTCTATGTTCCAAGGATGAATATAGGAATTTCTACAACACTTGAATTTGTATCAGAGGATAAAGGATTTTTAAATCGTATGGCAGGAATTAAACAAGGAAAAGAAAAACTGTCTTTTGCTGATCTCTTGGGGATAATGTTTGCATTTTGATTTGATTATTTATAATGCTGGGATTTACAATGTTACAAAAGTACAAATGGACTTTGAATATTATGGACCAAATTATTCTGTAGAAAGTGGATGTTTTTATTTAAGTGATATTTCCTTACCACCAGGCGGTAGTATAGATCATACGGAGTCTGACTTCTTTTTTGAGACATGGGATATTGATAGTACGCTTTATGTGGGTGGTCACACATCTTGTGATTAAATAGATTTACCCTTTCTACAACATCAAGCCCCACATTAGTGGGTTTTTTTGTTTGTGGGATGATGTGTAGATTTGGGTGAGGAGATAATTATGAAAAGATTATTACTAATTGTATTACCATTATTATTGCTTGTTGGGTGTTCATCACCAGAACCTATC
>JABHUQ010000039.1 GCA_018658715.1 Fidelibacterota bacterium
TAGTTTTACCGCAGTAGGAAATTCTTCTTCTTTTCCACGAATAGTAAATAGTGCTGAAAAGAATAAGATGCCAGCTACTAGGCCACCGATGAATAAGTAAAAAGGAATCTCCCAACCCCAAACGTGTAAAAATGGATCAATACCAGCATTATTTTTTCCTGATGTGATTATTTGTT
This sequence comes from Fidelibacterota bacterium, assembly GCA_018658715.1. GTDB lineage: Bacteria > Fidelibacterota > Marinisomatia > Marinisomatales > UBA1611 > JABHGY01. The sequence continues at coordinate 177 of JABHUQ010000039.1, forward strand.
CAATCATATAGACTCCTGGGTTAGGTTAAGTAATAAATATTGGGCTCAGTTCCTGCCTCAGGAATGAGCGTTTTCCATTTGCGTTTTCTCAATAATTGAGATATTTCACTATTTAGATCATCTGTATCACCAAAATACATACATTTGGTTGGGCAGACACTGACGCAGGCTGGATTTTCACCCTTTTCAACACGATGAATACAGAAGGTACATTTATCTACATATCCTTCAGGATGAACAAATCGTGCGTCATAAGGACAAGATGTAATGCATGCTTTACATCCAATACATTCATCATGATCCACGACAACGATACCACCGTCAACAATGTGACTCGCTTCTGTAGGACAGCAACGAACACAAGGAGCATTGGTGCACTGATTGCATCGCTCAGAACGGATTTCCATAGATAAATCTGGATACGTTCCAGATGTCGCTTCTACGACCCAATCTCTGCAATATCCAATAGGAACATTATTTTCAGTTTGACAAGCGACAACACAATCGCTACAACCCACACATTTTTTAGTATCAATGGCCATTGCGTATCGCATTATGCAGCTCCTTTCGTAGGTGCTTCAGTAAGAAAAGTCACGAAATTGACTCGCATCCCAGTGCCACCCATGACAGGATCTACTTTCGTTCGAGTTATGAGTTCAGAATCACTGGCACCTTTGCCATAAGCTCGAGACATCCGTTTATCCGTATGACCAAAACCATGAACCATATAGACCGAATCCCATCGAATTCGTTCAGTGACACGGACTTTAATTGGAAATGAAGTAACAACTCCATCCTGGTTCTCTAGCCAGACTTCTTGGTTGTTTTTCAATCCCCATTCTTTAGCTACTTTTGGATTCACCCATACTTTATTTTCGTCCATTAAATCTGTCAAATTTGGATTATTTGCAGTTCGACTAAATGTATGCATGGGAGCTCTTCCATATATGAGTCGATAAAAATCTGTAGGAGGCTCTTCATGGGCCGTGTATTTTGGAAGGGGATCATACCCTTCATCTTCCATGGCAGTAGAATACAATTCAATCTTTCCAGAATTTGTATTGAATTCATAATCTGGGAGACCTTCTAATGGATATAAGTCATCATATTGGCGATTATACTTTTTAACACCAATCTTTTTCATTTCTTCTAAAGATGAACCCACTTGTTTTAACTGCCAATCCAATTCTTCTTCTTCTTCTTCAAATGGGAAATAATCTCCAAGTCCAAGGCGGTTAGATAATTCCTTAGCCATCCACCAAGCGGATTTAGAATTATATTTCGGTTCTGCCGCAGGAGCTCGAAGGGCAATTGTTGGTTCTCTATGACCACTGATTCTTAAATTGTCATATCGTTCCAAATACGTACATTCTGGAAGAACCACATCGGCATATCCTGTGATTTCCATGGGCATTGTGTCTATAGCAACCATCAAATCTAAATTTTGAATTGCTTCAATAGTATTTGCTTGGTTGGGAAGAGTAGAGATTAAGTTGGTCCCATTCACAATCCAACCTTTGAACGAACAATCTCGACCAGCTGCAGGAATTGTTGCATCACAAATTCCAGATGCCAGCGCCAAGCCTGCTAGTTTAAATTTTCCAGGAAAAGCATCTCTCCATGTTTTCTGTGGTTTAGGGAATCTTGGAATATTGAGTTTGGCCACTTTTTTCTTTTCAGGATTATAGAATCCACCGCGGCGTCCCCAACTTCCTAATAATGCATTCAAAATAGCAACAGCTCTTAGACGTTGTGTATCATCTCCGTACCAAGTTACGTGACGACCAGGATGTATAATAACTGATGGTGCAGCATTGGCCATTTCTTTAGCTGTTTTCCGAATCACATGTGGTTTAATAGTTGTAATTCCATACGCCCATTCAGGAGTATAAGACTTAACGTGTTCCTTTAGCTCATCTAGCCCAAACGTATATTTATCTACATATTTCTTATCATACCATTCATTATTAATAATTACATGTATCCAGGATAAAAGTAATGCCATATCGGTAGATGGTTTAATAGGAAGCCAATGTTTTGATTTACTAGCAGCAGTGGAAAATCGTGGATCTACTGTAATAATGGTAGATCCTTTATCAATAGCATCAGACATTTCTTGGACTTGTCCATTATGCATATTCTCCCCAATATGAGAACCGATTAAAACTAGACAATCTGTATCCCGAATATCCACACGCTCTGGAGAACCAATCCCTTCGCCATAAGTTGCGAAAAATCCTACTTCTCGTGGCCCACGACATTGTGCATAGGATGGAGCTGTAATATTCTGAGATCCAAAAGCCTTTAACATACGGCCAAAATGTTTTCCCCCGCTCCCATGACTAAATAAAGCAATACATTCTGGTCCATGTTCGTCGGCTATCTTTTTCATCTTTTTTGCAATAAAATCAAATGCTTCATTCCAAGAAGCTTCTTTGAAAATTTGTTTCCCGTCAACTTCAGTACGAATGAGTGGAGTTTTCAGCCGATCATCATCATAATACATACCAACACCACCAGTTCCTCGGGGACATAAACGCCCATTACAATGAGGATCATCATCGTTCCCGGTTAACTTCCAAATATCGCCTTTATCATTTAAATGAGCCCAGCCAGCACATTTCCAGAAACAAACTTCACAATAGGTTGGAATTCGTTTAATTGTTTCTTGCAAACTTTCATTTGCCATGACAGATCCACTAAGCCAATCAAAAATAGGATTTGCTGCAGCTAAGCCTCCAAGGCCAAGGCTAGAAATTCTAATAAAATCACGTCGATTAAGTGTTTTAGGCATGGCTAATCCTTTTTATTCATTAATTGTTTATAGATTGCTATAATATCTCTACTCTTTATATCTATAATTACTTCTTCCCAGTATCTAATTCACTTGATATAACTCACTCATCTATCTCATCTTTTTGTAACGTCCATAAATAACCATGGTTATTTGATACTCATGGCTTTGACTTGCCCCTGCCTTGCATAATCAATTGCTTCGCCTAAAATTCGTGCTGCTTCCTGGGGTGCATGGAAACCCATCGAATTTTCTGCAGCTATATAATCCAATCGCCATTGCGCCTTTCGTTGAAATTCTAGAGCTTCTTTTAGTTCATTTTGCGTTGCCCCACTATCCTTTGCAATTTGAATTGCATCTAATAATGCCATCAATGATTCTCCGCCACGTTTAAGAAGTTTATAATTTCTGTCTTGGATAATATCCACTTCTTTAAGTATTTGTTCTTCATTAATATGATGACATGTTTGACATGCATTATTAATATTTAACAGTGGACTGCGTACCCAATGATCAGAGATTTTACTAGCACCATCACGCTGGTAGGGCATATGGCAATCTGCACAAGCAACTCCTGACCGAGCATGTATCCCCTGAGACCAAAGTTCAAATTCTGGATGTTGTACTTTTAATATCTCAGCACCACTTTCTTTATGTTTATAATCAAAAAATCTCTTCCCATCTGGGAGATGTGTTTCATTCCAATGCTTTTCAAGGTCCTCTGCTTTTAATCCATTACTCCATGGGAATTCCAATGTCATTTCAGATCCACAATAGTATTCTACGTGACATTGAGCACAAACAAATGAACGCATTTCTGTTTGAGTAGCAGATTCATTAGGGTCATATGGATTTGTTTGGCTTGATTCTCTCCATCTTTCAATAGAAGGTAAATATGATACTTGAGAAGTTGAATTTGCCAATGCCTGAATCCCTTGTATAAATCCCGGTCGGGTCACTCTTAATTTCATTGTATTTGGTTCATGGCAATCAACACATGAAACTGGATGACCGTGGCCACTTTCGTGTAACATTTCATTCAATTCTTCATATGAATATTGATGGGTTTTCTCAAACCCTTTTATCGCATTCCCGTCACCTAACTCCCTATAAAGTGGCATTATGGAAGCATGGCAATGTAAACAGGAACCTGATTGGGGTTTTGTTTGTCGCTTTGTCTGTTCTTGATCTTCTAACATATATGCATGACCTCTTCTATCCCGATAATCAATAGAAAAAGCATACCCTTTAAACATTCTTTTCAACCAGGGATCACGTTCAATTTTTTGTTCTGGTAGAGCTTCACTTCCCCCATGACCACCATATCTTGTTTTCGTAGCCTCAGCAGTAAGTTTATATGAATCATATTGCTTTGGCCAATTAATCCCCCATTTTTCTGGGTCTGTATCATCTTCTGTAACTTTAACAAGTTTTTTATAGCTTTCTTCTACTTCAGACTTTCGTTCATTAATATTTATTAATAGTAAGATAGTTAAAATGCTTGAAATAACAAGCGCGCCAATGATTAGTTTTATATGATTTTTCATTAAAATGATCCTCTTTTTGTTGAGTTGTATTTTCCAAGCCCTAAAGATTCCCCATGGCCAACACTATTATGGCAATGCAGACAGTCAGATTGCTCAGCATGATTCATCCCTTCGACAAAACCATTATGACATTGAAGGCAATTATCTATTAATACTTCCCTATTTTTTTTTCTAATAAATATTGGTTCATGAAAATTTTGAAATGTAAATGCTTTAGAATGTAAAAATCCATTTTCTGCTTTTGCTACCCATTTAGAAATTGTTTTACTGGGAAGGTGACACTGTACACAAGTGGCAAATGCATGATGGCTTCCTTTTTGCCAAGAATCATATTGTGGTTTCATTATATGACAATTGACACATGCCTTTGGATCTGAACTAAAGTAGGACATACCCTCAGCATAATAGAAGCTATAGCTGATAAGACCTAATAGAATACCCCCTAAAATAGAAGTTGTAAAATAAATTTTCATTTGGTTATCATACAATTTTTCATTGTTTTATTTCTCATTTATTGTGAAAAAATAATTTTACTATTTAAAAGTTTACTATAGTCATTAAATAAGAAAAACTAGCATTTGCTTCATCTATATTGATTATTTTATCAGGAAAGCCGAGTATATACAATGTGGGGGAGTAGCATTTGAATTTTTTGCTACTTGAGGAATAGTCTATGTGTATCACTTTTCCACGTGTCATAATCTAGTATAAAAAGAATATAGTTTTTATTTTTTAGACACTCGATATTACTAAGAACATACACTTTAACCAAGACTAAAAGACATTATAAACCTATATAATTGTATCTAAATTCTAAAACGCAATTGAAATGCAAAAATAATATTATTTTTGCATTTCAATTATGATTTTTTTAAGAAGTATTTTGTCATCGGGAAGTAATCCTGCAGCTGGAAGACGGTTTATTAATTCTGCCCATGATTTATCTTGACGATATGCTCTACGAAAGTATGGGTAAGACTCTTCAATTTGATGCGCTTCTATAAGTGTAACACCCACCCAAAATGGAGCTTCACCATTTGTTTGTTTATCTTCGACAAGGCTTGTGGCTATTTCGTAGGCAGATACTGCTTTTTCCATTTGATGTTTGGTGACCCATTCATCGCCTTCATTCAACTTTAAGTAAGCTCGTTTAAGTTGAACGAGTCTACGTAATTCTTTTACTGGTGTAGGATGATCAGCAATTCGGAGATCGAAAATTCGATCTATCCAAGGAAACCCAGTCGCATCACCTGAAACGACCAAAATAGCAGCAGATTGTTTGCCGCGTATATCACCACCTTCACGTTGTGCTGCTTCCAATGCAACAAGAAGTTTTTCGGCTAAATCGCCGTCGCTGGATTCGAATGCATGCGCCATAGCGTCCCAAACTGTAGGCTTTTCCATCAAATTTGCCTGTACTGAATAATTTTCACCCATTTTATGTCCTGCATATGGGATGGTATTATTTCCTGTAAATACGGCTGTATTTCCATTGGCATCAATCATACCTACTTGGCGAACATCTTTTCCAGAATCTGTACTTACAAGTGCATCCATAGTTTCTTGAGATGTACGACCCGCTTTCATTAGTTCTAGTCCTAAGGGTCCGTAATTTGGATCAATAAAAGATTGAGTTGCTACAGCACCAACACCAGGTTCTGCCCAGGCAACGAGTGGGCCGACTGAAAACCAATGAGATTGAACCGCTACACCTAATTGGCCGGTATCAGGATCCCGAGCGACGATAGAATACGTTGATACGGGACGTTTGGGCGAAATAGTTTGTGTAAAGCCAAAAGACAAAAGCAAAAGTGCTGTCCATGTACGTAACATTATAAAACTCCAATTACTAATAAAAATAGGTTAGAAAAGCTAATTCAGAAAATCCATTAGTGTATAATCAAAAAAACCCCGATGAAACATCGAGGTTTTTATCTAATAAAACGAAGGGATAATTATAATTCTTTAATATCTTTCAATAATTGTTGAAGCATATCCTTTGCATCGCCAAAAACCATGATAGCATTATCATAACCGAATAACTCATTTTGAATACCAGCAAATCCGGGATTCATAGTTCGTTTATTAATAAGAACAGTTCGTGACTTATCCACATCCAAAATAGGCATACCATAAATTGGACTGGATTTATCATGTCGAGCTGCAGGGTTTACCACATCATTGGCTCCCAATACAATGGCTACATCACAATCTTCAAATTCAGGGTTAATTTCATCCAAATCTTTTAATTGATCATAAGAAATATTGGCTTCAGCTAATAACACATTCATATGGCCTGGCATTCTTCCAGCAACAGGGTGAATCGCATAAAGGACTTTCTTTCCTTTCGATTCCAATAAATCAGCTACTTCTCGTACTGCATGTTGCGCCTGAGCAACTGCTAATCCATATCCTGGAACAACAATTACTTTTTCAGCTGCATCTAATATCATGGCTGCTTCTTCTGTAGAATAACTCTTTATATTCATTTGTTTTTGATCGCCACCATCAGAAGAACTTTCTTCAACCAATCCAACAGCACCAAAAATCACATTCGCTAAGGATCGATTCATACCTTTGCACATAATGTTTGTTAGTATGAGGCCTGAAGCCCCAACTAGGGACCCTGAAATAATGAGACCATTATTCATAAGCACAAATCCCGTTGCAGCTGCGGCAACACCTGAATAAGAATTCAATAATGAAATGACAACAGGCATATCCGCACCACCAATTGGAATCGTTATTGTAATTCCTAATACAGCAGATAGAAAAACAATGGCATAAAAGAAATTTACCAAATCACCACCACCCATAGCTAAATATCCACTAATAGAAACAAGAGAAATGGCAAATAATGCATTTAATATTTGCTGACCTGAGAATACAATCGGTTGCCCTGATATAAATCCCTGCAATTTACCAAATGCAATAAAACTTCCAGTAAATGTTAATGTACCAACAAATATGGAAAGAATTACAACCACAAGGTAGAAGGTAGGATCAAGTCCATTAATCATTTCACCTGTGTTAAGTTTATCCATATTTGTAACAAAATCAGCACCAGCCACTAATCCAGAAGCAGCTCCCCCAAATCCATTAAAAATGGCAACCATTTGAGGCATTTGAGTCATTTCCACTTTAGTAGCAAATACACCGCCAATAAGTCCACCTACAACAATGCCAATAATGATTAACGTAAAATCAAGGCTATTATAAGCAAGAAGTGTAGCAACAATGGCAATGAGCATACCAATGGAAGCAATCATATTTCCATTACGAGCCGTTTTGGGATGACTTAGTTTTTTAAGACCAAAAATAAAAAGGATCGCTGATAAGACATAAAATAATTTAGAATATTCCATTTCGCTACCTATTTCCTTTTAAACATTTTTAACATACGGTCGGTAACCATGAAACCGCCCACCACATTAATGGTAGCAAAAATAACAGCAATTAGCCCAAACCATGTTCCGACAGAGCCGCCTGTTTTAGTTGCAATAATTGCCCCAACAATCGCAATCCCAGAAATAGCATTTGATCCAGACATTAAAGGTGTATGCAAAGTAGGAGGCACTTTTGATATAATTTCATTCCCAACAAAAATTGCCAGAATAAAAACAGTTAAAATATTAATATCCATAAGGGGTCCTTAAGAGTTTAATGCTTGTTGAGTAGGTTCATGAGTTATGGTACCTTGATGTGTAAACATAGAGCCAGAAATAATTTCATCTTCTAGGTCTAAATTGATATTTCCATCTTTTATCATATAGGTCATAAAAGCGACTATATTTTTAGAATATAGTTGGCTCGCATGATAAGGCATCGTTCCAGGGAAATTTGTTGTCCCATCGATGGTAACACCATTGTATTGAACAACTTTACCAGGTTCAGTATTTTCACAATTTCCGCCATTTTCAGCTGCTAAATCCATAATAACTGATCCAGGTTTCATTCCATTAACCATATCGGTTGGAATTAAAATTGGAGCAGGGCGTCCCGGAATAAGAGCTGTGGTAACGACTAAATCTGCTTTTGAGATTTTTTCAGTAATGAGAGCTTGTTGACGTTGTTTATAATCGTCTGATGTTTCTTTGGCATACCCGCCTTCGCCGACACCATCGTCTTCGCTGGCTTCAACTTCTACAAATTTGGCACCTAAACTTTCAACTTGTTCTTTTACTTCAGGGCGAACGTCAAATGCTTCTACTTGGGCTCCAAGGCGTTTGGCAGTTGCAATTGCCTGTAATCCAGCAACGCCAGCACCTAAAATTAAAACTTTCGCTGGTGGGATCGTTCCCGCTGCTGTCATAAGTAATGGCATATAAACACCAATATGGTTTGCACCAATCAGAACGGCTTTATATCCTGCAATATTCGCCTGTGAACTAAGGGCATCCATTTTTTGTGCCAAGGTAGTTCTTGGAATTAAATGCATGGAAAAGCCAGTGACTTTTTTATCCATAAGAGCTTTAACGGCATCTAGCTCTTTTGTTGTCTGGAAGAAGGAAGTAAAAATAGAACCATCTTTCATTTGGCTAATTTCATCTAATGTAGGCGTAGCCACTTTAACAAGGATATCAGCATTTTGATAAATGTCAGATATAGATGCGATAAATGCGCCTGCATCTTCATAATCTTTATCAGAATAGTTGGATTCTATCCCTGATCCAGATTCTATGTGAACGGTTAACCCAGCTTTAGTTAAATCCTTTACTGAGGAAGGCGTGAGAGCAACCCGATTTTCTCCGGGCAAAATTTCTTTAAGTGTTGCAATAATCATATTCGTTTTTAGTTTGTATTTGAATGAAATTTCAGGCGGAAAGTTACAGAGAATTTTAGGGAGATCAATTGCGAAAAGTGAAAACAACCCAAGAAAAAACACATATTATTAGTTTGTCGAGAATAATACGATATATTTCTCTTCTTTTTATTTTTAAAACAAATCTGTTTTCAGCGATTATTAATGTTCCAATAGATCAAAATACGATTCAAAATGGAATAAATAGTGCAGAAAATGGTGATACGGTCTTGGTTCAACCAGGAACTTATATAGAAAATATAGACTTTCTCGGGAAATCAATTATGGTCAGTTCTTTGTTTTTAACAACTGAAAGTCCAGAAATGATTGATTTAACCATAATTGATGGTAATGAAAGTGGTAGTGTAGTTACATTTAATTCGGGTGAAAATGAAAATGCCATTCTTATTGGATTTACTCTTGAAAACGGAAATGGAAACTATGCTGACCCTGATCAAAATGGAAGTTTTTGGAATTATGGTGGCGGTGTCTATTGTAAAAATTCAAATCCAACAATTATTCATACTATTATAAAAGATAATACGGGAGATCAAGGAGGCGGGGGAGGGCTCTTTTGTTATAATGCAAGTCCAACATTAATATCCACTATGATAACTGGGAATTCAACCGATGATGTAGGTGGCGGTATTTATGCAAGAGATGAATCAAGTCCATCCTTATATCATGTTACCATTTCTGAGAATAATGCAGAATATGGTGGTGGTGCATATTTCAAAGATGAATCTACTCCTTCACTAGATTCATGCATAGTTTCTGGGAATTGGAGTGAGAATTCTGGCGCAGGTATCGTACTAAAAAACAATGCAAATGCGATCATTTCTCACTCTTGGATTCAAAATAATGAATCATCTGAATTAGGTGGTGGATTATACATCAATAATGCATCTCCCTTTATTACTGGCTCTACGATTCATAATAATTTTGCCAATAGTGGGGCAGGTGTTTATGTCCGCGCCGAAGCATCGCCCAGTTTTGATTTTGTGACTATCTCGGATAATAATGCTTCTCAATATGGAGAAGCATTCTATTTACGTGGCGGTTCAACCGTATCAATTACGAATTCCATCATTTGGTATAATGGTGATTATCAAGTGTATTTTAGGACTAATGAAGATCCAAATACGTTTAATATTTCTTACTCCACTGTAGAATTGGGTCAACAAGGGTTTGTTACCAATTTTAATGGAGATGTTACGTGGGAGAATAATAATGAGCAAGATGACCCATTATATTGTAATAGAGATGATGATAATTATACATTAAGAGAAAATTCTCCCTGTGTAGGAGCAGGGGAAAATGGGGAAACAATTGGTGCTAATCCCATTGGGTGTGGTCCCATAAATCTAGGTCCAATTTATTATGTGGCTTCAAATGGCCATGATTCTAATGATGGATCAATGACTGAACCATTTGAAACAATTCAACGAGCGATTGATGCTTGTGTGGATGGAGATACAGTCCGTTTAAATCCCGGTGAATATTCTGAAATTTTATTCTTTTCAGAAAAAGAAATTGTTGTTGAATCCAGAGCATACGAAGCAAATAATCCTGATCTTATGTTGGAAACAATTATATCTGGTGCGTCCGGAAGTCGATGTTTATCTTTAGTCGGAAATGATGCAAATGATGTTACCATTCGCGGAATAACTATCACTGGCGGACATGCGGATTTAGGTGGTGGAATATTTATTTCTTCTTCTACGCCAACGTTGATGGATTTATTTGTAGAAAATAATTCATCAGCATCCGGAGGTGGTTTATATATTGAAGATGCTAGTCCAACCCTTCAACATATAACATTTTCGGACAATGGAGCCAATAAAGGTGGAGCCATATATCTTTCAGAATCAGATGCTCACTTGACTAATATACAAATTGAAAATAATGTAGCTTATTGGGGTGGTGGAATATATTTAAACCAATCACACCCGACTATAGATTCATCCCAAATAGCATTTAACCAAGGATTTATTGAAGGTGGCGGACTTTATTTAGATCAATCCAATCCAAGTATGTCTTATTCTATATTTGACCAAAATGTAGGTGTAGATGCTGGTGGCGCTTTGTATTGCCAAGAATCTTCTCCAATTTTGGATCATATAACGTTTTTCTATAATGAAAGTGGATTTGGCAAAACAGCTGTATTAGCAAATAGCGCATTAACCATAGAAAATTCTATCGTTTGGGATAATGACGTATCGCAATTTTATTTTGTCCCACAGGGTGGACTCAATCATTTGGCACTGTCTTATTCGAACATATTTGGTGGCGTCTCTTCAATTATCGCTAATGATAATGGCATGGTTACCTGGGTTGATGGAAATCTTACAACCAGTCCCTACTTTTGTAATCCAATGGAAGGGGATTTCCATTTAGCGGGTATGTCTCCAAGTTTAACATCTGCATCTGATGGATCTTTTATGGGTGCCTTGGGTTATGGTTGTGAAACTGCTTTGGCCATTGAAAATAATTCATTCCCATCAACATCCTCAATTCAAAGTATTTTCCCCAATCCATTTAATCCGGTCACAAAGATCCAATTTGAATTAGAACGAAATCAAAATATTTTAATTACAATTTATAATATAAATGGACAATCGGTTCAAGAATGGGAACCAACTCAATATGAACAAGGAAATCACTCCATAAAATGGGACGCAAATTCATTCCCAAGTGGAATGTATGTCATTCGCATCGAGGGGGAGTCCTTTTCTGATTCAAGAAAAATGGTTTTATTGAAATAAATTAAACTTTATTAATAATATTTCTTAAACTGGACAAACAGTCCAATTTTTATCAATCCAAAGTCCAATAATTTCCACATTTGGGTATTGGCCCTGTAGATAATTGATGGATTTTTTTATTTGTCTTTTTTGAGTCGCTTCATTAGTGGGGTTGCCTGCACAATCATGATGCCCAGAAATGGCCAAAAGAGTTGAACCATGTTTTTGGATGGATATATCTGCTCTATTTTTGATCGATTCCATTGTTTGTTGATTTAAATATTCAGCAACAATTTTATTAGGGCCTGGTTCTGTAATGGAGTCTACAAAAGATACGTTATAATTCTTTTTTAAATATTGAATGATAGGCTCTTGTATCCTGCCATCCATACAATGAATTGATGTGCAAAAGGTCATATATTATTTTTCATGAATTTTGATTTTTGTTTTCATAATTGAATATTCAAACTTACCTAATAGAAAAGGTTTATTAAAAAATATAATAATAAAAAAAATTGGTTTCAATCTGATTGTAGGAGCAATTATGAAAGAGCTATTTAAGACAAATCGTTTTTAAATTGATGCTCTTTCATTCGGAAAAAATACATAAGCGCCCCGTAGAAAATAAATGACATTATCACCCAAGGAAGTTGTCCTTGTAATGTGATAGTGCGGTCATGGAATTGGAATAGGGTAGGATTGAACCACGGCCCTATCGGTGAAAATGGTGCCCAAGATATTGGTTTACCAATAGCTAATTGATCGTGATAAAGGAACATTTCTACAAAGATATTCTGACCTAGGAACCACACCAATAATGTAAGGAATACACGCCATTTCCAATGTAAAAATACCTTTGCAGGGTTTCCAAATAATTTCCAAACGAATAAGAGACCAAATATGCAAATTGACCCAGCATCAGCGAGAGAATTGAGAATCCAATTTAAATGAAAGGGTATGGCAGTATTTAATACCGCAGCTCGTCGGAAATCCACAGGGTCACCACCAACCCATCCATATGTAAACCAAAGCTCCCACCCGAATGCACAAGCAATAAATGAAGCAACATAAATAGGTAAAACCCACGAAGGAATTCGTTTTTTCTTATTGAGAAATGGAATAAGAATAAGTGGTATGATGGAACTCATATAGACCACAATTATAAGTCTAATTTGTTCAGGACTCATAGAATTTGCGACTTTTCAACCATTCTTAGAATGGATTCTTCTTTTGTGTATTCACTAATTTGATTGAGTGGTATCCATGCTAAATCAATAGATTCATGATTCTTTATTATTGGAACTGAGTCATCTGTTAAAAAGTGATAGCGGATATCATAATGAAAATGTTCAGGGTTATTGGATTGGGCTGGGATTAAATGAATGTCCAAATCAAAAATAGTTTTTGATCTAAACTCAAAATTCAATAATCCTGATTCTTCCTGAGCTTCTTTTATAGCCACAAACTTAATGTTAGAATCGCCATCTGCATGCCCACCCAATTGGAGCCACTTATCTAATTTGCGATGATGCATTAATAGAACAGAATCTCTAGAATTATTCTGAATCCAGGCAGAACCAGTAATATGACCTGTTGCCAATTTTCGATCAAAACAATGATTGTTTTTACGGATAAAAGATATCATTTCGTCTTTCATTTTTGCTTCATGGGTAAAACCGGTTTTGTACGATTCTAATTCTGTTAATAAGTGTTTGCGATGCATTGATATAAATTAAGACGATTTTGATCAGGAATGGTTGACTTAATATTGATTTGTTGTCAATGAGAACTCGAAGGTTGAGATTGAAAACTCCGTTTAATGATAGGGACCACACTATTTATGAGTCAGAATTTTCACTAGGAACCAGAATGATCACCATTGCGCAAATTCACCGGAATAACTATAGACATAAGTGGACAAAAATAACCATTCACTAGGCTTGGTTCTGATAGAAAGCCCGACCTAATTTTGCGACTCATATTATTGAGGAAAATATAAATTTCCCCACATTATTAGGAGTTTTAAAACAACATGGATATTTCACAAATATTATTAGAATTAGGTATAAGCGAAAAGAATTTTGGTGCATGCTCAGGACCCAATGGTTGGAGTCAAACAGAAGATGCTGGCGAATTACATTCAACCAATCCTGCCACAGGTGAAACAATTGCATCCGTTTATGAATGTTCTGTAAACGATTATGAACGTGTAATTGTAGAATCAGAAGAAGCATTTAAAATATGGCGAACAGTTCCAGCGCCTAAACGCGGTGAACTGGTTAGAAAAATGGGTAATCGTCTTCGTGAAAAGAAAGATGCTTTAGGAAGTTTGGTTTCTCTTGAAATGGGAAAAATCAAGGCTGAAGGAGATGGTGAAGTCCAAGAAATGATTGATATTGCAGATTTTGCTGTTGGGCAATCTCGAATGTTATATGGAAAGACTATGCATTCAGAACGACAAGATCATCGTATGTATGAGCAATGGCATCCTATGGGACCTGTTGGTATTATTTCTGCATTTAATTTTCCTGTTGCTGTCTGGGCGTGGAATTCATTTATTGCAGCCATTTGTGGTGATACATCCATTTGGAAACCTTCATCTACTACACCACTTACTGCTGTGGCTATTCAGCATATGTGTAATTCAGTGCTAGAAGAAGAAGACATCCCTCATATTTTTAGTCTTATAATTGGAAAAGGGAGCACTATTGGCGAACAGTTAATTAATGATAAACGTGTACCACTTATTTCTTTTACAGGATCTACTCGCATGGGTCGCCATGTTGGGAATCAAGTATCAAAACGATTTGGAAATACAATTCTAGAATTGGGTGGCAATAATGCAATTATAGTAGATGAAACTGCTGATTTAAATTTGGCAATTCCTGCCATAGCTTTTGGCGCAGTTGGAACAGCTGGACAAAGATGTACATCTACAAGACGTATTATTGTACACGAATCACAAGAACAAGAATTAACTCAAAGACTCGTTTCCGCATATGGACAAGTGATAATTGGAAATCCATTGGATGAAAATACATTAATGGGACCTTTAGTCAATGAAGAAGCCGTATTAATTTATGAAAAAGCTATTGAAGATTTATTAGACCAAGGTGGTGAAATTCTCACTGGTGGAAAATCGATAGAAGGGGACGGACATTTTGTTGAACCGACTATTGCAAAATCAGAAAATCATTGGGACATTGTTCAGCATGAAACATTTGCTCCTATTTTGTATGTTATGTCCTACAAAACATTAGATGAAGCCATTGCATTACATAATGGGGTTCCACAAGGATTATCATCTGCAATTTTCACAACTAATATTCAAAATGCTGAAACATTTTTAGCATCTATTGGGAGTGACTGTGGTATCGCCAATGTGAATATTGGAACATCTGGAGCAGAAATTGGTGGTGCATTTGGTGGTGAAAAAGAAACGGGTGGTGGTAGAGAATCTGGCTCAGATTCTTGGAAGCAATATATGAGACGTCAAACGAATACAATTAACTGGAGTAAAGAACTTCCCTTAGCTCAAGGGATTAAATTTGATTTAAATTAAATAAACTAAACATTTGAAAGGGATATAAATGTCAATTCACGCATCAAAGGTACACGAAACATTAGGGAAACATATGCTTGCAGATGGGATGGACCCCGTCATCGACTTACAATCCAGTCATGGGTCTTGGCTAGTAGACGGAAAAGATGGAAAAGAATATTTGGATTTATTTTCCATGTTTGCATCTTTATCAGTTGGCTATAATCATCCACATATATTAGAGAATCGAGATCGTTTAACAGAAGCGGCTTTAAATAAACCAACTAATTCAGATATTTATTCTACTCAAATGGCTGAATTTGTAGATGCATTTGCCCGAGTTGCTCAACCAGATTATTTACCTTACGCCTTTTTTATTGAAGGGGGAGCTCTTGCAGTAGAGAATGCTCTAAAAGTAGCTTTTGATTGGAAAGTTAGGAAAAACCTTGAAGAAGGCCGCGGTAATAAAGGGACAAAAGTGATTCACTTTAAAGAATGCTTCCATGGACGTACTGGCTATACTATGTCGTTAACGGATTCACCTGATCCCCGTAAAACATTATACTTTCCCAAATTTGATTGGCCCAAAATCACAACACCTAAACTGACTTTTCCTTTAACAGAAGAGAATGTTGCAAAAACGATTGAATTAGAAAATCAAGCAAAGGCAGAAATAGAAAAAGTGATAGCTGATAATCCCCATGATGTTGCGGCTATTATTTTAGAGCCCATTCAAGGAGAAGGTGGAGATAATCATTTCCGAACTGAATTCATGGAATATTTACGTAAAGTGTCGGACGAAAATGATATTATTCTAATTTATGATGAAGTACAATCTGGTATTGGTGTAACA
>JABHUQ010000040.1 GCA_018658715.1 Fidelibacterota bacterium
ATTAATCCTTCAAATTTATTCCAAATATTTTCCTCTTGATCTTTATACCTTTTTATGCTCCAATCTTTGACAAATTGAGGTAAACATTTAATTCTTTTTAACTGTTTCTTGTATGATTGCCATAAAATATTATGCATATCCAATATGGTTGGGATATTTCTGTCTTTAAAATATTGTATTGTTTTATGAGCATGCCAATATTCATACAATACAATATCAAATGATTTCTCTTCCAATACACTTTTTAATCTCTCGGTGGTTATTTCTACATCCCCAACGATATAGTTTGACAACTTTAAGCCCGTCCATAACATCCACACAAACCCTTTGATTTTATGCAAAACTTTATAAAATAAACCATCATATAAAGAAGGGAGAACAATACAATCATCAACAAATGTCCTCAATTCATTTTTAATGTATTCAAGATCTATACTTTGGGCGGTTGTAAGAAAGGAAAGATGATAATTGTCTCTTAAGGATTCTAGCGTATTACGGACTCTCATTTGTTGGCCAGATTCCCCCGGGAATGGTAATACTTTCGATATAACTAGGAGACGAGGCTTAGAAGTCATGGTATCCTATTTTAGGCATTACTTCTCGGAGTGATTTAATTAATGATTCCTTTTCAATCTGTTCAAGCCGAGAAACTTGATGTTTATTTACATCTGTATCCAAATATTCACCTAATTCAACAAAACTAAACCAATAATGTTTATTTTCTTTTAATAGTGTTAAATGGACACCGTCTTCGTTCATGGATGGTTTTGCCTTCAATCTTATTTTTCTTATCATAGAAAATTCAAGTTGAGCCCATCCATATAATTTTTTTATGGATTCAATTGGACTAGTCAATAATTCTTCAAACTTTATGATATGATAATTAGGTATTGATTCTTTATCGTTTAACATTTTCTCAACCATTTTTTTATAATAATTCGTAAATGTATTTAATGATTCAGCCACTGGAGTCTTGCGTCGCTTATGACTCTCATAAAGTGCAATGGGATGCCTGACTAAGCCAATAAAGGTTGTATCGGGGAATATTTTTAAAAATAAGTTTGAACAAAAAGTGAGTCCATTGTTATTCTTAAGAACTAAACGAGATTTTTCCACTTCATTTTTTGTATATAATTTATTTTCCAATTTATATTTCATATCTTGGTCAAATAAATTCCCCAGTTTCCTTTTATATAAAACATCGTCAATATATTTGGCTGTTTTTGATGAGACAGGCATTCTATTATTAAAATTCCATTGATTAAATAAAAACCTTTTTTCCATCCAGGCAACTTTAAATCCTTCAGATCTTGGTACTTTAATACTTGTGCTAAATATCTGTAACGTTTCTTCAATTGGGTGGCATACATCTGGATGCGACAAGAAATAATTCCAAAGAATATTACTACCCCCTCTGGAAAAACAATTTAAAACAATTGGACTAGTATTTAACAATTATAGGTTATTTGCTAAAATATGAAAAGGGTATCTAGAACTTTCTTTATATATAGGTCGGATTTTTTTTATACTGTATCCAGAATGCATTAATATCTTAATGCATTGTTTTTCGTTAGATAGGTCATGAATTTCAATAACCCATATCACTTTATTATTAGAGTTTAATAATTCAGCACTTCCCTTTAATACTCGAGATTCTGCACCTTCTACATCTAATTTTATTAACTGAGGAACTCCTACTTTTTTAATAATCGTATCTATTGTACTAACGCTAATAACAGTTGAAAATGAAGCATCAATATTGGTTAATGAAGGGGTTACATTATCTTTTGAAAAAAACAATTCATTTTTTCCAACTTCATCTGAGATTGCAGCTTCGAATATTGTACAATTGTTGATAGCATTATACCTTAATACTTTCTTCAAAGAAAATATATTATCATTGAATGGCTCAAAAGAATATACTTTACCTTTAGGACCAACTATCTTTGAGCCTAGTATACTAAAAAAACCATTATTTGATCCAATGTCATAAAATATATTCCCTTTTTTAAGACTTTCTGAGATACATGCTTGAACATCATATTCATATATACCAAGAACTTGAGCCAATCCACCTTCAACTTTATAGCCCTTAAGAGGACCACTTATTACAACAGATCTTGTTCCCAAAATTTTCCGCATACAATATTCAAATATTCTTCTAAATGAACCCCACCATAACCTTGAGATTATTATTTGTGTACTATACATAATATTTAAATGATTATCACAATAAACTGGTGATTTTTTGGCTTGATAGGCTATCATATGTTTTACCAAACATATCTTGTAGAAACTTTTTTTGATGATCCTGTATATTGATTGAACCAAAAGAACATTTATCAATTAAATTAAACAGTTCACTGATAGATTTTGCCACCATCACACCTTCACCCTTCACAATTGGGCGATAATGTTCATAATCCACATGCCGGGAGAATCGTGACCAATGGGGTAGAGAGCAACCAGGTGGCTCAAATCCAATATTAATAGCTGGTTTACCAAATATCATTAATTCTAAAGAAACTGTAGATGCAGTATTAATTCCCATAGATGCATACCGAAGAATATTTGTATACAATCCCACATCTTCTTTTAAAGGCATTGTCCATTGTGAATCCCATAGTACGGGTGGGAAAAATATATCTTTATCATGTTCATATTTATACCCCAAATCCAACATTTCATCGCTTGTTCCTTTAATATACGTACGAATCACTAATTGAGGTTTTGGGTTTGACGAATGATTTTTGATATATTGAATTAAATCATCCACAATACGATCTTCATTAGGAAAGTCTGATGCCATTCCTGTAGTATATAGGATAAATGGTCGGTTTATATCTAACCCCAACTCTTTGTACAAGCGGCTTTTTTTCCATTTGTATTGTGGGTCGAAATGGAAATCAAACTGGGGAGTTCCTGAAACAGATACTTGATACGATTGTATTTCTCCCTTATATAGATTCAATAAGTGCTTTTTAATATCTTTAGTCCACACAAAATATTTATTATAATTAGGGAATATGCGTCCACGAGATGATAAATTATCCCAAGAAAATAAAAAAACACTTGTAGGAATATTTAGTTGATTTGCCACCCTAATGGGTAAATCAGCGCTTACACCATGAATATGAGAACAATTAAAAACTAGGTCTGGGTTTAAACGTTTGAATAGTAAGTCGAAATCGTATGTAGGACGAAAACGGATACTAAGCCATCGTTCTATGTGTGTTCCCACTGCCAACATGAAATGATTTGCAAATAAATAACTGATAATTCGCCATATTTTTAATCGAACCCATTCGTGTATATTCCCTTTTACTCTTTGATTATGGCGCCCCCAGTAATATTTGACTGCTTCTGTCCAGATCCACCTATA
>JABHUQ010000041.1 GCA_018658715.1 Fidelibacterota bacterium
CTAGAAACGTTTGCGACAGAACAGCTAATGGCTAATGGACGTAGAAGTTGGCCAACAGATCCGTTTACCGCTTTAGAAACAAAACCAGCTGGTTATGATGCTACAAGCGAAAATGCAGATGCAGATGGCGAATGGCGTTTTTATGCGGGTACTGCCAATATCACTCACCAACGTGCAGACAATACGGTCTGGCATTGGGATTATGAGAGAGGGACTCAATCAGGTGCGAATGCAGCCCCTGGAAGCATGGGCGCAAGAACATCTGGTGTTGACTAAGATTCTGTCTTAAATAAATAAAAAAGGCTCCAAATAATGGAGCCTTTTTTATTTAAATTCGGATAAGCATGAAACACGCGAATATCCAAAAACATTCCCATGGCTTTACCTATATTGAGTTAATCATAATCATCATCATTTTAGGTATTCTAGGTGGAGCGGCTTTTACACGCATATTAAATAATTTAGATCCTATCAAAGTTCGAGCAGCAATCGAACAAATCACATCTGATATTGAACAAACAAAAGCATTATCCATGGCACGGCATGATACCATTACCATAGCTTTTAATTCATCCAATGATTCCTATTCTATTTATGAAGGTCCGACTGGGAATCAAACTCTATATTCTGATTATCCCGGTAGTGTTAATGGTGTCATTTCCTTTGATCGATCCGAATATAGTGGCGTAGATATTACAAATGCGAATTTTAATGGATCAGCAAATTTATCCTTTGATCCTTGGGGAAGCACCATAGCGGGCGGAACGGTTACTTTAAATTCAAATAATACTATAACAATCCAAACAGTAACGGGCCATTGGTCTATTTCAACACCATGAAATTAAAACAGACTTATCATGGTTTTTCTTTAGTAGAGGTGCTTATTGTACTTCTTCTTCTCTCCGGAGGATTCATTATTTTACTCCAAGCTCTAAATACGGGTAAAACAATGCGAGCCAAATCAGAATTATTAACAATGCAGGCTGTGTTACTCAACGATAAAGTTCAAGAAATTCGTAGTCGAAAATTTGATGAGAATACAACTTCTCCCTGGTCAACCACACTTGGCATCGAATCTGGAGAAACATTTAGAGATGATTTAGATGATTATCATTTATTTGCTTTATCCGAATACCCAAATCAGACAGCCTTTGGCTGTTCAGTTAAGGTGGCTTATGTCCAATCTTCCAGTGGTTTTCATACAGCTGTTACTGGTCCAACTGATTATAAACGCATTATGATTGAAATTAACCATAAATCCATTCCTGCTTTAAGAGATACTTTTATTGTGAGTTCTGGACTATGATGAAAAAACCATTTTCAATTAAAAATCAAACTGGCTTTACGTTAATCGAAATGGTTTTGGTCATTCTGGCGATTGGCATTATTGGAACGATGGCAGCCGCAATGTTGGGGCAGGGGGCCGATATTTATAAAGAGACTGTTTATCGACAAAGTTTTCTCAGTCAAGCTCGGAGTACATTCTGGAGAATGAGTCGTGAAGGTGGACTTCAAAGAAATTCAGACAATTTCAACCTATCTGGACCTATCAATTTTTATGCCATCAATGCTAAAAATGAAACAGTCCAATTTGCCTTTTCTGGCTTAAGTGGATTGAATTATACCGCCACTTCAGGCACTACTTATCCCCTTTCGAACCAATTAAACCCAAATTCATCAAGGATTCGATATTTCAATGAATCACTGGGAGAAATATCTCTCTCTACTGGTCAAACATTAACGGAAACACGTGCAGATTCTGTTCGATTATTGTATTTGGATATATCTTTTAAACAAGATGATGATTCGGTCCGTTTCTCTTCATTTATTTATCCGCAAAATTTCAGATTTGGAAAGAAAATGTCCTATCATGATTAGGCTCAAGACACTATCAAAAAAGCTCGGTTCAGAATCGGGTGCATTACTAATGGCATCCACCATGGGGATATTCATTTTACTCAGTTTATTTGCTTTTTATTTATCCCGATTAGTGATCCAGGAGTCACGAAATGCTAGTTTTCATGCATTGGATATTAAAGCACGAAACCTTGCCTTGACTGGGATTGAGCATGCTATGCAGTCTTATAAGATGTCACGAAATATTTCTAACATCACTGGGAACTTTAATAATGGCAGCTATTCTGTCTCTTTTGACACCCAGAATAATGAAACTGGAGCGCCTCTTCCCTATTCCCAATATATTACTGTTAAAAGCACCGCTACCATCAATGATGTTGAGAGAAACCTGCGTTTGATCATCTCACCAATGCCGGAAGCATTCTGCTTTTCCTTTTACGGCGATAATTCTGATAGCGAGACATTTACAGAGCCCAATGGTACCATTAATGGAGATATGTTTTACAACGGTAATATTGAGTCCAATAGCGGTACAAATAGTGGGGTAACATACACAAGCACAGGAACCGGTGGGACTCTCCTTTCTTCCCCGCCGTCATTTCCAACGCTAGATATCACAGAGTATGAAGCTCTTTTAACCAGCGCAGCATCGGCTCCCAGTACCTACAATAATTATGCCTTGGGTTTTGATGGAAGTAATGATTATGTCAGAATCAATAATTCTAGTGACATCAATACTGGTAGCAATAATCATACTCAGAAAACGATAGAGGCTTGGTTCAAAGTTGAGAATAAAAATATAACTTCAAGAAAACAAACGATTTATGAACAAGGCGGAACCATTAGGGGACTTAATATTTACGTGTATGATGGACATCTTTATGTAGGTGGTTGGAATGAGCCAAACGGTGAAAGTGCCTGGGCCCCTGGAACCTGGTTATCAACAAGTAATATCCAGAGTAATACCTGGCACCATGTAGCCCTTACTTTGAACGGAGGAAACTCTGTCACTAATAATGCATTTAAAGGTTACCTTGATGGTACGCAGTTCGGCTCTGGGCAGGGGTCCAAACTATGGAATCATAGTGGAGATGTTTCTATCGGACGTAACAAAGATACAAAATTTCACAGTGGAGATTACAATACAGCCAAGTACTTTGCAGGGATGATCGATGAAGTTCGACTCTGGAACGTGGAACGTACAGCCAGTCAGATCGCGGTTAAAAAAGATACGGTTCTTGCTGGGAATGAGTCTGGATTAACAGCATACTACAATTTCCAGGAAAATACTGGTTCCATAGCGAATGACACCCAGACCCAATCCAACAATGATGGCACCATTAATAATGGCGCGTTTTGGACCGATGGGCCTCCTCTCCCCAAAATGGGTAGCTCAACCTTCACTAATACAACGATTAATTTAAGCAGTTATTCTAACAGCCAATTGTTGACAAATAGCAACCTTAACATATCGGGCTCAATCGTGAACGGACCTGGTTTTATTGTCGTAAATGGCAACTTGAGTATTAGTTCAAACACAACGATTAATGGAAATATTTTCCTAATTTGCAATGGGAATCTTACCATTTCAGACTGTTCTGAGATTGGGACAGAACTGGGGTCAGCAGTTGTCATCTACTCAAAAGGAGTTGCCGATTTTAATAATTCTACTATTTATGGATTAATCATATCTAAGGGTAACAGCCTAGAACTGGACGGAAGCAAGGTTTATGGAACCATTTTAAATTATGGTTCTTCTTTTTCATTGGTAGGTGACAGTGACATTACTGGTTCAGTTATTTCAAAATATTCCGTGGACTTTCAGGGTAATAGTGCTTCTATCACCAAAGGAAATATGCCTACATTTTTAGGATTGAATATTGGGCTAGATCCTATGGTCGTTCCTGGCTCCTATTTAGAATATTAATTCCCTAAAAGCAAATCAGATAGGGTAGTGTATTCTATGTGAATTCGGTATCCCATTTTTAAAAAAATAATTTTAGCAGAATAGATTCTTCAGCCGTCGGTTTCGGTGGTATTCTTTTACCATTTTATTCCTTAAATTAATTACTTAGATAATTGGTTCTCCATCGACTAACATAACAATAGGAAAGAAAATGATAATTGTACTAGCAATTGGCATCCTGACTGCAATCTTCGGTTTGCTGCTTATTATTTCACCAAATACAATTTTAAAAATGGAAAAACATGCAAATCATCTCATCATGACAGATCCTTTTTTCATGAAATATCGATACCATGTTGGCTTTCTTACCATTCTGGCAGGCGCGTACATGATTTACACATTTTTAACTACATAATAATCGTTTGAATATAAATAAGGGGATTCAGTTCTGAATCTTTTTGAATCTATTGGTCTTTCGGCGGATCCATTCACAACTTCGCCGAATATTGCGTTGTTCTATAATGCAACAGAACATCGGCAATGTCTAGAAGGGCTTGAACTTGCCATTCGGATGCGCCGAGGTTTATCTGTTGTGCAAGGAGGAGTGGGTGTAGGAAAAACCACTGTTAGTAGAAAATTAATCCAAATCTTTGATGATGAATCAGATATCTATGACTTCTACTTGATTCTTGACCCTAAATTTGAGTCAGAACTCATTTTACTTCAGCATCTTATTGAATTATTTGATATTAATGAAAAAGGGGATTCTGTACAGGACTGCCGAAATATTATTGAGCATCATCTATTAAAAATTGGTGTGGAACAAGGCAAAGTTCTCATCCTGATTATTGATGAAGGGCAAAATCTTGAAGCAAAGTATTTAGATGCTTTTCGAACATTACTAAATTTTGAGACTGATGATTATAAACTTCTCCAACTTATTATTTTTGGTCAACCTGAAATGGGAAGTATTATTAAGGAATATCCAAATTTTGAGGATCGTATATCCTTCCATTATGAGATTGGTCCTTTGGACTTAGATGATACAGATGGCTTTATAACTCATCGTCTCAATGTCACTGGCGCTGAAGATCACCAATGGTTTTCTGATGAAGTTGTTGAAAAAATCTTTCGTTATACAAATGGATTCCCAAGAAAAGTAACTAAAATATGCCATCAGCTTCTCTTGTATATGATCAGTGAGGGAAAAGACATTATTGATACCAAAATGTTTCAGGATGTATTAGCGGGAAAATCTCCAACAGGACTATTAAAAAAAGAAAAACCAGAAGCAGCCACAGCTGCAGCTAATAAACTCCTCAATGTATTGCGAAAAAATAAAATAGAAAAAGTAGAACCAGTCATTGACGAAGAAGAAGAAGACGATGATGATTGGATTGGAGGCATTGCTCCCGTTGATAGCCCAGAAACAGTTGAAGAGTTGGTTCTCGAAGACGACGATGATGATATTGTCGGTTTAGAACCTGAAAAACCTGAAACTAAATCTGTCACTCCAAAACCTGTAGAAAAAATTAAAACGACTCCGACTCCGGTTGATCCTGACCCAATCGAAAAAGAAAAACCTGAGAAACCCATTTCGGATCCTGTTACAGACAACCGATCTGGAACCATTCGTCCGGCAGATCCCGTGGTCCACCCCGGTCAATTTCCTGAAGGAATTTCACCTCCTGTCCTATTGCGCGAAGAAGCTATTTTAGGCTTGGCTGTTGACGGCAATAAAATTGTAGCAGTTGTTTTACAGGATCATCGAAAAACAAAACGCCTCATAGATATCCAAGTTTATACGCATCCGGAAAAGATCGATTTTATTGAAGACCCAGAAGGTGCGTCCAATGCCGTGAATAATATTTTGAAAATTTGTGAACGATCAGTAGAAAGCAAAGATTTTCTCACAAAGAAAATAATTGCATCTGTGGCATCAGGAGCATCTATCGCGATGTCTATCAATGATTCGCTCATGTATTTAAAACGAGTGGATATACCCAAAAATAGTCAGAAAGATCGTAAAAAAATCATTGGTTGGAATGCGAAAAAGCAACTTCCGTTTGAGCCCGACCTTCTCCAGCATGATGCGGTCAATCAAGGGAAAAATAAAGAAATTGTTCTTGTAGGTATAACCAATCATGATAGATTAAAACAAGCTGGAGATATTTTTTCGGGAAAGGACTGGGCTGTGCGCTGGTGGCACCCTGTTCCCATGGCTATTCATAATGCCTTTATTTGGAACTATCCAGAAAAGGCAAAAGAAACTTGTTTTGTTTTGCATATGGGCGAAACTGAGAGTTTTCTATTGGGGTATTCAGATGGATGCCTTCAGATCATTCATCCTTTAGCAATCGGTATTCAAAACATCAATGATGCGCTAACAGATTCAACTATGAGTCAAGAGCATTTCAGGGTTCCCCCTTCCCTTCTTCCTGGTAAGACAAAATCTGTGACTGGACTTTCTTCAGATGATCAACTTCGACCCATTATTGAAAGCTGGTCCAGAGAGTTAGATCGTTGTCTGACAGGCTTGAAAAGGAATTTTCCTGTGAGCGAATCGTCCACACTGTTTTTGTCAGGGACCGCTATTGAAATTGAATCTATCGACGAATATTTCGAAGGGCATCTAAATATTATTACAACTTTTATTAACCCGTTAAGAAATATTGCTATTTTACCCGATGAAAGTGAAAGAGATCAGATTAAAATTCCATTACCTATATTGACATCCGCATTGGGCTCCGCACTCAATTTACCTCAAACTGTAAATCTTCTTCCGCCTGTGTTTAAACAGAGTGAATCTTTCCGACTTATGGTACAAATTGGTATTCGAGCAGCGGCTCTCTTGCTGATTAGTTTATTTTCATTTACTGGTTGGACATCACTTAAGCATACAACATTTTCCAACGAATTGGAGTCATTAACAAGGGAAACTGAACAGCTATCACCCATCAAGGATACATTTAACGCCATGGATGAAAATCGTGCTTCCGTAGAAACCCAGCTCAACGAACTCAGCCACGATACGGAATATTTTCAACGAATCATCTCAACCCTTCGTTTTCTAAGCCACCATACACCTGATGAGATTACTTTTAACGAAGTTCGTTTTCAAATGGGTTGGGAGGTATCTCAAAATTATGCTTATGGTCAAGAAATTAGGTCTGAGATTAAAGTGGTTGATGCCCAATTTCGTATATTAAAACTTTCAGGAACTGTTTCAGCAAATTCTGCCTATAAAGATCGTATTTTTCAAATATTTATAGACGATTTAGAAGAAACATCTCTTTTTAGTCAAGTGGAAATTGTAAGTAATCACACAACAAAAGGTCTAGACGTACAGGAGCTGACTTTTGTACTCAAATGTATAATATAATGAATGAGTTTTTAAAAAATCAGAGGAATGCTTTTTTCGTCCTTATAGGAGCCCTCTTCGCGGTCTCCCTTTTTTGGTATTTTATTTTCCACCATAATGTGCAATCATTATATGAAGAGAGTTTAGCCAAACATTCATCTATTAGTCAAAACAGAGATTTGTATAAAAACATGAAAATTGGTCTGCCAAGTGTTGAAGCAAAATGGGATTCTCTGAATACATCTTTTCAAGATATACTCAATAAGATTCCATATAAACGAAATTATGATCATGCATCTGATGCGCTTTATGATTTATTGATAAAACACAACTTTGATGTAGGCACATTTTCACCTTCCAAAGTTCCTCTTGAGAAAAAAGTTATAAATATACCAAATTCTCAAAAAACTATTTTAGTAGAAAAATACCCTATTGATATTCAAATGAAAGGCAATTTTATTCAGCTGGGGAAATTTCTAGATGCAATGAAAACTTTGCCCTATCGTATTACAGCAAGTAATATTCAAATTAAAAATGGGAGATCAGAAATTGCTCAGAATATCAAGTTGATAACTTATGTGTATTTGCAATCTGGGCAGAAGGGAGTAAATACAGTTAAAGCCGTTCCAAAAAAGAAAAAGCCCATAAATAAACCAAAAAAATCAACACCTAAACCAAAAACTAATATCGTTCAAAATACTCAAAAAGTTCAAGATACCAAAGATGGTGAAAAAAAACCTGAACCCAATAATAATTCTGAAAACATTTCTTCCGATTATTCTTTAGAAAAAGCACTAATATGTGAAGAAATCGATTTAGAAACAAATGGTCCCATTTTACCTGGGGAATCATTTCCAGTATCTATTGGGCGACTCTATTGTTTCACAACAGTTACAAAGCAAAACAGGCAAAATGGGACCATTTCTCATAATTGGTATTCAAATAATGAACTGATGTATCGTGTTTTAATTAATATTAAGCAGGAAGGATTAATTAATGCTATCTCTAAATATGATTTCAATTTTGAAAATATGGGGCAATGGAAAGTTGTCATTCTAGATTCAGATAAAAATGTTTTGGAAACCATTAATTTTGAATTAGTTTAGATCGATAATTATGACACCGAGGTTAAAAATATTGTTGGCAATGCTTGGCATTTCTATTCTTGTAATGATTGCTGATAAAATAAGTATAGCTTCTGAAAAGTCATCCAAGCAAACTTTAGCTACAAAATCAAAGGTAGAGAAAAGAAATAATGGACAAAATAAACCAAATAATAAAGTGATTAACAATATTAATAATTCAAATTCTAAAGATCAATCCAGTGAATTCACTCTTGTCTCCAAGGATGTTTTATCTCTCCAAGGATGGGGGGTAAATCCGTTTGTTAAAAGAGTAAAAAACATACCACTAAAAAATAATATTACTAAAACAACTAAAGGGAATTCTCCAAATAGAGTTTCCACTATGGACAATATCAAGATTGAAGGTGTTTTAAAAATTGAGAATGAATCTCTTGTTCGAATTAGTGGGAAAAACTTTAGAGTAGGAGAAAAATTTAATAATATGATTATTGAAAAAATAAACCCTCGTGAAATAACCTTCAGACAAGGGAATAATAATTATGTCGTTAATGTTGGGTCTTAAAATGAGACGAATGACATTCTTTGGATTGGCTCTTTGGATAATCATTGGGTTCTTTTCCCCTCCCCACGCACAAAATGACCCAACTGCACCATTTAATGTTACTGGAAGTAAATATGATTTAAATCAAACTATGTCCATCAATTTGAAAAAATCTGATATAAAAGATGTATTAATGATGATCAGTGAATTAACAGGGCTCAATATGATGATCAGTCCCAACTTAGCTGATACAATTACAGCTAATCTGGATGATGTAACCGTACGTGCAGCATTGGATGCTATATTAAAACCAATAGGATATAGTTATTTTGTTCAAGAAAATATCATTATTATAAAAACTACCGATAATGAAATGATTGGTGAGTTGGAAACAGCTGTCATTAAGTTAAAATATATTAGTTCGAATGATTTAAAAGGACCACTTAAGTCGGTGCTGACGAGTCGAGGTTCACTCCAGCCTTTTTCACCTATTGTATCAGGAAGTGCTGAAGGGGGCAGTGGAACAGCAAGTATTATAATTATTTCTGATGTCCAAGAAAATATTCCCAGAGTCCGGAAATTAATTCAGGAACTGGATACACCGATTTTGAATATCAATATTGCTGTTCGATTTATTGAATCACAACTAGACACTTCTCAGGGATTCGGTGTTGACTGGTCCAGAACCCCCATTCAAATAGGGGCGAGTGTAGATACTTCTACCTTTTCCCTTCCTATCAATTTTAACAATTTGGTTGTCGGGACACTTAGTCCTGCGCAGCTAGTGAATGCATTAAAAATTATGCAGGCACAGGGTAATTCAAAACTTTTATCAAGTCCTCAAGTAACAACAATGGACAATCACCAAGCGGAAGTGGATGTGGTAACTACTGTGTATATTGAAGGTATGACAAACCAATCTAACTCTCAATATACTTCGCTTTTTGGACAATCATCGACTAATAGTAACCCGAATTTTTTTAATCTTAATACAGTTCAGGAAAAAGATATCGGTATTAAACTTCAAGTGATACCCCGATCAAATGAAGGGAATAGAGTTACACTCATTGTTAATGCAACTGTAGAAGCATTACTCGGCGCTGCGGACTCGAAATCTGACAAGCCGCGCTCTACTAAAAGAACTGTGCGTACCCAAGTTACAGTTGATGATGGCTCAACTGTTATAATTGGAGGTCTCATAACTGAAAATGTCATTGAAAATATTAAGTTTGTACCCATATTGAGCAAAATTCCTTACTTAGGTGCATTATTCCGATCTACTTCTATAGAAAAAGAACAGAGAGAGCTATTGATCTTTATTACTCCAACAATTATTAGGTAAATTAAATGAACAAACAATTTCCATATTTAATTATCGCATTTAGTATTTCTGGCCTAATAGCCTTTGCATCTTTATTTGGCGTATATGATACGATAGAAAATAAATTATTGGACATGCGGTTTAATCAAAGGGGACGGATCGAAACCCGAAATGATATTGCTACATTGGATATTGATGTCCGGGCATTACAAACTATTGGGAAATGGGATCCTTGGAGTCGAGAAAAACATTTACCAATGGTAAAAGCAGCAGGACAGCATGGAATGGATTTGCTTGCTTTTGATATTTACTTTATAGAAAACAGCGAACGAAAACTGAATTATAAAGCATTAAATGCTATTGCTGATTCAGTATTATCAATGGATCAAGTAAAAAACCTTTTCCCTAACCCAGATTCAGATTTGGCAAATGCATCTGAAATAGCGGGGAATGTAACATTTGCTCAAAGTTTTAAACCTCAGCCAAAGAAAAAAGAAAGAGTAAAAGACAGAACAGACGTTCAAACAACTCGGCTAAACCTTATGGATTCATTAAATCTATTTCGTAAAGTAAACCGAGAAGATTATGCCACTATTTTTGATTTTTATGACGGAGAATTTCCCGTAGAAATATTTATTCAAAAATCAGCAGGAATTTATTTTTTCCAAGCGAAGGCTGATGCGGATGGCGTCATGCGTAAATATCCCCTTATCGGCCTTTATGAAGATAGACTTTTTCCATCTGTCTCACTCGCAATGGCATTAAAACATTATCATGTTTCATTTGATAGTGTTGAAATAATACCTGGAACTCATCTGAAATTCAACATCCCTGAGCAAGATGAATATGGACAAAACGAAATTGTGATTCCTATTAACGATGAAGGCATGATGCAAGTAAACTGGGCAGGAAACTGGGAAGATGCTGATGGAAACTTCGATGTGATGCACTATCCTTATAATGTGCTTAAAGATTTCCAAGAAACTGAATATCCTAATTATATTATGGCAGAATATAAACGGATTGCAAATACAGATTTTGGGGGAGATATAAAAGCCGCCCTAAAACCCGTTGTTGGAAAACTTCCTAACAAGGATAGAAAATTAATAATAACGATTGCAAAAAAATTAATTCCTATGGGAATGGCTGAATCGTATATAAGAAAATATCCTGATAAAACAGCTCAAGATTTTAAACGTCTCCCTCCTTTTATGTATAATGAATTAAAAAATAACAATTTGATTGCAGATTCATTTCAAAAATCTGGAGAAACGAACTTAAATGATATGTTGGTCGAAGGTTCATTAATCTATGATCCAAATTTAGAAAATTATACTATATCGTCCCTTAGTTCACTTCAAGCTGATTTGAAAGATGCCATAGATAAAACTGACGATATTTCCCATAAAAAAGCCCATAAGAAAGCTCAAGCGAAACTGGCATTGCTTGAAAGAAATTTTCAGATTATCAGTAATTTAAATAATAATAACATGATTGATGAACAGCGCCCTCTTTACTTTATGGGGAATTCTCAACGACTTATTTCTGGGAAAGAAGAGAAAGGAAATGCTCGCCTTATTGTTCCATTTGAATTTGTTGGGAAAAAATTATTTTATGGATTAACAGCCACAGGGACTCATGATTTAAACCCTATGCCCTTTAACCCTAGATACCCAATGGTTGGCCTTCATGCAAATGCCCTCAATACTATCCTATCAGGAAATTTTATAAATAAGAGTTCCAAAGTATTAGATATTGCTATTATACTATTTGTTGGTCTTATACTCGCAATTGCAGTGCCTAAATTGTCCGCAACTCAAGGTGGTATACTTATGGGTACTCAGGCAATTGGGCATACATTTATAGCATTTTATCTATTTAGTAATTATAATTATTGGCTCGATTTATTTGGTCCTGGAATTACAATGGTTGTTGGATATTTGGGGATTACTATCTACAACTATATTCAAGAAGAAAAGAATAAACAATTCCTGAAAGAGTCATTTGGAACCTATGTTTCACCAGAACTTATTGACCAAATGTATGATAGTGGTGAAGAACCATCCTTGGGTGGCGAAGAAGGATATCACACTGCTTTTTTTACAGATATTCAAAGTTTTTCTGCCTTTTCTGAAAAATTAACCGCAAGTGAACTTGTTGCATTATTAAACCAATATTTGACAGATATGACTGATGTTCTTTTAGAAAATAAAGGAACATTAGATAAATATATTGGTGATGCGATCGTGGCATTCTATGGTGCTCCTATAGAAATAGACGATCATGAAATGTGGGCGTGTATAACTGCAATCAAAATGCAGGAAAGCTTAGAATTACTTCGCCAAGGCTGGCAGGAAGAAGGAGATCGTTGGCCCGAAATTGTCCACCACATGCAAAATAGAATTGGTATCAGTTCCGGACAAATGGTTACTGGGAACATGGGATCTGCATCCAGAATGAATTATACTATGATGGGTGATAATGTTAATACAGCTGCACGACTTGAATCATCAGCAAAACAATATGGTATTTATATTCAAATTGCAGATAGTACTTATCAAGCTGTGAAAGATCGAGTTGTTGTACGAGACTTAGATTTAGTAAAAGTTATGGGTAAAAATGAACCTGTAAAAGTATGGGAACTTATTTGTGAAGTTGGGCAAGAACCAGAGCAATATAAAAAGATTCTACCTGCTTACCACGAAGCTTTAGATTTATATAAAAGTCAACAATGGGAAAAAGCAATCGAAGCTTTTAAAGTATCAGACGCATTAGAAGATATGTTCCCAGGCCGGAAGACAAATCCAAGTAGAATATATATTCCACGATGCGAATATTTCATCGAAAATCCACCAGGAAGAGATTGGGATGGCGTTTGGACTCTCACTTCAAAATAGGAATATGTTCATGAAGTTTCCACATTGGATCACTTCACTCCTTCTACTGAGTTTATTGTCTTCCACTGGTCACTCTCAGGGGAATCCATTTGTTAAAGATTCTTCATTTACTGATTCTGTGCGACAATCATTGGCTGCTGAAATTTTAAGCGCGGATATTAATAATGATGGAACAGCTGATTTATTTATGTCTGGATATGATTCAACACGATTTGGCTATTTTCTTGACGTATATTCAAATAATAATGGCACACTTGAAACATTTTATACACAAGAAATTGTCACATATTCAGATACGATTGGCGTAAATATTGGCGGTATTAGTGGCATGGATTTGGCTGATTTTGATAGAGACGGATTCATAGATGTAGTTATTCATGGTTCTAACCAATTTAGCTTATATATGAATAACGGTACAACACTTACACCATCTTCTCAGGTAGCTAACGAATATTTAACCTATAGTAAAGCTCGGTGGGGCGATATGAATATGGATGGTGCTCCAGATTTATTTATTACTGGTGTCGATGAAAATCAAGATGTGATCCTAAATGAGTTACGATTAAATACAAATGGGACTTTAGAGACAGACCAAACAGTTGTTTATCCTAATTTATTTAATGGCAGTATGGCATGGGGTGATTATGATTTAGATGGTGATCCTGACTTAGTTGTTTCTGGCCAAACAGCGGATATTAATTCAAGTGCAACTCGTTTTTATCAAAATGAACCGACCGGAAGATTAATTGAAGATTCAAATCAAGATATTTTGGGATTAAAAGCATCTGCGTCCCGATTTGCAGATCTAGATCAAGATGGTGATTTAGATTTAATTAAAAGTGGATGGAGTCTTGAACATGGATTAAGAACAGCGCTCTATATTAATGAACCTCTTGGAACTTATACAGAAATTGAAAATGCAATTCCTTTTGGTGTGGCCTATGGGTCTATTGATGCTATTGATTATGATTTAGATGGAGACGTTGATTTATTTATTGGGGGTGTTGATTCTGTAAATGCCAATGCAACTGAAGTTTATTCGCTCCATGGGAATCTATACGAAAA
The DNA here is from genome assembly GCA_018658715.1 of Fidelibacterota bacterium. GTDB lineage: Bacteria > Fidelibacterota > Marinisomatia > Marinisomatales > UBA1611 > JABHGY01. The sequence goes on from JABHUQ010000041.1 coordinate 14,034, forward strand.
TACTGGCTCATTCAATTTCATATTAGCTCAAACATTCCCCGGAAGCCGAAGTGTCTCCTTCTCTGATTTAAATCAAGATAAACGTCCGGACATTATAGTTTCCGGAACCACAAAAATTAAAAATGGTGATAGTACATTCTGCTCTGTTTATTTGAATACTCTAACCACCCAAAATGAACAACCGGTAGCGCCCACATCTACAAATGCTTTTTCAGTTAGTAATCGGGCTATTTTTACTTGGGGAGCAGGAACAGACGATCATACAGATGCACCTGCTTTAATGTATAATATTAGAATTGGTTCAGAATCAAATGGGAATGATTTATTATCGTCATCCATCCCAATTCACCAATCAAATAATAATTCACGGCTCATTCGGGAATTTATAAATATTCCTCATGGCGTTTATTATTGGAGCGTACAAACCGTTGATCCTTCTAGGCAAACATCTGAATGGTCGGCTGAAGATACTCTTTTTATTCCAAGACTTGTTCCATCTATTCAATCATTACCGGGTGTTTATTTTAGTGCTGCAGGGTGGGCTGACTATGACGGTGACAATGCCATTGATCTTGGGTTAACCGGCATTTCTTTCACTGGTGGAAGTATTACTCGGTTTTACCAAAATGAAAGCGACTTGCTTGAGCAAGATTTAACTCAAAATACAGAAGCTGTTTTTGGAGGTCATTTATCTTTTGCAGATTATACCAATGATGGACATTTAGATATGATGATCTCTGGTTACCAAATCATAAGTTTTCAGCCATTTCCAAAATGTTATTTATATAAATGGTCTAATGGCACATTTGTCGCTGATCAAATAAAGATTTACCCTACTTACGATTTTGCAACAGGCAGTTGGCTTGAACTCGAATCTAGTGTTTTTCCTGTAGTTGGTGGGTCAAACAATCACGCTTGGGGAGATTATGATAATGATGGTGATCTCGATTTAATTATTGGTGGCACAAATTATTATGGGTGGCGAAGACTTACATTATATAAAAATGAAAATGGGGAATTTTTTCAAGATACAAATCAAACACTTACTCCAATCTTCCCCTGTATTACTGCCTGGTCTGACGTGAATAATGATGGATATTTAGACCTAATTGCTTCAGGCGCTGATAGTGCGACTCAAACATTAAAAACATATGTTTATTTAAATGATTCAACCCATACGTTAACGGAAAGTCTTAATTGGAATATCCATTTTGGAGTAACAGCTGGTGCTATATCTGTGGGAGATTATGATGCGGATGGAGATGATGATTTTGTTATTTTAGGTAAAGATAAAGATGAAGAATTAAAAACGCGTATTTATGAAAATAATGGCTTTAATGGTTTCATGGTAGCAGAAGAATTGGATGGCGTGTATTATGGGAGAGCTGATTGGGGAGATTATGATAATGATGGTGATCTCGATTTAGCTGTCTCAGGACAAAGTAATACTGAAGGATCACTCGGACTTGGCTCATCTCCAACGACGGTGGTTTACTCTCAATCTGATGGTCAATTTTCAAAAGATATAACACTTAATCTAGATAATGTAGGTGTTAGTTCTATTCAATGGGGAGATTATGACTCAGACGGAGATCTTGATTTATTTGTTGCAGGATTTAAAGAAAATCAAGATGTTATTTCTCTCGTTTTTGATAATCTTGAATCAATCAATAATACCAATGAAGTCCCAACAGCCCCTTACAATTTATCTGAAGATATATCATCAAATAATGTGACATTAAATTGGTCTATATCACAAGATTTAAATAGTCCAGAAAATGGTTTTACTCCATCTGATGGATTACGTTATAGTCTCCAAATTGGAACAGATGAAAATGAAAATGCAGTTTTATCTGCAAAAATTCCTCACAACAAAAATTTAACAATTAATAAATCATTCTATGAACTCAAGAAAATAGATGAAGGTTGGTATGATTGGCGTGTTAGTGCAATCGATAATAGTTATGGACAATCTGATTGGTCAACAACACATACATTTTATGTAGATAAAACTGCCCCAGCTATTGATACAATACGAGCTAACTATGGGATAGGTGGACAAATTATTCTTATTGTTGAATTTGACGAATTTTTTGAAATGAATAACAGTGTTGATCCTACAGTAATTGTTTTTCACCCAGATTCTCCTGATTTAACTAATAATGGTATATTGGATACGGTCTATGTTGACAAACAAAGTTTCTCTGCAAAAGTTTGGACAGGTGTTTTAACTCTCCCTGAATTATTCCGAGGGAAAGCAATTGAAATCCATGTGGCAGGTGCAGAAGATTTACGTGGTAACCAAATGGAAAATGAAATTACTTATAAAACGCCATCAAAAATAATTTCAGCTTTTGGCGGTACGGTTATTAGTAAAGATGGAAACGCATCACTGCTTCTTCCGCAAAATACAGTTCAAGAAGATTTAAGTTTGACCATTAATAAAGAGTCAAGCCCCGCAACTTTTTCATCACTTGCGATGAGTTCTATTTATAATATTACTCCGGATGATTTGGAATTATTAAAACCTGGAATAATCCGAATTATATCACCAAATAAAGATTTGAATGATAGTACATCTATTTTCATTGGTCGAATCTCGACGAATGGAGATAGTTTGTTCTATTTAGGCGGAACTCCATCCATTATAAATAGCCAAAAAGTGTTCACAGCTGAAGTGGATTCTCTTGGGCGGTTTGGTTTATTTACTTATGATACAACCCAAGCCATTCGTAAAATGGATTTCGATCAATTAGTCTGTCAACCACGTCTTTTTTCACCGGCAGGAAAAACATTCGAATTCCCATCAACAAATATATTATTTAATCTAGAATCATCCAATGATGTCACTGCTAGAATATTTAATATTGGTGGACGTTTGAAAAAAACAATTAAACCTGAATTTCCTCTTTCAATTGGAAGTAATGTTCTTTCTTGGGATGGAAAGGATGAAAATGGGGATGTGGTTACAAGTGGTTTGTATATTGTAACTCTTGATGTCAATGGGACTGTTTTGAAAACGACAGTAGGGGTTTTAAACCGATGAAACGCCTTCTCATCTTCTTTATCCTACTATCGGTATTATTTCCTCAAGGAAATGATCAATTATTTGTAGGGACTCGACCATTAAGTATGGGTGGAGCTTTTGTTGCAGTTGCAGATGATGGCAATACCATTACATGGAATCCAGCTGGATTACCAAGATTACGTCGAACCGAATTTACTTCATCCTATGGCGATTTATATGGATTGGGGATTACACATTCATATTTTGGATTTGTTAAACCTTTTTCGGACGCATTTGCCCTCGGATTAGATTGGTCATATGCAGGTTACGACGATGAAGAGTTAGGGTCTTCAGATAATAAACTAAATTTAAGTTTTGGCTATCAACCTCATAAGCTTATTTCCATTGGAGCAAATTTAAAATATGCTTTTCGTGACTTAACATTAGATGGAACATCATATGGACAAAGCTCCGGGATAGGCTATGATGTAGGACTATTGATTTCTCCATTGAAAAACTTGAAATTTGGATTAGGGCTTTATGATATAGGCGGAACATCTGTCATGTATGATAATAATGTAGAAGAAGTTATACTGAAGCAAGCCATAAAATTTGGTGTCGCATGGAACCCTATTGAAGCCATGACGGTGGCAATGGATATTGATGATCGAATCCATTTTGGAACGGAGTATATTATTAAAAATATGCTCGGGATACGTGCTGGATTTCGATGGGATGCCTTTAACGATAAATCAGTCTTTACACCATCTGCAGGGATGAGTATTAAATATAAAACGCTCATTCTTGAATATGGATTTGAAGATCATCCATATTTAGGTCAAACAAACCGATTTTCTATAGCTCTCCAATTTAGCCCTGCTGTTGTTAGTATTACTTCAACGGTTATTAACCATAATCCTATTTTCCGCTCTTTACATCGGTATTATGAAACAAATCCTTTTGCTAAAGTCGGGATTAAAAATATTTCAGATGCAGATTTACCAGTTAATGTATCGCTCTTTCTTCCAACAATGATGAGCAACCCACATTCAGAGACTATTACTCTTCCTCCAAAGTCTGATGAAGAATATGAGTTAGGTGTTTCATTTTCTGCTGATGTATTAACAACGAAAAAGGCAGCTTTTGATAATTTAGTCCAACCAGAGATTAAAGTAACCTACAAACAAGGTGGCGAAGAAAAACAGGCACAAAAGAAATTAGAGTCATCATATGTCCTTGGGAAAGGGAAACTAACATGGAGCAATCCGGATATGATTGCCTGTTATGTAACGCCAGCTGATGCAGTTGTGGATAAATTTTCTCGGAATAATATTCAATATTATACTCCTGTTTTGAATGACTATTTCGGCCGAAGTAACTTAGGGCGCGGTATCATTTTATACGATGCATTGGGGACTCATGGATTAGTCTATAATATTGATCTTCAAACACCTTTTTTAGAAATCGCTGACGATAAAACTACATTTGATAATGTAAAATATCCCGGTGAAATGCTGCGAGATAAAATTGGTGATTGTGATGATTTAACCACCTTGTACGGTACACTATTAAACAATCTTGGAATTGAAACTATGTTTCTTGATGTATTTAAACCGGGTGCTGGTCATATTTTTCTTATGTTTGATAGCGGTGTGAAGCCTGATGAAGTCACTAAATATTTCTTAGATGAAAATGAAGTTGTTGTCCTAAATGATAAAGTTTGGATTCCTATTGAAGCTACATTAGTCGGAAAACCTTTTTTCAGCGCTTGGAAACAAGGTTCATTGAAATATAATGAAATGAAAGCTGAAAACTTTGTCAATGAAATATCAGTAGCAGAAGCCACTGCCATCTACCCTGCTGGAGCACATATTACACCAGATATGCCCATCCCAGAAATAAATGGTATAAATGATTTATTAAAAGAAGATATTAAGCAATATGGACAATGGTTAGAACAAATAGTCTATGCAACTGTTGGGAATGAACTTACAGCTGCAGAAGATTATTATGATGCTGGTGTTAAATACATGGAATTTCATCGATATAAAGAAGCTATCTCTATGTTAGAAACAGCCATCAATATGAAGCCTAATTTCCCTGATGCTATTAATACATTGGGTGTGAGTTATACTAAAAAAGGAGATTTTGAAACATCCTTAGGATTTTATGAAAAAGCGTTAGAGCAACAACCCGATCATCCTGGGTTTATGCTTAATATTGCTATTGCACATTTTATGATGGGCAATAAAGGAATTGCTAGAGAAAAATATGATGAAGTTGTTTTAATTGATCCTGTTTTTGCTGGAAAATTGGACAAAGTTTTTGGAGCAGCAAAAGCTGCCTTTTCCAGTAAAAAATCTGACGGATCATCATTAAAAATATCAGGGGATTTAGAAAAAGAGCTAGAATCTGAATCTTCTAAAGGGCTAGTAAACGTAAAAAAACCGGATAAAGATGTAGCACCAAAAGATATTCCAAAAATCTCATATTTAAAAAGACGTGCTCGTTCAGATAATACGGTTGGAATTACTTTTGCCCGACTTGGAAATTATTCAATGGCCATCGACTATTTTCGAAAAGCAGTGAAAAATGATGATGAAGAATTAGATTATAAAATCAATCTTGCCGTTGCTCTTTATCGTATGTATAAATATGAGCAAGCATTAGAGTATTATGAAGAAGTTCGACAGAAGAAACCCGAATTAGTGTCTCAATTAGACTTTATAGAAAGTATGGGCGAAATCACACCTATCTTCAAAAATTTTGATTAAATTATGAGGTACGAGAGGTACACTATTATGAAAAAAGCATTACTCATACTATCCATAGCACTATTTAGCTTTTGTTTCGCCCAAGACGAAGATCTTGACCTCGACATGGATGCCATGTGGGATAACACAGTCTGGAATGAAATTGAAGAAGTCACAACAAAAGAATATGAAGTTGAAAAAGTAACCACAGTTGCAGGTGTTCGTGGTGCTGAAGCAGAAGATGAAGCATTACATCATCTCTACTACAGACAGTCCATGAAAGGACCCAGCCCAATGGCTCTTCAAAAAGCTTTAGGGAAACTGTTAAATACTTTAAGTGCATTGAAGGAAAAAGACATCACACATGAAAAAATACCTGAAGTCACTCATTACGTAATTCAAATATATAAAAAATTAAATGAGGCTGAAAAAGCCAAAACATTGGAGCAAGAATTGCTAGCTTCAGCACCTGATTCCAAATGGACTAAATTTTATAAATAATTTTAATTTTAACATTACAATAGCCCCTTCATTGGGGCTTTTTTGTATCTTTCCAATTCCATAATAATTCCCCACATTCAATGAACCATCAATAAATTCACATATGTTGAAATTTGTACTATTATCCATGTTCATTATGACACTTTACTCCGGTCAAGGAAAGTGGTACAAAGGGAACTTGAATAATATTGAAGAGCTCTCACTGGATATAAACCTCAAAGGAAGTGAAGAAGCCGCATGGAAGAAAAGTATAAAATCCTATATTGAGCTTACCTTATTACAAAATAACATACCTTTAACACTTGGTAAACCAATGCCAAAACTTATATTGGACATTGAAGTTATTGACTCAAGTGTAGAACATACATCATCCTATATGGTTGATTTCTCTATCTATGATTATGGACTTTCAGAGCAAAAATATTCTAAAGCGTATGGTGATTCAAGTTTAGTTAAACGAATGGGGATCTATCGAATTTATAGCCAAGAAATACTTGGACAATCCACTAGCTCACGCGTTTATAAGGATATAGAAACTGCTATTAGAAAGTGTATGAATTTATTGATAAATCAGTGGTATAAAGATAATCCCACAAAATCATTGTAAATGATTCATTGAACTTTTTTGGTGTAATTTCGTCAGAATAGAAATGAAACAAAATAGAAACCAACCAGCAACCAGCATATTGCTCTTTTTGTTTATCATTATTGGACAAATTAGCTTTTTGAGTGGAACAAATAGGGTCATTACCCTTCAATCCGGTAACAAACTTGCTGTTCTCCCATTTGAAGGGCGTGGTATTTCAGCCCCATTAACTGCCCACGTCACAGAAGAATTTCGAAAAGCTGTTAGATCATTAAATATATACCAAGTTCAAGATAAAGATATCACTGAAAGGTTAGAAATTTTTACCCCAAAATCAAAAACATATTGGAACTGTTGGAGCGTGGGCTGTGCTATTGACCGTGGAAGGCAACTAAATGCAAATTATGTCATTGCGGGAAATGTAGAAGAAAAGAACGATACATATTTAATCAACGGCCGTTTATTTTCGATAGATTTAGAAACACTTGTTAATGATTTTTCACTATCAAGTTTTAATGATGCCGACAGTTTATTATTGGAATTAAAAAAAATGGCTTATACAATAAGTGGCCTCCCTATCCCAGACACTTTAGGATTAGGGTCCGACACAACTCGCGTAAATGAATTAGCAACGGATGATTCTACACCTAAATTGAAACTTCCTAAAATTCCAAGTAAAATTAAAGCATTACTTATGTCCACCGCTCTTCCTGGAAGCGGGCAATTATGGTCAAAAAAGAAATACCAAGGTTGGGGATTTATGTCCATGGAAGCCACGTTGGGTTTTGCAGCTCTCATTTCATATTATCAGTATGACCAAAAATGGGAAAATTTTCAAGAAAACTATGATGTATACCTTAATGGAACTGATCCACACAACCTTCTTGAATACCGACCACAAATAGTTCAATATGCAAAAGAATCAAACCAATATAATTCTTATATGAAACAAATAAAAAATGTAGCTATTCCTATTTGGATTATTAATATGGTACATGCATATGTTGTTGCACCTAATGATGACTTTTTTGATGGAGAATTCTTTTTTGATATTGAGTATGATCAAAAAATAAACCAAGTTAAGACAGGACTCAGTATTCCCCTTGAATAAAATATACTTCATACTTATTATCCTTTTGGGAGGACTATATTTTTCATGTACTGATGCAGATTATACATTTAATAATAAATATGATCCTGTCAATATGAATTTGGACCCTCCTGCATTATTTTTTCATCCATATGAGGTTAATGCATCTGTTGGTCAACAAATCTCTGTTGAATTATATGGATATAAGTTAAACCCAGCAGCAGCAGCTCAATTAGATATCCGATATGATTGGGGAAGTGTAAAAGTTGATTCTGTGGTTGCAGGTCCATTTTTCGTGGGAAATAATGATGCAGTTGAAATTATTGTAGATGAACAGGGTGTTCTGGATGTTTTTTTATACTATTTACCAGATATGGAATCAAATGAAAGTGACGAAGGAACATGGTCGTTAGCAACAGTTTATTTTACGACTTTATCAATGGGAGAATCGGAATTATTATACGGACCAAATACTCAATTTAGAGATGCACAAAACGATACCGTTCACATCAATGATTATGCGACTGGAATAATCAATGTGGAATAAAATCTCCATCACTATTATCGCTCTATTTTCTGTATTAATTGGTCAGCATGCCAGTTATTTATTTGATGGAGATCATGTATCTCTTGAGAACCCTAATGGAATACGTCCTAATGCGGGGATGACGATTGAAGCTTGGGTAAAACCAAATGAAGATCCAGTCGGATATAACTATGCTGGTATTCTTTCCTGGGGACAATTTGTTAGTGTAGGAGATGAAAGTGGTTTTGCTTTATTGTATACTGAAAATAAATGGCGTTTTGTCATTAAATCTGTTAATGGAGCTCTTGTACCACTCAGTAATTATCCCGGAGTAGATATCCCCTATGATGGCGATACATGGACACATATTGCTGCAACATATGATGGCGCAAATGCTCAAATATTTCTAAACGGTGTATTAGAAGATCAAGGATCAGGTCTGCCTGGTGGGCAAATCGATTTTGGGGATAATAGTGACAATTTTTTCATTTCAAAATATGTTGACCCAGGGGATACTGACCAATTTTTTAAAGGGTCTATAGATGAAGTTCGTCTGTGGAATGTTGCACTAAACCAATCAGGCATTCAAAATGCTATGAATGATTCTCTCACTGGAAATGAACCTGAATTATTGGGATATTGGAATTTTAATGGTGATGGTGGTGGAAATATGGTAAAAGATAGTTCTCCTAATGTAAATGATGGTATTATAAATGATGCTGATGGGATATACACATGGGATGATGATGTTTTTGTGGAACCTGAATCTGATTGTTTTGATATGGAAATAACCGAAGCCGACTTTCCGTTTAATCATTTGTCTGACTTGTCTATAGAACACAATAATTGGGATATGGGCTCTTTTCCATATCCAGGAGGTGACTCTCATACTAATGGTGCAGACGGGGATGATTTTACGTATAAACTCACATTGTCAGAACCTGCTACTATTTATGTTACAACCTGCGATGAATTAACAGATGTTGATGTTCAAATAGCCGTTTATAATGTCAATTGTGATGTATCATCATGGATATTATTTCAGGATGATTCCAATTTGGAAATATTTTATCCGGATAACACATCTGAACAATTTGAATTCAATTGTATATCTGGATTTGAGTCCAACCCAACATATGCAAATATGCTACCTAGATTAGTATTGGATGCTGGAACCTATTATTTTGTAGTTGATGATAGAGGGTATGATGGGACTGTAAAAACGTGGTTTGGGTATTCATTGATTGTGGAGTCAACTTCAACATCTGGAGATTATTCTCAAGTAAATTATTATTTTAGCGAAGGCGTATATGGGGGTGAATATCAAGATGTTTATTATGGAAATGGAATTGGTTTAGAAAAAAGTGACTATACTATCTCAATAAATGCAAATGGCGGAAATGCCGACCAAGTAGAATTAACATCTCTTGAGTCAGATGGTGGCGCAGCTTTGAGTGGTGGCGAAGAAACAGTTGTACTAAATGTTGAATATCCAAATATACCCAGTGGAGGTGAAATATTAAATGTGGGGCCTGCTTCTGTTTCTTCCATTTTTAATAGTATTGGAGTACCGCTATTGGAAGTTGATGGTATTTCAATTCCTTTGGTGGATGCTCTTCCACCAACTATCATTTCTACAAACCCATCAAATGGAGATGAAAATATTGTAACCAGCTCAAATATTATAATCAATTTTTCTGAAGTTATTCGTCATGCTACAAATGATGTATCTATTAATAATGATAATGCATCAGAATGTTTTTCTTTGGAAAATGTTGCAACTGGTGGGAACCTAACTTTTACTATTACTACGAGTGACAATATAACTTTTACAATAAATCCTAATTATGAATTTCCAGAGTTAACGGATATTCAATTCTCCATTTTCAATATTGAGGATGAGAATAACAATTCATTGGGAGTGAGTTCTTTATCCTTCACTACTGCAGATGAAACTCCCCCGATTATTGAATCAAGTACCCTTGCTTCAACCAACATGTATGCATATATCGTTTTTAATGAAGGGGTGTATTCAACAAACCTAGGAACGGGAGGATTAGATGCTTCTGATTTAGATTACACTTTTAATTCAAACGGAGGTAATTGTGAATCAATGACTATTTCTAATGTATTAAATTCTTCTGGAATAACTCTAAGTGGGGGCGAACAAATCATCCGAGCAACACTTGAGTTAACAAGTGCGCCTTTGGGAATAGAAACACTCACTCTATATCCAATAGATAATAATTCTATTTTTGACATAACGGGGAATGCCATGAACTCAGCTACTACCACGGCTGATTTAACTCTTTTTGCTTCTGTCCTAATGGACTCATTATTTCTGGCAGACAGTAATGAGTATGTGGATTTAAGATTCACGGGAGCTGTTTATGGAAATGAAGGACATTCCCAACCAGTTGTTGCATCAGATTTCGCTATTCTATTGGAATCAAATGATGGGAATGCCACAGCCATATCCATTACAAATATTTCACGTACAACTGGAGATGTGCTGCTTGGAGGTGAAAGTACAATCCGAATTTTTATGAGTTTAAATAATTTACCCTCAGGCGTCGAGACTATTACTGTGTTGCCAAACGGTGGCTCCCGCATTTTTAGCATTTCGGGTGTAGGGGTTCCGGGAGCAGAATCTTTTGGTCCTATTCTCCTTAATGACCAACGCCCTCCGACTAGTGAATCGAGCATAGATGATGGAGCTGTTAATTATATTGAAAGTAATCCAATTGCCATCTCTTTCACTGAAAACATTTATCATACAGATGGTTCAGCTGTGACAGAAGAAGATATGATGAATTATATCGTCTTGAGAAATAGTAATGAGTCTGGAGAAGATATCTCATTTACAACCGAATTGTTTGGGGCACCACCTACACTATCTATTGTTCCAAATGAACCATTTGAGAGTGATCAGATTGTTTATTATTCTTTTAATGCTACTTTTCAAGATGAAAATGGAAATGCTATAGAAATGATTTATGAAATTACTTTTACGATACGAGACTATTCACCTCCTTTAATAGATTCTACTATTTTATCATTGGATAATACTTATATTGATCTTTTATTTGATGATTCTATTTTTGGATCATCTGATGCCACAGAAGCATTAGACATGGATGATATTGTTGCTATTCTAATTCCTAATGAGAGTGATGTAACAGAATGTAATGTAACAAGCCTAACTCGAACAGATAGTAATTTTCTTATTGGAGGGGAAACGAATATTCGGGTAAACCTTCAATTTAATTCAACCCCAAATGGAAGTGAAAATCTCCTTCTATTTCCAAGTGAAGACGTAAATATTTTTGATGATGTTGGGAATATAATGGAATTCCAAGCATTAACAGATACCCTATATCTATACGATATTTTACCGCCAAGTATTGATACAATATCTGTACCTATCGATACGTATATTACGTTGATGGAAAATACACCTATTACTTTTACTTTTAATGAAACAGTTGATTCTATTGCCTATTCCGTATCAGCCGCTTTTACAGATACTGTTTCTTATTCATCTGTTCTATCTGATACATCATTAAAGATTACATTAGAGCCTCCATTAACAAGTATGGATTCTATTACAATTTATTTTTCCTATCTTGAAGATGCTTCTGGTATTACTACTGTGGATATTGCTTATACATATGTAACACCCATGTTATCGGATTATAATTTAGACTCCACAATTAATTATATTGATTTAGCTAATCTTGTTGAAAATTGGAATATTAATAATTATACATTTGAGTTAGGCCCCGTTACTGGAGAAGCACCCCATTTTGTATCCTTTCCCGATAGCAAGTATAACATTGATGATGGAATGGCATTCATGCAAATGTGGTCATGGTATCAAAATAAATATGGTGAAATCCTTAAAGAAGGTGAAGGTGTTGGGCGACCATTAAATATGTTTCAATCTCATAATAAGCTTTATATAGTTTTGGATGAACTTATTCAATCGGGTAATATTCATATCCAAACTAATAGGTATAATAATCAACAAGGTATAATCCAATTTCAGGGTTTGGATAACCAAATGGCGTTTTCCAATCACAATATTGAAAAGGGTGTAACATCTCTAGTTTTTGCGAATCTTGACAAATTTCATAATGACACACTATGTGTACAATTAAATTCAAAAGTTAAAGAATATAAATTATTTTATACGTTGGCTGATGAAAATAAAGCCATATCACAACATGGATTTATCCAAATTAATCAAGCTAATTTACCCGAAGAGTTAGCTCTCTATTATGCATATCCAAATCCATTTAACCCAACAACAACATTGAAATATGATATTCCATACTCAGACCTTTCTCAACATGTTTTATTGCAAGTTTTTGATATTAAAGGTCGATTAGTGGATATAATTATTAATCATAAAACTGAACCGGGTTCATACACAATTCAATGGAATGGAAATGAATTTGCATCAGGAATATACTTTTTAAATCTATCTATGGGGCTTATCTCAAAAACACAAAAGCTTTTACTTCTTAAATAAGTTCATTGACTACTATTATAAATAATTAATACAGAAATATGAAAAAGTATGATGCCATTATAATTGGTGCTGGCGCTGCAGGATTGATGTGTGCTATTGAAGCAGGGAAACGCAATCGATCCGTTTTATTAATCGAAAAGGAAGATCAAGCAGGAAAAAAAATCCTTATTTCAGGTGGAGGCCGATGCAATTTTACAAATCTTTTTATTGAGTCAGATTCGTTTATATCTCATAATAGTCATTTTTTTAAATCTGCTCTTGCCCGATATTCTTGTTGGGATTTTATTTCTTTAATGGAAAAACATAATCTCACATGGACAGAAAAAACAAAAGGCCAATTATTTTGCGATCAAAATTCTAAAGCAATATTGTCAATGTTGCTTGATGAGTGTCATAATGTGGGTGTTGATTTTGCTTATAATAGCCAAGTGAAATCTATCAACCAAAAACTGGGGTATAGCGTTGAAACGAATAAAATTTCTTTCCATTCATCATCATTAGTTATTGCAACTGGCGGACCATCAATCCCTAAATTAGGTGCATCAGATTTTGGTAATAAAGTAGCACAACAATTCAAAATCAATACATTCCCTTTTACACCAGCACTTGTTCCATTTACATTTTCCAAAAAGGATATAGAAAAATATTTCAAGGGATTATCAGGATTATCTTTCAATGGAAAAGTAAGCTGTAATAAACACATTTTTAGGGATAATATATTAATTACTCATAAAGGATTGAGCGGTCCTGCCATTTTGCAAATATCTTCCTATTGGACTAAAGGAGATTCAATTCGTATAAATATATTACCTGATTTAAATGCAGCAGAATGGCTGATTCAACAGAAAGGTACCAATGGAGATAGGCAATTAAAATCTCTTTTGTCTCAATTCCTACCGAAACGTCTTGCTCTTCGTTTTTCAAATGAATTGCTTCCGGACCAATTGGCTAATAAGTCTATTGGTAATTTATCCATAATCAATTTAATGAAATTAGGCCAAACTCTTAATAGTTGGACATTAATCCCCAATGGGACTTTAGGATTCCAATCTGCAGAAGTAAGTACAGGTGGAATTGATACGAATGAATTATCTTCTAAAACGATGGAATCTAAAAATCATCCTAGCTTATTTTTTATTGGTGAAACGGTCGATGTAACTGGTTGGTTGGGTGGCTTTAATTTCCAATGGGCTTGGGCTTCTGGTTGGGCTGCTGGTCAAATTATTTAGGTTACCTTATATAAAAGAAGCCTATAAGTTTTATGTTTAATAAATGTTTCAGCTGTTTGAATCCCAGAAAAATATTCTTTTTCAATTTTTAAAATTCGTTTAGCCATTTTCCATTTTAAGAATGACATTATCTTTGGATAATGACTATTCAAATATTCCCCAATAATCTTCCGACCAGGATCAGCCACATAATTAGCAAATTGACCTAATAGAGCTTGAGTTGGTGCTGCTTCTTTCGTTAAATCTTTATTCATAATGAGTTCAAAAGGAAATTCTGATAATATTTTTTGAGATGTTTCCCATTTATGTCCACCACCAATGGGACTTTTCCCAGAGCTTTCCAAAGTAAAATAATCAAAAATTAACATGTTCCCATTTTCATTGGAAACAGATTGAACCTTTTTTAATGCATCCCGGATTCGCATATATTGAAAACTTTCACTGAATAAAATTAAATCATACTGTTTATCAATATGGGTATCTTCAAATTTTCCGTGATATACGTACCCTTTTCCGTTGAGTTTTATTTCAATTTCATCGGCCAAATATTCACTTGGGGAAACACAATCTACATCCCATCCTTTTTGTATTAGGTTTTGGGCGAGTCCGCCAGACCCACCACCAACATCTAATATGGTTTTAACACCTTCTGGGACAGAATCTAGAATTAATTGAGAATGATACTCTTGCGCCTTTTTAATATTGATCGGTTTAACATCCAATCCTTCCGGCCAAATTCCATAATGCAAATGTTCTGTATCAAAAAAATATTGCGCTATTAATAAGCCCAATTCTAGGCCTGCATCTTTTGAACGAATCTTTTCTTTTTTTACCATAAGTGGCAACAATCTTAAACAAAAAAGGCAGTAAAACCACTGCCTTTTCTACTGTTGTTATCTGATTAAACTGCTTATTTCATAAGTATCATTTTTTTTCACTGCGTGATAATCATCAGCTTGAATGGAATAAATATAGACACTGGTTGATACTGGATAACCTATATCACACGTTGAAAATATGATTATTTGATTGGATAAAATGGTGTGAAAGCAAATTGAAATGATGTGTGAATATAATTCCCATGAGAATCCACTTGATATTGTTTAGTATACTTATCCTTATTTGTGGCAATTTCCATGAGGGCATCAGCTAGAGCAATAACATCTTCTTTCGTTGAATATAGTCCAAAACTAGCTCGAACCATTCCTCGTTTCAATTCAACATAATCAGCAATGTCATCCATGTCTACATCTTCAATACCTAACATAAGGTCATCCATAATCATTTCTTTCACATACGGGTGAGCACAAAAGCAATCATTCCTAACAGCAATATTAAAATAATCATTCAGAATAGCCGCTGTTAAACCATGATCCAATTCTTTCATATTAAAGGAAATTGATGCTACACGTTTACAGAAATCTGTATTTGTTTCACCATAGATTCGGATGTCTGGGATGGACTTCATTTTTTTCAAGGCTAATTGAATTAATTCATCCTCTTCTTCAAAAAGAAAATGCATCCCAATTCGATCTAAAATATCTACAGCAACTGCAAGTCCAATAGCTCCAGGAATGTTGGGGGTTCCTGCTTCTTCTCGATCTGGGAATGATGATTTAACAACATAGTTATCTACAAATACATCCCGAACCATTCCTCCTCCTACCTCTTCTGGCTCAACAGATAAAAGTAAATCTTTTCTAGCTACAACAGCGCCAGGAGATCCTGGGTAATATGTTTTATGACCAGAAAAAACAATAGCATCAATATTTCTGTTAGGATTGTGAGGGTCACACATTTGTATGGGAACATGTGCGGCTAATTGAGCTCCATCAACTATCATATATGCTCCATATTTATGCGCAATTTCTGCTGCTTCATAAATGGGGTTCATGATTCCAGTCACATTGCTCACGCCTGTCAAAGCAATATAATTTAATTGACCTTTATTCTCTTTGCAGATGGTTTCAAGAGTCTCAATGCATACACATCCTAGTTTCCCATTTCTTTCTTTCAAAGGAACATGAATGATTTTATCCATGTGTTTCCGATGAGGTAAATCATTGGAATGGTGTTCCATAATGGATACAATGGCTAATTCTTTTTCTGGTCTAGAATGTTTGAAAACTCGTGCCAAACGATTCATCCCAGCTGTCGTACCACTTCCTGTGAAAAAGCATGCATACGTTTCTGGATCAGCACGAACAAAAGATAGAATACGATCATGAGCCCATTGGTAATAATCCGTAGAAATTTTTGCGCCAAAATGGAGTGTACTGTGGGTATTTGAATAATGATGATTAAATTTTTCCACTGCATCGTGCGCAGGCTTCATCATTAATGTTGATGCGGTGGAATCTAAATATATTCGTTTAGTGGCTTCACCTGTCGCAAGAGTGTATTCTGTATTTAATCCAATAAATGCATGCTGGATTTCGTAAAATAAGTCGGACCCTTTTTTATGATGAGACATAGTGAAACGTAATAATAATAAGATTTTTAATAACGGGAAACTAAATAGAATTCAGTCAATCATTTATAGTTTTATTCCCATGGATTTGGAATGTCCCCATTGATCAATTTTTTATAATAAATCCAGCTTGTCATATTAGGGCGATCATCATCAATCGGAGGTGGAAATTCATATTTTGGATATTTTTCTCGGATAGTATTTTTTAGTACTTCCGGTAAATCTTCAAATAAAGCAACTCGTTTCCCTAATCCATGATATAATGTTGATCCTTCAATACTCCCCATTTCCATCCATGGAAGCCATTGAGCAGATCGTGCCCACCCAACATTCACATCCGTTGATGTTGGTTTTGATTCATCAAATAAATCATCTGTACGACCAAACCAATTAAACATTTCATGTGCTTGATAGTATCCACCTACTTGTTTTTGAAAATCTCCACCTAATGGATTTGGATAAAATAATGGGATTTCCATATTCATCATAAAATGTCCACCCTGAACAACTGCTGGTAGTTTAAAAGGACCCCGTTTCCCATAAGCATACGTAGGATAGCGACTATTTACTGGATCATTGGCAATATGGATAATATCTACTGTTTTTCCTGTCCACGGATTTTCCCATTGATGAATAAGTTCTCCCGTTTTAGGATCTAAATAAAATAATACTTCTCGCGAAACATATTCGTAACCATACCCATGTTCTTCATTTGTGACTGTTTTAGTTGCACGAACATTTAGCCCTTGGTAATCAAATAAATGTCGATCTTTTTCACCTAATTTGTGACTATACACACTTCCATAAAACCAAAAGTACGTGGGTTCATTATCAATAAGAGATGACGATACTTTTCGCATAATTTTTACTGCATCTTCAGGATTATTCGGATCAAGCCATTCCCCTTTCCCTTCAATGATTGTGAGTGAAAAGAAAGATAGAAATAGAAATGATATTATGTTATGCTTCTTCATATAACCTCCATTAGAACGAGTGAGAAATTCGAATTGACCCCACAAATGCATTTTCATTTATGGCAGAACCCCCAGGATGTAAAATCCACTGTAAATCTGGCTGTATAGTGATATAATTCATGAATTGAAATTGGTAAGTACATTCAATGGCACATTCATAATCCAAAGGAATTAATAAAATTTCTTCTACACTCTGGAGGTATACTTGGTCTGGTATTTTTGCAAAAGCAAAGCCAATACCAAATGAATCATCTTTTAGAGATTCAAATACATTTTGAATCGTTATTCCACCATCAATGGCAATTGTGTATGTATTTTGAATACTATTTGGACTCCAACCTGCACGAAAAAATCCATTGATTGATTGATTACTTCCAAATGATTTTAATTTCGATTCAGAAGAAAAATAAAAACCATATCTATCGCGTGCATTCTGATAATAAAGTGAAGATGAATCGAAACTAGTGTACTTCCATGAGCCCAATTTAATTGTTCCTAGATTTTTGGCTCCAATGAATGATACCCATTCTCCAATAGAAAAAATTCCTTGATCTTTAGATAATTCCCAATGATTTCCGTGTGCAGTAATTTTTTCATCTCCATCGAAATGATCGAATGGATCTCCATCATATATTCCAAATTGAAAAAATTGATTTTCTTTTAATTGTTGCTTAATTCGTATCCCTGGTGCTGTGACAAAATATGCCGGTCCTGTATTAACGGTATTTGCTGAAATATATGCTGGCCAACCAAAAGAACTGTTTATAAATAAACCTCCTAAATCATTCACAGAAAATTCAGCATCTGCAATTAAACTACCAAATCGTATGCTTAGGGTTTGATTCAATAGGTGTTTTTCGACCCATATTTCATACAGCCGAAAACTATTATATCCATCTATATTACTTGCACCAAATCTATCACCGATAAATTTTGAAGGACTTTCACCGTTTAAATATAATGTACTTGCTTTAACCTGCCCAAATTTGTGATTAATCTCAACTCCAAATTCACCTACACCACTTATAGCCTTTCCTGTCTTAATCCCACCGGAAATATTTGTCATGGATTCCATAATAATGTTCCCATTAATCTGGACGAAGGATTGTGCGCTCACCAAACTAGTGAAAACTACACCTAGTATAATCCTATAAATAAAACACATAATGTTACTATTTCCCTTTATTTTGTCCTTTGTTCCAAACGTATAGATATCCACCTATCGCTACAAGAAGTACTAATACATACATAATCATGGTACTATTTTGTATTATGGATCTTTCTTCCCAAGTGCCACTGTTATAAATAAAATACAACATAATTAAGGGGAATAGAATCATTTCAGCCCAAAATACTTTTAATATCCACATATTACCATCCTCCCATATCCATGCCCATTTGAGATCCCACCAAGGCAATGATTATAATTAATGATAAAAGAATATGAAGTGTAATTGCAGGATAGGCTAAATCTTTAACACGTTTTTTTAGGATAGCTTCATTTTCTTCTTCTTCACCTTCCCCATCTTTAATATTCTGGAGTACGCCAACCGTTCCAGATGCTCCTGTAATGAGCAAAACAGCCATAATAAGAATAATACTAAAAAGTATAAGTTTTAAATTCATCCACGGAAGGGTAATTAAAGGTTCAAAACTTCCCCATCTGAGCCAAGCCAAAGTAAGGCCAATAAATGGTGTTGCTAAAAATACCTTTGTAACCCACATATCGAATTTCTGTGCCAGCTTTGCTCTATCGAGACGAACATCAATAGGTAAATTCCTATTCATTAAACTCATACTTAAACTAAATACAACAAAATCACTCCCTAGCCATATAACAACAAAAATGATATGTATCCATAGAACTAAATTGGTCAAATTCAAATATTCCATTTTTCCTCCCTAAGAAAGTGTTCCAATCACAATGCCCGTTATAAATGGCACTAACCAAATAACCCAAACAATTGTACTAAATTTGTGGAAACTCAAAATAGCTTCTTCATCTTTTTTTATAATAACTATAGTAGCCCAAATGGTATGAATTAACATTAATACAATGGCAAGTAAACCTGTAGAACCATGAAGATTTAAATGGATACCACCTGCAATTTGCCTCATATAATCTGTACCAATAAAATCTGCTGTGAGGCCTGCCCAAAAAAATCCAAGGTGCCAAATTTTTAATCGCCCTGCAAATCGCTCACTCCAAACAGCAATCGTATAAAAAATGAGAGCTGTCACAATATAGATAACAGCTAATTGTAATAATGTCATTTATCCTCCCTTAATAGATTTAGTTTTAATAGGGTCGTTTCAAATATTTTCCGCATGCCTTATCTAAAATATTTCCATTTTCATAAATTTTATTTCCGCGTAGAAATGTAGTCTTTACTTTTCCTGTTAATTCATATCCGTCAAATGGTGAATATCCTTGAGTCGACTGAGACTCCCCTGAATTCACAACAAATGTTTCATTGGGATCCACTAATACAATATCCGCATCAAATCCAGGTGCTAGATCGCCTTTAGACTTTAATCCAAATCTTTGCGCAGGATTCCAACAAACTAATTCTGCTATTTTATTTGGAGATACTCCTCTTTTTGTGCCTTCACTAAATAACCCAGATAATAAATATTCCGTCCCACCAAAACCAGATTTAGCCAAGAATATATTATCGGGGTCATTCGAATTCACTTTCATTTCTTTAGAACAACATGCATGGTCACTCACAACCCAATCAATGTGCCCATTTTTCAATGATTCCCATAATGCTTCTACATCTTCTCTTGAGCGAATGGGTGGATTCACTTTTGCATAATTACCGTTGGGACAATCTACATCCAAGAGCAAATGCCCAATCGTAACCTCACGTCGAAAATTGATATGTGGAAACGTCGCTTGCATCATCATAGCAGCATCAATGGCTTTTCGGGAAGTTAAATGAAGTAAATTTATATTGATACAATCAGTTTCATTAGCCAAATAAGAAGCAATAAAAATTGCCAATCCTTCCGAATGGGGCGGTCTAGATGCACTATAAGCCCTTAACCCTGCCAATTTTCCTTCTTCCTCCACAAGCTTGGTATAAGCCGTCATAATTTCAGCTGTTTCACAATGTAGACTTAAACTAATAATATCCTTTTTATCAGAATGATTATCCATTGCTTTTCTAATACCACGCATAATGAATTCAAAATGAGCCATATCATATTTATCATCAGGACCAATCATAAGAAAGTTAGATTGATCGTCAGATTTCCCGTGTAAACCATGGCTACCGTAAAACATGAAAATCTTAAAGGACGTGACACCAAATTTATCAATTATATAGTCAATTTCATCGATATGACTTCCCATCATAGGAGCTAGATGATATGCATAATCCACATGAAATTTTCCATCTGAAATATCTAACACTTCTGGGAAAAACTCACGATATGGACCAGTCTTATTCAAATAATATTGTCCCGTTCTCATATAATTTATACTACTTGTTACCCCTCCCATGGCTGCAGCTCTGCTTTCAGTGATAGCATCATTGCTTAAATGAGTATAAATACCTGTATGCATGTGTGCATCTACCAACCCAGGGAATGCCATATAATTACAACCATCAATAATAATATTTGCATCACTTGAATTTAAATCAGGCTGTACAGTAATGATTTTTCCGCCTTTTATTCCTATATTCGAATCCTTAACAGTAGAAATGTTTGGTCGAACAAGTTGAATATTTTTTACAATTGTATCAAACTTCATTTTTGTCTTTCTTATTTCTTTATATTTTTATCGCCATTCCGCAAAGTTTGCAGGATTCTCTACCCACCCTAAAGGTAGTTTTGATTTTAGGGGAACACCTTTATAATTCTCCGGTCCCAGATTAAGTGACAATACATCCATAATATGGGAATACAATGACCAACTTCTCGGTTCACCACGAGTATAAACCATTTTTTCCCCATCCGGTGAAAAAGCTCCCATTCCATCCCAACCTGAGTTAAATGTGATTCGTTTCATATAGCTGGTATCAGCCAAATTAGGTAGTTTATATATTGGCAATTCTCTCGGGTCATGTTTCTTTGGTTTTAAATTGTCCGCCAACGCTAGTGTAATACTGAATAGAATTACACTAAAGAATCTAAAGAAGTGTTGAAATTTCATAGAGCAGGACATTTTATGATTCAAAATAAATCACTTTATCATCTTTTAACTGGTCCATCTCATTCGATGATAATCCTAATTCAGATAAAACTTTTTCAGTATCCTTTCCAATATTATTGGGTGGATTTTTTCGAAGACCTAAATCAGAATCACCATACTCAATCGGAAGTCTTGGCATTTTAGCTTGTGTCCCATTAGGAAATTCTGTATTCAATAATCTGCCATTATGATTGAGCTGAATATCATCAAATAAATCTTCGGGACATGCTATGGGAGCAAATGGGACCCCACCTTTTTGACATTTATAAATAATTTCTTCCTTGGTGAACGATTTTAACAATTTTTCAATTTCTGGAATAAACCATTCTCTTTCTCGGATTCTATCATTATTTGTTTTTAATCTCGAATCATCCAATAGTGAATTACATTTAAATTCATGGCAAAATTTTTCCCAATGTTTTTCACTTATTACACCTACGAATATTTGTTCGTCATCCTTAGTGTCAAATACTTTATATATCGCCCAAGCGCTAATGCGATTAGTCATAGGTGGTATTTTTTCATCTGATAAAGCAGAATAGGCCATATGTTGACCCATAATAAATGCACACGTTTCATATAGAGAACTTTTTATATATTTTCCCATATTTGTGGTTTTTCGTTCAAAAAGTGCTGTTAATATTCCCATGGCCGCAAACATGCCTCCTGAAATATCAATGACAGATGCACCCGCCCTTAATGGTTGACCTGGTAACCCTGTCATATATGCTAATCCTCCCATCATTTGAACCACTTCATCCATTGCATGACGGTTCTCATATGGCCCTGATAAAAAGCCTTTAAGTGATGCATAAATCAGAGAAGGATTAATCGATTTCATTTCTTTGTAACCAAATCCTAATCTATCCATAGTCCCAGGTCCATAATTTTCAATTAATATATCTGCTTTATTCACTATTTTTCGAGCAATACTCTTCCCATCAGATGTTTTTATATTAATCGCAATTGATTCTTTATTTCTGTTATAAAATGGATAATACCCTTTACCAAATCCTTTTAACTTTCGGGTTGGGTCGCCTGTTGTTGGTTCAACTCTAATAATGTCTGCACCTAAATCTGCCAATATGAGCCCACAAGATGGACCCATTACTGCATGTGTAAATTCAATTACTTTAATTCCGCTCAACGGTAAAGGAGTCACTTCTCTTCCCTTTGTGACTCCAATACATTTCCAACTTGGTGCATGTGAGACTGCATGGCTAATTCTGCACCTTCAATATCTTGACTAACAATATTTTTTAGTATTTTTTTATGATGACTGAGAGCTGTTTCAGTTTGATCTTGAAAGTTTAAAACAAATGTTAAGTCACTTCTCAATATTTGCATTATTGCTTGCGTTAACACAACAAAAGCAGAATTCCCAGACGCTTTTGCTAATTCCACATGGAATTCCATATCCACTTCAATGAATTTTTTTGTATGATTTTTTGATTTTTCCATCTTTTCGATAAGGAATTGCAATTGGTCAATATTTTCTTGTTTACGGTTTTTAGCTGCTAACTTTGCAATAGGGGCTTCCAATACTTTTCTTGCATAATGTAGATCTTCTTTTACTACCTTTTCTACATCTAATAACAAATTGACAGATTCGACAATACGATCAGCAGTATTGTTAGCAACAAAAGTACCCCGTCCAACCATAATATCTATTAATCCAATTTCTGATAACGATTTAATAGCTTCTCTTACAGCTGTTCGACTAACACCAAATTGTTGAGCCATATCTCTTTCAGATGGTAATTGATCTCCTTTTTTTAATTCACCGCTTAAAATCATCTTTCTAATTTGATTAACAATATTTTTATAAAGTTTTTGTTGTGGGACAATTGGTTTGTAATTGACATTCATTTCTTGATCCTGTTAATTGCTAAAAATTGTATTGCAAAAGTTGAAATAAATCTTTAGTCTCTTCTTGATATAAGTGGTCTAATGGTCATACCATCATACCACTTAACATACAGATTTTCAAGCATTAATCATATAAAATATTTATGACTGGATTCATTTTGAGTGGAGAATTGCGTTAAATGGCAGGATTTACAGTGACAGAAAAAATTATGGCACAACAGAGTGGAAGAGATTCTGTTCGTCCCGGCGAATTGGTTTGGGTGGATGTAAATTCCATTATGACCATGGATTATTTAGGGAAATCCACCTTCAATATATTTGATTCTTTAGGCGCGAAAGATCTCTTTGATCGTGATAAAGTGATTTGCGTATCCGATCATTTAGTTCCTCCCCCCACTGAGCGATTTGCCAATTTACTTAATGAATGGCGTGAAATCGTCAAAGCTCATAATGTCACTCATTTTTATGATTTTGGCAAACAAGGCATCGCTCATCAAATTATGCTAGAAGATGGACATGTGCTCCCGGGAACCATTAGTATCGGGACCGACTCTCACGCCAATTCTTATGGTGCTGTCGGTGCGGTTGGAAATGCAGTGAGCGTAACGGATGCAGCTGTTGCTATGGCCACAGGGAAAGGATGGTTTCGTGTCCCGGAAACAGTGAGATTTCATATAACCGGGAGATGGCAACCTTGGGTCATGGGAAAGGATTTATCACTGCACATTATGAATATGATGCATTGGAATGGAGATCTTATTTATAAAGCATTGGAATATGATGGCCCTGCTATGAGTGATTTATCCATGGGTGGGCGAATTTCTCTTTGCAATATGACGGTAGATTTGGGTGCAAAAAATGGAATCGTTGCTCCCGATGAAAAAACGCAAGCCTATTTAAATGGTGTGGCTAAAGGTGATTGGGAAATGGTTTCTTCCGATTCAAACGCTGAATATGAAGCTGAATATGAAATTGATATTTCCAATGTTGGCCCAGTCGTCGCCAAACCAGATAATTTAGACGATGTAGTTACAGTTGAAGAAGTTGTGGGGACAAAATTGAATCAGATATTTATTGGGACCTGCACCAATGGACGGGTGGAAGATTTTGGTATTGCGGCGGCTATTTTAGAAGGAAAACAAGTTCATCCTGATATTAATATGCTCATGGTTCCCGCAAGTCAAACCCAATATTTAGAAGCCATGCATAAGGGATATGTTTCCACGTTGGTCAAAGCGGGCGTCGCTATTGGCACATCTGGATGCGCCCCTTGCTTTGGAACCCATCGTGGTGTTGCCGGAGACGGAGATGTTGTTTTGAGTGCAGGGAATCGAAATATGAAAGGACGGATGGGAAGTAAATCAGCAGAAATATATTTAACATCCCCTGCTGTCTGTGCTGCATCCGCTCTCACGGGGGCAATTGCTGACCCCCGAGATTTGCCCATGCCAGAAAACTTTGGAGTAACCTATGGCGAATAATTTAAAAGGCACCGTTTGGAAAGCAGAAGGCTATGTTTTTGCTTATGATATCATTAAACAGGAATTTTGGACATCTGCTTTAGATAAGGAAGAAAATAGTAGATGGGTGATGGGTGGTGTTCATTCTGATTTTGATTGTGAAAATGGATTTAAATCCAATGGATATTCATTTATCGTCGCCGGTCATAATTTTGCTGGTGGCGGGAAAAGTATTGAACACGTCATTACAGGACTCATGGGAGCCGGTATTAAAGCAGTTATTGCCGAATCTTTTTCTCGACTTCAATTCCGAAATGCAATTAATTATGGGTTACCCTTCATTACGTGCAAAGGCATTGAAGCTATCGCTTCTTCCGGGGATGAGCTAGAAGTTGATCCTATTTCGGGACAGATAAAAAATCTTACAACGGGTGAAGAAATTCAAGCTGCGCCTGTGGCACCCTTTGTCGCTGAAGTTGCGGAAGCAGGTGGATTGATTTCTTATATTCAACAGGCCATAAAAGAAGGAAAAGTGGACGAGCTACGATGAAAGAAAATAAAATGAAGACAAAATTAACCAATGGTGATCCTGTCTTTGGTTGCATTGCACCCAATTCTGATTCCATACTCATAGAAACAATGGGGCTTATTGGCTTTGATTATCACATTTTAGATTGTGAGCATGGCCCCGCAGGTGTCGTGGAAGTAGAAAACTTTGTACGTGCATGTGAAATACGCGGTATGACGCCACTCGCTCGTGTTCGTGAATTAAATCGTCATCTCATTCTTCAATTTATGGATGCAGGCATCATGGGACTTATTGTTCCCGGTATGAAAAATGCAAATATGGTGCGAGAAATGGTTGATGCCGTCAAATATCCGCCCATGGGAAACCGTGGGCTTGGCCCTATTCGAGCTGCTGACTATATGCTGGGGAAAATGAGTCAGGAAGAATATGTCAAATTTGCCAACGAACAAACAATGGTTTTGCCATTATTTGAAGATATTTCTGCTTTAGATAATTTAGATGAAATGGTAAAGGTCAAAGGACTTGACGGCTTTATTATTGGACCCCGAGATTTAGCCATGTCTATGGGTTATATCGATGGACCAGCAGGGCATAACGATGTAAAAGAAACGATAGATAAAGTGATCAAAACAGTCACAGATGCTGGTCTGGTTGTAGGAACGGTTGCACCAAATGGATCAGCTGCAAAAGGACTTATAGAACGGGGTGCTCAGATTTGTCTTGGTGGTGTGAATGGTTTACTGGTTTCTGCCGGAAGAACTTATTTAAACGACGCAAAAAATTAATAGTAATAAAGGAGAATCTTATGTCAACTCTCATCGTTTTATTCAATTTGAAAGAAGGCCAATCTGTGGATGATTATGAAGCCTTTGCAAAAGATGTAGATGTTCCCGGAGTAAAATCTTTGAATTCCATTGATGATTTTAAAGTCTATAAATCACAGGCACTTTTATTTTCAGAAGATGCTCCCCCATATCAATATTTCGAAGTTATTGATGTGAATGATATGGATGCATTTGGGGCAGATGTACAAGATGAAAAAGTACAAGAAATTGCAGGAAAATTCCAAGGTATGGTGGACAACCCCATGTTTATTCTCACTGAAAAAATCGCCTAATCATGAAATCATTAGCGGGAAAAACAGCCATCATTACCGGTTCCGGTAGAGACAAAGGTATTGGAAAAGGAATTGCCATGGCCTTCGCAGATGCAGGATGCAATGTGGTCATAAGCGATATTGGCGTTGCCAAAGACCATCGTTTTGATGAAAGCCACATTGGAACAACCCTTGAAATGGAAGCCATTGTCCAAGAAGCCAAGAATAAAGGTGTAGATGCAATTGGCGTTGAGTGTGATGTGCGGAGCGAATCCGAAGTAGACCAATTAATTTCTACAACAGTGGCTCATTTTGGTGCCTTTGATATTATGGTGAATAATGCAGGAATTGGGTATCTCATGGAACCGTTGGTTGATTTCAAGGAAGAAAGTTGGGATG
The DNA here is from genome assembly GCA_018658715.1 of Fidelibacterota bacterium. Lineage (GTDB taxonomy): Bacteria > Fidelibacterota > Marinisomatia > Marinisomatales > UBA1611 > JABHGY01. Next base: position 41,258 of record JABHUQ010000041.1, read on the forward strand.
CTGTATTAGAAGTGAATCTTAAAGGCGCATTTTTGTGCACAAAGCATTCTGCAAAACATATGATAGATCTAGGAAACGGTGGACGTATTATTAATATTGCTTCTCAAGCGGCCAAATCTGGCTTCCCATTTGCTGCAGCTTATACCGCATCCAAACATGGAATGGTGGGATTGACGCGTTCTAACGCTGTGGAGTTAGGTCAACATAAAATTACAGTGAATGCAGTATGCCCCAATCATATCACCACAGGACTCGGTCAATGGCAGAATGAATTTTTCAGTGAAAAGATGGGTATGAATTATGATGATTACATTCAAGGTATTCGTGACAGAGTTCCACTGGGGCGCGTCGGTATGGTAAATGATATTGCCAAAGCATGCATTTTCCTAGCATCAGACCAAGCGGATTATATTACCGGCGAAGCACTGAATGTCAGTGGCGGCGAAGAAATGCATTAAACGATGAGTTTTCAACTTGGTATTGATATTGGCGGAACCTTTACGGATGTGGTATTGCTGGATGAAAAAAACGAAAAACTCACCTTCGGGAAAACCCTCACAACTTATGGTGATCCTACCGATGGAATCGTTAATGGTATTCAACAAGTATTACGTGATAATCATGTATCCGGAAAGGATATCCGTCGCGTCCTACATGGTACCACATTGGTTACCAATGCAATCATTGAACGAAAAGGCGCCAAAACGGGATTAATCACGACAAAGGGATTTGAAGATGTATTAGAAATTGGTCGTGAGCTTCGATATGATATTTATGATTTAAATATTACCATGCCCAAACCATTAGTGCCAAGAAACTTGCGTGTAGGCGTAAGCGAACGCATGGATAAACATGGTAATATTATTCATAGTCTCAACCAATCTGACTTAGCTGAATCTGTTCAAAAACTTGTCGATCAAGGCGTAGAAGCCGTTGCCATTTGTTATATGTTTGGATTTATGAATCCCACTCATGAACAAGAAACTGCACAATACATTCAATCTCATTTCCCTGACATATATGTTAGTGTTTCCAGTGAAATCATGCCGGAGATTCGGGAATATGAACGCACATCTGCCACAGCGATGAATGCATTTGTCCAACCCCTGACGCATACCTATTTATCACGTTTAGAAACTCGGCTATATGAAATGGACATCGCTGGTGTTATCAATATTATGCTTTCAAGTGGGCGACTCACCACACTCGAAGGCGCGAAACACTCACCCATCCATTTATTAGAATCCGGACCTGCCGGCGGAACAATGGCGGGCGTTTTTGTGGGAAAGCAAACGCATCGGAAAGATTTATTTGCCTTTGATATGGGAGGGACGACGGCCAAGGCATCACTTATCCATAACCATGAGCCCGACATTACAAATCAATTTGAAGCGGGTCGTGTAAAACGATTCCGCAAAGGCAGTGGATTACCTGTGCGTATCCCAGTGATTGATATGATAGAAATTGGTGCTGGTGGCGGAAGTATTGCTAAAGTGAATCAATTAGGTTTACTAACTGTTGGACCGGAAAGTGCCGGTTCGGAACCGGGCCCTGCATGTTATGATCGTGGTGGAAAATTTCCAACTGTAACAGATGCAGATTTAGTATTGGGATATTTAAATGAAGATTTTTTCTTGGGCGGAACCATGAAACTAAATCGCCAAAAAGCTGAAGATGCTATTCGAATTCATTTAGCCGAATCATTAGGCCTCTCCGTGGAAGATGCAGCTTTAGGTGTTCATCGTGTAGTGAATGAAAACATGGCAAATGCAGCTCGCGTTCACATTTTAGAGAAAGGACAAGACCCTAGGCATTATACTATGATGGCTTTTGGCGGTGCAGGTCCCGTTCATGCATTTCATGTGGCGCAACGACTTAACTTAAAACAACTCATGGCTCCTGTGGGTGCCGGTGTAGCTTCAGCGATTGGATTTTTAGTTTCTGCTGTTGCGGTGGAATCTGTTCGAAGCCATGTCAATAAATTAGCAACCATGGATTGGGAGCAAGTGAATTTATTTTTAGATGAATTGGAAAAGAGTGGACGGATTTTTTTAGCAAATTCAGGAATTACTGATGCAGATGTTACTGTTACTCGCCAATCGGATATGAGATATTTTGGACAAGGATTTGAAATAAAAGTATCCGTTCCAAACGGAATATTATCCGAAGATAAAATTGTTAAAATTGAAAAGAATTTTTCTAAAGTATATAAAACACTCTATTCTCGAACCATTGATGATGTACCGATTGAGAGTGTTACATGGCGCGTGTTAACCAAAGGGCCATCTCCGGAAATTCGATTACAACAAGTTTTTGATGATAATAGTCATATAACACTTAAGGGTCATCGGAAAGTGCGATTTCCAGAAATGGAATCGCCTTTAGAATGCCCTGTTTATAGTCGATATGGATTAACCGTTGGGGATGAAATAAATGGTCCGGCCATTATTGAAGAAAAAGAATCAACTTTTGTGATTGGTCCAAATAGTCGATTTTCAGTGGATAATCAAATGAACATTGTTGTGGATATGGAAGCGTCATGAATAATCAAAAATTTGATGGAATTAACTTAAGCATTTTATGGTCACGATTGTTGGCCATCGTGGATGAAGCCGGTACCGCATTACAACGCACATCTTTTTCAACCGTTACGCGTGAATCCAATGATTTTGCTGTGGTGCTTATGGATACTCAAGGGCGATCCATTGCTCAATCAACTATTTCTGTTCCATCCTTTTTGGGTGTAATTCCAATGATGACCAAATATTTGCTCAATGGAAATTTTCCGTTGAACTCATGGAAAACGGGTGATGTGGTGACCACAAATGATCCCCAACTATGTGCCGGACATAAACCGGATGTGGGTGTTGTTTCTCCTATTTTCCATCAAGATAAATTGATTGGCTTCATCGGAACCATTTCTCATGTACCTGATATTGGGGGGGTGCTTTGGGGCGCTGGTGCTCGTGATGCTTATGAAGAAGGTTTATTGATTCCGCCCACAAAATTGTATGCCGAAGGTATTCAAAATGAAACACTCATCAGCTTAATCGAAAATAATGTTCGCGCACCCATGCAAACGATTGGTGATATTCGTGCTCAAGTTGCCGCCAATGACCAAGGAAGAAAAGGGCTCATTTCATTGATGAATGAAGTGGGTTTGAATAATATTGAAACATTAGCTGAGCAAATTATTGGTGTATCAGAAAAAGCCATGCGAGATGCTATTTCTGATGCACCAGACGGAACGTATAAATACACCTATGGTGCAGATGGAGACGGTATTAATGAACCAGTCACCATTGAATGTGCCATTACCATTGTCGGAGATGAAATTGCTGTAGATTACGAAGGCACGAGTGATGCTCATACTTTAGGTATTAATGCGGTTTTGAATTATACCTATGCTTACACAGCTTATCCGATCAAATGCACATTTAGTCCAGATGTGCCAAATAACGATGGTGCCTTTATACCCATAACCGTAACGGCGCCCCGGGGTTCACTATTAAATGCCACAGGATACGTTCCCGTCGGCGCTCGAAATATGACAGGGAATATGCTCCATGCACCCGTTTTTGGTGCATTAGTCCAAGCTGTTCCGGAACAAGTCCAAGCGGACTGTGGCGCACCCTGTTGGTGTGTGGTTTTGAATGGAAGGCATCCTGAAAAAGATAATATGGAATTTGTTGAATATTTTTTTTTAAATGGCGGATATGGTGCAAGACCAAATAGAGATGGAGAAGGAATTTTAAGTTTCCCAACCAATGTGTCCAATGTCCCTATTGAAGTATTGGAAAGTTCAACACCAATTCGATATCATGAAAAATCTCTTATTCCTAATTCTGCTGGGATGGGAAAATTCCGTGGCGGATTAGGGCAAAAAATAATTTTTGAAGTATTGAATGAATCAGGGCTTAATATGTCGGTATTGACTGAAAAGTTAATAACAGTTTCCAAGGGATTGAATGGCGGAAAAGATTCTATCCATGGAAAAATATCAATTTCTCCTGAACGATTTATTCCGCCTAAAGGTATTATTCGATTGAAAAAAGGTGATATTGTTACCATGGAAATGCCTGGTGGCGGTGGATATGGAAATGAAAATGATCGAGATCCCGAATTAATTAAATATGATCAAGATTTGGGGTATATTCATTCATGAACGGAGAATCTCAACACTCATTGATTCAAGACTTTTGCAACAAACAATTTTCCGCCGTCATTGAAGCCCGAGTTAAAGATATTATCAGCCACTATAATGAATCACCAGATACATACGTATTTGTAGAAGGCCCACGCTGGTCCACGTTGGGATTTGAAAAAATATCCGCCGGGTGGAATGGATATGTGGATTCTCCCATCAAAGTAAAAGATATTCGATTTGTAGAAGGACCCAAAGGTCGCGTGACAAAAAATATGGCATGGATCGGTCATATTATTAATATGATTGTAGACATCAATGGCGTAGAAAAAGAGATACGATTCCGCGGCACATTTGTCATTGGAAAAAATAATGATGGCGGATGGAAAATCGAACATGAACATTTTTCACAACCAGCGCCAGATCCCTATGGAACAGGTGACTGGTTACCAAAAGGAGAATAAAATGGCTAAACCATTAGATGCATACCGTGCCCTTCCCTTACAGGTGCTTTGCCAAGCCGTTAGCAAAACAACAACACGAGAAGAAGCAGCTCAACTGATGTCCCATACCATTAAAAAGATTGGAAAACAAATTACTTCCAGCAAACGATTCATTGGAGAAGATTGCAAACTGGTGGTTCTGCCCGAATATTTTCTTACATCTTTCCCAATGGGAGAATCCATATCAAACTGGGCGGAGAAAGCCGCTATTAAAATGGATGGGAAAGAATATGAGTTATTAGGGGAAATTGCACAAAACAATGCTATTTACCTTTCAGGGAATGTATATGAACGTGATCCTAATTTTCCAGGAATCTATTTTCAAACATCCTTCATTATTGACCCTTCTGGGAATGTAGTTTTACGCTATCGGCGACTTAATTCCATGTTTGCTATAACCCCCCATGATGTATGGGACGACTATTTAGACATTTATGGTACTGAAGCTATCTTTCCTGTGATTGACACTGAGATTGGAAAACTTGCCTGCGTTGCATCAGAAGAAATTCTGTATCCGGAAGTTACGCGATGCCATGCTCTCAAAGGTGCAGAAGTCATTTGCCATTCGTCATCTGAAGTGTATGGGCCTATTGCGACACCAAAACGCATCGCGAAACAAGCTCGTGCATTTGAAAATATGGCCTATATAGTTTCTGCAAATTCCGCCGGTATTTATGGTATGGATATTCCCGCATCGTCAACGGATGGTGGATCTATGATCGTGAATTACGAAGGACAGATCCTGAATGAAACAAGTTCGGGTGAAAGTATGGCTGCTTATTCAACCATCGATATGGCTGCTGTTCGTCGTGCACGGAAACGTGTTGGAATGGGAAATATGATTGCGCGTCAACGCTTGGAACTCTATGCAGATTCTTATGCTTCATCTAGTTTCTATCCAGTGAATTCCTTATTAGAAAAGGAAGTGGATCGGTCCCATTTTAAACACATGCAAGAAGATACTATCCAACGACTAACCAAGGCCGGTATTCTGTCCTAAAAACATTAACAATGAATAATCAGTATTTAAAACTCCCATTATCCCCCTATGACAGAGGGATTTGGAAAACTGTAAATGAATTGAAATCCTTTTATTTCCTACACTGTAATGGGGGGGGAATAAAAGATGGGTAAACAATAATGAAAAACTCCATATCGGTAAGAAACCCACGGACAGGACAAGTGGATTATACATTTGATCCGCCTTCTAATCATGACCTTTCATCTATGTACCGATCTGGACGAAATGCTCAAAAAGTTTGGACAGAAAATGGAATAGATTATCGTATTGACATATTACAAAAATGGAAGAAGGCTTATGAATCTCGTAGCGATGAACTCATAAATGCGTTAGCCACTGATACAGGGCGAATTCATGAAACCATTCTAGAGGTAGAAACTATTCCAAAATCCATTGATCGCTGGTGTGACATTGCCAAAGAATTATTTGGAAACTCTGAACCAAAACTATCTTCCATTCCATTCATTGCTATGGAACAACACACTGTCCCCTATTCATTGGTGGGCGTCATCAGTCCCTGGAATGTGCCAAATCTCTTGGCCCATATTGATGCCATTCCGGCATTGTTGGCCGGGAGTTCTGTCATCATTAAACCTAGCGAATTTACACCAAGGTTTGTAGAACCATTACAACACATTGTTGAATCTGTTCACGAATTGTCGGACGTTTTACAATATGTTCAAGGGGACGGAAACACTGGCGCTTTATTGTTAGATGAAGTGGATTTAATTTGTTTTACTGGGAGTGTTGCGACTGGTAAAAAAGTAGGACAACAAGCGGCTAAAAACTTTATACCCGCATTCCTTGAATTGGGTGGAAAAGATGCGGCTATTGTATTAGAAAGTGCCAATCTAGAAAAAGCAGCATCTGCTATTCTATGGGGTTCAGTCGTTAATGCGGGACAATCCTGTTTATCTATTGAACGTGTTTATTGTATGGAATCTGTTTATAATTCATTTTTATCTATCCTGACTGAAAAAGCGAATGCAATACAATTGGCTTATCCCGAAATGGACAGCGGGCAGATTGGTCCCATCATTTCACCCAATCAAACTGAAATCATTGAATTACATTTGGAAGATGCAATATCAAAAGGCGCCCATGTACATCGTGGTGGAAGTATTGAACACCATGGCGGTGGTGATTGGGTTCGTCCAACCGTTTTATCTCAAGTAAATCATTCTATGAAAATCATGACAGAAGAAACTTTTGGTCCTATCATTCCCATCATGTCTGTGTCTTCTCAAGATGAAGCCATTCACTATGCGAATGATACAGAATATGGATTGAGTGGTGCTGTTTTTGGAGAAGAGTCTGTTGCGAAATCCATTGCAAAAAAAATAGAAGCAGGCGCCATCAGTATTAATGATGCTGGATTAACATCCATTTTGTATGATGGAGAAAAAAATTCATTTAAATCATCTGGTTTGGGGGGCTCTCGTATGGGGCCCACATCCATTCAGCGATTTTTTAGAAAAAAAGTATTATACACCAATACAAATTCACAAAATGACCCTTGGTGGTTCAACTAATTGAAAGGAAAACCTATGCCTACTAAACCAAAATTCTTTTATGGATGGATCATCGTCCTTTCATCATTTGTCATACTATTTATTTCTCAAGCCTATACTTTGGGTGGATTGAGTGTGTTTGATAAAGAGATTTTAAGAGAGTTTGGATGGACAGTTGGCGACTATAAGCTAAAAGGATTAATCACATTTTTGTTTGCGGGACTTTTGGCACCATTTATGGGTGCATTGGCAGATAAACATGGTGTACGTCCATTGATGATTGTAGGAACATTCCTATTGGCTATGGGCTATTTCATGTATTCAAAAATTGCAACACTTACGAATGTATATATCATACATATATTGTTCGCTGGTGCTTTAGCTTCTGCTGGACTTGTGGTAAATGTAATGTTGGTTTCTCGTTGGTTCAATAAACGACGTGGGACTGCTCTGGGTTTAATTCTTATGGGAACAAGTTTGGGGAATATGATTGTCCCTAAAATAAATGTGCAACTAATTTCTATATTTCAATGGCGTCCATCCTTCATATACCTTGCCATAGTTCCGCTGATATTAATTCCTGTTATATTATTTATTATTAAAGAATATCCATCAGATATGGGAGTAAAACCTGATGGTGCAACTGAAGATGAGCCTGACGCATCATCTGCAGAGCATATAGAAAAAGGTGGGATGGATTACAGTGAAGCCATGAAAAACAGAAATTTCTGGGAATTAACCATCATTGCCATGTGTACATTTTATGCAATTCTTGCATTGGCAGATCATATGTTTTTATTCATGCTCGGGCAAGGGCACACTGCTCAAAAAGCCGCATCTGGACTCTCTGTTCTCTTTGGTCTGGCATTGGTAGGCAAATTATTTTTCGGATTTTTATCTGACCATATGAATAAGCGCCAAGTCTTTAATATTAATATTGGAACCATGTTTGCGGGAATGGTGGTTTTAGTCATTGATCCACAAACTCTTTTATGGCCCGCAGTTGTTCTTATTGGTTTAGGTTGGGGAGGCCTCTACACTTTACTTCAAATTTTGACGGCACATATTTTTGGCATGAAAGCATTTGGTAAAATTATGGGAACCATGTCCATCTTGGATGCCTTCGGTGGTGGTATGGGCATGTGGCTCACAGGTGTTCTATATGATAAAACTGGCTCTTATACACTACCGTTTAATGTGATTGCTGTATTAGTAGGAATTGCATTTGTGTTATCCTTTTTGGTAAAAAAATCATCTAATCAAACTCAAACTGCATAAGGATTCAATATGTCTGAACAAACTCCACATTCAATCGTTGTTGTAATAAGGGGAAAACTCGCAGAAGGGAGTGGTGATGTTTATCAAAAATATTTAGAAGCATCTACGCCTATTGCTGAAAAATATGGTGCAAAAATCGTTTCTGTTGGTGATGCTATTCATCGAGAGTATTTGAATATTGAACTTCCATTAAATATTGTAGTTTCCTTCGCTACAGAAGAAGATTGTGACGGATATTTTCTTGACCCTGAGTATATTGAGATTAAACAAAAATATCGTGATCCTAGTTATGAAAAAGTTCATATTTCTGTTTTTAAAGTAGGAATGCCCATTACAAAAAATGATACAGAATGTGTTGTTGTTAGCTTTGCAAATCTCATTACTGGAACCGAAGATCAGTACAAAGCCTATTTACATGGCGTCTTAGGCATTGCTCAAAATTTCGGTTTAAGTTTGTTAGCAGGTGGAAAAGGATTAAACAAATCTTATGCTGACCCAAGATTTGAGATTAACAGTTTACTCAAATTCCCAACAGCCAACGAGGCGGATGCCTTTTTCAATGATCCGGATTATTTGCAAATTGCAGAAAAACGCCATGCATCCTACATGGATGCTGAATTAGGTATGTATAAACCAAGAGTTCTTGAATTTGATTAAATGTCCCATTCAAATCAAATCATTTTAACTGAAGTAGGCCCACGAGACGGATTTCAAAGCGTTTCTGAACTTGTTCCAACTAATCAAAAAATAGACATAATACGTGGTCTTGTTGGCGCGGGGCTTAGACAAATCCAAGTTGCATCATTCGTTCATCCAAAGTGGGTTCCACAAATGGCAGATGCTGAAGATATCTGCAAACAATTGCCGAAAAATGATAATGTTATTTACAGCGGATTGGCATTAAATAACCGTGGCGTTGAACGAGCCATAGATGCCAATCTTCAGCGTATAGAAGTATCTATTTCTACCAGTGAGACACATAGTAAAAATAATACCAATATGACATTAGAAGAAGCCATGGAAAATTTGAAATCTATGATAAAATTGGCCAAGGGAAATGGATTGGAAGTACGAGCTGGGTTACAAGCAGTTTGGGGTTGTGTTTATGATGGATTTCCTCCCATTGATCGAATCATCAATTTATCAAAAACCATTCTCGACCTCGGTATAAATACCTTATCCTTGTCCGATTCAACAGGAATGGGAAATCCATATTCAATCAAAGAAACTTTAAAACATATCCTTCCCCATGCTGGGGATGTACCTATTGCATTGCACTTACACGACACCCGCGGATTGGGATTAGCCAATGTGGTTGCAGCTATAGATATGGGGGTAAATCAATTTGATTCAGCTCTTGGGGGCATTGGTGGATGTCCTTTCATCAAGGGTGCCACAGGTAATATTGCTACGGAAGACACTGTGAATCTTTTCAATGAGTTGGGTCTAGATACAGGCATAGATATAAAAAATTTAGCTGCTATTTCTCGATCATTAGTCCCTGTTATTGGAGAAAAATATTTTTCTGGAAAACTTTATAAAATAAATTAAAACATGGGACAAACTATTTCAGAAAAAATTCTTTCTACTCATGCTGGTCATGATGTAAAAGCAGGAGAACTAGCCATTGTCAATATTGATGGGGTCATGGCATCTGATACTACGGCTCCCTTAACCCTAAAAGCATTTAAAGAAATGGGTGGAACCACACCTTGGAATTCTGATAATACAATTTTTGTTATTGATCATGCTTCTCCTGCCCCCAATGAACACATTGCCAATCTCCACAAGTTTATCCGTGAATTCGCCAATAAAACAAATTCCATTTTATATGATGAAGGATCAGGAATTTGTCATCAAATTATGGTAGAAGAACAACATGTTAAACCGGGTCAATTAGTTATTGGGGCTGACTCTCATACCGTAACGTATGGTGCCCTTGGAGCTTTTTCTACCGGTGTAGGATCTACAGATCTTGCTGCCATCATGATTACTGGAAAAACATGGATCAAAGTTCCGGAAAGTATCAAAATAATACTGAATGGAAAACCAAATCCCGGAATAACGGCCAAAGATATTATATTAGATATTGTAGGGAAACTAGGTTCGAACGGAGCTACGTATAAAACATTGGAATATGTCGGTTCCACATTAGAATTTCTCTCTTTGGGTGACCGAATGACCATTGCAAATATGTCAGTGGAAATGGGTGGAAAAGCTGGCATCTTTGAAACAACCGGTTTGGAATTGCCATATAAATTTGAATCGGTTATAGGTGATGCTGATGCAGAATATTTAGAAACTATCACTATTGACGTTTCTGTGATTCGGCCCAAAATTGCCAAACCTCATTCATTGGAAAATATCTGTGATATTGATGAAGTACTCGGAATAAAAATTGATATAGCCTTCATCGGAACTTGCACTAATGGACGCTTGGAAGATTTACAATTAGCCGCTTCTATTTTGAAAGGAGAAAAGCTCGCACCGGGAGTGCGCATGCTTATTACACCTGCTTCCAGAAATGTGTTGAATAAGGCTATGGCGGACGGAACCATGAATATTTTATCAGAAGCAGGAGCTACATTGATTCCACCAGGATGCGGTCCATGTGTGGGAACTCATTTGGGTGTTCCAGGAAATGAAGAAGTCATTCTTTCCACCGCAAATCGGAATTTCCCCGGCAGAATGGGAAATCCAAATTCTCAAATTTATTTGGCGTCACCAGCCGTTGTAGCTGCATCTGCATTGACAGGTGTTATAACGGATCCCATATCCATTGGAAAGAATGAATAATGGTCGGAAAAGTTCATCTTTATAACATTGACAATATTGATACGGACAGAATTATTCCTGGGAAGTATACCAAAACTCTTGATGTTTCTACTTTTGCAGACCATTGTTTAGAAGATCTGGATTCTGATTTCAAAACAAAAGTTCAACAAGGAGATATTTTAGTGGGTGGGTGGAATTTCGGATGTGGCTCTTCTCGAGAACAAGCGCCTATTGCCTTAAAGGTATCCGGGATTTCAGTTGTAATTGCCCGTTCATTTTCGCGAATATTTTATCGAAACGCTATCAATATTGGCTTACCGATATTAGAAATTCCTGAACATGATATTTCGGATAGAATACGTCTCGAGATAGAATTAGAATCGGGGAAAGTGGCGGATGGAGATATAATATATTCTGCAACTCCCCTTCCTCAGGTTATGATTGATATATTAAATGAGGGTGGGCTGGTTGCTTACTTGAAAAAGTTTGGAAAATATAAAATATAAAAGCTAATTAGGTTTTCAAATAATCCAATGTCGTTTCAGCAAACTCTCTAAAACTCGTGGCGGTCGTATTTTTGATTGACCTTGGATGTTCAGGGACCAAAATTCCATCATTGTAAGCTTTATACATATTAATTAAATCGTCCGTATAATTTTCTGAAGCTCCACGGAATTGTATAATAGCATTTTTTGTGTCATCATACGTGGATTCTACATAGTTCAAATCAGGTCGATTCAATACATCTGCCATAATCCTGGTTGCTTCTTTACAACTGATAGATTCATACCCTAAAAGTTCTTTGACACCTGGGAGTGTTTCTCCAACTAATGCATCCACAATATTCGCTGCAATATCCTTTGTAGCTGTCATATTTAAAGGCAAATCTGCTTTTATTGGTGATGACCAAAAATTCATATTTTGAATTGTGACTGCACTAAATAAAATATTTTCCATAAAATAATCTGGACGGAAAATATGTAAATCCACATCTGCAAGTTTCACCAATTGCTGCTCATGTTCATAATGACCGGAAATGTGGCTGTCATTATTGGAAATATGAGCTCCAATACTACTTAATATAGCCACACGATTTATCCCTGAATTTTGGATTGCTCCGATTTGGGCTCTACTTGTTTGACGCATGAATTCACGAACATTGGGTGCAGATAAATCTGGTGGAATTAATGTAAAGGCGCCATCTACATCTGAAAAAGCATCTGTTAATCTCTTTGTGTCATCTAAATGGCTTTCGAATGGTTCTGCTCCTTTTGCCACAAGGGTATCAAGAGTATCTCGATTCCGACTCACAGCTCGAACGTTGTGTCCTAGTTCTAAAAGCGATTGTATAATTTGAGAACCAATTTGTCCTGTGGCGCCAAGAATAGTGAATATCATATTTATTTTTCTTCCCTATGAACAAGATCTAGAGAAAATGCAGGGATGCATACAGACCAATAGTCTGCAGACTCATTAAAAGGATTGGAATATTGAACATGACTCCCTTTTTTAACCATGAGAGTTTCACCTGCGTTGAGTTCTATCAAATCATCGTCAATTAAGATTTGTTTTTTACCAGAAATCATGATTGTAATTTCATCGAATTCTGGTATTTGAGTAGGTTCAGACCATCCTGATGGTGCTACCATATGGGCAATACTGAAATCATTATCTTGGCTACTCACTAAACCAAAATATTCTTCAATAAGTTTTCCATCCGTAGTGGGGACTACAAATGGAACTGTAGATTTAGTATAATTTGGCAATTATTCCGTCGTGAATTCTTTGGCTAAATCTTCTACAGCTTCATTCATATCTGGTGATGTTTCTAATGCTTCTCTATCCTGTTGGATGATTCGCATGATGCGAGCTAAATACTCTGCATGCCAGGTTTGTCTTTCATGGGCATCATTTTCAGTTGGGGTAAATGATTCAATTTCATCTCGACTCATTATCCCTTTGGATTCTAAAATGCGCTCTAATGTATCCAATCTTTCTCGCGTTACTGCTAATTCTCCAGCAATCGCCATTGTGATAGATAAGACTTTTTCAACTTCCGGATTATTTAAAAACCACGGACGTTTCCCTTTTGGTTTTTTACCTGCTTCTGCTATGTAATCTATATTTAGTTTTTTCATGATTTCCATGCTCCAAATACGGTCCATAATGCTTCTCGGCCATGATCTTCAAAAATAGCTTTTGCTGGTTTTGTTACATCCCCATCCACAGTATCTGCCGCTGCTTTAAATTCCATATAATTGTCATCACTAAAACCGCCCATGCGCATTATTTCCTTTGTATCCATACCATGCATTTTTGACCAAAAAGGTTCATTATTATACCAACAATCCCAATCTCGAATCGCTTGCTCCAATAAATCCATTTCTGGGGTGTAATTAGGCTGCTCAACTTGGAGCAATAGGCCGCCCGGTTTAAGCATGCGCCCCAATTCACTCATAATTCTTCTAATTGATTTAGATGATAATTCATGTAAAAACATGGTTGTTTGAATCCAATCGAAATAGCCATCTTCATAATCGAGATTTTCTACATCGGCTTGAATAAATGTTACATTATTCACACCTAAATCTTGGGCTCTTGCATGCCCATATCGTAATACAGGAGCACCTGCATCAATAGCAATAACTTCCGCATCAGGATAAGCTTGGGCAATTGGTAACACATTATGTCCAATTGTGCAGCCTACATCTAAAATACGTTTTGGTTTAAAGTCGGTAAATTTCTGTTTTACCGAAGATGCGACTGCCCTTCCACCACCATCAATACCAGGACCAACGCCACCTGTGGTAGTGACAAAAATACCTGAATCATAATTTGCGCCTACTGAAATATCACCTTCTACTAATTCTGTATGATAACCACCCACTTGACAATGAATATCCACAGCAGATGCATATCTTGGAGATTTAATTTCCGAATTCAACTTTAGAGTAGGTTTTCCTTCATTTAGTTTTTCTGCCTTTCCATTAAGATCATCAATTTGGCGAAGTACGACTGACCTACCTGCTTGTTGGCGCATTTCCATTGTATTTCTACGAAGGGCTGACCATGTTTGCCAATATGGATCTTTCTTTAAGGCACGATGCACTTCATGTCTATTCTCAAAATTTCGCCCATGCTCTTTAATAAAATTGGGTTTTAACCGCTTTTCATATACAACTTTATTTCCTGCTGATACCCCAGCCAAGTGCTGATTTAAGCTGGCAATAAAATTAAATCTCGCTGTTTCATCATGAGTGGGTTCGGGGAAAACACCATGACGACTTACCTTATCATAAGTTGGTGGCAATTGGCCTGAATAGTCTGATTTTTTCATATTTTATCTCCTTATGCAAATTGGTATGATGATCATACCAATTTAAATGTAGCTATTGTTCAAACATTTTGCAATACTTAATATAAGATTGGAAACTCATATATTAATATTTTTTCTACTGCCATACCATCCAATACTTAAAGCAATAACGAATGGTAGAAATTTTTCTAAAACATCACCCGGTGTATTTGGCATGAAACTTAAAAATACTGTAAGTGAAAATCCTGAAAAAATCGCACAAAAAGTTGCTGATGGTTTTATTATCCTGTCCAGAACAATAATAACCAAGACTGGGCCAAAAGATGCTCCTAATGCACTCCATGCAAACAGGACGCGAGAATAGATATCTTGGGGTACATATAAAGCCAATAACATAGCAATCCCGCACACAAGAATTAATACTACACGCGACAAAAGTAATAATTGATGTTTAAAAAGGAAATCTAATTTCAAGATGTGTCGCAAATCATGAGCAATAGCCGACGCTACAACTAATAATTGACTATCAGCTGTAGACATGATTGCTGATAAAACCGAAGCAATAATCAGCCCTGCTAGTATGGGTGGCATCAATGTGTCTGTTAAAATAAAAAAGATACTTTCATTATTCACGAGATTCACCAACAATGCTTTCCCACAAAACCCCAATAACAGCATTCCGCTGAAAACAATGGACTGCCAACTGATGGCAATTATTTGTGCCTGCCGCATGGATGATCTATCTCGAATAGCCATGAATCGAGTCAAAATATGAGGTTGCCCAAGTGTGGCAAGTCCCACACCTAAAAAACCCAAAGGTAGTCCATATTTTGCAATTCCCGATTGGCTCCCCCAAATAGACCTATAGTTTGCATCTCCCATATTTTGGAGAGATTCCCAAAGTTCTGAAAATCCACCCGCTGCGAATAATGCTGTCACAGGAAGAATAATTGAAGTGCAAACCATAAGCAAACCCTGCAATGTATCGGTAATACTCACTGCCCAGAATCCACCCAAAATAGCGTATATAAGAATGATGGTTCCTCCAAGCATTATGGCCACGGAAGCATCCATATTAAAATTAGATGCAAATGTTGTCCCTGCTCCTTGAAATTGAGAAGCAATATGGAATGAAAATGAAAATACGATTATAAAGGATGAAAAAACTAAAATTGCGGTTCTCCAAAACCCTTCGGAAGAACCAACTAAAATATCATTTACTGTGATAGAATCATTTTTGGTGCTCAACCTTTGTAATTTGGGCGCCAAAAAAAACCAATTAAGAATGCTCCCCAGCATAATTCCAGGAAATACCCACAGTGCTGAAAGTCCCCAACTAAATGCAATGCCACTCAAGCTTAATAATGTCCAAGCTGAAGATGCGCTGGCAACCGCACTGATGGATGCCACCCATGGTCCCAATCTTTTCCCACCTAGAAAAAAATCGGCTGAATCTATTGTCCGTTTGCTGGAATAATATCCTATCCCTAACAAAATTACTTTGTATATGATTAAAGTATATAAGATGATTTCAGTTCTAGACATGGGTTACAGTTTTCTATTCCCATAATAAATAATGAATATGCCACTGATACACATGACCAAGCCATAGACACCAGATGAAACAGCAAACTCCGCATTTCCCAATAGTGCTGGTGCCGAAGCAATTGTCATTCCCATCACGCCATTCTGGAGACCTGCTTCTATAGATATTGTGATGCGTCGTTTTAGATCTAATTTGAATATTGAAGCGACTCCCCACCCTGCTACTAATGTAACAATGTTTAATAGTATAACACTGGGACCAGCCGATAGAACATAATGCCAAATGGAGCCCTGTTTCCCTAGAAGGGTCAGCATACCCCATAACGCCAAAACAATAAATCCACCTGAAAGCCATTTTAATACTGATTCACTTTTCTTGCTAAAATCAGGGAACTTGATATGGATTAACATTCCAATGAAAGTCGGCAATGCAGTAAGTCTAAAAATATTATATATCGTTTTGAGAATAGGCAATTGCATTTCCTTCCCCGGAATCCCAAAATAATATAAAGAATAATTCACAATAAAGGGGATGGTAAAAATAGTAATAAGACTTGAAAAAGCCGTTAGAGAAATAGATAAAGCTGTGTCTCCCTTTGATAAATGAGAATATAAATTAGATGTTGCACCACCAGGTGATGCGGCAATAATCATGAGTCCAACCGCAAGATAAGTGGGTAAATGAAGTATGATCGCCAATAAAAATGCAATAATGGGTAAAACAATTAATTGGCTTCCCAATCCGACAATAATGCCTTTTGGGTCAGTACCAACACGCTTGAAATCATCAAACGTGAGTGTCATCCCCATTCCCAACATGATGAGAAAGAGAAGCCCCGGCAATAAAAGTGTTGATATAAATTGTGTAGACATCCAAAGACCTAATTTTTTTTATTGAATTGCGATAAGATTTGCTGTAATATGATTAAGCTTCTTAACTATTAAGTTAATTTACAAAATACTATAAAATGGTCAAGCATGAATAATTCACATAATATTTTTGAGAAAAACATCCACGACGAAATTATTTTTCTACTTTCGGATATTGGGAATTTCTTCAATAAAAAGGGAGATCTTATTGCAAAAAAAGCAGGGCTCACCACGCTTCAATGGATTATCCTTTTAAATATTGCCCGAGATCCGAATCTACCAGTAGTTAAAGATAATGACATGGTGCATCCTGGAGTTTTAGCTTCAGAGATTGCAGAAAATCGTGGTGTTTCTCGTGCGAATATAAGTCCAATAATTTCCACGCTAATTAAGAATAAATATATTACCCAAAAAGATCATTCTACGGATCGTCGCAGAAAAACGCTTCATATTTCGCAAAAAGGAATGAATGCTTTAAAATCTATTCAAGAAGAGCGACGATTTTTAAATGACCGATTATTTGACTCAATCTCTAAAAATAATCAATCTATTCTGGTTCAATCATTGCAACATTTACTTAATACTGTAAGTGGTTTCCCGCACGAGGAAAAAACAGATTCTGTTTGATGAAAAAGTATAATCCCGAAATGGATCGTATTAAAAATGAAATGAAAGTGGATTATTTCCCCCCCATGTCTCGTAGGAAATTTTTATCTGCTTCCGGATTAGCAGGTTTGGGACTCATGCTCAAATTTTCGCCCCTAAAAGCAGCAACAACTCCGGATCGGCCCTATCGTAGATTTGAAGATGTGATGAGAAATAAATTCACTTGGGATAAAGTGGCTCGGGGAACCCACGGCACCAACTGTGCTGGGAATTGTGCATTTAATGTTTTCGTGAAAGATGGAATTGTTTGGCGGGAAGAGCAGCAAGGTGAATATGAAAGTACAGATGATACACCTGATTATGGTCCACGAGGTTGCCAAAAAGGACTTCGCCATGCCAAATATATGTATGGAAACCAACGCATTTTATATCCAATGAAACGAGTTGGAAAACGTGGCGAAGGTAAATGGGAACGTGTGAGTTGGGACCAGGCTTTAACTGAAATTGCCGATAAATTTATTGATGTTGTAGAGAAAGAAGGCCCAGAAAGTATTTCTTGGGGAAGCGGCACGCAAATGAGTGTAAAGATGGCCTCCTATGCAGCTTTAGCGCGACTAGTGAATATTACGGGTGTTACTGTTCCAGAGTTTTATTCAGGTGTGGGAGATTTGCCAACTGGTGTTTATACAACGTTAGGAAAAGTCTATGTGGGCGATACCATGTCTGCCATTTATAAATCAAAATGTGTCTTAGTGTGGATGTCCAATCCAGCTGTAACACGAATCCCAGATGCCCACTTTTTCTGGGAAGCTAAATACAACGGCACAAAAGTTATTTCCATTTCTCCAGAATTCACGCCTACCGCCATGCATTCAAGCCTGTGGGTGAATCCAAAACCGGGCACAGATGCTGCTCTAGCAATGGGCATGGTTCATACCATCATAGATGAAAAGTTGGTGAATCAAGAATACATCAAAGAACAATCAGATCTCCCGTTTTTGGTTCGGATGGACACTAAAAAATTCCTGCGAAAAGAAGACACATCAATTGTATCCACTTTGGCAGTAGAAGATAATATTTTTTATCTTTGGGATAAAAAAACTAACCAAGCTGTTATAGCGCCTGGAACAGGTTTAACGGACCCGCCACCAGGGAGAGACAGACGAAAATATGGCACCATTGATTTGGGTAATATTGATCCTGTTTTAGAAGGACGGTGGACTGTATCCACCTTGGATGGAGATGTGGAGGTAACTACGGTTTTTGAACTACTAAAAGATGAGGCGGAAAACTTTACACCGGAAAAAGCCTCAGAAATCACGGGTGTGAGTCCGGAAGTTATTCGCCAAATTGCCAGAGACTTTGCTCAGGCTCAACCCGCCATGATTTATGCGGGATATGCCGCATGCAAATGGGTACACGGTGATTTGTTGCAACGGGCATTCGTATTGCTTCTTTCTCTTACGGGTAATATTGGACCGGAAGGCAGTGGACTCCAAATTTCCAATTCACCTAAAGTCCGGGGACTTATGGCTTTTGCGTTTAATGGAATGGGTCCGGCGACACGCATGATTTCTGCTACAAACTGGGACTATGAACAAGGCAATATGAAAGAACTCACTAAAAATGTATATGGTGAAAAATTGGCAGAAGAATGGGACGAAAAATATCAAAAATCCATTAAGGAAGATTGGTTTCCCCAATATGGAAAGAAGGGCTGGAAAATGGGTTTCTTTGCCGGGAATAATGGCGCCAATTGGCGAGCATCTGGGAATAAATGGCGAAAAGACGCTTTCGAAAATTTAGAATCCATTGTGGCTATTGTGCCAGATATGGGCGTAACAGCACATTACGCAGATTATATTTTACCTGTCGCTCACCATTATGAAAGAGCAGATATTATGCTTCAGCCACGGACGCCTTACGTGCAAATTTTGGATGCTGCTGTACCGCCGTTGGGTGAATCCAAAGATGATTATACCATCGTGCATGATTTTGCCAAAATGCTCGAAATAAGAGCAAAGAAAAGACGTATGAAAGTGATCAGAGATAATGTGGATGGCAAAAGTGTACGTCGTGATTTTAAACGAGCATACCAACAGTTTACAATGGACGGGAAGGTTAAGGATGTAAAGGATGTGATTCAATTTATCATCAATACTACACCAGGAATTCCAAAAATGTCATTTGAAGAATTGGCCGCTATTGGGAAAGTCCGCGTAGAAGGGTCAAATAAAACATATTATGATAAAGATGCGCCTTATCATTCGGAAATTATGGAGAGTGTCAATGAAAAACGTCCCTACGAAACGCTTACATCCCGGCAACAATTTTATATAGACCACGATTGGTTTATTGAATATGGTGAACAACTCCCAACCCATAAAGAACCTTTAAAAATCGATGGTTATCCATTACGTATGATGATGGGGCATGCACGCCACGGAATCCATAGCATGTGGCGTGATGACCCACTAATGTTGACACTTCAGCGTGGAGAACCAGATATTTATGTGAATCCTGATGATGCAAAGATTCGTGGGGTGAAAGATGGAGATAAACTTCGCATATTCAATTCAGGTGGAGAATTTTTTGCTATGGCACATATTAGTGCTGGAATTCAGCCTGGGATGACATTTATGTATCATGGGTGGGATCCTATGATGTTCAAAGATCGGCAAAACTTTTCTGCTGTGATATCTACATCCGGTCTAATTAAACCCACTTCCATGGCTGGAGATTATGGTCATTTAGGTTATAAAGTTTTGGCTTATGCGCCTAACCAAACATACAAAGATTTCACCTGTGATTTTGAAAAAGTGCAAAGTGCATAATACAATAAATATATTATCAGGGCGATCCGCGACTTATGCCATGTTCTCTAATCTAACTTCTTCTCCCCATGAAGATTATATGGTTTTTTCAGATATAAAAATGGCATTGAATGAAATGGCTATTCATCTGCCCTACAAAATGGATTTTACTCAAATAATATCAGAATCAATAATATTAACAAACGAATATTGGGAAGAAATTGTCCAGTCTTATAGTGGATTATTTGAAGTGGGAAATGATGGTCCGCCTATTCCCCTCCGAGAAAGCGCGAACCCAATGCTATCATTTAACAAAGAAGAAGTAACGCGTTATTATGAATACTTTGGATATGAAGTGGCTGTAGATCGTCAGTGGGAATCGGATCATTTAGCTATTGAATTAGAATTTATCCATTTTTTATGCCAAGGAGAATTGGGTAGCGAAGATGCACTTTCCTTCCAATTAGCACAAAAAGATTTTATAGATCGCCATTTCATTTTATGGTTGGCATCTATCAATCATAAGATAAAAGGTTTAGATGTTCATCCTTATTGGATTGAAATATTTTCTGCGCTATATACTTTTATTCAAAAAGATTTAGAGTGGTTAACAACCCAAACAAAATATTTAAAGGAAACAATTTAATGGCACGACAAATCGCAATGGTCATGGACTTAAATAAATGTATCGGATGTCAAACCTGTACTGCTGCATGCAAATCCCTGTGGACAGATGAACAAGGGCAGAACCACATGCTATGGAATAATGTTGAAACAAAACCTGGCGATGGATATCCAAAAAATTGGGAAAAGAATGGCGGTGGTTGGGCCAAAGATGGAACCATTAGTCCGGGAACCATTCCCAATCCTGCAGACTATGGAAGTATTTGTGATACCAATGCGCAGGAAGTGTATTTTGACGGCAAAGAAAAAGTGCTGGGCCGAAAAGAATCCATGGAATATGGTCCTAATTGGAATGAAGATTCCAGCGTTGGAGACTACCCCAATAATTATCATTTTTATGTGCCACGAATTTGTAATCATTGTACCAATCCCACTTGTTTGGAAGCATGTCCAGTCCGGGCGATTTACAAACGAGAAGAAGATGGAATTGTGCTGATTGATCAAGATCGTTGCGAAGGATATCGTGAGTGCAACAAAGCATGTCCGTACGATAAAATATATTTTAATATGGCTACCAAAACGTCGCAAAAATGTATATTTTGTTTTCCACGATTGGAAGAAGGCATCCCTCCTGCTTGTGCAACTCAATGTCCAGGGCGATTACGATTTATTGGCTATCTTGATGACGAAAATGGCCCCATTCATAAACTGGTTTACAAATGGAAGGTGGCTCTCCCCTTGCATGAAGAATATGGATGTGAACCAAATGTGTTTTATGTGCCGCCTATCTTGCCACCCACTTTTGATGAAAAGGGGAATATTTCCAAAGAACCACGTGTTCCCATTGAATACATGGAATCTCTTTTTGGAAAAGGAACAAAGTATGCTTTAAAAACCATTGAAGGTGAAATGAAAAAAAAAGAAGATGGTAAGGATTCAGAACTCATGGATTTACTTATTTCCAAAGATTGGAAAGCCTTGTTTGGTATTCCCAATGTGAAATTGATGTAAAGTGAAGGATTTTCCCATAAGTAAAACTCGACGAATTTGGGTGATTTCCGGATTACTCTTGTCCAGTGTTATGGCAAGTTTGGATTCCAGTTTTGTTCCCATTGCTTTTTCGGATTTGATTGATGATTTGGACACAAACACAAGTCAGGTTGTTTGGGTAGCGTTGGGATATCTGATTGCTGCTACCGGTCCAATGCTTTTTATGGCACGAGTTGCAGATCGTATTGGAAGAGCGACCATGTTTGGGATTGGTACATTAGTTTATGCCATTGCCATGGCTGCCTGTGGGTTTGCGGATTCTGTTTCTATTCTTATTACTCTTCGTGTCGTCCAAGGGTTCGGGATGGCCATGTTTTTACCCACAACATTTACGCTTGCAACGGAAGTTTTTCCGCCAGAAGAACAGGGAAAAGCATTGGGTATCATGGCATCCGGGAATGCATTTGGGTTTTTGTTAGGTCCTATTTTTGCGGGATGGCTATTAGATGCGTATGACTGGCACGCCTTATTTTTATCTCGGATTCCTATTGGTGTTATTGCTGTTGGATTGGGATTTACTATTTTTGGGAAAGAGATTGGTCGCACAAAAGTTGAACGAAAACATTACGATATTGTTGGCGCCATTTTATTGACCTTAAGTTTATTCGGATTACTTTTTGGTTTTAATCGCCTTCCAGTTGAAGATAATCATTTAGACGTTTTTGTTTGGGCAATTTTTCTCATGGGCGTAGTATTATTCCCCATTTTCATTAGGCACGAGCAAAAAAGTCTAGACCCAATTATTGATATAAGTTTATTTAAAAATAATAAAAAGTTCAACAGGGCTGGTGTGGCATATTCAGTTTTATTTGCCAGTTTTCCCGCCGAACTTTTTGTGCTTCCTATGCTTTTGATTGTTGGGTTGGAAATTCGACCTTGGGATGTGGGGTTTTTGATGGCGGTTGGAGCAGTTGTCACCTTTTTCATCAGTCCCCAAGCAGGAAAATTAGCAGATCGTTATGGCTCTGAGCGGCTATGCACTGTTGGGACAATCCTTACCATTATAGGCTATTTACTTATGATGGCGGTTCCCCTTAAAGGCTCCATTTGGATTTTATATATCGCCATGGCAGTGTTTGGTGTTGGCACAGGACTATTCTTTTCTCCCAACAATAGTATTATTATGTCCAGTGTTCCGCCGGAACGAGCATCCATGGCCAGTGGATTGATTGGTACATTTCGTCAAACTGGATATGCTGTGGGTTTTGCAATTATAGCCAGTATGGTTACCGCATTTCAGGATAAATTTGAAGAAAATTGGGTAGGAGCAGCACTGATGAATATTCAAGAATCATCTGCTATTGAAATATCAAATTTCTTTCATATTGGAAGCGTTTGGTCGCCTGAAGTCCTTTTATATATTTTCAAAATGTCTGTGATTTTATGTTCATCTATTTTACTTATTACTCTTATTTTTTCAATTCCGAATCTTAAATTCAGTCGATTCACAAATAGAAGCACAATTGCTTTAAGCCTTTTTGTCGGAATTGGTGGCATGACATTATTTGGAAAAATATCTCTATTAAAAATGATGCCATCTAATATATCTTTAACAGAATTAAAAGTGGTAAAAAAACCACAAGCATTTTTTCGAGAATCAAAATTACCAGTTGATATCGAAAGACGATTTGCGCTTCAAGGCGGAAAAGAATTATATATGTCCAATTGTGCCGTTTGTCATGGTGAAAAATTGGAAGGTTTAGAATATCTGGGTGTTAAGCTTGTGAATAATCCATTTGTAATCAATCGTTCCCGTGAAGAATTGATGGAGCACATAAAGAAGGGAAGACCCCTGGTTGATCCAAAGAACAGGACTGGAGTTATCATGCCAGGTTTTCCACAATTTTCAAAGAATGAATTAAATCGATTGGCGATATTTTTAAAACCAGAGTAAATCCCCTTTTATATCACATTAAAATGTGATTCTATTCAATCCAATATGAGTCATAAGGTAAATAATATATGTTGTCTTATAAATTAAAAAATCACTATCTTTTCCATTGGTATGATGATCATACCAATTTTTTGAGTATTATTCTCGAAATCTGTCTAATAAATACTTATGATTAGTCGTAAACAAACTATAATCAATATTTTGATACCATTTATGACCATTGTGTCTCCATTGATTGGCGCTGGTTACAAAGTTTCAGGATATGTATATCATGCTGAAACTGCTGAACCTATCCCTGGTGTAAATGTTATTTTAAAAAATACTGATTTAGGCGCAGCAACGTTGAAAGATGGATCCTTTTCAATTGAAAATGTTCCATCCGGAAATTATAATATATTGTATTCAGCCATAGGCTATGATGAATCATTGGATATTGTTAATGTGCCATCCAGTAAACCTTTGGAAATTTGGATGACAGAAACTTTTTTACAGCTCGAGCACGTTGTAGTTACAGGGACACGAAACAGTAGAATTAATACCAACTCTCCTGTTGCAACTGAGGTTATCTCCCGAAATGATATTCAAGAATCAGGAGCCAGAGATATAGCTGAACTGCTTGAAGAACGAGCTGGGATCTCAGTTGCTGCCTCCAAAGAAGGAGGTAAAGTTATTAATATGCTTGGGATGGATTCTAAATACGTCCTTGTTATGATTGACGGACAACCCATCAGTGGAAAATTCAATAGTCGAATTAATTTAGACCAAGTTTCAACAGCTATTATTGATAAAGTTGAAATTATAAAAGGACCAAGTTCATCACTTTATGGAAGTGAAGCAATGGGTGGAGTCATTAACATTATTACAAAAAGGAATATTTTTGTTAACCCGATTAGCGTAACATTGCGATATAGCGGTGGGCTGACTGACCCAATTGGCGAATCCTTTAACCCTTTTGACCTTGCTATTGGTAAACGAGATATTCGAATGAATTTAAATGGTAGTAAAAAAGCATTCGTTTTTCATAGTGATATTGACTATCTAAAAGCGAATGTAGATAAAAATCTTGTTTACATTGATGTGGATAATTATGAAAAATACTCCATTCGCGGTGATATGGATTGGGCTATAACGGAAGCACAAAAATTCAAAGTAAATGGGGGAACATTCAATACAGTCGAAGAAAACCATTCTACATTATTGGATGGACAAACAACCATTATTCGAAATAATTGGTCAAACGATTATTCAAACTTTTTAAACGATCGATTAAAAATACAAGCATTGATTCGCGGTGAAGATTATAACCGATCCTATTTAGAAATAAAGCCAAGTACTGGGGAAACGGTCAAAACAGATACTACTCTCGAGACACAATTAGAAGGAGAGTTTAATACTGTTTATACCGATGATAACCGAACCATTAATATTGGAGGTGAATATCGAATTGAGACATATTCAAATGCGCGCGTTGATAGTGGAAATCTCCAATCATTAAATGCTGCAGGGCTATATTTTCAATATGAGCAAACTTTTATATCTAAACTAACACTTGTAGCTGGCTTACGAGCTGATGGCAATAACAACTTAGAAAAACCCATCATTTCACCTAGACTAGCTGGAATGTATATATTGTCGGATCGATATAAATTGCGCGGTTCGTGGGGGCAGGGATTTCGAATGCCATCATTTATGGATAAATACATGAATTGGAATCATTGGCAATTCGGGTATGCAATCATTGGAAACCCAGATTTAGTACCGGAAACATCGACTGGGTACAATCTAGGAATAGAATATTTTCATCCAGGGAAATATAAATTTAGTATTATGGTCTATCAAAACACGTTTGACAATATGATTATTGACGAACAGTTAGAACCTGGACTTTTTACTTATTCAAATATTGATCGTGTTCACTTTACTGGAATAGAATTTCAACATAGGCAAAATTATTCTAAAAATTTCACAGGAAACTTGGCTTATAATTTGAGTCGAAATAGGAATATTGCTACTGGTGAAATTGTACATGGGAGTCCTGAACATTCTGCAAATATTAAAATGAGTTATAAAAGCAAAAATGGTAAACTTCGTTCTGCTCTAAAAATAAAAGCAGTTGCGCCTTATAAGGTTCAAGAGTTTGTACCTGATGGTTCTGGTGAAGAACAAAATGAAGGATACTTTGATATTCAGGACAGAGATGCCTATTTCCTTATTGATATTGATGGTAAATACAAAATTCATAAATTACTAACCTTTTCATTTGGGATTAAGAATATTCAAGACACCGTAGATAGCCAATACGGCCCTTTCATAGGGCGAACGGTGTATTTCGAGTTGGGAAATAAATTAGGAGGGTATTAATAATGTTCAATAAAAAATCTATTATTATAGGTCTTATAGGAATCATAGGGTTCATACCTGCATGCGTCGATAGTTCAAAAAATGATGAAATTGAATCAAATAGTGTAGAGGTTATAACTGATGATTTGAATTTTTCACCACATTATACAAATTTGGTAACTCAATCGTCTGAAACAAATACCTATGACATTAAGTTTTTCTTTGGTCCTTATCTCATAGGTGGAACAAACTATGGGTCTTATTTTGTTGGATTAAACCAAGGTGCCGTGGTTAAAGCCGCTTTAGATAGTACACATAACTTCGAATCAGCCGAGCTCCCTATTACTTGGTGTGTTGATGCCGAATGCCCACCATATGAAAATCCGAACTTAGGTTTTGATATTTATGACGACACTGACGAATTAGACTCGACTCATTATGTCATTGGTGCAAATTGGGCTGATTTAGGATCATATGGGTTTGATGGTGGCCATGGTATCGCTTCTTTTGACAGTACAGTTTATTTCATTTATTCAGCAAATTATGAATGGGTTAAATTTTCTGTAAATTGGGCTAGCCCCGATTCGTTCAGTGTTAAATATGCTTTACAGAATAGTGACGGAACCTTTGGTGATACACAAGAAATAATGGCGGGCGGGTATACAACATTAGCTTATTATAATTATGTATATTTTGATTTTTCGACTGGGAGCATCATTGAACCAGATGAATGGCATGTTGGGTTTACAGCTTCTCCAGTTTATTCAGAAGAGTTAAAAAGTATGCAATACGTGCCATACGTATTATTTAATTCTGATATAGGTGTAAAAGTGTCCATCATCAATGATGTGGCTTTTGATGAATTATTAGAAGTCCCGGGAACTGTGGATTGGCTAGAAACTCCTGGCGATTTTATTCAGTTTGGATATGAAGGCGATAGAGAAATTCTTGTTTACCATCCTGAACCGCCGTACAACCATAAGGTTATAGTAGAAAACCCAGAATATGTCTATATCATAGATACTGGATCTGGTATATATAAACTTACCTTCCCAAATGAAGACAGTTATGATAGTGGAATACTTCAATATATTTATGAACAAATTCAATAAAGGAATCCTTTTTAACTCATGAAACAATTATTAAAACAAATTGGACACATTGCCCTGTTAACATTTTTTATTATTCTATCAATCGGTGCTTCAATGCCTATATTAATGGATGATTATAATGATCATCCAAATATGATACCAAAATACCGCGATAAATGTACTATTTGTCATGTATATGAAGATGGATCAGGCCCTTTATCAAACTTTGGGGGAAAGTACGATAGAGCTGGTTTAGACTTTAGTGAAACACTTATGAATGAATTTCCGAACTTATTCAATATAAATGGGGCTTCTCCTAAAATTAAAACGACAGAAAATATTATTGGAAATGTATCTGTCCCCGGGAATGAACCTTTTAACTTGAAAAAATATTACCGTGAGGAATGTAAAAACTGCCATGGCAAATATGGGGACGGTGACCCTTTCCAAGGTGTACCCGCATGGGCTAATAGAAAATGGATTAATGAAAGAGCTTCTAAATATGATGAATTATTAGGCATAATATTAAATGGAAAAGACAAAATGATTGGACATGCCGGAAAAATAACCGTTGATGAAGCTAAAGAATTATTAGATCTTGTTATTAAAATTGCAAAAAAATATTCTTAATTAATAATGAAGGGAAATTATAAAATGAAACTATTCAAGCAATTTACTCTACTCATGGTTTTATCAACCATTATGATTATGGATACTGCATCAGGACGTTCTATTGATTTGAGAGATTATTATCCTCTTAATGATGGGAACAAATGGACTTATCAGTTTCGCGCATTCCAACCTGATGGGCAAATTAAGTATAGTATTAAAGAATACACTGTTACCGGTGATTTAGAACTGGAAAATGGTGAAATAGTTAAAAAACTTGAAGATCATCGCGGGTGGTATTACCTCCTAACCATTGATAAAGATCGATATCTTCATTGGGGAGAACATGAAAACCGGGGGCTTGTAACAAATAATCCGCCATTTAGCTTTTATGATACAGGATATACCTACGGAAAAAAGTATGCATTTGCTCATGCTATTAGTGATGGTTCTGCACGTGGAACCGAAGTTGTATTTAATGGATATGAAAGCATCAGAACATCTGCTGGAGAATTTAAAAATTGTCTAAAAAGTACATTTACATACATTAATCCAAATGGCTCTACATTTGAATCAGTAACGTGGTTAGCAAAAGGGGTAGGTGTAGTCAAAAAAGAATTCTCTATTTTTTCTCCAAAAGCAGGGCAAACATTGCGATTCGATCGTGAATTAATTCATGCAAATATCAATGGTAAAAAAGTGGGTGGAAAAAGTTCTCCAACTGTAGATAATTGGAAAGATTATTTCCCATTTTATCAAGGAGACTCTTGGACCTATGACTGGACATATACTTTAGGGAATGGAATTACAAAATCAGAGGATCGTAAACGCGAATATTTAGGAACTGAATTTTTTGATACCGGTGTTGCATTTAAATTGATAGATAATAAGGGTAGTTATTTATACTATAGTGCTTTTGCAGATCGAGGAATAATGATTCACGGATCATTTGAAAATAGACCTGGTGGGCAAGTCTTTACTTATCAACCAGCTATTAAACTATTACGCCCTGATCAAGTCATTGGGCGCGAATACACTTGGAGTGAACCCGAAGCAGACCAACCGGAAAATGTGGGGCGATATAAACGCCTACAACATTGGACATCCGAGGCTGAAGGATTTCAAACATTAGAAACACCAGTGGGCCTGTTTAATGTGCTAAGAGTGAGACTCGCATGGAGCACATCAAAATCCTGGGTTTCACAGTGGTATTATTTAGCAGAAAATATTGGTATTGTAGGAATGGATTATGAAGCAATCGATAAAATTACTGGGAAACGTATCATTAGTTTAGTTGCACGAATTAAAGAAGCAACACTTCAAGGTGATAGTGTAACAAATCTTGGTGAATTAGAAACACATGTTAAAAATGTAGAAGCAGCAATGGCAAAATTGAAAGATGACCCTAAAGCACGAAAAATATTCAAAGATGCTTTTGAAAATAGATATACTTGGAAAGATGGCTTCCCTGGACTTACTGCAGATTTAAATATTATTAACCACGGTAAAAAACCAATTGAGGCATCCATTACTGTAGATAGAAATCTTGTAGTTGACTTTGAATGTGATGATTGCGGTGGCGAATTGAGATCTTTGGTTCGAGCTCAAGTCAGCCAATTTGTGACTCATCGTGTGTATGAACCTTTTGATGAAAAGTACGCAAAAGGTGAAGCATTTTTTCAAGTTGTTAAAAAACGAAAAAAAGGTATGTGGGAAATTACTGCTGATGGTGAAACAGCCATGGGATCTTGGTATTTAATTGATTCTAAAACAAATGAAGTTCGTCAATTGACAAGAACCCTAGGCGGACCTGTTAAATTTATGATTCATCATGAAAAGAATATTATTACTGAAGAAGGAAATTATATCGCAAATTATTATCCAGTCAAATTTTATATAGAAGATGGTGAAAATAAGCACAATTTAGGGGAAGTTGTTTATGATGATAAATTCGTGAAGGATGGTAAATGGTGGCTCCCAGAACATCGTATTTTAAAAGGGAGTCTACCTCAACCAGATATGTCTGTCATCGATGTTGATTTAGAGTTGCTATTTGAAAATGTGACCTATATGCAATAGTTCATTTATTATAAATAATAAATGAACTATTGAATAAAATAACTTGACTTTACAATGAAGGGTGTTTGATTTTCAAATGCCCTTTTTTTACTATCATGAATAAAATCACACGAAGAAACTTTTTAAAAACTTGGCAGGGTGTCGTAGGAGCCTTTGCTACATTGGCTACTATTCCCTCCCTTTATTACTGGTGGTGGGATCAGCCTCATAAACCTAATAATACTGAAAACTGGATTGATTTAGGCAAAGCAAAAAAAATCAAAGAAAATCTTTGGCTTAAACGACCTATTTCATTTGACATTCAAGATCGTTGGAAAACTAGAACAATAAAAGAAATGCTCTATGTTTTTCGCATGGGTAAATCTGTTACTATTTTAAGTTCTATTTGTCCTCATGCCGGATGCCTCATAAAAACCGAAAATAATGGATTTATATGCCCATGCCACAATAGTTTTTTTGACAATAAAGGTTTGGTGGTTGAAGGGCCTTCTCCCCGACCATTAGATTCAATGGAATGGACTGTTAAAAAGGGGCGCTTATACGTTAAGTACGAACAATTTAGGTCTGGGATAGGAACCAAAGAATTATTGGGTTGATTTGTGACAATTAAATCTATATTTAAAATAAGTGCAGGAATTAGTTTTATATTTCTAAGTCTCTTAATGGTTACAGGTTGGGGACTAGGTGGCGGTTATATTCCGTCTGACTCTGAAGCTTTTTCATCAATCTTATATCTTCGAAATATGGGTGGAGTTGGACAAATGATTCGTAGCCTCCATTTTTATTTATCCTCTAGTCTTATTATATCGGGATTTATATTTCTTATCTCATTTTATATTCTTGGTTATGTCTCCCGCTTTACAAAACAATGGTATTTTTCATTAATAATTTATTTTCTAATTGTTGGGAGTTGCTTCACAGGTTACCTACTGCCAATGGATCAAAATGCTTTTTGGGGAACACTAGTCAGGTTAGGTATTGTTGAAACCATCCCATTTTTTGGTACTTTTATAGCAAACATATTAAGGGGTGGATTAACAATTGGTTCAGAAACATTATCACGTTTTTTCACAATTCACAGCTCAATTATACCCATTTTTTTATCTGTTATTTCTCTAGTACTTATTCAATCTCAATGGGAAAATATAAAACTAATTGTATCTAGAGCTTCAATTTTATACGGTACAATCTTAGGCGTAATTCTCCTCTACTATTGGGCTTTTTCATTCTCCGCGCCCTTAGAACTGCCAGCGAATCCAATTGATGTTGAATATATCCCACGCCCAGAATGGTATTTTCTCTGGTTATTTGAATTTGGGAAATATGTCGAATGGGCACCATGGATCCGAAGTGCCTTACTTCCGCTCCTTGGAACACTTTTTTTATTTGGCCTTCCATTCATAAAACAGCAATCATCCAAACAACGCTACACAATTGCTATCACTTGGTGTAGTGTTTGGCTAATATTAACAGGTATAACATTATACGCCGACCGAAACCTCCCAGATAAATTAGATTATGAAGCTGCTATGTTTGTCGAGGCAAAAGAAAATTACCAAAGTCTCTGTTATGATTGCCATGGTTCAACAGGGAAAGGTGATGGTCCACAATCAAAAACATTTAGTCTAGAGTCACCAGATTTTACATTAATGGCATATTGGGATCAAACAAGCAACGATCAAATTATTAAAGCTATTAAAGATGGTAAAGGTGAAGATATGCCTGACTTTAAAAAGAAACTTTCTCAACAGCAAATTGAAGAATTATTAAATATGATGAAAATCTCATATCGTCCAAAATATTAATTGTAATTTTTACATCTTAATTTGGGATATCTAACTAAATAAATTAAAAGGATTATAAATGAAATTTCGTACCATCTTAAAATGTAATATATTTATACTTTCTATTTTATCTGCTTCTTGGGGACAGTCTGGATTTAAAAATCTTCAAGTATTAGATAAAAATATATCTAAAGATAATCTAAAAGCTACGATGAATAGTTTCAGTGATTATTTAGATGTTAAATGTTCTTTTTGCCATATTTTGGATGAATATCACAAAGATGATAAAGAGCATAAACGAATCACTCGTGATATGATTCAACTCACACAAATGATTAGAAAAAATGGTGCCCAGTATTTTTCCAAGGAATATAAGGCAGATCAATTCACCTGTTATACCTGTCATAATGGAAGCGCTGAAATAACACCTTATAATCCAGATGAAGATTGGCCATAACCTTTATTAAATCCTTACCTATAGTGAGGAGATATGATTCAAAATAAAGCCACTTCAGTGCGAATTTATATAAAAGAATTATCGGGTAACCAGCAGGAAATAATTACAAAAATAATAGAAAGTGGTAAAAAATGAAATTTTTAAATACAAAATATCTCATTACTTTAATTTTAATATCAATGGGGTTTGGGTCATCCCTTCCATCGGGTGTATCCATTCATAAATTAAATAATGGAATGGATGTTATTCTAATCGAGAATAAATCATTACCTATGGTTGGAGCAAATGTTGTAGTTAAGACCGGTTCGGCATATGAAACATATGCCACAAGCGGAATGAGTCATATGCTGGAGCATTTACTATTCAATGGAACAACTACTCGAAAACAAAAAGAATTGTACGATGATGGCGATCGAATTGGAGCTTATAATAATGCAAATACGGGTGAATATTATACAAATTATATGATGGTCACTCCGACTGAACATATTCAGTCTGGAATGAAAATTCAGGCAGATATGCTTTTCAATTCCATTCTTCCTGAAGAAAAATATGATAAAGAAAAAGGGATTGTTCTAGAAGAAATTGCTCAAAGTTTGGCAAGACCAGGAACTCAAATTGAAACAGATATTCAATCCATATTATTTGACGGTCATTCATTGTCTCTTCCCACTTTAGGAACGTATTCCACAATTGAATCTCTTCCCCTTCCTCCCGTTCGAGAGTATTATGAAGGCAATTATGTCCCAAATAATATGATTTTAAGTGTGATTGGGCATTTTGATTCTGAAGAAATGTTAGAGTGGGTAAAAGATATTTATGGCAAACCAGGCCCTGGTTCAGTGTATCGATCGCAAGATGCAGATTTTAATACTGGCTTTGAAACACCTAAAAAAAATAGTACAATAACATTCCATCGTTCACATAGCGATTCCACTACAATTATACATTTAGCCTTCGAATTACCTGAACACCCTGTTTCAGGCTTTTTTGATTTAATGGAAAATATTCTATCAGAAAAAATGGAAACCCTTGAAGCAGCATCTAAAAAGAAATTTGGAAAATCGGTACAGTCTATTAAAGGAGAAATACGAAAATCACCTATTAGAAATTATTTAATAGCTAAAGCTACTTTGATTGCAAGTGACCAATTGGATGATTTGATCCATTTTTTGTCAAATGAAATAAGATCAATAAAATTAAACATAAAAAAGGATGCCATATCTGTTTTTGCAACTTCAAAAAAAACATCTTTTTACAAAAGCCTTGAAAAACCCCATATGTTTGGGATATACAATGCCCATATTTTTGCTCAAAAAGGTATCGATGGTTTCTTATCATCCTTCGATGAATCATTATACGGAAAGGCTGCTGAAACATTGAAGAAATTTCGAATTGAAAGTGAGCCAACTGTTATTATTCATCATCCTATGGATTCCAAAGAGAAAAATGAATCTGGAACTAAATCAGTAATACTTTTTGATCATGATGGTTCGGGCACAACTTTAATCGCTAAACAAAATGCATCCAGCCCCCTTCTAGCTGTTCATTATTTAATGAAACATAAATCCAATCTAGAAAATGAATTTGGGGAAAATGCTGCCAAAATCCTTCATAATTGTTTTGGACAAAGAATGAAATCTGAAAAGATTCAAAAACAAATTGCACCATTTGGTTTCACTTTTACAGTAAATGACAATCCATGGATTCCCATGGATGATATATATCTCCATGATGATTTTGGATATATTCGCGTGGAAGGATTAGCCGATGATATGGATGATGCTATTAGATTCCTAAATAATACATTTTTGAATTTTACTCCAACTGAAGAAGAATTTAATAAAGCGAATGCTCCGTCTCATGGCGGATATGGTGGAATGAGCCATAAAAATATCGCAAAGGAAAAATTTAATACGTTAGTCGATAAATATATTTACCCCAAAACATTAGAACAAATAGAGCTCCCTCAATTGACATACGAATCCCTATTAATCTTTGCAGGAAAATATTGGGCACCTGAAAATGCTATTGTATCCGTTGTATCGCCCGCATCACCTGAAGATGTGAATCAATTATTTTCAGGATTTGGGTCCAATGAAGAAAAAGATACAATCATCCCAAATGAAAAAAGTTATCAATTGAATTCTAAATCTGTAACTATTGATGAAGATGGTGGCGGAGCGCAATCCTATTTATTTTGGGGATTTATGAAAGATGTGGAACCGAAAGATAAACCTGCATTAACAGCACTTTCATTAATATTAAAAGATAAAATCGTTTTTGATATTCGTGAAAAACAAGGTATGGCTTATAGAATGCATGCAGGGATTTCACTGAAAAAGAATAAAGCTTTATTTTCTATTAATTTTGGAACTCGCCCAGAAAATGCAGATGTACTTATTCCTCAATTTCCAGGTTTTTTCTCCAAAAACATGTTGAATGATGTAGACAATGCAACTTTGGAGAAATCAGTAAATATGTATCTAGGGCGTATGATGTTTCGGCGACTTTCTAGTATCAATCAAGCTTATTATTTGGGGCATTCCTTTTATTTTGATGGAGATATGAATTCTGATTCAGAATTTTTAGAAAGATTAAAATCTGTAACACTTGATGATTTGAAGTATGTTGCAAAAAAATATATGGATGCAAAAAATCCAATTTCTATTACTGTAAGATAATAGAGGGAAAATTATGAAACGCATATTGCTCTTATCACTTTTACTTGTCACGGCATGTAAAAAAACAAACGTTTCAATTGTGGAGTTTGAGTCACACCATATTCAATTAAATATAGACGTAAAGAAACATTACGCAGATCTTTCTGATACGGGAACAATGAAAGTATCTAAAGGTTGGAATCTTTTTACACTAAACAGCTCTGTTGAAATTCATTCCTTTAATGTAGAAGGTTCCAAAATAGAGTATCAATCATTTTCATCAAAAGATTCTACCAATGTGCCAGTAGAATTCAGACATAGACTCCCACAAGGCAATCCCCACGAAGTAGAACAAATCATTGCCTTTCAATCAAAGACCAATACTAATAAACCCTTTTCGATTTCCTATTCTGGGGAATTTTATGAAAGTGTGGAAGATGTCCATTTTTCCAATGAAAATGTCGGACGGGAAGTCACGGCTACCATTTCTGACCAAGGCGCATACTTTAGCCCATCTAGTAGCTATTATCCGATGGGAAATGAATCTATGGCAAACTTTAAACTCACCGCCAATATTCCTGATAATTGGGAATCTATTAGCGATGGAAACCGTTTATCCAATGAATCGAAAGATGGACGAAAAATCCAATCTTGGGGAAACCCATATAAAAATGATGGTAATATGTTTATGGCAGCACCATTTGTGACAAAATCTACATTTGTAGATGATATTGAAGTGGCGTGTTATTTCTTTGAAGCAGACACAGGTTTGTTTGATCAATATCTTCCTGCAACGGTTGGATATATTCGTCAATATTCGGAATTAATTGGTCCTTATCCTTATAAAAGATTTACAGTAGTGGAAAATTTTTTTCCTACGGGATACGGCATGCCTGCATGGACTTTATTGGGACAACAGGTAATTCGACTTCCCTTTATTGTATTTACTTCTTTAGGACATGAAGTGCTTCATAACTGGTGGGGAAATAGCGTGTATGTGGATTATGAACGTGGAAATTGGTGTGAATCTGCCACCGTTTATGGAGCCGATTATCGATATAAG
Organism: Fidelibacterota bacterium; assembly: GCA_018658715.1. GTDB lineage: Bacteria > Fidelibacterota > Marinisomatia > Marinisomatales > UBA1611 > JABHGY01. The sequence goes on from JABHUQ010000041.1 coordinate 77,294, forward strand.
CTTCAACGTTCTTCAGATGCGGCAAAAACGTATCGGAAAGATATTTTGAAGCAATATGTGAATTATGTTACGGAAGACAATGATTTTCCTATACGAAATTTCATTAATCGGACGAGCCCTGAAACTCGAACAATCGGATACAATAAAGCGATGATGGTATATCACATGATTGAAGAAGAAATTGGAACTAAACCATTTTTTGAAGCATGGAAATTGGTTAATACCAAACATCAAGAACAGAAAATTTCTTGGGAAGAATGGGTGGCTGCATTCGAAGAAACATCTGGAAAAGATTTAAGTCATATTATTCCCCAATGGATTGAGCAAGACGGTGCACCAATTTTGGATTTAAAACTAAATGATGCATCAGAAAAATATGTTGATTTCACATTGCTTGAAAAGAGTGGCCAAAATTATCGATTAGAAGTACCGATTCATTTTGACAGTGGCTTTGATACGACTGTTATATTGAATTCTCCATCTTCATCTTTTTCTATGAAATTAGCGCAAAAAGCAAATTCCATTTCTGTAGATCCTGATTTACATTTATTCCGTCGACTCTACCCTGTAGAAATCGAGCCTATTTTATCAGCAGCATTAGGAAATAAAAATAAATTATTTTTCAGTGATGATGATCCAACTCATTTCAAAACATTTGGAAATAATGTAACTGAAAGTGAAATTGCCATTCATCCAACACAAGATATATTATCTCAAAACAAAAATAGCTTACCTATTGTTCTTAATCTAAAAGAATTGCCAACCTTTATCTCTGAACGTATAGAATTAACCGATGAAACAATTACAATCGCTGGAAAAAGTTATTCAAAATCAGGACATACATTTATTTTAACTGGGCAGAATTGGAATGGGTACAAAAATGTTCTTCTTCTATTATCAGATAATTTTGAATCCTTGCCACGCATTGGACAACTGGTTCCCCATTATGGAAAATATTCTTATCTCATTTTTAAAGGATCCAAGAATGTGGGTAAAGGCCAGTGGGATGTAACATATTCCCCATTAATGAAACTACTTTAGTTACTCTGATTTTAATTTTGCTTCATAACAAAAAGTATTATTAATATTGGTAGTGAGATTCATTCGCAATAATAATAATTAAATGAGAATTTGATATTAATACTGCTAGTGGATTAACTTTGATCAAGAAATGAATGGAAGTTGTTTAATTGGTATGATGGTCATACCAATTAAATTTTTTCAGTCATTCAATAATAATCCTATCAGGAGGTTATATGAAAAAAATGATAAAAATACTAATAGGGATCAGTATTGCTATTTTTCCCCTTACAGCTCAGACCGTTATTTTCTCTGAAGATTTCGAATCTGGTGCTCCTAGCGATGACTGGGAATTATACCGTGCGGGTGAAGAACCCATTCAAGCCGTTACTATGGCATCAGCGCCCGCAGAACTTGATGGGGGTGGAAATTATGTAGGTATGATCTGGGATGAAGATGTAACCTATGCTGGATCAGCTCATGCATTAGCAGGTGATGTTGAATTGTCAGATTATACTGTTGAAGCAGATGTTTATTGTTATGTGAATAACTCAGGAGGATCCGCATACACAGGTTTAATTGTTTATGCAGATTCTGGTCGTGCTGCTTCTGCGGAAACAGGATTTTTCTATAAATTCGTAGCTGACTTTGATGGTGATAATCGATTTAGATTGTATAATAATCAACTTTCTGGTTGGAGTTATACCTATGCCGAAGCAATTGACGCTTCAGGGTTTTATGAAGGGGATGCATGGCATCATATGAAGCTCGCAGTGCAAACACTCGAAGGCGCAACGCAATTCACATGCTATTTTGATGGTGTAGAGCTTGGAACCTATGTCGATGATGGTACCGATCAATTTGGAAATGGAAAATTTGGATTATGGGCCTTTCAAAATAATAATGGTTTACAGGGATATTTTGACAATATTGTTGTAACGACATCATCCAGTAATATTGGGAATGAAACTGTACCATTATCATTTACATTGAAGCAAAATTACCCAAACCCGTTTAACCCAACAACATCTATTGAATTTGAATTATCTAGTGGAGCAAATACTGCTCTTGATATTTATAATATTAATGGTCAGTTAGTTCAAAATCTTGCCAATGGATATATGGGAGCAAATTCATATATCCTTCAATGGAATGGTAAGGATTTACATGGACAGCGAGTTCCTTCTGGCGTGTATATTTACACCTTAAGCCATGGAGAAAATTCTCATACAAAGAAAATGATTCTTTTAAAATAAAGCAACTTAGTAGGGGGGATTCCACCCCTGCTTTTTTTTAAGTACAAAACTATTTTAAAACTTTTATTCATTCATCTTCTGATTTCAATAGGCTTTGCTGGTGTTGGTGGAAAACTTTCTGGAACAATCACATCAGATGCTGGCGAATCTCTTATTGGTGCTAATATCATTTTCACTGAAACGGGACAAGGGACCGCCTCAAACGAATTAGGCAAATATTATATTTTAAATATTAACCCAGGGCACTATTCAGTTAAAATCATGATGATTGGCTATAAAACATCAATTCATACTGATGTAATTATTATGTCAGATTTTACCACCCAATTGGATGTCGTAATGGCTCAATCTATCATTGAGGGTGAAGAAGTACAAGTCACAGCTGAAAGACCATTAATTCAACGAGATGCCACATCATCTGTAAAAGTGATAGACTCCGAATCCATTGTAGATATGCCTGTTAATGACTTTAAAGATATTCTAGTAACGCAAGCTGGGTTTACGGAAGATGCATCTGGCGGAATTCATGTAAGAGGTGGACGAACAAAAGAAATTTTATACATGATTGACGGTATTGTTGTAAAAGACCCGATTCAAGGAGATTTTTCTGGCTCTGTTAATCAAAATGCTATTCAAGAAATGACTGTAATTAGCGGCACATTCAATGCGGAATATGGTCAAGCAATGTCCAGTGTCGTTAATATTGTGACTAAAGATGGTGGGAATGAATTACAAGGAAAAGCGGAATTTATTTCTTCTGATCTAAATTCTTCCATTTACCATTCACCGAATGCATTTACCACTGTACAGGATTCTAATTATCAATGGACGAATATTAAAGAAGCTATATTCCCTTTTCTTTCATCCAACCTTACATCTGAATCTATTAACCCCTTAGTTCCCCTAGTGGATCTTCCAATTTCCGGTTCTGGAAGTTTAAATCTTGGCGGAAAACTTCCTTTAGGGAATTCCCACTTCTTTTTTTCTTCATACTATAGCTCTAATGATAGTCCCTTACCACATGGATTTAATGTCAATCAAGATGTGCAACTTAAACTCACAACAAAACCATCTCCAAAGATGAAATTATCAGCACATGCCCATAGCTCAAATCGATTATATCAAAATTATTCTCATCGTTGGAAATACAGACCCCTTTACCAAGGACATACATTTAAGGTCAATGACCGTATGGCTCTTACTTTTACTCATTCAATGAGGCAATCCTTGTTTTATACCTTGTATTTTACTCGACAAAATGTATCTACATTTTCTGGTGTAATGGATAAATCTCCCACAGATTATGAGCGGCCACTTACTGATGAAACAGTCTATTTTTATGATGTGGGAAATCGTGGTTCCTATATCAATAATCAGAGTTTAACATCATCTCTGAAATATAATGTTACCTACCAAGCTAATTCATATCATTTAATTAAATCTGGGTTTACAGCCACATCTCATACATTAAATATTCATACAGAAGAACAACCGTGGTCAGGTGGAACTAATTTTAAGGATGATACAACATTTACTCCCATTGATGGATCTTTTTATATCCAAGATAAAATTGAGCTAGACTTTTTAATTTTTAATTTAGGTTTGAGGTGGGATTATGTTGATCCCAATGCCTCTATGTGGGAAGATGTAAATAGATTCGTTGAATGGGATTCAACAGAAAATGTTTGGGCTCCTGCCGCATTAAGACCCGCTCCTGTTCAATCCAATTGGAGCCCAAGGATTGGATTGGCTTACCCAGTTACAGATAAAACAGTTTTTCACTTTTCTTATGGACACTTTTTCCAAACACCTACATTTGATGCAATGACTTATAATGCGGAAAAAGATGTATCGTCAGCATTACCACTTGTTGGAAATCCAAAGGTGAAAGCACAAAAAACAATCGCATTTGAAACAGGGTTAAAACAAGCATTGGGTCAAGATTTAGCCATGGAATTCAGTATTTGGTCAAAAGATATCAGGGATCTCCTGTCTACGGTCCAAATTCGATATTTATCCAATATGTATGTAGCTTATGCAAATACAGATTATGCGAGCGTTAGAGGATTTAACTTATTATTAGATAAACGATTTTCAGGAATTTTTGGAGGATCTTTTGCTTATACATTATCTGTAGCTAAAGGGAATAATTCAAATCCAATTGGAGGGTACTTCTCTGCTTATGAACAAGAAGAAGTTCCTCATCAAGAATTTTATTTAAATTTTGATCAGCGACATGATATTTCTATTTCTACCTACATTAGGACATCCGCCAAAAGTGGCTTAAGTCTTGGAGGTCTGAAACCATTTTCAAATTTGAATGCTAGTCTCCTTATTAATGCTGGTAGTGGGCTTCCCTATACTCCTTATGTAGATCCAACTTTACGTGTAGAAGTGAATTCTGCAAGAAAACCGTGGACATTTACAGCAGATTTGCGAGTGAAGAAACGAATGGCAATTGGCTTATTTAACTTTACTAGTTTTTTTGAAATTATCAATTTGACTAATTATGAAAATGTATATTACGTTTATTCAAGGACAGGTAAACCATTTGATCCGGGATTTTCTGGAGTTGGTACTTCTGTTGATGCAAACCATAACCCATCTCATGTTGGTCGTGGAAGGCATATGAAAGCGGGGCTCAGTGTTATATTTTAAATTGAAATATCCATCACTGCTCTCTTTCTTCCTATTTGCTCTAGGGCTCACATCAGCTCACTCACAGTCTGTTGATTGTTCAAAGTGTCACACTGATAATTCATTTAGAACGCTAGAAAAATCATTTGGGTTCAGTGAAAAAGCTGTAGGCGTTATGGATAAAGGGCAACTCCAAAATAATACAAGTAACATGGGCGATTTAGCGAATTTTCATGTATGGTATACTAATGCTGGTCATTGGCCTCGCTCTGCTGATTTAGACAGACAATATATATATGGGCTTGGTTTAGTCGTTGCTATTGATAAAAATAATGTTATTGAAACTGTTTCCCAAGCAATGACTAAAGTAGTCGATTGGCTACCTTTAGATAATTCACCTGGAAGAGAATATTCTGGAGATATTAGAGCAGAATCTGATGATACTCCTTTTTTAGCTTCGAGCGATTTTAGAGAAACATGGCCTTTAGGGTATTATGATGAAAATGGTAATTGGACTTCATCTGTTCAAAGAGAATGGCCGGGTTATTTTCGCGTTGATGTAACAGGCATAAGTGATGATACACTTGACATGCATTTAGATGCCAGTCTGCTACCATCAAGACAAAATGAGTTTACAAGTGATCGTGATATTTTTTGCACGTATAACGATGATGCGAATGCTCAAGGATCTGTTGGAATAACAGTTGAACAAACAGCATATAGTTATGGACGTCCATATGCAGATGATTTTATTTTTTGGGAGCTTCGATTATTCAATACTAGTGGTGAAGATTTAACGGATGTTTCTGTAGGGTTTTATTCTAAATTCCGTCCTGATTTTGATATGCACGATTATATTAATTTTGTGGATTCTGACGGAGATGGACAAAAAGATTTAGTTTATGTTTATGATTTAAACAATGAGAAAAATAAAACATGGGCTTATACGGATGATCCTTTGGGAATTGTCGGATTAAGATTATATGATTCTCCAGGAAATATCGGCATTACTGATTTTCATCATTTTGCACGTGGTGTTTCTCCTACAACTGATGAACAAATGTGGGCATTAATGACAAGTCAGAAAGATGAATCTGCCTTAGACTCTATTCCATGGTATTTTCATGGTGATAATAGAAAAATAGATGATACAAGTCCAAATGCTTTGTCTGAATATTATCCATCATGGCTTGATGAAGAAAGTGGTGTTGAATTAGAAGGTGATGGAATCAATTTTATCATTTCGAGTGGACCCCACGATATTCCAGCAGACTCATTTGTAACTGTAACTCTAGGTCTAATCATGGGAGATGGTGGTGAAGTTCCAAACGAAGCAGATACAACAGATTTGATGAATAATGTTAGAATAGCTAACAATATGTATCAAATGTATTTCCAAGGGTCTGGTCCCCCCGACCCACCGAATGTGGAAGCTGTAGCGGGTGATGGCCAAGTCACATTATATTGGGATGAAAACCCATCTGAATATTCAATAGATGTTTTGTCCGGGGAAAAAGATTTTGAAGGGTATAAAGTATTCAGAAGTACTGACCAAGGCAAAACTTGGGGTGATATAGTTACTGATGGTCATGGAATCCCAGTTGGGTTTGAACCTATTGCTACTTTTGATTATACGCTCGAAGAAGATTTAGAAAGATACGGCATTAATGTTTCAGGTTTAGACCCTGCATTTCCTCAATATCTAGGTGTAAACTCGGGTCTTGCCCATACTCTTGTAGATTCAAATTTGATTAATGGATTAGAATATTGGTATTGTGTTACATCGTATGATCGTGGAAACCAGGTGAGTGATAGTTTGGAGCAATCCTACCTATATCCTATTGGCTCATCTGACTTTGAATCTCATGTGGTTTCTGTAATACCCGGCGCCCAGCCTACGAATGTAGTCTCCGCATCTATTAGTGATAATACATTATCTGCAAAAGGAGGTATTTGCGAAGGAATTGTTCGAATTGAAATTATAAATCCAGCAGAAATCACTGGGCATGGATACAAAATCACTTTTGAAGATAGTATTCAAGTTGTTTCCACAAGTGGTGATACTTCTATAGATATCAGCTTTACTCTCATTGATACAACAGATAACGATACTCTCTTTTATAATCATATTTTATCAGATGATTCTGGTGATAACCTTCCTGTTGTAGATGGATTAAGATTTACTATTCAAAATTCTCCAACTGGTGTCAGTTTCCTAGGGTGGACATATGTTTCAGGGGACACAAGTACCTTTGATTGGAGAACAGAGAGTGCCCGTCCAGACCTTGTCTTAAGTGAGCAGGCAGAAGGAAATGAAATTGTTACTGTTGATGATTATCGCATTACAATTGATACAACACTCTATAGTGGAGTAAATGCTCGATGGATGGATATTTTTGGAGGTGAATGGTCTCATGAATTAACAGAATATGAAACTGGATTACCTTTTGATTCAACTTATTATTTACCGCTCAAAGTGGAAATTATTACTGATTCAGATAATCCAATAAATATATCTGATTTTACTATATTAGGTGAATTTAATATGCCTGCTCCATGGGAATATTATAGGCGTTATTACTATAGTCCGTTAGGTTGGGATATTGAGCCAGGCGGTCTAGGATACAATCAAGCAGATGAGGGTGGAAGTTGGCGAGAACTTCATGTGGATATTCTCATCTTATCTGCATCTTATGGATGGGATAATTATTTATTCCTTTTAACTAATAATACCCCTAACACATATATTGATAATGATGGTAATACAATTAATCAAACAGCCGTCGCGCCTTCACATGGGGATCAATTCACTATTACAACGTATAAACCATTTAGAGAAGGAATCTACTATACATTTGGCACTACAGCTTCTTCTGAACCTAATACGAGCGGAAATACGCTTGAAAATATACGTGTAGTTCCTGATCCTTATGTTGTAACAAATGTTTGGGAAAAAACAGAATTCGGAAAATATTTGCAATTCAACCATCTGCCTAATCAGTGTACTATAGATATTTATACATTGATGGGAGATTTTGTTGCCAAAGTTGAACATAATTCCAATTCAGGATATGAATTTTGGGATATGCGAACAAAAAATGATCAATTTATTGCTCCAGGTGTATATTTATTCCATGCTTCAACTCCAGATGGAAATGAAAATACCGGAAGGTTTTTGGTGATTAAATGAAAAAATTATTATCCACTATTTTACTTTTTATAACATGTCTTTTCGGTGAGCGTGAATTTGATAAAGTTGCTAGTACATCTGCTCAATTTTTAAAAATGGGTGTTGGCGCACGATCTATGGGAATGGGTGGAAGTTTTGTGGGCCTTGCAAATGATGCATCAGCCCTATTTTGGAATCCCGCAGGAATGACTTATTCTACCGGAGTTCAATCACTTTTTTCTCATAATGATTGGGCTTTAGATATTTCTCACGATTTTGTTGGAGCAATTATCCCATTAAATAATAAAGGGCGCTTAGGTTTTTCTTTCTCAGCGCTAACAATGGGAGAAAAAGAAATTACTACTGTGAGTGAACCTGATGGGACTGGTCTTTTTTACTCTGTTATGGATATATCCATGGGCGCTAGTTATGCCCAAGCTATTAGTGACAGACTATCTTATGGTTTAACATTTAAATATATTCGTACTTCGGCTCACAATGAATCTGCATCTACAGTTGCATTTGATATTGGTTCTATATTGAGAACAGCATTTCATAATTTAAAAATTGGTATGGCTCTTTCTAATTTTGGTGGCGAACTTCAATATCGCGGGCGTGATCTTATAGAAAAGTCTGATATTGATGATGATCTATTAGGCAATCAACTTACAGATGTAAATCTTCGCACAGAAACATGGCCAATTCCATTAATGATACGAATAGGTGTTTCTGTAGATTTGCTGGGCATGAACGATGCCTTTATTGAAAGTCACTTCAGCCGGGTAACCTTAGTCATTGATGCTGAACACCCTAATGATAGTAAGGAACATCTAAATATTGGGTGTGAATATTCTTTTAAAGATTTTGTCTTCTTACGCGGTGGTTATAGAATGAATTATTACGAAAATGTATTCACTTTTGGAACTGGAATTCAAACTCACCTTATGGGGATTGGGCAAACCTCTATCAATTATAGCATTCTACCCTTTGGCCCGTTTGGGAATACAAATCAATTAAGTATTGAACTTCAACTAAAATAAAAAAAAGGAGATAAACAATGAATAATATAAAAGCTATGGGTGCACTTATTCTTATCATGGTCGTACTTGTTTTTGTCATAGGACCTGATTACACACCCTGGGAAATACCCGAAACAGAAGCCGCACCTGTTGTTGAAGCCGCACCTGTTGTTGAAGCCGCACCTGTTGTTGAAGCCGCACCTGTTGTTGAAGCCGCACCTGTTGTTGAAGCCGCACCTGTTGTTGA
>JABHUQ010000042.1 GCA_018658715.1 Fidelibacterota bacterium
CCATGTAAAGACCTTAACCAAAAACGATGGACTTCGTTAAATGATTTTTCTTTATCTTCATTTTCTGGTCCATGGAAAGTACCTATTAGCTCCATAAAAAGTGAGCAATTCATAAGAGCGGTACGGTCAGGAGAATTACCCGAAATTTTTATAGGAGGACCTTGTTGGGCAGGATCTGTACAAATAGGTTTTAAATATGTTGTTGCTTGGCAACCGTTATTGTACAAAGAAGTATCTCTGACCATAGATCAAAATGAAAATTTAGAAATTAATCCTGCTCAAGGAACTTGGGATGTTAGTCCACAGGTAATAAGATTTATGGAAACACAAAATATATTACCCTTAGAACCAATTGATGATATATTTGCAAATATCATTGAAAGTTCAACAAACGCGTCAGGAGACCTAGAAAAAGACCTTTCATCCACCTTCAAGGATAATATTGGATCAAGTTTTCCTGAATTGCATAAGGAAATTACCCAGCCGTTTCCCTTAAATAAGGCACCAGAACAACCATCCGATTGGATATTATTTACCCCTCCTGAACAATCAGGTGCGTTTATTCGGAATCTGTTATTAGATTATGAAAAATTAGAAAATAAATTATCTGAAAACCCTAAAGATATAGGCGGATTAGAATTGCTGGAGGATAAGCAGGGAGGGAAAAAAGATAAAATAGATGTTGACGTTTTGCCGATAGTACCTTTAAACGAGTCTCAACATAAGGCTGTAAAAGGAATGATGGGTTCTGAAGCTGTTAGTGTAATTAGTGGTCCCCCAGGATGTGGAAAAAGTCAGGTCGTTGTCTCTTTATTGCTTAATGCATGGGCAAGAGGAATTAGCGTACTATTTGCGTCTAATAATAATCAAGCTGTTGATGTAGTCCGAGAAAGATTGGAAAAGTTTGAAGATGATATGCCAATATCGATTCGTGCAGGTTCAAAAGCGCATAATAATGTTGTAGATACACTTCGTAGAACGATCAGTATTATTACTGATGAAAACACACAGACAATTAGTCAAACGGTTTTATTAAAAAAAGATACAGCAATAAAAGAAAAAGCTCGATTAAATGAGTTTCTAGATTCAAAAATTCCCCAAAGAATTGATGGAGAATTGAAATCTGCAATTGGTGCTTATGGAATATATAAAAATACGGTTGAAGAAATAAAAAAGCTTCATGAAGGATTAATAGTCAGATTAGATGAAACAGAATTTGATGTTAAGCCAGATCAAGTATCTGATTTAATTACAGAGCCATTGAAAGAATGGATAAATAAGATTACTGAAACTAAAAACATTGTTAAGGAAGAGCAAAACACCCTTAAAGAATTAAATAGAAAACTTCAACAAATTACAAATAAAAGAAATAAAGAATTGGGGTCTGTTGGTTTGGAGATATCAGAGTCTGATGATTTTGATTGGCTTTTAAACGGACCTGCGCCTGAATTACTTGAAACTTGGTTAAAAAAATATACTGATACTCTAAATAAAAATATAGAAAATGCTTTCAAGCCGTTTAAATGGGAAACGGGTTACGATGCTTGGAAATCTGCAGAATATGCAGAAAAATGGGTTTCTGATGCTATAAAACTTGTTTCAGACACTCGTAGTAAATGTGGAGAGCTAGAAAAGGTAGTTGCTGAGGTAAAACAAAAAGGAACTAATTTAGAAAATGTAAAAATTCAAATTAAAGAAAGTGGTATCCCTGAAAATTTAAAAATAGAATTAGATTTTCTTTCAAATTGGCTTGGCTCATTCGCTGAAATATGTACATTTGATCGGAACAAATTTGACTGGATTCCATGGTCAAGAAGATCGAAACTAATTCGTTCTATGAAAAAGAATGAGAAAATATTTAGAGAGAAATATCCTTACAAAATTTGGCAGAATCTTGGAGTAATCAATGATGAGTCTCGTGCGGTTTTAGCACCACTGGTAGAACTTAGTAAAGAATGGATTGATGTTCGTACAATTTGGGATGAAGCAAATGTTGATAGAAAAAAAGTAAGAGATACGATGTCTCAGCTTGGTGGTAAAATTATGAGAATACATCAACAAGAGTTCCCTGATGAATTTGATTTACCGAGTTGGTTGGAAATTGCAATTGTCTTAGAACAAAAAATAGAACAAGGTGAAAAAGCAAAGATTGCTTGGGAGAAGAAAGTCTTTTTTGATAAAACTAGGAAAGAATTATCTGACAGTTTAACAGAATTAAATTCCTTAGCATCGGGAATTCCTATTAAAGAAGTTTGGATAAATGGGTTGGGGAAAGATTTCGTAGAAAGTTTAAATGCATTAGTTATAGAACCATCTCCTGATAGAGTAACTGATGCTAGAACTAAACTATATAGCAAATCTTTAAATAAATTAATTCTTGCTTGGAAAAAATCACGTGATTATGAAACTGAGATTATAGTTTTTAAGGATAATATTGAAAATATTCCTTCTCAAGAATCAAGAGTAATTGAATGGTGGAACACAAAACCTGATATAATCAATATTAATCAAGACAGTGAAAAATCCTTGGACAAATTAGGATTACCAAATTCTAAACATGAAGTACATGAAATATTATTAAAAATGGAAAAGTGGAATCAAGATTGGGATGAATATAATGATAAAATTAAACCTGAATTGTCAGATAAATCGAGTAGTGAATTTAAATGGGCTGTAGAAAGTATAAACAAAGCATTTGATACTATACCAGATAAAGAATTAAAGGATGATATTTCATCTGTGTTTAGTGATGTTATTTCTGGTGATGAAGTTAATTGGCCTGTGAATGAAATGATTGAAAAAATAAAAGAATTTAGTCCTGATAGGTTGATTGGTATGATAAACTCAATTGATAACCAATTAGAAAGAATATCATTTGATATTGCAAAGAATGAAAGACTTAATGCTCTTTCAGATGATGTTGATGCTCAAAATGCTCTAAATAAAGTTCTTGAAGTTTATAATCGAAATAGAGGGCACATGTCTGAAATTGGACCAGATGTATATAAAGATATGTTAAGAGCCGTACCTATTTGGGTAACGACAGCGCAATCTCCTCAATCAATATTATTAGAACCTAAAATATTTGATTTATTGGTTATAGATGAAGCCACTCAATGTTCACTGACAAATTTATTACCATTAATTTATAGGGCAAAACGGATTGCTGTTATTGGGGATCAGGAACAATTACCTGCAATTCCAACAATAAGCGTTGAAGCTGAAAAAGCACTTGCTCAAAAATATAAAGTTGATGATTGGTTAGAATTATTGGGACATGCACAAAACGATGTTTACAAAACAGCCGTACAATGTTTACCAAGAAGGTTTACTGATATTATCGGGTTAAATGAACATTACAGAAGTCATCCGCTTATTATTGGTTTTTCTAACCAACATATTTACAATAAAAGATTAAAACTGAGGAAAGACCCTGCTCATGAAAAGAAAATACCTATTGGTAATGGTATTTTTGGACAAAATGTTGAAGGCTATTGTGAAAGAGGTAAATGGAATCGAAGTTGGGTTAATAAACCTGAAGCTGATAAAGTATGTGAATTAATTGCAGACCTTCGCGCCCAATGTACTAAGGGGATGTTTGGACACCTAACAATGGGCGTTGTTACACCCTTCAGAGCTCAAGAAGAATATATTCAAGAGAAATTAGAAAATATGGGTTTACTCGAAAAAGTTAAGGTTGGAACTGCCCATACATTTCAAGGAGATGAAAAAGATATAATGATTTTTAGCCCCGTTGTTTCGAAAGGAATAACGGAAAATGCAGCACGTTGGGTCGAGAATCCACACAACCTTATTAATGTTTCTATTACTCGCGCAAAAGAGTCATTATTTTTTGTTGGTGATATGCAAGCATGTGCTTCTCAATCTGGTATATTAGGAAAATTTGTTAATTACGTTAGAACTGTTCAAAAATTAAGAGATACTAGCAAAGAAGAACTCGATTTATTCAGTTGGATGGTCATAGAAGGATTTAACCCTGAGACGCATGTCGTAATAAAGGATGTTGAAGTTGACTTTGTACTTACGCATGAAGGATTACGTTTAGTTGTTGAAGTGGATGGAAAACAACATGACCAAGCTAAAACGCAAGACAAGTCAAGAGATGTATTCTTGCAACAATTGGGCTATAAGGTATTACGAGTACCTGCAAGGTCTGTGCGCGAAACTCCAGCAAGTGTTATTCATGATATTAGAACCCAATTGGAGTATAATTAATGACTAATCTCAACCAAAACTCGGATTAGATACAGGGACTACAGTGGTGGTATCCTTTGGAAAAAAGAGAAAGTAGATAGAAGAAAGCAGAAAGCCTCAAATTCGTGGGGTTTTCTGTATAGATATTTATAACTAGTAGGTTGTAATTTTGATACTATGAAGCGATGCCGATAGCTATGAAAAAAGAAGAATTAGATTTATATATAAGAGTTTATGATAAGGTTGAAGAAAATCTTAAAGAATTAAGAGAAGAAATAATTCATAAGAAGTATATGAATCATAATTTTTTATACAATCGTGAAGATATTGCAATAGTTTATAAACTTCCCAGAAATTCTGGTAAACCTTTTTCAGACTGGACACAAGGAAAAGATAATATTACAAGTGAAGAAGTAAAGATTGCATTTGAAAAAGGAGAATTTGATCTTAATACGTATGTAGCTACATCTTATTGCTTTGAATTATCATGGTTATTTTTTAGGCTTAAAGATATTTTTGGTGAACATGGTGTGGTTGAGGCACCCTACAATGATCATGAATTTTTTGGCAATCTATCGCATACAGCTAATAATTATATCAATTCAACAAGAAGTAATAGTATTAGTTACCTTGAAAAACTTCTGTTGTCAGTACATGAAGAAGCATATAGCTGGATGAAGGAAGCTCGAAACGCATTGCCAATTGATGAGGATTAATAAACTAGTTGATTATTACTAATTATCTTCATATTTCAAGCCCCACTTCGTGGTTCTTTTTGTTTGTGGGATGATGTGTAGGTTGGGATGAAGAGATTGAAATATCATGATAAAAACGTGAGTTTTATTAATATGAAAAAAAATACGAAAAATGTCCCAAGTCTTAGTTCTGATAACCTTGAAGATGGTGTTCACATTACATATCATGAAAATGGACAGAAAAAGGAAGAAGAAACTTGGAAGGATGGTCAAGAAAATGGATTACTTACCCAATGGTATAAAAATGGACAGATGAAAGAACAAGGAGTTTATAAAAAGGGTGTGAGTTGGTAAATGGGAATACTGGAACGAAGATGGCTCTCTGATTAAATGATTAACCGCATCACATAATAATGATTTTTAAAGAGCTGTACGACTTCATAGATAACAAGATGCGGATGAGTCACATCTATCAACCGCTTTTAATTAAGACATTAGTTGAAGCAGATGGTTCTGCTACTGTGCGACAGTTAGCACAGCAGTTTGTATTAGAAGATGAGAGCCAGCTTCAATACTATGAAAATACGATTAAGAAAATGCCGGTTAAGGTACTTAAGAATCATGGAATTGTCATTGAGCATGATAGTATTATCTCACTTAATGTTAAAAAAATTACTTTTAAGGAGAAAGCTCAACTCAAACGAATCTGTGAAGAAAAAATCCAGCAGTATTTAGAAAAACGTGGTTTAGCGACTTGGGATTATCGTTTTATTGACAATCCTGTCCCGGACTCAATTCGATATAAAATATTAAAAGAAGGGAAACAGAGATGTGCTTTATGTGGAATAACAGCTAAAGAACGAATGCTTGATGTTGACCATATAATACCAAGATCAAGAGGTGGAAAGTCGATAGCAGATAACTTGCAAGTGCTCTGTGCAAAGTGCAATCGATCAAAGGGGAATAAGGACGATACAGACTTTAGGGATATAGAATTAAATGATAAAGATCAAAACTGTCCATTCTGTAACGGTGTTAGAAAAGTGGCTGATAATCACACTGTTTTCGCTATGAAGGATAACTTTCCGGTAACAAAAGACCACCATCTTATTATCCCTTATCGGCATACTTATAACTACTTTACGATGACAGAAAATGAACGTAGTGATGCTACAGAATTAATAAGAGTGCTAAAAAACAGGTTAGAACAAAGAGATCCAACCATTACCGGGTTTAATATTGGGATGAATAGCGGTGAGTCTGCCGGTCAAACCGTCATGCATTCTCATATCCACCTGATTCCAAGGAGAAAAGGTGATACGCCTAAACCAAGAGGTGGTGTTAGAGGTGTTATACCTAAAAAAATGGATTATTAATTAAATGGCAACATTAGAACGAGCAATTGAGATAGCGGTTGAAGCACACAAGGGTCAAAAAGATAAAGCCGGAAATCCGTATATACTTCATCCGTTACGACTAATGTTTCAGATGAAAACGGATAATGAGAGGATGGCAGCTGTCCTTCACGATGTCGTTGAAGACAGTGATTGGACATTGGATGATTTGAGAAAAGAAAATTTCGATAATGAAGTAATTGATGCTGTAAATCTTCTTACGAGAGACGACAATGATTCTTATGAGGAGTTCGTTCAAAAAGCTGCATCTAACCCAATATCTAAAGCTGTAAAAATTGCTGACATAACAGACAATTTAGATTTAAGCAGAATTTCAAAGATGACTGAAAAGGATGTTGATCGTGTTAAGAAATATCAGAGGGTTTTAAAGATATTAACTTGATTATGAAAATGCTATACATAGATATGGATAATGTTCTAGTTGACTTTCCATCAGCCTTTTCTAAAATAAATGAGGATTTACTAGCTGTATATGACAGCCGTCTTGATGAAGTGCCTGGTATTTTTTCTCTCATGGATCCTATGCCTGGAGCTGTTGATGCTTTCAAGAAACTGGCAGTAATTTTTGATACATATATTCTTTCTACATCACCGTGGGAAAATCCTTCGGCTTGGTCCGATAAATTAATTTGGGTAAAAACGCATCTTGGTTCCCAAGGGTACAAAAGACTCATTTTAACTCATCACAAAAATCTAAATATGGGTGATTACCTTATTGATGACAGGTTAAAGAATGGTGCAGATAAATTTCATGGGGAGCACATACATTTTGGCTCTTCAAAATTTCCTGATTGGGATACGACTCTAAATTATTTAATGAAAATATCAAAAAGCTAATACGATAATTAAAAAACAACAAAAGCGTTTGTTAAAGAATCGTATACTTAAAAGAATATGAACCTTCCAGTTAAACTTCAGAAATTTATAAAAGAACAAAATTGGACATTCGCTAAAACGTATGCCAGTACTTGGCCACATGAATATATTGTACAGGGAAAAGTAGATAGTGTCTTGTTTTTGGAGTTAGCAAACCATTTGGACAAGTATGGCTATGAAGATAGTTTTTATGAGATGAAGCAAATATATTTCGACCACGATGGTACTACTTATTGGCACATGGATAACATAATAAACCGTTGTGATAGTAATGAGACGTACCACAAGCGTAAAAAAGAAGGAAGATTACCAGATAATATTTAAGCAACTATTGTGTCTTAATTACTTAATCGTCCTTTAGTCCCTTCCCACAAGTGTTATCAGAAAGTATAAGTCAGTTGTCTCTCCCCAAACGCCACTTTCAAAAATAGCTGACCCCAAAATCGCTCGAATACGGCGATAAAATCTCCGGGTGAGCCTACATTCGCCCTGATCCGTCGGAGAATCATGGTTCTGGGTAGTCAGCGTTGGACATTAAATGACAGATGTTGTCAGCGATGGTCAGGAGATACAGCGTTTCGACTTCAACTAGCTCGGATTCCAGCAAAATTGCCGTTCAATATGGGGTGATTTCAGATTCGCCCTGGAAGTGCTGGCGATTTAACTGGTGTATAAATTATTTATAAGTTCATATCCTGAATTTGTTTATTTAGATATGGTACATTAACCCTATGATTTTTCCAGATATAATAAGAGAAA
>JABHUQ010000043.1 GCA_018658715.1 Fidelibacterota bacterium
TATCCCTTTATCAAAGATGATATAAAAATTGTAGGTGTAGAAGCTGCTGGAAAAGGATTGGAAAGTGACGAGCATGCAGCCACGTTATCAAAAGGAGATTTTGGTGTGTTGCATGGAGCTGCCAGCACTTTACTCCAGAATGATGATGGGCAAGTAACGCTACCCCATTCCATTTCTGCTGGCCTAGATTATCCTGGAATTGGACCAGAGCATAGTTATCTCAATGAATCCGGACGGGTACAGTATTTTTCTGCAACGGATATAGAAGCATTGGATTCTTTTCAATGGCTTTCAGAGAAAGAAGGTATTTTACCTGCATTAGAATCAGCTCATGCATTAGCGTATTTACGTCAGGATAATAATGGGATTGAACCCGGAGAACACATTATTCTTTGTTTATCAGGACGCGGTGATAAAGACGTTCATACTGTAGCAGAATCGCTGGGGATAAACTTATGAACCGCATCCAAAAACTATTTCTCGAGCCAAAAGAAAAACTTATTCCATTTATAACTGCGGGATATCCTGAATTAGATTCCACTATTGATTTGGTTTGTGCCGCTGCAGAAGCTGGTGCAGATATGATAGAGATTGGAATCCCATTTTCTGATCCACAAGCGGACGGCCCTATCATACAAGCATCAAGCCAACAAGCATTGAATAACGGCATGACGCTGAATAAAATATTTGAACAAGTGACAGAAATCCGAACACAAACTAATGTACCATTGGCACTTATGGGGTATTACAATCCAATTTTGAGAATAGGTCACGAAACTTTTTTAGAAAAATGCATAATATCGGGCGTGGATGGACTCATATTACCAGATTTACCATTAGAAGAAGCAGGGCCATTTTGCGAATTGGCTAAGAACAAGGGCATCTCTCCTATTTTACTGGTGGCACCCAATACACCAAATAAACGCATCAAAAAAATATCAAAGTGCGCTGGAGATTTAATTTATGCAGTCAGCATTCTAGGAATCACTGGAAATGATTTGGCATCAAAAGATGCTTTAGCTATTTATTTAAATCGTGTAAAAGAAAATAGCGACACACCATTTATAGTTGGATTTGGTATCAGTACCAGAGAAGATGTAATTTGGTTTAATGAACATTCAGATGGATCTGTGGTTGGATCTGTCATAATAAAGAGTATAGCAGAAAGTGCGAACCCAATACGAATCACAAAAAATTTAATTAATAAATTAAAAGGAAAATTATAATGACAATAGGAATCCAAGGCGGAAAAGGGAGTTTTTCCGAACAAGCTGCTCACGAGTTTTCTCATAATCACGGCTTTAACGAAGCAGAAATTATTTACCAAATTTCATCAGAACATGTATTAGCTGGCGTAGAAAATGGTGAAACAGATTATGGTATTTTTGCTATGGAAAATGCTCAAGGAGGAGTCGTAATTGAAAGTGTGGAAGCATTGGCAAAACACCGATGTGAAATAATTGAAATGTTTCATATTCCCATTACGCAAAATTTATTAGGACTATCGGGAACACATATTGGCGATGTAACAGAAATTCACTCTCACCAGCAAGCCCTTCGCCAATGCAAAGATTATTTAAGTGAACATTTTTGGACACGTCCACTTGTTGAAGAAGATGATACAGCAGAAGCAGCCCGAAGACTTTCTGAGGGCAAACTCCCAAAAACAGCTGGTGTTATAGCTAATAAAGCATGTGCAGATTTATACGGATTGGATATTCTCCAAGACAGTATTCATGACTTGAAACATAACCTTACACTATTTCTTGGTATTAAAAAATTGGAGGTTTCATGAATAGCATAGGTATTATTGGATTTGGAAGATTTGGAAAGGTATTGGCAAATATTCTTCAAAAAGGGTTTTCTATCAAAGCATATGACCCACATCAAACTGGAACTTTTTCTTCGGTCGAGTTTGTTTCGCTTACTGAATTATTAAAGGAAAAAACAATTTTTATTGCTGTCCCAATTCGAACGTTTGAACAAGTGATTTCTAAACTAGCATCCAAAATTAAAGAAGGAACGACTATTATTGATGTTTGCTCCGTAAAAAAATATCCTGTAAATATTATGGAAAGTTTACTTCCTGAAAATGTAGGAATTATTGCCACTCACCCTATGTTTGGCCCTGATTCAGTTATTTCAAACAATCGGTTAAAAATGATGATGAATAATACAAGAGATACTCAAAATCAATTTAACTTCTGGAAAGGATTTTTCATGGATCAGGGTATTCAAATACTTGAAATGACAGCAGACGAACACGATCGTATGGCAGCTCAAACGCAAGGAGTGACTCATTTTTTGGGACGGATGCTTAAAGAATTTGGAATTAAAAAGACATCCATCGACACACAAGGATTTCGTGATCTTTTAGATTTGGTTGAACAAACATGTAATGACACTTGGGAGCTTTATACTGATTTGCAACTGTTTAACCCATACACAGAAGATATGATTAACAATTTAAAAAATTCAGTGGAAACGTTAGATAATCAGTTAAAGGAATTACAGACATGAGGCAGTGGACAATAGAAAGTTGGAAAGATTCTACCATAAAACATATCCCTGACTATCCAGATCAAAACCATTTAGAAGAAGTGGAAAAAACATTAAGTAACTTTCCACCACTTGTTTTCGCTGGTGAAGTACGGTCCTTAAAAAGGTATTTAGCTGATGTGACCGAAGGAAATGGGTTTTTGCTACAAGGCGGAGATTGTGCTGAAAGTTTTTCTGAATTTCATGCAGACAACATAAGAGATACATTTCGAGTTATTCTCCAAATGGCTGTTGTTTTAATTTCTGGTGCTAATTTACCAGTAATCAAAGTTGGACGAATGGCGGGTCAATTTGCCAAGCCCCGCTCCAGTCCTACCGAAACCATTGATGGCGTTGAACTCCCCAGTTATACAGGTGATATTATCAACGACATACATTTTGACCCAAACAAACGTCAACCCAATCCAGATCGTATGTTAAAAGCATACTCACAGTCAGCTTCAACCTTAAATTTACTTCGCGCTTTTGCAGATGGTGGGTATGCAGATCTTCGCCATGTTAATTCTTGGAATATGGGTTTTGTTAAAAGCGGGCCACAAGGCGAACGTTACCGCCATTTAGCTCATAAAATTCAAGAAAGTTTGAATTTTATGGAAGCACTTGGGATCACCTCATTGAATACACCACAATTAAGACAGGTACAATATTTCACAAGTCATGAAGCATTATTGCTTCCATATGAAGAAGCTTTAACGCGAGTCGATTCTACATCTGGAGAAATATATGATACATCTGCTCATTTTTTATGGATTGGTGATAGAACCCGTTTTCTTGATAGTGCTCATATAGAATTTTGTCGCGGTATTGAAAACCCAATTGGTATTAAGTGTGGCCCAACCATGAACCCTGATGAACTTATTCAATTATTAGATATATTGAATCCTAATGATGATGCAGGAAGAATTACACTTATTACACGATTTGGAAATGATAAAATTGAAACATATCTACCACGTCTTATTCAAACAGTTAAAGAAGAAGGGCGAACGGTAGTATGGTCATCCGACCCTATGCATGGAAATACTATTAAAAGTAGCAATGGAATTAAAACTCGTCCATTTGATCGTATTTTGGATGAAGTTAATAAGAATATTGAAATCCATAAGTCAGAAGGAAGTCGCATGGGTGGCATCCATTTAGAAATGACCGGTCAAAATGTGACTGAATGCACGGGTGGTCTGGCTGATATTTCTGAATCTGATTTAACTGATAGATATAGAACTCATTGTGACCCACGACTGAACGCAAATCAAGCAATTGAATTAGCATTTTTAATTGCGGATGAATTAAAAACAAATGGCCATTAAAGGTGTCATCTCCTTTCCGGGGGATAAATCTATTTCCCACCGTGCACTCATGTTTGCTGCCTTGACTGACGGAAAAGCGCGGATAGCTAATCTTTCCACTGGGGCTGATGTACAATCTACTAGACATTGTCTTGAAGCTTGTGGAATTCACATTCAAGATGATAACAAGGATGTAGTTGTAACAGGTGGACAATTTTCTGATCCAATAAAACCATTAGATTGTGGTAATTCTGGTACAACCACACGATTACTATTAGGGCTTTTAGCCGGTCAAGGAATTAACGCAACTTTGATAGGAGATGAATCTCTTTCTTCCCGCCCAATGGATAGGATTTTGAATCCACTATCCCAAATGGGGTTAGTTTCAAAAAGTAATAATGGGAAATTACCCATTACTATTCACAAAAATAATTTGGGTGGTATAGATTATCAGTCACCCGTGGCTAGTGCTCAAGTAAAATCAGCAACACTTTTAGCTGGGCTTGGGGCCAATGGCGAAACGACAATTATAGAACCTACTTTATCTCGTGACCATACGGAAAAAATGCTTGCTGGGCTTGGAGCAGATATTTCTATTGATGGCTTAACAAGCACAGTTTCAAAATTAAACTTTCCCCTTTTATCATTTGAATTATCTGTCCCAGGAGATCCTTCCACAGCAGCCTTTTTTGCAGCAGCGGCTGTGTTGGTGCCAGATTCAGAACTAATGATGAATCGTATTTTAACAAATCCCACTCGAACAGGTTTTTTCACTGCATTAGAAAAAATGGGAGCTGAGGTAGAGTGTATTCGGCAGTGGGAAGAAGCTGGCGAACTCATGGGAGATTTAAAAATATTCCACGGCCCATTAAATGCAATTACCCTTACAAATCAGGATATTCCAGGTTTAATAGATGAACTCCCAATCATTGCCATCATAGCTACACAGGCAGTCGGAAAAACAGAAGTACGAGGAGCAAAAGAATTACGAATTAAAGAATGTGATCGCATTCATGCCATTTGCACAAACTTGAAAAAAATGGGGGTCGATATAAAAGAATTAGATGATGGATTTATTATTAATGGTCCAACAAAATTAAAGGGCACACAAATTGAGACATTTCATGATCATCGAATTGCTATGGCATTTACTGTGGCTGGATTGATTGCTGATGGAAATGTCATTCTAGATTATCCAGAATGTGCGTTTATATCCTATCCAGAATTTTATGATGAATTGGACAATCTAACTATATGAAACAATTTGCAGTTATAGGAAATCCTATTGCTCAAAGTTTGAGCCCAGACCTTCACCAAGAAGTATATCGTCAACTTAGGTTGGATGCATTTTTTGAAAAAATCCAGGTTAAAACCAATGAACTTCATCCCTTTATAAATTCAAATGAATTGGATGGGTTTAATGTAACGATTCCCCATAAACAATCGGTGATTCCTGCTTTGGATGAATTAGATGAATCAGCAAAAATCATAGGTGCCGTCAATTGTGTCCACAAAGGGAAAGGATATAATACAGACTGGCTTGGTTTTTTGAAGACGCTGGAAATAAATAAAATAGAATTAAATGGGAAGGATTGCACAATTCTCGGAGCCGGTGGCGCAGCAAAAGCCATTGCTTATGCTTTAATCACATCAAACGTAAAATCAATTTCTATCGTGAATCGAAGTCAAGAAAATGCTCATCAATTATCCCAATGGATTCAAGATAATTCAGATATTTCCGTAACTACCACAACACCAGAACATTTATCGGCCGTGGCGGACTTCATTATTAATTGCACTCCTTTAGGTATGTGGCCTAATACTAAATCAATTCCCATGGACATGGAGTTGATACATAAAAATCATATTTTAGTTGATACGATCTATAATCCTATTGAGACTGAATGGCTAAAATCAGGAAATGCAAAAGGTGCTAAAACAATGGGTGGGTTGGATATGTTCATCGCCCAAGGATTGGCTTCAGCCGATATTTGGTTTGGGGAAAATCTATCAAAAAGTTTAAAGATAGAAAAAATTAGACAAGTATTGATTTCAAGAATTTAATAGTTCCCATTCTGTCAATTTTTCTAGATTCAGTTTCTATAAATTTTCGAATAAAATAAATTTCTTTCGGCTTTTCATATTTATTTAGGGATTCCAAGGAAATATCGAGTTTCTCCCCTTCAATGATCAATATCACCTTTTTCCCCAGAGATTCATCGGGTACGCCAGCAATAAAAAACCGCCGATCTGAAATCACTGCAGTTAACTTGGCTTCTACTACTTCTGGGATGATCTTAATTCCGCCCGAATTGA
>JABHUQ010000044.1 GCA_018658715.1 Fidelibacterota bacterium
AACATCATTGTAGCATTGATTATGACTCTCGTTCAGGCCGCAACACTCTTTACTGATGATAACACACTGCATTACATATTTTTTAGCATTATAGAAGTCAGTACTACTTCATTCATTCTGTATTCTGCGTGGAACTGGGTTAAATCAAAGAATATAGAATAAATCGACGCTCATTCGTCCTCCAGCTAAATTAAAATAGAAGAACCTGCGTGAGTCTCATAACCCAAAGGGTAAATATTTGTTGAATTTGTAATAATCTTTATAAGAAATTCAACAATAATAATATGTTAAAATCGTTCATTTCATCTGCTTTATCCATCATGCTCCTATCGGCAACATTACATGTCGATCTTGGTCATGAACATTACGATGGGTACAGCATATGTAATATTGATTGTGATGATGAAAAACATCATTCCATATCTCACCAATGTGAAAAGTGTTTAAACAAGACCAATAGACTGATTGTTCAAGAATTTATTGAGTTATCATCCAATGAATATCGAACAGCACTTTACTCTTCAAATGAAATTTTTGAAGATAAAATTATATATTTCAATTTATACAGTCGCCCTCCCCCAAGTCTCCTTTAGTTAAAAGTATCATTTCAATCACATTACTATTTAAGTAGTGTAAAATAATTAAAACATTTTTTTAAAGGAGCATTTTTATGCAACCTCTATTTTTACGTGCTTTAAAAGCACAATTAGTATTATTGATAACCAGTATGATGTTCTTCACAACAGGCTGTGAAGACGATGATCATGACCATGATGAAGATCACACCGATGCAGAAGGTTTTGTTCTTGAGAATGAAAGTGAAACAGAAGTATACAAGGAATTTGAAGGTGCAATTGTCACCAATAACCTTACCCTAAGTGTTGGAGATACTCTTGAGCTTTCAGTCCATTTTCTTGACCATGATGGCGAGGAAATTGAACATGAAGAAGATGGTGAAGAGGAAGAAGGATTATGGATTACTGGAAACAACGAATCTATTGCAATTGTTGAATCTGAAGAGCATGAAGAAGGAGAAGAAGAACACCATGAAATGGCCATCCATGTCATTGGTGTCAGCATAGGTTCAACTGATTTTAAGTTGGAGTTAATGCATGATGATCATGCCGACTACACTTCAACAAATAATGTTCAGGTAACTGTGACTTCCGGCAATTAATAAACACATCACAATACTAAGCTTCCTGGGACTGTTATGGTCTCAGGAAGCAACTGTTACTGGTATTATCATCAATGATAATGACCAAACACCTATCCATGGGGCTAATGTGTATATAGAAAAATTCAGTATTGGTACTGCATCTCAGATCGATGGCCGGTTTGAATTACATAATTTGCCTTATGATAAAGTCTCATTGACGATCGCCATGATAGGATTTAGAGATGTAACCAAGTCATTAAAATTAGATGAAGATATAAATGATATTGGTAAAGTTTTTATGGTGACGGATACAATAAAAATTGAAGAAATAGTTGTTGATGCTCATCATGAACTTCAACCTAAAAGTTTTTCATCAAACATCTATATTACTGGAGGTCAATATCATAGTAATCTAAAGTCATCTCTGGCTTCGACCTTGGAAGAGGAAACGGGTTTATCTATTCGATCTATGGGGCAGGGAACAACTCAACCAGTTCTAAGAGGATATTCAGGCGATAGATTTCTACTCACAGAAGACGGCATAACGGCTGGAGACCTTTCCAATACATCTATTGACCATACTGTCAGTATGGATATGGCTTCTTACAATAAAGTAAGAGTCATTCGCGGACCAGAGGCTCTACTCTACGGTTCAAATACAATTGGTGGTGTCATTAACGTTTCTAGGCAAATTGATTCAGAAGCCAGATTTAAAAAAACTAGTTTACAGGGCATCCTTGGCACAGAATCATCCAATTCGAGTTTATTCGGTAATATTGTTTGTTACCTGCCGCTTAATTATAAACACCAATTGAGATTTTCACTGCTTAACCGGAATACAGGTGATCAAATTTCTCCAATTGGACCTTTGGCAAATACTGCTCTATCTAATCTTGAAGCGACAGGGAGTTATTCTTATTTTGGTGAAGATTATCGTTCAACTTTTTCCTATGGTCACCTTGCCATGAATTATGGCATCCCTGGTAGCCCTGAAGGACATATCAGTGGAGTAGATATTGAGATGAACAAGAATACTCAAAAGTTTAATGCCCATAAAGATATTTCATTTATGGGTTTTCAGACCTTAGATATTGACCAGCGCTTTATAAACTATGGACATACTGAATCAGAAAAAGGCAGTTTGGACCCATCTGTAATTTTGGACCAGCAAATCTTTTCATTACAAAATATACTTAAAGGTCCAAAACTACATGTTGGATCCTTATTCCAATATCGTAATTTTCAAGCAGGGGGATTTTATTGGACGCCTGATACAAAAGAATTAAACATAGCTGTATTTGGTTTGCTAGAAAGAGAAATAAATGAATTCAATTTACAAATTTCATCACGGACTGAATTCATCTCGATCATTCCTGACGTATCATCACTTTATGTATCAAATGTTGATAGTAGACAGGTTGTACAGCGTGACTTTTCCATTTTTTCAGCGGGAATCGGTGTTTTTCGAAATTTTAAGAATTGGGAATTTTCTTTTAACACCATGCTTACTGGACGGGCTCCAGGTATTGAAGATCTATATTCTGACGGCCCCCATCTGGGTACCTATGCTTATGAAATTGGGCAACCCACTCTAGATTTGGAAAAGACAATTGGTCTGGAGGCATCTTTGGAACATCATACAGATAAAAGTGAAATCAGACTGTCCGGTTATCAAAACTTTAGTCCTAATTACCATATTAGTTCTAAAATGGGAGAGTGTGAAGAAGAATTTGTAGATGGTGAAGGCCATCCGTGTGCAGGTGCAGATTTCATTGAATGGGGCAGTGGATCAAGCGGCTGGCTTTATAAATATCAAATGCAGGGGCTAAGAGTATCAGTCTATGGTCTTGAGTCCGAATTAAAATATAAACTAACTAATTCAATTAATTTATTTGGAAGTATATCATTAGTAAGAGGGAAAAATTTGTCAGACAATACTCATCTAGCTTATATGCCACCGGATAAATTTCTTTTCTCAACAGAATTAGTTTTAAATCCAATAACTGCTACATTAACATTAAAAAAAGTTTCACCCCAAGAAAGGCTAGGTGAATTTGAGACCAAAACGGACGGATATTTCCTTACTGATATAAGTGGGACTTACATTATTCATTCATCCAATATCATACATAAAATTATTTTTCGAATAGATAATATTTTTGATCAAGAATATTATAATCATCTCTCAAGAATAAAGTCAATTATGCCCGAAAAAGGAAGAAGTATAGGAATCCAATATAGATTAGTATTTTAACTGTATAAGATCACATTATTTACAATAAATCGACGCATATTCGTCTTCCAGAAAATTAAAACAGAAGAAACTATGATCAATACGAAAAAGGGAATCTCACGGACAAAGAATGGTTTCTGGCCATCAATGAATCCTTGCCCCAGCCATGCTGTCTGAAAGAATCAGATTTTTGCATATTTGGAAACTATTATTGGGAGATGAGAGAGACACCGTAAATTCTCTGCAGAAATTATCAGACAATTATTCTATTTGGTCATTGTCAAACGCCAATCCAAAACATATTAGAGATGAGATTGAAAAGCGGTATACATTTCCAAATTTAGTGTCTGGGGCTACATATTCTTTTAATGTGGATTACGTAAACCACATATAGAGATTTATTTAAGTGCAGTCTAACTGACTGATACACAACTTGCTAATTCCATTTTTATTGATGACATAGCTGAAAACATTAATGCTGCAACTGAAGTCGGATTTACGAGCATCCAATATTTTACAACATAACAATTAATTGAAGAACTGACACAATTAGGTATCATACAAAAAGAAAAGGTTATTTTATGAAACATTTCACAATGCTACTGATCTTGGCAACAAGTTTACTCCAGGCCACGGGTGCCTGGATGATGAGTGGTAGGACCCATCCTGAATTAAATTGGCGCACCATAGAAACGGATCATTTTGATGTGCATTACCACGAGGGCATCCGGGATATTGCGGTACAGGGTGCATCCATTGCTGAACAGGTACGCCCCATATTAATGGAACAAATGGGGCTGGATACACTCCGCAGGTTGGATATTGTTTTTACCACTGAAGATGAAGTCCTGAATGGATTCGCCATGCCCAGTAACCACACAGTCATTTGGGTAGATCAAAATGATGCGGCTTTGTGGGTGGGCGATGAAAAATGGATGCGGACGGTATTAGCTCACGAACTTCAGCATTTAGTCTTTTTTAATACGGTCAAGACATGGTTGCCAGAACCTATGAATACAATTTATGCTGGTGTCCCCGGTTGGATCGTTGAAGGGCTCGCAGAATATTATACAGAAAAATGGAGGCCATTTCGATTTGATATTTCTCACAAGGGACATGTGATTGGAAATACGGTACACAAGATTCAAGATCCTCATAATGATGGTTTTTCTAAAAGCCTCTATCTCGCTGACCGCTTTGGAGATTCCACAATCGTTAAAATTTTAAGTGATCGGAATAATGCAAAATTACTGGATTTTAAAAAATCTTTTAAAAAACATACGGGCGTGAAATTGAAACAATTCAATGAAGATTGGCGCAGGCACATGAATACATTTTTCTTTGGCCAGCGCGCCCAAAAAGAACGGGTAGAAGATGTAGGTAGAGTACACAAACTACCTTTGAAAAGAATGGCAGCGTTTGATTATTTCAATGATTCATTGCGAGTGGCTATGATTGGGCAACTTTCAAGAGGCCAGGGAGATCTATCTTTGGTGGTGGCAACACGAGATACTGCCAAGGAAAATAAAGAATGGAAAAAGAGAATTGAAAAAGCAGAAAAAAAAGGTGAAAAACCAAAAAAAGTAAAACCCAAATGGAAAATAAAAGAATTTGACCATGGCGTATTTGGTGAATTGATACAAAACCTAGATGTTGCCCCAGATGGAGAATCCATCCTATATCCTAAATACAGATTTGGTCAACACCAATCTCTCCAGTTTGGAATTTGGAAATTAGATATTGAATCTAAGAAAAAGACATTGCTTACCCCACACATGCGGGCAAATTATCCCCAATACTCACCTGATGGCAGCAAGATAGTTTTTGTCGCTCACGAGAACTCAACAACCCAACTTTATACCATGAATGCGGACGGGAGTGATATTAAACCTTTAACAATGAATGAAGGAGACACCCAGATTATTACACCCATGTGGCGCCCTGATGGGAAAGCCGTTGCCTTCGCACAATCCGATCCAGATGGACTCATGGATCTTCATATTATGGATCTTGCAACAGGACGTGTCAGCCAGATTACCGATAGCCATGAAGGAGATTATTCTCCGATTTGGCACCCGGATGGAAAAAAAATATCTTATACAGGTCTTTATGATTATACACCTAATCTATACACTCATGATCTTGAAACGGGTGAAACAATCCAGAATACAGACATTGGAGATGTTGTCATTGGTGCAAACTGGAACCATGAAACTTCAAGCATCACCGCTCTGACCTTGAGAACAACAGACTCTTCTCGTGTGGTGGATATTGATCCTTCCCGCTTAGCCGACAAAAGGGAAGTGAAAATGAATTCTGCATTTTCTTCATGGCGAACAAAGGCGCCGGATTATCCTATGGAGAATATTAATTCTATATTGGATGTTAAAATTCACAGTGAAACACCTTATAAATTTTATAAACATATATCCCATGTGGGGACAGTTGCATTACCGGACGTCCAAAGCCTATTTTTAAATACAGTTTTTACTGATGGCATGGGTCGGCATGTATTAGGTGGCCTATTTATTACGGACTATGATTCCTTATTTGGAACTTTAATCCAATATAATAATAATACGGGGTTCCCTTTCGGCGGATCTTGGGGAGTGAATTATTATAAAGATTTGTTTTTCACATTCCAGTTCTATAATCGGGATCAGGTACCTCTCCTTGAATTATTTAATGGAACATCCCTTTGGTGGATGATGCCTTACAACTTTGGTAATTCCAGAGCGGCAAATCATTCTATCGGTATTGCATTGGGGCTAATGGATCGACAGGCAATTGATTTTAATGATTCTTTAGATGTATTTATCACTCCTGGAAGTGGAAAAGAAGGGATGCTATCTCTGAATTACACATTTAAAAATCAACGAATTCATAGGCGGAATATGTTTGCCCCGAACCATGGCTATGGATTTAGTATGAATCATGATATTGTAACGTCAGCCATTTGGGGCGATTTGGATTATAATAAGACAGAAATAGATTTATTCACCCATCAAAAAGCAGGCCCCTTTTCTTTCTATGCTCGTGGTCGTTATGAAAAATTATCTGGCGAACCACTCCCGCAAGATCGATTGGGGATTTTTGATATCCCCAATTATTACATTGCAGGAAGTTTTGTCCCGGGACGTGAATATATGAGCCCTCGTGGTTTTTCCGGAGAAAGATATGGAGATCAGGCATTTATGGGGACGGTTGAATTGCGAGCCCCTGCAGCACCGTTTCAATTTGTTGAAATATTAAAGATAATTCAATTGGGTAATCCAACAATTGCGCTTATTTCAGATTTTGGAAATGCCTGGAATAATGATGGAGATAAGGAAGAGCTCATTATGACAACTGGTTTAGAATTCCGGTTTGCATTATCTTTCGCAAAATCCCCTTTGTTTATTTTTAGTTATGGCTGGGCACAATCACCTGAAAAATGGGGCAATGATTTTGAAAAACTAGCAGAGATGGAGGAAGGAGATGTTATAGACGTAGGACCTAAACCCTATTTTCAAATGACGCTTATTAGTCCATTTTAGGTAAGAAGAATACAACTATTTATTTTGATATTGGTTCATATAAATTTCAAAGATGAAACACGCTCATTTAATTCTTGGTATAATCTACTTATCCTTCATGGCACCATTACAAAGCTCCGATGGTGAATTGGAAAAATTTAATACCTATATAAACCAATCCATTTCTGATGCAAATATTGCAGGAATGGCTGTGGCTATCGTGTCCGGTGATTCAATAATTTTCACACAAGGTTATGGATACTCAGACATCCAAACAAAAGAACCATTCACTCCAAACACTGTTATAAATATTGCTTCAATCAGCAAAACCTTTGTGGGTGTAGCTCTCATGAACCTGGTAGAAAACGGACTGATCAGCCTGGATAAAGATGTAAATACTTTCCTGCCTTTTAAGGTTCAAAACCCACATTTACCTGAATCAATTATAACACTGCGGCACCTCATGAGTCACTCATCAGGAATACAAGATAACCAGAAAGTTTATCTTTCATCTTATTACTACGGGCGTCGAATCCATCCGCCATTAATTACTTGTAGTGTCCTTTAATGTCATTTGATTATGATTGGTTTGCTACGTTATTCTGTAAGTCCACATATTGTTACAACATCGTCGGTCTCATAGCCCGATGAGTGTAGGGTAAGCATAATATTTTAATTTTTTTCAGGAAACTATTTAGAGGTCATACATCAATGTTTCTACGTGCACTTAGTCTTGCCAAGACACCTGTATTGATAGCCATCTTTGTCACACCAATTCGCTTTTTCCTTGAACTGGCTGGATTACCTGAGAACGTTATTTTCATTATTGGACTACTCTGGCTTACTTTGGCATTTGCCGTTTACTGGGGAATAAAATTATATAATGAAAAGCAACCATACCTATTACTCCTTTTAAGTTTAATTATATTTTCACCCATTTCGAGATTTACAGTTTTTGTTGTTTGGTGGATTGATACTAAATGGTCAATAGGAACTCATTATGGTCTTTATTTTGATAATTGGGTACAGGCACTTTTAAATCATGTAGTTTACGGAGCTCTCGTTCAAATCATCCCCGGGTTTTTATTAGGTTCAATGACGCTTGCTATTATGCGGTACAGGAAGTCTGTAAAGAAGTAAACCAATAATATAAAAAATATAGAAGTTGTATAAATCGACGCTCATTCGCCTTCCAGCCAATTTAAAATAGAAGAAGCTACGTGAGTCTCATAACCCGATGGTTTGGAAGTTCGAATAATCTTACCCTTGCTAAATCTTGGGTTCATTATCGGGAAATAGTATAAAAGACTCTATTTTGAATTATTAAATATTTTTTTAATATCTGTAGTATTATGTATTGCATAGTACTAAGTATAGGATATATATTTGCTATACCAAGTAAGTAATAAATTATGAATCTTGAAAATACTAAAGCACAAATGCGGAAGGGAGTGTTGGAATATTGCATTCTTTCCATTTTAAAAAATGGCGAAGCATATCCATCAGATATTTTGCTAAAATTAAAAAAATCGAATTTGATTGTGGTTGAAGGGACGTTGTATCCATTGCTTAC
>JABHUQ010000045.1 GCA_018658715.1 Fidelibacterota bacterium
GGTCTCATTAAACATAAATTCTGTATATCTTGGCAATCGTACCCCGTTGTCATCATACCCACGGTCACACATACCCTTGTTTTGCTTGATTTATAGGTGTCAAGCCACTTTGTTTGACCATTGAGGTTGTTGTTCGCAAAATTAATAGTAAACTGCTGAGCGCCTGTAATTGATGATGTGACTTGAACAGCGAAATCTGAGTTATATTTTCCTGGGAATACCTTATGGGCAATTTCATTCAGTGTTTGAGTAATACGCGATGCGTGTTTCTGACTAACACAAAACATTATCGTCTTTCCAATTTCATCACTTATGGGGTCTCGTAGTGCGTGTTTTATAAAGGTCTCACAAAATACTTGGTTTGTCTCTTTTGAATAAAATTTTCGTTCAAAATCACGATGAGTAAATATCGCTTCTTTGAGACCACCATTATCTGGGTCTTCCACCTGTATCGAATAGCCCTTATCTGATAGCAGTTGAGTCGTGATTTCTGTCCTTGCATCAGCAACAAGTGGATTGATAAGGAATCCCTCATTTACACCATCAATGAGAGAATAGCGAAATGTTGGCTCTCCAGATTCACAACCAAATGTTTTGTAGGTGTCTAATAATTGCCTACGTTCCATCTCCCTTGGGTCGCGAGAATCAATATTCTCAATATTCTTAAGATAATCCTTTGGGGTTGCGGTCAATCCTAACTTAAATCCTGCAAAATATTCAAATACTGCACGAGCATTCCCACCAATGGAGCGATGAGATTCATCTGATATGATTAAATCAAAATCAGTGGGAGTAAATAACTGGTGATATTTATCTGTTAAAGACTGGACGGTTGAAACTACAATATTCGCATTATTCCAATTATCCCGTGCCCTTTTGTAGACAACAGTCTGATAATCATTCTTTAAATATCGAGTAAATGCCTTATCGGCTTGGTCTTCAAGTTCTAATCTATCTACAAGAAACAATACACGCTTTGCATTACTGGTTCGCAAGAATAGTTTAATGACAGCAGCAGCAATAAGAGTTTTACCCGTACCTGTAGCCATTTCAAACAAGAACCTACTATCACCTTCACTGACTGCCTTTTGAATGGATTTAACAGCACTTAACTGATACTCACGTAATATCATTAAACCATTCTCTCTTAAGAAATCTTTTCGCTGACTCTCATCAGACCATCTTGGGTCAGTAGCGTAATCTGGTTTTTGAGTTTTGGCTACGTAATCATTATCAATGTGCTCATTGATGAGTGCATCTGGATTGGGTTTGAATTTGCTTCGGTTTAAAAAAGATGCTTGGTTTGGGAAAAATCGAATAGGAGTCGGATTCCCTGTTTCTGTGTCCCAAGAAAAATGCAAATCGCCATTGGACAAAATGATATATCGTACATTAATACTTTCTGCATACTTACGCGCCTGCTCCTTGCCATCCAGTGGGCTTTTATCAAAGCGCTTAGCTTCAAGAACTACCAATGGATAATCTTTATCATCCAATAATAGAAAATCAACATAACCTTTACGAGTTTTTTCGGAATCATCCCCAAAGGCATCAATCTTCTTTTGAGTAATAGATACACCTTGCTCTAACTGAACGTTGGCTCTACCATTCTCATCATCTAAAAGACGCCATCCAGCATCTTCAAGGAGCTTATTGATTTTTATTCGGGCTTTGGCTTCTTTATCAGTCATATATACTATACAAAATATAATTAAAAAAAATGTGCATATGTGTTGTCATTTGTTTACATTATGTTGTCATTTGTTTACATTATGTTGTCATTCTTTTATATTATGTTGACAACGTGTTAAGGTACGGATAGGATATGTAAATGATGGTGTTTAGATTATTAGGGTAGCATATGGGTAGCATATCAACCCATAAATGCACATATTTTTGAAAAATCGGTTGGATGAAGCCTTTAAAGAAAATGCCTCCTTTTTACAGGAGGCTATCATCTTTTAAAGTGCGGAGAGGGAGAGATTCGAACTCTCGATACGGCTATAAACCGCATCCCCGCTTAGCAGGCTGGTTCCCGACTATAACTTATAAT
Organism: Fidelibacterota bacterium; assembly: GCA_018658715.1. GTDB lineage: Bacteria > Fidelibacterota > Marinisomatia > Marinisomatales > UBA1611 > JABHGY01. The sequence goes on from JABHUQ010000045.1 coordinate 2,054, forward strand.
CAACCAGTGTATCTGTAGTGGTAATTGAACTTGGATTATAAATCAATGATTGAATAGAATTTTTTAATATTA
>JABHUQ010000046.1 GCA_018658715.1 Fidelibacterota bacterium
AAAAATTAAACTTGGTGGCGATGATACGACAATGGTTGTTTTTGGTGATGGAGATGTAAAAACACCTTATGGCTTATTTGGAGGGAAAACTTCCGTGCTAAATAAAATTTCTTTAACCTTGCCTGATGGATCTGAAAAGATTCCTATGAGTAAAGATATGATTGAAGGCATTCCGAGCGGAACTATATATGACCAAATTGCAGGTGGTGGTGGTGGGTATGGAATTCCGATCGAAAGAGAAAAAGATTCTATATTAAAAGATGTTAAAAATGAAGTTGTATCTAAAAAACAGGCAAAAGAAGTATATGGAATAAATATTGAGGATAATACATGAGTTTCACATTAGAACAAAAATTTAATGTCCTGAGCCAAATAACGCGAACTTCACATTTCGAATGGCGTGAAGCATTTATTAAAATGTTTCCCGATTTAGATCCAGCTGAAGCTGTAATGAACTATTGGGAAATTGTTGGACGAGATACGGCGAGGGCGTTTCTGAAAAGAATTGATAGAGATAAACTGGTTGCACCACAAATTGCAGAAATGATTGTGAATAGTTCTCTTGCTATGGGTGAATCAGCAGAAATGGTACAAGAAAATGACGGAAAGGTGCGATTAGTACATGGTGCCTGCCCTTGGTATGATTGGCATAAAAAATACGATGCCTTGGAAGAAGACCAACCGGGATGTGATTGTTGGTTTCAAACCATTGTGAAAGATATAAATCAAGAATTGAATACACATGTTAGTGTTGAAACATTGAGCTCCTTGCCCGCCGGTGACGAGAATTGTACGCGGATATTTACGGAGAAACAATAATGGATTTCCAATTAAACGATATTCAGGAAATGATTCAGAAAACCTTTCAAGATTTTTCAGAAAAAGAAGTGAAACCGCAGGCAGAAGCCATTGATGCCAATAAAGAATTTCCCATGGAGCTTTTTAAAAAAGTGGGCGATTTGGGATTTTTTGGAATGCGATATCCAAAAGATGCCGGTGGTACAGAACTGGATGTTGTATCCTATTCTTTGGCCGTAATGAAGCTGGCAAAAGGATCTCTTTCATTAGCAGCGGCTTGCACCATGCAATCTCTGATGGGAACATTCTTTTTATACAAATTTGGTGATGATGAAGTGAAAGGCTATTTTAAACAAGCATTAGATGGTGAAAAAATTGGTGGCATCTGTATGACTGAACCAGATGCGGGGAGCGACTTATTCGGTATTCGCACAAAAGCCAAAGTTATGGATGACCATTATATTTTAAGCGGTCAAAAAACGTGGGTTACTTCTGCTCCGGTAGCTGACTTTTTTACAGTATTTGCAAAAACCGACAATCACGAAAAATTATCAATCTTTTTTGTGCCTACACACCTAAATGGTGTCCACATTGGGAAGTCAATCGAAAAATTGGGCGTTCGGGGTTCGGTTACAAGCGAAGTTGCATTTGATGAAGTAAAATTGCCGAAAAATTATTTACTTGGCGAAATCGGTGGCGGAACGGAAAGCATGAAGGAAATATTGGCAGAAATCCGAATCATGACAGGTGCTTTGGCAATCGGTGTGGCAGAAGCGGCTTTTGAAGAAGCAGTTGAATACGCTAAAACGCGGAAACAGTTTGGTCGTCCCATCGGAAAATTTCAAGCAGTACGATTGAAAATGGCGGATATGGCAGTTCAGTTGGAAACAGCTCGTCATTATGTTTTTTATGCTGCATCTTTGAGTGACCAAAATTTACCACGACAAAAAGAATCCATGATTGCAAAACTTTATGCATCCGAATGCGCTAATGATATTTGTGATAAAACTTCTCGAATTTTTGCTTCATATGGATATGCGATGGAATATCCCATCCAGCGTTTTTTAAGGGATGCTCGGTTCACGCTTATCGGCGGAGGTACATCGGAAATATTGGGGATTAATATTGGGAAAGAATTGGGCTTATGATATCTATACAAATTGATAAATATGATTTTAGCAATCTTCGAACATTGAATAACGGAGACTTATTATGATATTAAATAATGCATTCATTCCGTATGGGGCATATTGGAGCACACCATTTTGTAAATGGCAAGGCAGTTTTGCTAATCTACATCCATTAAAGTTTGCAGCAGAGATAGCACAGAATGAATTAGAAAAACGGGAAATTAATCCGCAAGATTTGACTGATTTACACTTGGGAAATACAGTACCATCAAAATCTTGTTTTTATGGCGCGCCTTGGGTGGCTGCAATGATAGGCGCGGAAGGTATTACAGGGCCCGTGGTGAGCCAAGCTTGCGCAACATCGGCCCGTGTAATTGCAGGCGCTGCTACAGAATTGGAAAGTGGTAACGATGCAAATATTTTATGCATCACAGCTGACCGTACGTCCAATGGTCCCCATATTTTATATCCGAACCCAAAAGGTCCCGGTGGCAAAGGAAATGCCGAAGATTGGGTTTGGGATAATTTTAACTATGACCCATTCGCAAAAAATGCCATGTTACAAACTGCAGAAAATGTTGCACATGAAGCTGGAATAAGTACGGTAGAACAAAATGAAGTGGCTTTACTCCGTTTTCAGCAATACAAAAATGCGCTGGAGAATGATGGTGAATTTCACAAACGATATATGGTTTCACCTACGGAGGTTAATCCTTCGGGACGAAAAGTAGTTGGAATTGTTGAATCAGACGAAGGTGTCTTCCCTTCTTCTATGGAAGGATTGGAAAAGCTTAGACCAATTCTCCCAGATGGAACGGTAACTTTTGGTGGTCAAACATTCCCCGCTGATGGAAATGCCGGAATGATTATTACTACAAAAGATAATGCCAATGAAATGAGTTCAAATTCTAATATTACTATTCAACTCAAAAGTTACGCTCAAGGCAGAACCAATAAAGGATTTATGCCGGTGGCGAATGTCCCTGCTTCTAAAAATGTTTTGGCTCAAGCTAGCATTGGGATTGAAGATGTCAAGGCGATTAAAACCCATAACCCTTTTGCGGTGAACGATATTTACTTTGCTAAAAAAATGGGGATACAAATAGAAGATATGAATAATTATGGTTCTTCTTTGATTTGGGGACACCCCCAAGGTCCTACGGGAATGCGATTGGTGATAGAATTGATAGAAGAATTGGTACTTATCGGAGGCGGATATGGATTATTCACTGGATGTGCTGCTGGGGATACGGCGGCGGCAATTGTCATTAAAGTTGATGTTTAAAAAATGAAAATACTGCTATCAAAACCCGGTTTAGATGGACATGATGTTGGCGTCAAGGTGCTTGCTCATGGCTTAATTGAAGCAGGTCATCAGGTGGTTTATTCCGGGCTGAGAAAATCTATTGAAGACATTGTTCAAAAAGCTATCAATTATAATGTTGATATGGTTGGATTATCCATTCTTTCGGGGACACATCTTATTATAGCAAAAAAAATGAATGATGTGATCAAAGAAAATGATTTAGAAATCCCCTGGATTGTCGGTGGAAATATTCCAAATAATGATGTAAAAACGTTAGAAGAATTGGGCGCTACAAAAGCATTTGCCACCAGTACAAAAGTTGAAGATGTTATCCATTATTTTATGGATATGAATGAAACACAGAGCCAGTAGTTTCCATTTCAATACATTAAATCCATTACTGAAATAAATTATGAATGATAAAAATAGAAAAAAAACAGCAGAAGAATTAGGTGTCGATAAAGTACACTTAGAGTCTGGTATTGAAGTTGACCCTGTTTATATTGCAAATGATATTGATGGGTCAAGCGTAAAAGGTGAAATGCCTGGTGAATACCCTTTTACAAGAGGCATTCATTCAACCATGTATCGGAAAAGACCTTTTACTATTCGCCAATATGCTGGCTTCGCTTCCCCAGAAGAAACAAATGAACGATTTCAATTCTTAATATCGAACGGGCAATCAGGGCTAAATGTTGCCTTTGATTTACCCACTCAATGTGGGCTTGATTCTGATGATCTAAGGGCAATGGGCGAAGTAGGCCGTGTTGGTATGACGGTTGATACATTAGATGATTTTGAAATTGCATTTAAAAATATTGATTTAGATAAAATAACTGTTTCTTTAACGATTAATGGAACTGCTATTATTGCAATAGCCATGTATATCGCAATGGCAGAAAAGTCTGGTTATGATATCAGTTCATTAAGAGGCACTGCTCAAAATGATATTTTAAAAGAATTCATCGGACGAGGAACTTGGATATTTCCAGTAGACAAATCTGTAAAATTAGTTGTAGATACGATTGAGTATTGCGCAAAACATCTTCCAAAATACAGTCCAGTCAGTGTATGTGGATATCATATAAGAGAAAGTGGAGCAAACCCAATTCAGGAAATGTCCTATGCCTTTTGTATAGCTAAAGCATATACAGACGGTGCATTGAGTCGAGATATTGACATTGACGATTTTGCATCCCGACTTTCATTCAATTTTGATATTTATGGGAATTTGTTTGAACAAATAGCAAAGTTTCGTGGCGGTAGACGACTTTGGGCGAAAATTATACGTGAAGAATATGGCGCGAAAAATGATAAATCATCTTGGTTAAGAATGATTGCTGGTGGCGGTGGGGGCGGTCTCACTAAAGAACAACCAGAAAATAATATTATCAGAAGTGCTTATTACGCTTTAATCAGTGCGTTATCAGGGACACAAACGATGGCATTGTGTAGTTATGATGAAGCTTATACAATACCAACAGAACATTCTGCAGAAATTTCTTTAAGAACTATGCAAATAATGATTCATGAAATGGGGATTTGTGACACAGTTGATCCGTTGGGTGGTTCATATTATGTTGAAACATTAACTGATCGCTTCGAAAAAGAAATTAAAAAAGAAATGAAAAAGGTTGATGATTGGGGTGGAATTATCAATGCAGTTTCCACAGGTAAGATTCAAGAGTCTGTATCCAAGCAGGCCTATGAACGTGAAATGGGAATACAAACTGGAAAAGTTGAGAAAGTGGGTGTCAATATTTTTACGCGAGAAGAAGAAAGTAAAGATGTTGAGTTCCATCCCTACAATCAAGAAGCTGCCGATAAACAAATCGAAAAATTGAAACACATTAAAGCTTCAAGAAACGAACATGATGTTAAAGCATGTTTGGCTGCGGTAAAAACAGATGCAGAAAATGGAGAAAATCTGATGTCATCTATTATTGAAGCTGTAAAAGTGTACGCAACTGTTGGTGAAATTGTTCAGGTGATGAAGGACGTTTACGGAGAATTTGAAGAACCTATTTTCTTTTAATATGGGTAAAGTAAAAACAATACTCTGCCTTGAACAGGCATTAACTCTTCCCTATGCGACTCAACGCTTTGTACAGTTAGGATGGAGAGTAATCCGAATAGAATCACCGGGAAAACCTGGCCAAAATAACCCTGGAGATCCCAACAGGTATATTGGAGAGGATACAGGAGAATCAGATTTACATGCTTATTATATTGCACCAAACATAGGCAAAGAAGCTATCACATTAAATCTTCAACAACCAGAAGGCCAATCGTTATTAAAACAAATTATTCGCGAATTAAATGTG
>JABHUQ010000005.1 GCA_018658715.1 Fidelibacterota bacterium
ATTTAACGGACAATCGCGGAATACTCAATGTGCCTGACTTTTTAGGAAGAAATGTCCACGATAGAACACGCGAACTTGTCATTCGCCCATTCACCCATTGAATATTCGTTTGTTGCCCCGGCCCACTGACTAAATCAAAATATTTGAGAATAGGTGAAATATCTACATCGGGCATATCGTCTGAGTCTACTGCTTCAATTTTAAATGTAACAGTCTCCCCTATTGTAATCCGTGTTGCATCCACTGTAGCATTAATCGTTTGCCCACCTAGGTTAGAGCTAATCATAAATGCCCAAATCATTGTTGAAATGCTCCATTTGACGTATCGCATTATAAGTTTACCAGTCTTTTTCCAGTTTACGCGTTTTTGCCCTAGATATTTGGCGTTTCTGGTTAATTTGCTCTTTATCTTTTAATGCATTTAAAATGGCTTCAGCTTGAACACGGTCATCACTTTTGGGCTGTCCTTCTTTGTTCTCACCTGTCTCGCTAGATTGTTTTTCTTGTTCTTTCTGTTCTTCAGATTCATTTTGTTTTGATTGTTCTTGATCTTTTTGATCTTGCTTTTCTTCTGAATTCTGATTTTGTTCTTCTTGCTTATTGTTTTGATCTTTTTTACTTTGATCTTTATTCTCTTGATTCTCATTTTCTTGGTTTTGAGAATCTTGATTTTGTTCCTTATCGTTCTTTTCTTCTTTTTTATCCTTATCTTGATCTTTATTTTGCTGTTGTTGCTGTTGTTGCTGTTGTTGCTGTTGGAGCATTTGCTTTACAGTTTCATAATTATAGCGAGCATCTTCATCTTTTGTATTTAATTCTAATGATTTTCGATAAAAGGCTAATGCTTCTTCCAATTTTTGTTGATCATGTAAAATATTTCCCATATTAAACAATGCTTTTGATTGAAGCTCTTGGTTATCACTCTCCATAACTTGATTGAAAGATTCAACTGCTCTTTCAATATCTTTTTGTTGGTAAGCAGAAGCACCTAGTCCAAAATGAGCACTCAAATCATTTTCACGTTTTAATAATATATTTTCATAATATGATTGCGCTTTATCAAACTCTTTTTTGTCATAATGAGATTGCCCCCTGTCTTGAGGAAAAATAACACTCAATACAATGACTAAAAATATAGACTGTTTTTTAATCATGGACATTTTCATTTTCTGCTTTTGTTGGAAGTACTAACCCTATAAAAAATAATATCAATGAAATCAGTGTTGGAATTTGGTAACGGTCTTCATATTCGGAAAATTCATGCGTACTAACTATTCTTTTTTCCATATGATCTATGGCATAAGCAATATCATCCGCGGTATCACTGTTATTAGAAAAACGGAAATAATGACCACGGCCTGCATCAGCAATTTCTTTTAAGATCGATTCATTCAACATGGTTGTAATTAATTTACCTGTTTTATCTCGTTTGTACTCTTGTGAATTTTTATTTGAAATTGGAATTAATGAACCTGTTTTTGACCCTACACCAACCGTATAAATAGACATACCAGTTTCTGCAGCTTTACGTGATATATCAATAGCTTTTCCTTCATGATCTTCTCCATCGGTAACAAGAATTAATACTTTGTATTTTTCACTTTCTTCTGTGAATGCTGATAATCCTGTCTCCAAAGCAGTACTTAATGCTGTTCCTTGAGTAGGGATCATTTGCGTATCAATATCATTCAGAAAGAGTTGAGCAGCTTCATAATCCGTTGTCATGGGCAAATACAGATGGCTAGACCCAGCAAAAACAATAATTCCAACTCTATCTCCTTTCAATCCACGAATGAGTCGAGATATTTCAAATTTAGCTTTTGCAATTCGACTTGGTTTTACGTCCGTGGCATCCATACTCACTGATGTGTCCAATGCAAAAACAAGATCCACGCCTTTACGCTCCACCGGTTTAATCCGTGTACCAATTTGTGGACCTAGAATTGCCAAGCCTAGGAATAGAAGTCCCCAGAAAAAGAAGCGGTTTTTCCATGTTAATCTTAACATATCTAAACTTGAAAAAAGATGAGTCTGCACTTTCTTACTCATTCCGGGAAACAAGATTAACTGTTTCTTTGATCTAAAAGACCAAATCACCCAAAGGAGAATAAATAGCCCAAGAAGGAAAAAACAATATGGATATCGAAATGCCATTAGGTTCTACTCCTAAAAATTGACCTATTTAATATTTTGGATAAAAGCCCAAAAATAAAAGCTGGTAAAAGAAACCAAATATATAAATCTTTATGTCTCGTAAATGTTTTTACTTCTATTTCTGATCTCTCCAAAGAATCGATTTCTTGATATATTTCTCTTAGAGCATCAGTGTATTTTGCACGAAAATATTTACCATCCGTCTTCTTGGCAATCTGTTTTAATGTTTCTTCATCAATCTCATTTCTGATTAATCCGCGCCCTGGAATACGTGTTGTTGATTTATCCGTCCCAATACCAATAGTATAAATTTTTATTCCAAATTCTGCAGCCAAATCAGATGCAGTAATTGGGTCCAATTCACCTGCATTATTACTTCCATCTGATAATAAAATCATAACTTTACTTTTTGCATGGCTTTGGCGGAGTCTATTTGTTGCATTTGCAATAGCCATCCCTATGGCAGTTCCATCATAATCTCGCGTAGCTACTTTAACTTCACTTAATAGTCCTTTCAAAACAGACATATCAATCGTTAAGGGACATTGAATAAATGTTTGCCCTGCAAAAACCAATAATCCGATTCGATCACCCTTACGCTCTGATATAAATTCAGTTGCTGTTTTTTTAGCTGCTTCAAGTCGATTGGGTTTAAAATCATCTGCCAACATACTGCTACTAATATCTAAAACCATTACCATATCAATTACTTCCATTTTGGATTCTTCCATATGGTCAACTAATTGAGGTCTCGCTAGACCTAAAATCATCAATATAAGTACACTTATATTTAATCCCAACAAGATACGATGACGATTTTTCCCTCGATTAGAAAATGCTTTTTTAAATGTTGCTGAAGAAGAAACTTGGATGGTGCCTTCTTTGAATTTTCCTGTGCGATTATACCAAAACAAAAAGACAGGAATAAATCCTAGAAATAATAAATAAATAGGGTTTTGAAATGAAATCATTTAGGGATTAGGACTATGTGTTTTAAACTTTACGATTTTATTAAAATTTGGTTCCACAAATCTGGCCAAAATAAAAGGCCGATGAACAGATAAATCTAGTGCATTGGCCTTTATGAAATATGGAAAATATGACTAAGAATTTATTCTGAGGTATCCTCTTTTTTCTCAGATGCGTTATTCACTGTGTCTTCTACATTTTCAATTTCTTTTTTTGCGCCATCCACTGCCCCTTTAAATTCATTGATCCCTTTACCAAGACCTTTAGCTAATTCAGGTAAGCGTTTTGCACCAAATAAAAGCAGTACTATGAGCAAAATGAGAATAATCTCTCCTGTACCCAAATTAAATACTGCATATATGACTTCATTTTGATTCATAAATAACTCCAATTGTTTCTATCTAAAATATCTCAAAAAATAGTAAGCGGAAGAAAATCCGATTACACTTGTGAAATTTACTTTAATTGATAACCCGAATTTAAGTGTAATCACCTTTAGGTCTAGCATAATGACACCTAAATCATTTCCGACTAATCCTGCCAAATCAAACTCAAAACTTGTAAGGAAAAAATCTTTCACAACGCCATCTGGCAAAAAGGTTCCAATTAATTCTCCTATAATACCTCCCAGAGCTGCTCCAAGAAATAATCCTACTATAATGAGCGATATTGTCCTTTTATTCATATCAGAAATTAAGACTCATTTTTGTTTGACTCATGAAAATTTTCTTCATGTACGGGATGGTTTCTTTGCACAGCCATCCACCGGAATAAATTCCAACTAATATAAAATAGTGATAATGGAAGAAGCACGTACCCTTGCCATATACCTAAAGAGATTACCGTTAATATGAAAGCGATGAGTAAAAATGAATTTGTAGTTCCTGACTTAAATGACAATAAAGGAAATTTTGAAAAAGGAACAGAACTCACCATTAAAAAGCCCAAAATAGCAACTAATACTAATGCAGTCCTTGGGTCACCATGATCCCCATTAACTTCTAAATTGAAAAATAAATAGGCAAATAATGTTATAGTCGCAATTGGTGTTGCAAGTCCAATTGTATAATGTTTAGCTACATCAGGATCTTGATCAATATTGAATTTGGCTAAACGAATAGTCCCAAACATGAGTGGCAAAAAACTATACATAGCTCCTAGAATCGGTGGTAATCCAGCTACATAAAGTTTATATACAAGTACGGAAGGGACAATACAAAATGAAACTGTATCTGCCATGGAATCAAATTCAACTCCAAATCGTGATGATATTCCTAACATACGAGCGATTTTCCCGTCAGAAACATCTAAAATTCCTGCAATAAGAATGAAAATACCAGCTAAAACAACTTGGCCCTCCATTATAAGCCCTATTGAAACAAAACCTAAAAACATATTTAGAACAGTTAAAAAGTTCGGTATAAACCTTTTTCTGGCTAATTTCCTTTTTTCCTTTTTATCCATTCCATTCTCCTATAATAGACTGATTACCCGTTACCTTTTGTCCCATTTCAACTTTAATATTTACATTCATGGGTAATATTAAATCCGTACGAGATCCAAACATGATAAAGCCTAATCGATCTCCTTTAGACATCTGGTTTCCTTCTATGGCATAGCAATGAATCCGGCGAGCTACTAGTCCGGCTATTTGTCTCAAACCAACTTTCCCCCGATTAGTAGATATTTCAATGACAGTTTGTTCATTCTCATCAGAAGCTGCATGATCAAAAGCCGCTAAAAATTTTCCTTTTTTATAAAAAACAGATTCGAATTTTCCATCGATAGGCATCCGATTAGTATGAACGTTAAATACATTTAAAAAGATTGAAATGAGTTGTCGCTCTTCACCCGTAATGGAGTCAGTGATTGATTTAATTGCAACAATCTTTCCATCCGCGGGTGAAACAATTTTATCATCACCTTCTGGAATAGAACGATATGGATCTCTAAAAAAGTTTAATGAAAATAAAAATAGAAATAAAAAGATATACCCTATCCAAGCCATGTTTCCTTCAGTAATAACGCTAAAGGAAATGAATGCCAACGCCAAACTTCCAATTAATATATATCTGCCTTCTGGTGCGAGTCTCAATCGAATGCTCCTAATTTTAATTTTACAGTTTTGTATTTTCCATCACGATATATTTTTAATTTAAGAATATCGCCTGATCGTTTATCCATTTCAGAAATAATATTTCTAATATCTTTAGGTTGTTGAACTTTTCTTCCAGCAACTTTAACAATCACATCACCCGGCGTAAGTCTAGCTTGTTCTGCAGGACTACCTTGCTCAACTTCAACAACGATGACACCTTCGTTTAAATCTAATTCTAAATAACGTGCTAGACTGCGACTTAAAGGTTGTACCCCTAAACCTGTTCTAAAACTCCGGTTAATTCGCCCATCAATTTTTAGTTCTTCAGCAATATCAATTGCTTGATTGATTGGAATAGCAAACCCAATTCCAATGGACCCTTTGTAGGCATTATTTCCAGTAAATATAAATGTATTGATTCCAATAACGTCGCCAAGAGCATTCACTAATGGACCACCGCTATTACCCGGGTTAATGGCTGCATCTGTTTGAATCATATCTTGGAAGACTTTCCCTGATTCTTGACGTCCAAAATTCATGTGGGTTGCACTAATGATGCCTGCACTGGCTGTGGGTTGATCACTAATATCAAATAAATTGAATGGATTACCCAATGCAATCACCCATTCACCAATAATAATATCATCAGAATCTCCAAATTCAGCATAGGGGAAATTTTTTCCATCTAACTTTAGTAGAGCTAAATCCGTTGTTTGATCAAAACCAATAATTTCTGCATCGTATTCATATCCGCCTGTTAAGGTAACGGTTATTTCTACTGCATTTTCAATCACATGGAAATTTGTTAATACATAACCGTCAGGGCTAATGACCACACCACTACCGGATGATTGAGAAGGAATATTCATTCCTGATGGTGGCAGAAAGAAAGAAAAGAAAGGATCTCGGTAATACATTTGTTGATTCTGGACTACATTAATACTCGCAACCGAGGGTCCAACCTTTTTTATGGCACGAGTAATAGCCGTTTCTCTTCCTTGAGATACATCGCTAAATGCAATGCTAACCCATGTGACAATTATTAATATGATTTTAAATTTTTGTTTATGCATAATCCACTCGATCAAGGAATAATCCTTGCGCTGGTGCCTTGTAAATTTGGACATTTTTCTGTGGAGAATCCAACAAATCCTTTATTTCCTTCAATGACATTGAACCATAATTATTTTGAATAGTACACCCAACGATATATCGAACCATATGGTGGAGAAATCGGTTTGCCCATATTGAAAAGACTATCATTCCATTGTCTCTTTTCCATCCTGTATCATATATAATACATTGAGTATGTGCCAATTCTTCATTGAATTTACTATAGGATAAAAAATCATGTGTCCCACAAAAAATATTAGCACACTCATTTAATAGATCAATTTTTAGTGATTTTGTCATCCAACATTGATTACGATAAGCTAATTTTTGTTCTGACATGCATTGATATCGATAATGTCGTTTTATAGCAGTAAACCTTGCATGAAAAGAATCATCTACTATTTCTAATGTCATTATTCGACAATCTTTTGGTAAATGTCCATTTATTGCGTTTTTTAAAGATGACTCATCCAAGCGAGTTTCAAGATCAAAATGGGCTACTTGTCCTGTTGCATGAACACCCGTATCCGTCCGACCTGCTCCATTCACAATAATACGAGATTCATTTGAGAATGAAAGCAGTGCTTTTTCAATTTCTCCTTGTACAGTGCGATCTTTGGATTGAAGTTGCCATCCAAAAAAAGCAGACCCATCATATTGAATCTTTATTTTATATCGCGCCATAAAATTCTAGTATGCCATATGTAAGCATGATAGCTGAAATAATGAGCCCATCATAGATTGTAAGTGGATTATATGGATAAACACCCCTTCTTGATTGTTTACCGTATCCACGAAGAACCATTACTTGAGTTAATTGTTCTGATTTTTTAAGACTATTATGGATGAAATAAGGTAATTCATTTGAAAAAGATTTTATTTTGTCCATTCGAGTTTCTGGCAAGGATAATCCTAGAGATTTTCTTCCACTAAAAATATGCTCCCATTCAGATTGAAGATTGGGTAAAAATCGTAATATAGTTTCTATGAAGAGAATAAAATCCTCTCCTAATTTTCCATTAAAGCCAAGTTGAAGTCTGGCACTTCTTAAAGCGGTAATTATATGCGTTTTCTTTTCTGATAATAAATAAAAAGACATTAAAGAAACCATAATCCACAATCTCATTGTTGCCATAGAAAAATGGAATAATATTTCATTCCAAGTCATATGTGTAAATAATAATGAAATCCCAATAAAGGTGAATCCCAATATGGGAAAATAAATAATAAATGGTTTAACTTTTTTTAACCATACTGAAAATTTATTTTTTTGAACCCAAGCAATGATACTTAAAATGGGAATAAAAAGAAATAAATGCTCAACTTGATGGATGAGTAATGGCGCTAAAGCTAGATTGAAATAAAGAATAAATTCTGTAATTGGGTTCAATTTCAACGAGGTAAACTCCAAGATAATTGAAAGCCTACTGATTCTTGAACAGGGTCAATCGTAGGGATCAATAATACATTGTTTAAGTTTGAAATTCTTGTAAGATATAATGCATCAATTGCAGAAACAATATGGTTAACTACAAGCCCACCTATTAAGAATTTTCCACCTAACTTCCATATATCACTCTTAATTCGTGTGGATTCGAATGTAGATCGATTATCATCTGTGTCCCACTCCCAGATCCATTCTTCCGTTTCTTCGTATAAGGCGTCATCTTCTCTAAAACGAAGATGTTCTTCATTGAATTCTTTAATGGATATATAATTTCCAATATCAACCCAATAATGATGATCTTTCCCTTTAGGTTGTGCCCCAGAATGTTCTGCAGCAAATGCTATATATTTTTGTTCATTAAAGCTTGAGAAATGATAAACACTTACCACACTAAAAATTAATGCAATTTCAGAAATAACAAATGTTCTTCCCCGAGAAGGATTTCCCAATGCATATTCTCCCGATCCTGGCAATATTAAAGATTTAATAATAGGAGATAATGATTTTGATTTTTCAACTTCTTGTGCGCTCAACGGAATGATGATAAAAGAAAGAATAATTATTTTTATGAATATTTTCGCCATGTTTGAAATCCAATTAGTAATAAAAACATAAAACAAACGATGGCAAATATATCTCCAATTTTCGAATATATACTTCCACCATTTCCAATATTTACCTGAGCTAAAAAGACAGATTGTTCACCCAGTTTAATTTTTTCTTCAACCAACCCATTGGGTAATATTAATCCCGATATACCCGTATTTGCTGAACGAACAATTGGCACACGATTTTCAATGGCTCTTAAACGCGCAAGTTCAAAATGTTGGTAAGGTCCTGTCGTATTACCTAAATAGCCGTCATTTGCTTCTATGGTTAATAGTTGTGCTCCACTCTTAACAAAAGCTCGTGCTATATTTGGCATACTTGATTCATAACAAATCATATTTGAAAAAGGGATAGAGTCGATATAAAAAACTGTAAATTCAGTTCCAGGTCTAAAATTTCCTTGTCCAAAATTAAGGGATTTCAATTTTGGGAAATGCCCGGACAGTGGAATGTATTCGGCAAAAGGAACAAGATGTACTTTATTGTAATAAGATTGCTTTTTCATTGGAGTAAAAAACATGGATCCATTAAAATAGTGTTGATCTTGATCAATAATTCTACGGTCAACAATACCTGTGAGCATTGGAATACCAGATTGATCAACAATTGCTTGAATCCTTTTTTTATGATGGCCATTTATCCTTAAATAAATTGGAAGCGCTGCTTCGGGCCATAAAATCATATCGGGATTTAAATTAATAGCAATTTGGTGCAACGAATCCATTGTTGCAATAGTTCTATCTCGCAATGATCTATCCCATTTTTCATTCGGATCAATATTAGGTTGTATAACACCAATTGATAGGGATTTATTACTTTCATTTAACCAGTCCATTCTTGCTGAACCTGCTATAAATAAACTAATAAAAAAGATTCCTGTAGCACCAACTATATTTTTAGATATCCCTTTATTTGTAAAGGCAGTATATAAGATGCCATTTACGGCCACTACCCAAAATGTAACTCCATATGTACCTGTAATTTCCAATATTTGAATCAATGGTAAATAATGGCTTTGAGTTAATGCAAGATTCAGCCATGGAAATCCCATGGGGCCAAAACTTCTTATCCACTCCAACGAAACAACAAAAAACGGAAATAAGTAAAGTATGATGCCCCGTTTTCTAGTTAACAGTGAAAAAAGGTATCCTAGAACTACCCAAAATAAAGATAAATAAATTACGGCTCCAATAAGAGAAACAAATGCCACACCAAATGATGCACCAGAATTATTTCCAATCCAATAAACTGATATAAAATGAAATGTTAAACTAAAAATAAAAGCATTTCTAGCACTATCTTTTGGAGTGGAATGCAAAAAAACATGGATTAATGGTACAAATCCGAACCAAGCTAAAAACCCAAGATGAAGAGGTTGAGTGGCTAACCCCATTAAAATTCCTGAAAGAAGGGCTAGTTGCCAAAAAGGTTTATTCAACAAATAATTCATTAATATGATTTATCTAAATATTGCTGAAGTAAAATAGATGCAGCTACTTTATCAACCTGGCCTTTTTCATGCCCTGTTTTTATATTTTGTAAATGTAAACTTTTTTTAGCAGATACAGAAGAAAGGCGCTCATCCTCGAGGAAAACAGGTAACTTAAATTGGCCCAATTTCTCAGAGAAAGATTTTACGTGTAAAGTCTGTTTTGTTTCATTCCCCTTCATCCCTATAGGCAACCCAATTACAATAACTTCAATATCATACTCAGCAATTAATTCTTTGAGTTGAACTAATAAATCTTCATCAGACCTAATAAGTAACGTATCTAATGGAGAAGCAATTATTTTCAATGGGTCACTTAACGCGATTCCCACTCGGCGATCGCCATAATCAATCCCTAATATTCTTCCCATTTTTAGATAGGTTTTTTAAGGTGTTCTTTAAGAATTTTTCCCGCTTTAAACCGTGTCTTTTTATGAGCTGGTACAAATATTTCTTCATTGGTTCTAGGGTTTCTAGCTTTGGGCTTTGCTTTAGTGGGCTTTGATTCAAATACACCAAAATTACGTATTTCAATTCTAACATATGGTTTATCTTCAATTAAATATCCCCGCAGAATATCAAAAAAATCATCCACTACTTCTTGTGAATTCCTTAGACTCAAATTATGTCGGGTAGCCATTTCAGTTGCTACATCTTTTTTTGTGTATGTTTTTACTTTCATTATCTTGTAGTCCTTTCTACATAGTCGACATTTTTTATCGTCGATAATTTTTTTATTAATCGATTTAATTGCCTAATATTATTAACAGAAATAATAAATAATGTTGTGGCAATATTGTCGATTATTTTTGTATCTACACTAGAAATATTAATTTTCATATTAGAGATTGTTTCTGATAAATCTTTTAACATTCCTGTTGAATCTTGTCCAACAACCTTTATACGTACACTGAATAGATCATTTCGCTTTACATTCCATTCCACTGGTAACAATCGATCGGATTCATGGCTTAGTAATGGTAGACTTTTGCAATTTGATCTATGAACAGTTATGCCCCTACCCCTCGTGATAAATCCAATCATTGGATCCCCTGGGATTGGATTACAACATTTACCAAAATTCACCATTAAATCAGTGATTCCATCGAGTACGATTCCTTCGGTTTTTGAACGAGCAAAATTTAAAAAACGACTAGATTTATCTTCGTCAGTTGTGTCAATTTTAATATCTTCTTGTGGACGTAATTTTAGAAATATTTGTCTAACTGTTAATCGCCCTTCACCAATGGCACTCATTAATTCATCAGGATTTTTGAATGCAAACTTCTCAAAAGATAATCTTATTTCATCTTTGTCTTTTAACCTTTTTAATCGACGAAGAGTTTTCACCAATATTTCATCTCCAAGTCTGATACTTTCTTT
Source organism: Fidelibacterota bacterium (assembly GCA_018658715.1). Classification (GTDB taxonomy): domain Bacteria; phylum Fidelibacterota; class Marinisomatia; order Marinisomatales; family UBA1611; genus JABHGY01. Next base: position 11,263 of record JABHUQ010000005.1, read on the forward strand.
CATACGCGTTTTACGAAGATACTTCGATATGGCATTCCGAGCCTTACTCGTTACAACAAACTTTTGCCACCCGAAACTTGGTGTTTGGTTCTTGCTAGTGATAATTTCAATCATATCACCATTTTTTAATTTTGTATTCAAGGGCGCCACTTGGTGATTTATTTTTGCACCAATGCAATGAAAACCTACTTCTGTATGAACTTCATAAGCAAAATCAACTGGTGATGATTCTGCAGGAAGTTGAACCAAATCACCATTAGGGGTGAAAACAAAAATTTCATCATTAAATAGATCAATTTTTAACAGATTCATAAATTCTGCCGAATCCGAAGATTCACTTTGGAGTATCTCTAATAGTTCACGTAACCATTTGACACTAACATCTAAGTCTTTGGATTTATGATCTCCCTCTTTATAAACCCAATGAGCCGCAACACCAATTTCTGCCGTATCTTCCATCACTTTAGTTCTAATCTGGATTTCTACCATTTGACCGTTGGGCCCAACAACGGTTGTATGAACAGATTGATAACCATTCGATTTTGGAGTAGCAATAAAGTCTTTAAATCGTTCTTGAATAGGAGTAAAAATACTATGAACTATCCCAAGCGCTAAATAGCATTGCTCTACTTTTTCAACGATTATGCGAATCGCATATAAATCATAAATATCCTCAAATGATTTATCTCGTTTAATCATTTTACCATAAATCGAAGCATGTGATTTTGGTCGTCCATAAATAGTTGGACAAATTTTATATGCTTTTAACTCTGATTCTACAGGCAGAATAATTTCATGAATAAATTTTTCTCTCTGTTTTTTTGAAGCCTTTGTTTTGGAATCAATCTCTTTATAGGTTTTGGGGTGTAGCGTTTTTAAGACAAGATCTTCCAATTGAGTTTTTACCTGCGACATCCCAAGTCGATGTGCTAATGGCGCAAATACATCGCGAGTTTCAACTGCAATACGACGTTGTTTCATCTTAGTCATATATTCAATTGTTTGCATATTATGAAGTCTATCAGCAAACTTAATGATAACTACCCTCAAATCTTTTGCAACAGAAAGCAGCATTTTCATAAAATTACCTGCTTGCTTTTCTCGACGAGAAGACAATTCTAGTTCACCAATTTTAGTCACACCATCTACTAAATTGGCTAAATCTTCTCCAAATTCTGATTCGAGTTCCAAAATTGTTACATCTGTATCCTCAACCGTATCATGGAGCAAACCAGCAATGATAGTTGTTAAATCCATATGCCAACTTGCGAGAGTTTCTGCAACATTCACACAATGCATAAAATATGGTTCGCCAGATTTCCGCTTTTGGCCTTCGTGATTTAATTCCCCAAATTGGTATGCTTCCCATAATTGATTTTTGACCCAATCTTCGGATGTTTCGGGTGGAATTGTAACTTTACTAAAGAGATTTAAGAAAGATTTGGGGTATTCTCCAAATAGCTGGGGAGCTAATTTAGAAAGAGGGTTTTCCATTAAAACGGTTCAGCCATTCTTGACAAATTTTCAAACCTTGTATAACGTTTAATAAATGAAACATCTACTTGCCCCGTTGGACCGTTTCTTTGTTTCGCTACAATTATTTGAGCTTTACCTTCATCCTCTTCATCTTCACTATATAATTCAGGTCGATATAGAAAAATGACAATGTCAGCATCCTGCTCAATTGCTCCACTTTCTCGCAAATCGGATAATTGTGGTCGTTTATCTGCACGATTTTCCACGGCCCGCGAGAGTTGAGACAATGCTACAACAGGAATTTCTAATTCTTTTGCAAGTCCTTTCAATGAACGGGATATAGTCGATATTTCTTGTTGCCGACTTTCCATTCCCTTCGGACCAGACATGAGCTGTAAATAATCAACTACAATCATTTGAATATCATGCTCCGCTTTAAGTCGACGAGCTTTTGCTCTTAGCTCCAGTACGGATAATCCCGGTGTATCATCTAAAAAGATAGGGGCTTTAGATAAAGGTCCTACAGCAACACTTAATTGTTTCCAGTGTGCTTTTGGCAATTTTCCTGTTCGTACTAAATGATTATCGACACGCGCTTCAGAACATAGTAGACGCATTGCTAATTGGTGATTTGACATTTCTAGACTAAACATACCAATTCCCGATTCATAATCAACGGCTGCATTACGCATCATGGATAATGCTAAAGATGTTTTTCCCATTCCTGGACGACCAGCCACAATTACTAAATCACCTTCTTGAAAACCGGATGTCATTTCATCAAGGTCTAATAAGCCCGTGGGAACACCAATTACTGATCCTTTTTGATGACTTAATTTATCTATTCTTTCAAAAGTATCTTGAAGAACCGGTTCAATTTTAACAAATCCACCCTTCATCTGGTTTTGAGTGATTTGAAAAATAGATCGTTCTACAGAATCAAGAATATCAGCAATTTCTTGAGAATCGTCATAGGCTTCTTTAGCAATATTGTGAGATAAACTTATTAACCGCCGTAATATGGATTTCTCCATAACAATTTTAATATAGCGCTCAATATGAGCTGCGGTAGGAACAGCTTCTACTAGTCCTGTAACATAATAAGCTCCACCCACTTTATCTAATTCATTTTTCTTCTTCAAGACTTCCATAACCGAAACGGTATCAATTGGATCTCCTTGATTGAATAATTGAATCATAACGGAAAATATTTTTCCATGAGCATCTTTATAAAATGTATCAGGTGTCAGCCATTGTATTGCTTTACTTACTGCTTCTTTCTGAGCAAGCATTGACCCTAATACTGATACTTCCGCTTCTTCTGAATGCGGCTGAACATTAAATAATTTTTCTTTATTTCCAGGTACCATAATTTAATTCTTCTCTAAAAAACTTCGTATCCATTTAAAATCATCCCAAGCGGCAGCTTTAAAATTAGAATTACGTAATAAGGCAGCTGGATGGTAAGTAACTCGAAGAGGAATCCCTGTGTACTCATATGTTTCATTTCGCATCTCTTTAAGTTGTACATCTAATCCAAGTAGCGTTTTTCCTGCAACACGCCCTAAAGCAACAATAAGTTTGGGTTGAATTAATTTGATTTGCATATGAAGGTAGGATTCACATTGTTCTACTTCTGATGGGAGTGGATCTCGGTTATTTGGTGGACGACATTTTAGAACATTACAAATGTAAACATCATCACCCCTTGATCGATCAATTGCAGTAAGAATCTTATCTAACAATTTTCCTGCACGACCTACAAATGGTTCCCCATGTATATCTTCTTGTTCGCCAGGAGCTTCCCCAATGAGTAAAAGATTTGCATTTGGGTCTCCAACACCAAAAACAAATTTATCTCGTTTTTCTCCTAACCCACATTTCATACACTCGGATATTTGGAAAGAGTATTCTGAGAGGGACTTGGGGCCAAGACTACCATCTTCCATAATAATATCCAATTTTTCATCTCGCACAAACAATTCATTTCCATACAAAGCTTTTGTTTGTTCAAAATATTGTTGTGTAGGATCAGGGTTAGGCATGGACTTTATTCTGTAATGGGTCTATTCCAAGTATAATTACCATCTAAAAATTGGTCTACAGCAATTGTTGTTGGTTTCTCTAATTCAACATACTCTTCAGGTGACGGTTCTTCCACTTCATCGAAAACACCAAATTCATCATTTTCAGTATTTTTTAACGTTGCATCAACAACACGTTCATATAAAATACGTTTTGCTTGGCTAGACATTGCTGCCACAGCTTCGTACATATTTTCTGTTTTTTCTTCTATGTCCCTAAAAGGGATAGTTCTAAGTGCCATGTATGACTCCTTCGTTTAGTTGGTTCACTACTTTAAGTAATTCTTTAGTTGCATCTTCTATATTCTCATTTATAAGGATATAATCAAATTTATTTTTGTAGCCTAATTCTTCCTCAAATCGTTGCAATCGCTTTTCTATTCTTTCTTCTGAATCAGCACCACGTTTTCTTAGACGATCTCTTAAATGGTCCATACTCGGCGGTAAAATAAAAATTGAAAAAGCATTGTCTGGATATAATTTTTTGATATGCATTGACCCTTTTACATCTAATTCTAATAGAAGAAAGGAGTTGGCTCCTATTGCATTATCAAGTGTTATTTTCAAAGTACCGTAATATTCACCATGCACATCTTCATATTCAGCAAAATCACCTGCATTAATTTTTTCTTCAAATTTTTCATGTGTGATAAAATTATAATCAATACCATTAACTTCAAAAGGTCTTGGTTCTCTTGTTGTACATGAAACAGACCAATTTACTTCTGGGTGCTCCTTTTGAAGAGCACGACACAGTGTTGTCTTCCCAGAACCTGAAGGGGCAGATATACTGATAATATTTATCACAATACGTTTTGAACCTGTTCCCTAATTTTTTCTAACTCGCCTTTTACATCAATAATCAGATTTGTCACCTGAGTCATGGGACTTTTTGACCCAATTGTATTAGTCTCCCTTCCAATTTCTTGTAAAAGGAAATTCAACCTTTTTCCAACAGGCTCATCAGTAGTATTTAAGAAAGCATTAAATTGCTCAAAATGGCTCATACAGCGTACTATTTCTTCTGTAATATCTGCTCTCTCAACAAGATAGGCTACTTCTTGTATAAGTCGACTTTCATCTAATTCGCCATCAGATAATAAAGCAGAAATCTTTTTTCTTAATGTTTGGGTTTTTTCATCACTGAATTTCTTTACTTCTTTTTCAATGATAGTTATTTTTTTATTAATACGATTAATCCTGTCTTCTAAATCCTTTTTCAGTTTATCGCCTTCTTTTTCACGCATTTGATTAACCTGATTCAAAGCATTTGAAATAGCGTCTAGTAATACTTTTTTATTTAAATCAGATGGTTCTGGAACAGCAATAAGATCATTTGCTGTAATAATATCACTAATATCCAATCGTTGTCCATATTCCACATGAATTTCCTGAACGACAGATTGCAGTTTCTCATATCGGTCACGATTAAATTTCATCGCACTCGTGTCCTGAGTAGCGGGAAAATCTAATTTTAAATGAATGTTTCCACGCTGCAGTGTATCGGATATTCTTTCTCTGACCATACCTTCTAACTGTGGATTTAGTGTAATTCCCCTAATTTTTAATTCTAAAAACCGCGAATTAACTGCACGTATTTCTGCGTTTACCTTTTGGTTGTTTTTTCCAGCAGATCCCCTGCCAAATCCTGTCATACTTTTAATCATGTAATTTTATCTTTAAAAATGCCGGCAAAAATACACCTTTTTAGAGAATAACCGCAATGAAGAAGGAATATAAATCCTTATTTTTTATTCATTAATGCAAAAAAGTAAGTTATTCTGTAGAAATTAACTTTTCTAGAATCCAACTTGGGTGGAATGAAATAGAAATATAATGATTATTTCCTAATTGTGTAGCCGGTTCCATTAAAAGAAATGCATAATGAATGGATATATTTTTAAAGTATATCCCCAATCCGCTCGATATAAATCCATCTCTAGACTTTCCCAATTGAAATGAAATATTATCCTGGTAAATCCATTCTGTACTTCCTTCAAATGATATACCAATATTTCCCGATCCAATTGTACTAAACATATTTCGATTATTAGGTTCTATATGCGAACCAATATTATAGAATGCCTTAATGGGGAATTTTTTAAATGTCATTGGAATCGAATATCCAATTGTCGCAGAAGGAATTGTTCCTTCAATAGACCCATTATCCCATAATACACCAGATGATGGAATATCTTTTACTGCAATGCCTAACCGACCTTTCCCGAGTGTCCTAATCAATCCAATATTAAATCCAACTCCAACACCTGAATGATCTCCTATAGAATGATATAATACCTTCATTCCAAGCCCACCATTTTGTTTCATAAATGAAATTGGCATAGAAAAATAGGCGCCGAATTGATGTTGACCAAAATACTGAATCTTTTCAGGATCTAGTCTTTCACCTTCGTCGAGAATACCATTTCCTTCTCCTAAATCATTAGTTCCAAATTGTCCATCTAGCCCCCAATCTAGTAACATATTTCTCGTATCTGGGATTTGACCAATGCCTTCGTAAATAAGAATTGATTGAACTACATGTTTATTTATTTTTAAAGGAAAGCTAATTAATTCTCGATTAATCATTCCAGCAAAACGACTTTGATGAGAAAATGTCCATGATTTGCCTTGAGAGATGGGGTGCGCAGGATTGACTAAATATGATCCTACATAATCTCCGTGATAAGCAGTTAATGCATTTCCTAAGGCAATCGAAGGAGCTGCTCCACCAGTATTAAATAATTCCCAACCATATTTCACCCAATCGCTTTTTCCAAATCCACTACTAAAAAGAATGATTAGAATTAATAATTTTTTATAGACCATGGTCTTTTTTTATTTCATCTAATTTGTCTAATGCTTCCAAGGGAGTCATTTTGTTGATATCTAATGAGGATAAAGCATCTTTTAATTTTGATTCTTGTTTATCGAATAATGATACTTGGTTAGACGCAGGAATTGTTACTTTGTTTCCATTTTCTAAAGATTGTCCCGATATATGATAATGTAAAATCTCTTTAGCTCGATTTAAAACTTTTAAAGGTAACCCAGCCATTTTTGCGACATGAATTCCATAACTTTTATCTCCGGATCCTTTTGATATTTTTCTCAAAAATACAATTTTATCACCGAACTCTTGTACTTCAACATGATAATTCTCTAATCGATCCAATGTATTTTCTAAATCAGATAATTCATGGTAATGGGTAGCAAATATGGTTCGTGCATTGATAGATGGTTCATTATGAAGATATTCTGTAATGGCCCACGCAAGAGATAAACCATCAAATGTGGCTGTTCCCCTTCCAATTTCGTCAAGCAAAACTAAACTATTGGAAGTGGCATTATTTAAAATATTTGCTGCTTCATTCATTTCCACTAGAAATGTACTTTCCCCACCAGCAAGATTATCACTTGCACCTACACGGGTAAATAGTTGATCCACAATCCCAATTTTAGCCTCTATTGCTGGAACAAAAGAGCCAATCTGCGCCAAGAGCACAATGAGCCCAGTCTGGCGAAGAAAAGTTGATTCCCCAGCCATATTTGGACCTGTGATCAAATGAATTTGACTTGATATACCATTTAAAATTAAATCATTGGGGATGAATTTATCTGTAGATGGTAACAATTCTTCTACAACAGGATGTCTTCCCCCTTTAATATCTAACTCAGGTCCAAGTGATAGTTCAGGGCGACAATATTTTTTATTGAGCGCAAGATGGGCAAAACTGGCCAATAAGTCACATCTATTCAAGCTATAAGCATTTGATTGAATCATAGATGATTTGGACAATACGAATGCACTTAATTCTGTAAACAGTTTTGATTCAATTTTTAAGATTTTTTCTTCAGCATTTAGAACTTTATCTTCATACTGTTTTAATTCTTCTGTGATATACCGTTCACTATTAACTAGAGTTTGTTTGCGAATATAGGAATCAGGAACTTTTTCAGCATGGACCTTTGTTACTTCAATATAGTACCCAAACACTTTATTGAAACGCACTTTTAGTGAAGAAATATTAAGGCGTTCTTTTTCTTCTACTTCGAACGATTTTATCCAATCTTTTCCCCCTTTTAATAATTCACGTAATTCATCAAGATCAGGATTAATTCCTTCTTGAATTACACCGCCATCTTTTACATTAATTGGTGCATTTGCATTAAGTGTTGTGCCTATTTTTTTTGTTAAATCTTTCCCATCTACAAAGGAAGATGAAAAACGATTTAAAGTCGCATTAGGCGTTTCTTTCAAAGTAGTTTTTAATTCAGAAATAATGGATAATGTTTGAGATAGCCCAACCATCTCTCTTGGAGAACATTTTGATTTATTTAATTTCCCCAATACACGTTCAATATCTGTTGTATCTTTAAGTCGAATTTGAATATTCTTCAATAATTGTTTTTCTGCAATAAATGATTCAACTATGTTTAAACGTTTATTCAAAATCTTTATATCTGTCAGCGGTTGAAATAACCACCTTTTTAAAAGACGCCCTCCACCAGATGTAATTGTACCATCAATTGTTTCAATTAATGTTCCATGCGTCCCCTGGGTTGCTAATGAATGGAATACTTCCAAATTTTTAATTGTAAAACCATCTAATCCCATTAAATCTTCATTTTGAACCTTTAGAATTTTTGAAACATGGTTTAAAGTAGAGCTTAAATTTTGTGTTACATGGTAAAAAAGTGCTCCAGCCGCTGAAACGCCATCAACCATTTTTTCACACCCAAAACCTTTGAGTGATTTTACCTTAAAATGGTTTATGAGTAATTGGTAACCTTGATCATAATAAAAATCATATGGATCTAATTGTGTAATAAAAGGGCGTAATTCTTTATACCAATCAGAAAACGAATAAACGACATCTTTGCTGACTAATACTTCACTTGGGCCAAATTTTCTTAAGGAGTCAACAATATTATCAGCGATAGTTTCACCTAGGAAAAATTCACCAGTTGATTGGTCTAAAACAGCATAACCTACTTGATCATTTTTTGTATTGAAGTATAGCGAAGCAATATATTTATTGGATTTTTGGTTCAATGCTTGATCGGAAATAAGGGTACCTGGCGTTACAATTTCTACAACATCTCTTTTAACTATACCTTTTGCCGATTTAGGATCTTCTATTTGTTCACATATAGCAATCCTGTGCCCTGCTTTTACAAGTTTGGGTAAATAATTATCAATCGCATGATAAGGAAATCCTGCTAATGGGACATCTGACGCCTTACCATTTGATCTTTTTGTTAATACAATTCCTAGTATTTTTGCGGTTAATTTTGCATCTTCATCGAATGTTTCATAAAAGTCTCCCATTCGAAATAGCAGTAAAGTATCTGGATATTTATTTTTAATCTCTAGAAATTGTTTCATTAATGGGGTAGCAGGTTTCAGTGAACTACTCATGGATTTCACTTCCTTTTATTCTGTCATTCCCATTTCTTTTTGTCCACCCAATTTTATCACAATATTCAAGTAACGGAATTGCACCTTTTCGAGACTGATTTGTTAATGATTTAAATTGTCCCACAGACAATGATTGATGAGTAATAAAATAATTTGATAAAATATCGAACAAGTTTTGCTTAATATCGTTAGGAATCCAAAGATTGTCTCCAATTGAAAATAGGTCACCATTTTCTTTTAATAAGTGAAGCATATCACTTAATCGCTTGGGTGGAAGGTTACTTGATTCTTGCATTTCCTTAACAGATAATAGATCAAAAGTGTTTGACTGGAATAATCTTTTAATCTTACCCATGTCTAATTGATCTGTCTTATTAAGAGTATACTCATAACCCGAAATTGAATATCCTTTCCCAAGCTTTTCTAACATTAATTTTTTTACCATTCGATATAATATTTCGTTACCCCAAAGACTAGTAATTTCACAATCATCTAAAATCGAATCTCCAGGAATAACATTTCTTAATGGATTTTTTTCATAGAAATTTTCCAATGATTTTATAATAGCATTTTGAGTGACTTCTTCCATCTCTACGCTATAAACTATTCCCGTTTTGTCATCAGGCAAAATACCATATTCATTCATCCATTCTGAAATGTGTGATGAAGATACAAAAAATATTAAAGACCAATCTTTCAATGATTTTGGAGATTGCCATTGTGTATTAACCCAATATTTGAATCGTTCTTTTGGAAGTCTGGGAAGTAAATGAATTCGATTTTTTTCGATACGCCAATGATACGGATTACTATCAAGTACAACACCACCAGCAATTGTTTCCATGGGAGAATATGATCGTATAACAAATGATTCATCAGATGCAACAGCAATTGGTTCTTCAAATGTTAAAAATGTATTTTTGATTTCTCCTTTTTTCATGGGATCACCAACAATATTAATTCGAGCTAATATTTCATTTGTACCAATATTCAATCGAAGACGTTGCTTATTTTTTATAATCCATCGTGTGTCTTTCAACATATGAATTTGCGCTATAATTATGCTTGTTGTCTTTAACGCACCTTTTGATGCTAATACACTTCCACGCCGGATATCCTTTTTCTCAATATGGGTTAAATTCAACGCAGCTCTATCCCCCACCTCTGATTCGCTGACATCTCCCCCGTGAGTTTGAATCCCTCGAACATTACAAGGAATATTTCCAGGTAAACATTCAAGTGAATCATTTTTATGAATAGCGCCAGACCCTACAGTTCCTGTAACGATTACGCCAAATCCTTGTTTAGTAAATACTCGATCAACATTCATTTTAAATAATCGAGATTTCGTTTCTGGTTGAACATTATTAACAATTGTTTCTAATAATTCTTTTAATGAATCTATCCCAAGTTTTGTTTCTGAAGAAACTCTACAAATGGATGCACCTTCAAGGACAGACCCTTCTATTAATGAAAGTATATCTAGTTCAACTAAATCAATCCATTCAGGATCATCCACTAAATCTATTTTAGTAATAGCAATAATCCCCTTTTGGATACCCATAATATTCAAAATTTCTAAATGTTCTCGTGTTTGTGGCATGATTCCATCATCTGCAGCTACCACCATTAATCCCACATGAATCGAAGCAGCACCAGCTGCCATATTTCTAATAAATTTTTCGTGCCCGGGAACATCAATTATAGTTACTGATTCATTTAAATAAGCAAAACCAAGGTCTATGGTCATTCCTCTAGCTTTTTCTTGTGGGAGTGAATCTGTATCAGTTCCTGTTAATGCCTTAACAAGAGAAGTTTTTCCATGATCGATATGACCTGCTGTTCCAACCACAATTTGTTGCATCATTAAATGTCAGATATTATGGTTGCTAACGTATCTATTTGTGTTGGTAAAACGGCTTTTAAATCGATATAATAATGGCCACGATTAATATATCCCAAAACAGGATGTCCTGCCATTCTAAATAGGGCGGCTAAATCGTTTGGCTTCTTTGTTTTACATTCGAATTTTAGCGCTACGCTTTCAATTGTTTGAACGGGTAATGATCCACTACCTGCTTCAACCCAAGAATCAATTAATGTGATATTTAATGATTTAATTTGCTTTTTAGGAATCATTGAAAGAATTTTTTCGCCACGATTTTTTAAGGTTGTTTTCTTTGTTGATAATAAGTTTAATGCAATATTGTTTTTATGGACCGAATTTTTCTGATATTGTCGCAATGTTTCATCTAAAAGAGACAGTGTTATTTTATCAGACCGGACAGCGCGATAAATTGGATTTGAATGTATCTGCTTAATCCATTCTTTTTTTCCAACAATAATTCCAGATTGAGGACCACCTAATAATTTATCGCCGGAAAATGTTGTAATTGTTGGACCATTCTCGACCACTTCTTTTACAGGTAATTCTGAAGGAAGGCCCATAGAATCCATATCGATTAACGCTCCACTCCCAAGATCAGCAAATACAGGTATTTTCGTTTTTTCCCCGAGTGAAACAAGTTCTTTCAATGAAATATCTTTCGTAAAACCGTCTACAACATAGTTACTCGTATGAACCCACAAAATTAAACCCGTGTTTGTTGTAATCGCTTTTTTATAATCTTTTAAATGTGTTCGATTTGTGGATCCAACTTCTTTTAAAATACATCCACTCTTTTTAATAATATCAGGAATTCGAAAAGAGCCTCCAATTTCAACTAATTGTCCTCTAGAAATAATAACTTCTTTCCCTTCGGCCATTGTATTTAAAGTAAGTAATACTGCTGCTGCGTTATTATTAACAACAAGAGAAGATTCTGTCCCTGTTATTGCAGATAACATTGGGGTCACATGAGATTGCCTTTCGCCACGTTTTCCCGTTTTTAGGTTTAATTCTAAATTGACATATCCATCTAATTTTTTAGCAATTTTTTTCAAAAGTTTTCCCTGAAACGGAGCACGACCCAACCCTGTATGTAAGACAACACCAGTACCGTTAATTACATTTCTAATTGAATAATCAATCTCATTTATAACATTATTAGTAATTTTGTTTAAATAATCTTTACGAGTAGCAGATATATTATGTTTTATTATTTGAGCTCGGATTTTCTTTATTTCATTCTGTGCTAATTTTGTTATATAGTCTATATGTATAGTTTTATTCCTTCTTACTTCAAGTATTACTTCACTTACTTGCGGGATTTTTTTTAGCTCTTTATTACTCATATAGGATGTGAAATTCTGACCTATTTTTCATCAATTCAAGGATTGACTTTTTTTGATAATTTTATAGTGAAGTATACTGCAGGAAAAAGAGCAAATCCCATAACTATAAATACAGAAGAAATATTTATAGTTTCGGCCAACCAGCCACCAAAAGCTGCTGACACACCACCAATACCAAAACTAAGGAAAAAGCTAATACCATACCCTAATCCACGATGCCCATGATGTGTTAAATCAGCTACAAGTGCATTCCCAATGGGTTGGCTAACAAAATAAATAATACCTAAAAATAAGCTAACAAAAATAAGTGTATATCCTGTTGTTAATCCCATCAAAAACAGTACTGGAATATTTAGAATTGCTACCCACATTAAAATAGTGGGTTTAGGAAAACGTGAACCTGCGTGTCCACCTATAATTTGCCCTAATGCACCAACAGTAAAAACTAAAGATGTGAATAATCCTCCTTTAATGACAGGAGATAAAAAAGGAAGTAACTCTTGTGTATGTTGACTGAAATGAGTTGGCATAAAAGTTGCAAAACCGCCAAATACAAAGCCCATTGTCATAGAAAAACCGTAATAATATAATAGACCTTTTTTGTTTGTTCCAGGATGTTCATCTAAGTTTTCATCAATGGGGTTTGACTTGGATATTGGAATTTTAATTAATACAAGTAATCCTAACATTGTATTTAAAATACCCATTACCATATATGGCATTTGCCAAAAAAATGATTCTGATATAATTGATGCAAATAATGGTCCGATTGCTAACCCAACTGAACCAGCAATACCATGATAGGCCATCCCCTTGCTTAAATGTTTTACGCGACGCGATATTAACGTTAATCCAGCAGGATGGTAAATACTTGATAAAAGTCCAATAAAGCCCAAAAATACATAAAGCATAAAAATGGAATTAACCCAAAACATGCAGAGAGAGAAAAGGCCCGTACCAAAAAGATAAATAAGTAAAAGTGACCGACCACCATATTTTGATTCAAAATAACCTGCAGGGATAGCGCCAACACCAAACATAAAAGCACTAATCGATGCCATGAGCCCTAGTTGGTCCATCCCCAAATCAAATTCAGATTGTAAAACAATAAATAATGCTGGAAATATCAACATGATAACGTGTACAGCTAGGTGAGATAACCCAGTTATACTAAGTATAATTTTTTCATTTGTATTCATAAATAAAAAAGCCCCTGCTATGTTAACATAGAGGGGCTAATAATTAAAGCTGAATTTGATTATCTTTTTTCAGCAATTCGAGTTGCTTTACCTGTCAAACTTCTGAGGTAATTCAATTTAGCACGACGAACTTTACCGCGACGTTTTACGTGTATATCTGCAACCATTGGTGAATGAAGAGGGAAAATTCTTTCCACACCAATACCATTTGAAATTTTCCGTACTGTAAAAGTAGCATCAATGGTTTTTTTACCCCGACGACCTATAACAACACCTTGAAACTGCTGAATTCTTTCTTTATTGCCTTCTCGGACACGTACATCTACAATGACAGTATCTCCTGAACTAAAATCAGGTAGATCTGTTTTCAACTGATCTTTTGTTGCTTCAAATAATTTATCCATTCCTATTCTCCATTTTCATTTTTTTCTTTTAAATATTTTTCCCAAAGATCTGGTCGATATTTTTTCGTCCTATCTTCTCTTTTTTCAATTTTCCATTTTTGTATCTTTGCATGATGCCCACTCACCAACACATCAGGCACTTCCATTCCGTCCACAGCTCGTGGCTGAGTATAATGCGGGTGATCTAACAATCCACTTGGGAATGTATCAGAATGTGCAGATTCTATGGAATTCAATACACCCGGGACTAATCGAACAATACTGTCTGCCATTAGCATTGCAGGTATTTCACCACTTGTAAGGACAAAATCTCCAATAGAATATTCATGTGTCACATATTTGTCAATGATACGTTCATCAATCCCTTTGTAATGACCACAAATGAAAATAAATCGATTATTTTGACTGCATTCATTAGCAAAGTCCTGCGACCATTTTTTTCCGCTGGGAGATGGATAAATAATTTTAGTCCCATCTAAACCACCTACTTTTTGGATCGCATCTTCTATGGCTTGTTGTAACGGTTCGGCCATCAAGACCATTCCTTCACCACCACCAAAAGGTTTATCATCAATTTGGCGATAATTTCCTTTACCGAATTCACGAAGATCAATAATATGAAATTGAACTATCTCTTCTAACCTTGCCTTACGCAAGATACTATTTTCAATAAGCGTTTCTATGGTGCCCGGGACTGGTGTAATCAGGGCAATCTGTTTCAATCGAGCAAACCGTCCATAGGTGTGATTAAAATAACTTTTTCATCATGGTCAATTCCTTTCACCACTTCAGGAATGACCGGAATCAAACGTTCCTTTTCACCGTCATTAATCACATATACATCGTTATTCGGCAACCAAATAACATCTTGAAGCACTCCAACCATTTTACTATCATCTGTAATAACAGTTGAACCAATTAAATCACCTGATATCATATTGATTGCATCAAAATCAGATGCTTCAACAAAAATTGTTTGACCAATAAGTCTTTCAGCTTCATCAATTGAATTAATGCCTTCAAATTTGAAACGAACTTTTTTCCCCTTACCAACTGTTTTTTCAACAGATACATCAGTAGATGTATCAGGCGAAAAGCCAATCATTAATGATTTATCTTTTACATATTCTTCAAAGTATCTTGAGAGCGGACGCAAGCGGACTTCTCCTTTTAAACCTGAAGTTGTTGTAATCTTTGCTATAGGGTGAATCCGTGACATAAAATATTTAGTCTATAATATCTAGCCGAGCTCGTTTGCCACCTTCTTTGGCATTAATCGCGAATACAATTGTACGCAATGCGGAAATATTTCTACCTTGCTTACCGATGACTTTACCAAAATCTCCTTCACCAACGGTTAATTCATAGATTATCCTTTGTTCAGTCTCGACAATATTCACATTGACTTCATCCGGCTTATCTACTAACAATTTTACTGCTTTTTCAATGAATTCCTGCATGGTATCCTCCAATCAGTTAAACATTCAATCTCAACTAGAAATAAAACCAGTTTATTCTTTATCTTCAGCTGGAGCTTCTTCTTCAGCCGGAGCTTCTTCTTCAGTTGGAGCTTCTTCTTCAGCTGGAGCTTCTTCTTTAGCTGGAGCTTCTTCTTCAGCTGGAGCTTCTTCTTTAGCTGGAGCTTCTTCTTCAGCTGGAGCTTCAGTAACAACTTCAGTAGCTTTCTTTTCTGCTCTTTCTTCTCTGCCTTTTAACACATCTTCACGATTCATGGACCATTTCATCATTTCTTTTTCAATAGTTGCTTTATCCAAACCTTGGCTGATTAAATGCCATTTATAAGCAATGCCAACTCTTTTTAATAATGCATGAGCTGCATCTGATGGAGTTGCTCCTTCACTTAACCAATAAAGGATTCTATCTTCCTTTAAAGAATAAGATTTTTCTTTATCAATAGGGTTAAGCCATCCTAATTCTTCAATCGCTGCCCCATCCCGGCGTTTCCGGGAATCAATCGCAACCATTCTATAAAATGGTCTGTTTCGTCTTCCAATACGTTTAAATCTAATTTTAGTCGCCAACGCGTTTCTCCTTAGTTAATTCCTACAAAAGATCCCATTCCTGGGAATTTTGGTGATTTCATATTACCAAATTTTTTCATCATTTTCTGCATTTCTGCAAATTGTTTTATAAGTGCATTAATTTCATGAACAGGTCGTCCAGAACCTTTACTGATTCTCATCCTGCGGCTGCCATTAATTATTTTAGGGTTTGAACGCTCATCTAATGTCATGGAATTAATAATTGCTTCTGTCCAATCCATTTGCTTATCATCTAAATTCATTCCCTTCAACATTTTTCTATTAACACCAGGCATCATACCCATCAATTGTTTCATAGAACCCATTTTTTTTAACTGGTGCATTTGATTTCGAAAATCTTCCAAATCAAAAGTATTTTTCATCATTTTTTTTCGAAGAACTTCTGCATCCTTTTCATCAACAAGTGTTTGGGCTTTCTCCACCAATGAAACAACATCGCCAAATCCTAGAATACGATCAGCAATACGCTTAGGATCAAAAAGTTGCAATCCATCTATTTTTTCAGATACACCTATAAATTTTATTGGCTTCCCTGTGACTTCACGAATAGAAACTGCAGCTCCACCACGTGCATCACCATCCATTTTAGTTAAAATAACACCAGATAATGATAATGCTTCGTTAAATATTTTTGCCGAGTTAACAGCATCCTGACCTGTCATTCCATCAGCCACAAATAAAACTTCTTCCGGGCTTGAATCTTCAGCAATTGCTTGAATCTCAATCATCATTTCACCATCGATGTGTAAACGACCAGCTGTATCTAGAATGACAACATCTATATTATTTGCTTTCGCATGAGAAATAGCATTCTTACAAATTTTAATAGGGTTACCAGTACCTTCATCATAGACTGGCAAGTTTGCCACTTCTCCCATTTTCTTTAATTGGTCAATAGCTGCTGGACGATATACATCTGCAGCAACGAGTAAAACTTTTTTCCCTTGCTTCTTTAATAAATGACCAAGTTTCGCAGTAGATGTTGTTTTCCCTGAACCTTGTAAACCTGCCATCAGTATTACGGATGGACTTTGAGTCAATTCCAATTCTTGCGCTGAGCCACCTAATAATTGAATCATTTCATCATGAATAATTTTTATAAACTGTTGACCAGGTTTTACAGACTTTGTTACTTTAGCACCTTGAGCTCGTTCCTGTACTCTATTGATAAAATCACGAGCGACACGAAAATTGACATCTGCATCCAGTAGGACACGACGTACTTCTCGTGTAGTATCGTTTATATTTCGATCTGTAATTTTTCCTAGTCCACGAAGATTTCGGAAAACAGAATCAAATTTATCTGTTATTTGGTCAAACATTGTTTTTCAATAGGTTTAGAGCCTTGGAAATTACACGGCTCTTTTTCATAAGACAAATTTTAATTTTGTTTGAAATATAGGGTTTATAGTCAATTGGATAGCTATTAATATCATATTACTAATTCAAACCAGTACCATTTTTATAAAATGGCGGTTTGACGATTATAGCTTCTTTTCTCTTTCCGCGAATATCAAGCTCAATAGATTGACCAATTTTGTCATGTGGTTTATCAATATATCCAAGCCCAATCCCCTTCTTTAATGACGGAGACTGGGTGCCACTTGTTACAATTCCAATTTGTTCATTATTACTATAAATTAAATTACCTTTCCTCGGAATGGCTCGTTCCGTCATTTCAAATGATAGGAGTCGCCGTGTTAAGTTTGCTTTCTTTATGGCAAGTGAATCTTGTCCAATAAATTGGGTTTTCTTCATTTTTGTTATCCATCCTAATCCTGCTTCTAAAGGATGGGTATCTTCATTGATATCATTTCCATACAAACAATACATCATTTCCATTCGAAGGGTATCTCTAGCCCCAAGACCAGCAGGTTGAATTCCAAATGATGAACCAGCGTTCATTACTTCATCCCAAATGTTGGTTATACTCTCTGGATTAAAATATAATTCAAACCCTAATTCACCCGTATAGCCCGTACGTGATATTGTTCCCCTATGTCCTAATATTTCACCTTCAATAAAATTATAAAATTCTATTTGGCTTAAATCTTCAGATGTACACTTTTGCAAAATTTCACGTGACTTAGGACCTTGAATAGCAATTAGCCCAATCGTATGGCTTATATCATTTATAAACACATCTTGGGATTGATGAGATTTGAGCCACTCTAGATCTTTTTCATGATTAGCTGCATTGGTTACCAACATAAAATAATCTTCATATTTATAAATTATAATATCATCAATAATACCACCATCATTCATACACATTGCTGTGTATTGAGCGTATCCAATTTCTAGACTTGATACATCATTAATTGTTAATAGATTAAGAAATGACTCAGCACCAGATCCAGAAATGCTTATTTCTCCCATATGGCTTACATCAAAGAGTCCCGAAGCATTTCTTACCGATTCATGTTCACTAACAATTCCATTATATTGAACTGGCATAGAAAATCCAGCAAATGGGATCATTTTGGCTCCAAAAGCTATGTGCCGACTATGAAGGGGTGATTGCTTTAATTCAAGATTGTTCAAAGTAATTTTTCAATAAGGCTAATCCTTCTTGAATATCTTCAACAGAAATACCGGAATATGCAAATCGAATAAAGAAATCTTTTTCACCATCAACTGGACGTCCAAAATGGTTCCTAGTACAAAAGGATACACCTGTATTTTCCAAAGAACCTTCTTGTAGTTGCCCAATATTTGCAAACCCTTTCCTATTCATTATTTCTGTCACATTCGGAAATAGATAAAATGTACTTTCCGGGGTTGGAATTGAAATGCCATCAATAGTATTTAATGCTCCCACAGCTGCATCTCTCCTACATTTTAATTCATGTAATATGGCTTGAAACCCTGATTGATCTCCGGTGACACCTTCTACCATAGCATGTTGAATAAAATGGTTAGAACACGATTCATCATTCACATTGAGTTTCGCCACCATCTCAATGAAAGGTTTTGGACCAATTGTTGCGCCGAGACGCCATCCAGTCATAGCATATTTTTTAGAAAAAGTATATAAAATGACTGTTCGTTCTTTCATGCCAGGAATTGAAACAATCGATAATGGATCCGAGTCAGAATACCGAATTTCAAAATAAGCATCATCTGCCATGACCCAAAGATCATGCTTAATCGCTAATGCAGCTATAGCTTCCATTTCTTCTTTTGTGGAAGATGCACTAATTGGATTTTGGTAGTTATTATAAATGATCGCCTTCGTTTTAGGCGTAATGGATGCTTTTAATTTTTCTAAATCTATCGCAAATCCGGAAGATGTTTCTGTGTACCCATAGGGAACAGCAATACCACCTTGATATTCAATTTGTGATTCATAAATAGGATACCCTGGATTTGGGTATAGAACTTCATCACCCGGATTCATGATAACGGCAATGAATTTCCAAACGGTGGGCTTACCTCCTGGCTGAATGGCAATATTTTCAGGAGTATATGTCACACCCCTTGAAGAGCCCACATTGTCGGCTAATGCTTGCCTCAGTGGCAAAATACCCTGAGCAGGTGCATATCCAGTATACCCATCCCGAATGGCTTTAATTGTTGCTTCGATTATATTTTCAGGAGTGGGAAGATTCATATCTCCTAAATGGAATGGATAGACATGATTCCCTTTTTCTGCCCATAATTTTGCTAATAAAGAGACTGAAAAGGCTGTTTCTGTTCCAAGCTGTTCCAATTGATTTGCTAATTTCAATTTTTATCCTATTTTAGCTAATGCTTGTTTAATCATAGTTGCTAAATCCCCTTCTACCTTGCCTTCTTTTTCCATTTGCCGTAGCACTCGACTCGCAATTTGTTGTTTATACCCAAGCGATACAAGTGCCTGAATTGCATCCTTAACAAGTCTTGATTCTGATTCATTGGATTCTTCAAATCCTAAAGAATCAGAATCCATTTTGATAAATTTATCTTTTAATTCAATAATAATTCTTTTGGCTGTTTTCGGCCCTACTCCAGGAATGGATGTTAAAGCGCTCACATCTCCTGATACAATTTTGTCTTTTAAGCGTATAGTATCCATGCCAGATAAAATTGTTAATGCTAACTTTGGACCTATACCACTAATCCCAATAAGGAGTAAAAATGCTTGCCGCTCTTCTTCTAGCACAAAGCCATATAGATCAAGAACATCTTCCCTCACGTGAAGGTAGGTGGAAATATTACATTTTTCTCCTTCTTTGGGAAGGTTTTGAAGCGTTGTAATGCTACACGCACATCTGAGTCCAATGCCACCAACATTTATAACAATAAAATGTGGCGTTTTTTTCTGAATAATGCCTGAAAGAGTTTCAATCATAAATTCTCAAATCTAGCTTGATTATAATAAGTAAGTGCCACAGCAATAGCGTCAGATATATCTAGTGGAGATGGAGGCTCTTTCATTTTCAAAATGGTAGTTACCATAAATTGGATTTGTTCCTTAGTTGCTGCACCATTTCCAGTAATCGATTGCTTCACTTTTCTTGGTGCATACTGTTTTACATCAATCCCTTCATTAGCTGCCGCTAACATAAGTGCACCGCGTGCTTGACCTAAGGTCAGAGCTGACTTCACATTTTTGCTATAGAATGAATCTTCAATAGCCATTACAGTTGGTTTATATGTTTGAATCAATTTTTGCGCTTCATTGTATAAATATTTAAGCCTATCATGTATGGGTTGATTTTTAGGAGGTGTAATTGTTCCATAACTATGTAGTCGTGTTTTTCCATTTTTTCCATCTAAAATACCAAATCCTGTAATTCCAATCCCTGGGTCAATCCCTATTACACGAATCACGATTATTCCACAGGTATATCGGATTCGTCAATATCGAAATTAGCATATACATGACTAATATCATCATTGTCTTCCAAAGCATCCATTAATTTTAATATTTTCGGAACATCGTCAGATTCAACTTTTTGAAGATTTTTCGGGATAAGATCTAATTCTGCACTTTTGATTTCATACCCTTTTTCTTCCAATCCATCGCGAACATCCATAAGATTCGTTGGTTCTGTTGAAATGGTATAAAAACCACCTTCAGATTCGAAATCATCAGCACCAACTTCTAAGGCATCTTCAAAAACAACATCTTCTTCGCCAACAGATGCTTCCATAACAATTTGCCCTTTACGATCAAACATCCATGCAACACTTCCATTTTCGCCTAAATTCCCATTATTCTTACTCATAAGATGACGAATCTCGGCTACAGTACGGTTTTTATTATCTGTAATAATTTCCATCATGATGGCTACACCTGCCGGTCCATATCCTTCGTAAGTTGCTTCCTCATAAGAAACGCCCGGCAGTTCACCTGTCCCCTTTTGGATAGCTCGTTTTATGTTGTCAACGGGTAAATTATTGGCACGACCATTAGATATTGCTTTGCGTAATCGGGGATTCGAATCAGAGTCACCACCGCCTAATCTAGCCGCAACTGTTATTTCTTTAATAATCTTTGTAAATATTTTTCCGCGTTTTGCGTCTTGAGCCCCTTTACGATGTTTAATATTAGCCCACTTACTATGTCCTGCCATGAAATTCCTTATATTTAGAGAACAGAAATTACGTCATCACGTGAGAAGACAACAAACGCTTATTCCTAATTAAGTACCAACAAAAAAATGTTTTATTATGGTTGTTCCCCCTTAACTTTCGTTGAAACAATTTAATGTGAATATTGTATTTATTTTCAACCATTATGATTCGTTTTTCAAAATATATTTTCTGGCTTCTTTTCACCCAATTATTGGTTGCTCAAGCAGAAGTACGTTCTGTTGGGATTGAAACACGAGAGAATGGACTCGTAATGACCATTCGACTGGATCAATCGATTCCACAAGATAATATTACGGGGTGGAATGCAACTAATGGATGGTTTTATGTTACCTTGTATGATGTAATTTCTGATTCTAATCGATTAGCCATGACTGCATATTCCTACCCCGTTAGAGACTTTCAGACTATAACAATGGATGAGTCTTCTCAATTAGGAATTAAACTAGCAAAAAATGTAGACCAATATGAATTCTATTTATCAGATACCCCGCCAGAGATTTTAGTCTCACTACGATATCCTGTGGAAAAAGTCCCTTTCATTGCTGACAATAACACACAACCTGAAATTGTAAAAAAGGTAGGAGAAGAAATAATTATACAAACACCACCTGAAGAACCTGAATTATCTTTTTCCATGAAACGTGTAAAAACAATTGGATATTTTTTAGGAACAGCTCTTACCGTTACAGGACTGATACAACAGGACCAAGATCCTGATACTCCAAATAAAGAATTAAAGTCCGGCATTATCATTCTTCTCTCTACTTATATTTTTGACCATGTTTTTTAGTCAATTGACATAACGCCCATTCCATTTGTAACATTGTTATACTATGAAAGAATATTTCTTTTACTTCGCCCTTTTTTACGCCTTGGGACTTATTCTCATGGGTTTGTATTATCGGTTCTTTAAACGCAAACGATAACTATTCCATTGAAATTAATTTGCAAAGGATTATGCGTATTTCTTGTCCTTCCATTATTAGCTAATCAGCCAAAAGTCCAATCTTCAGCTAATATCCTACTTGGATATGAAAAATTAGATTTCGGCCCCATAGATGGAACGGCTCATGCGTTAGAGATACTTCGGCATGGGAATACACTTCCGCTTCACATAAAAAATGAACTAATAGAATTTGGGTTTAATTTTGAATCTCAAAATGTTTCCCACATCCGAAAAGATTCTTCAAATCTAGTTTATGAAACAACGCATTTTGCTATTCATTATGATCTTACAGGAACCCATGCAGTCAATGGAGAAGATATCAATGTAGATGGAATCCCGGATTATATCAATCAAGTAGCTTCTGTATTTGAATATGTATGGTCAGTTGAAATTGACTCACTTGGCTATAATGCTCCGCCAGAAGATGGTTTACAAGGCGGTTCAGGACTATATGATATTTACGTAGCCAATCTTCCTTCTCAATATTATGGATTAGCCTATACAACAACAGGTGCCACAGAAGAAAATGCCTGTGCCAGTTATATTGAAATTCGAAATAATTATGATGCATCCTGGTTTCAAGACAAAACCGAGTTGGAAAATATTCAAGTGACTGCAGCACATGAATTTTATCATGCAATTCAATTTGGATATAATTGTTACGAAGAAATATGGATGATGGAAGCTACTGCCGTTTGGATTGAAGACATTGTTTATGATCATATAAATGATTTATACCGATATATGAATTCGTGGTTTATTCGTCCCGAAAAGTCACTAAATGATGAAACCAATGGATGTACCCATTGTTACGGTTCATTCATCTTTTTCCAATATATTAGCGAACATGTGGGTGGGCATGAAACTATTAAAAATATTTGGAATCATTCAAAATCATATGGGAATCAAGATTCACCAAAAGATTTTGCCGCCATCCAGGATGCGCTTGTAGAACATTCATCTACATTTCAATATACATTATCCAGTATGGCTGTTGCCAACAGACTATTAACGCCTTCCGAAGAATCTGATCCTTATACCTACCAAGAAGCATCAGATTATCCTGTTTCAGCTCCTCCAACATCAGGAACCTTTTATTTCACTGGAGAAACAAGTATTGAACACCCCAACCCAGTGTATGATTATGGTAGTCGATATTTTTCGGTTCATACCAACGATCCCATGGATTTAATGATTATGGGCGAATCATTTTCAAATCTAGATTTAGATTTGAATGTTATCCTTTCTCTTGATAATGGGGATGTGGTTGTTCGAAATGGTGTTTCGGTAAATATTGACCCCGATTTAGGCATTGATTGGATTACCGCTGTTGTGACAGCCACGACAGATGCACAATCATCTTATACGTTTGATTTTGTTTTATCAGAAGGTTATTCAGAAGATTATAGCGTTTCCCAACTTTCACCTAATCCGTTTTATGGTTCTAGTAGCGAAACTGGGTCAATGAATATGGATATATTGGTTATTACACCCCAAACCATACGAATAGACATTTTTGATCTATTAGGACAAAATATTCAATCCTTTACAAATGATTATAATGAACCTACTTCTAACCAATTTTTATGGAATGGGAAAAACATGGGCGGTCAAAATGTGGCCAGTGGAATATATTTCATAAAGATTACAGGACAGGAAAAATCATCTAATCAAAAAGTGACAATTATACGATAATAAAAAAGGAGCAATTGCCCCTTTTTTATTATTTATGAATTATACTATTTCAGTAGAACCATCTTCTTGGTTTGCCTAAACTCGCCAGCCTGTATCGTATATAAATATAATCCTGCAGATACTGGTTTACCTTCATCGGTTGTGGCGTTCCATTGGATTGATTTATAACCGGCATTCTGTTGGCTGTTTACCATTGTCTTAACTACACGTCCCATCATATCGTAAATAGTTATATTAACCAGTGCTTCTTCTGGTAAATCGTAGCGGAGAGTGGTAACTGGATTAAATGGGTTCGGGTAGTTTTGTCGCAGTGCATAAACTTCCGGAATCGGTTCTGCATCAATACTCAGTACTTGCGTACCAACACGTACTATTATCTCAGTACTAACAGATAGTGTAGTAGTGTTTACACTACGCATATCATCAAAATACACACCATCATTAATACTGTATCCTATATCATACTCATCAGGCACATTTTCAAAGGTCCAGCTGATTTGTGCTTCAGAGTCGCTGGATTCCATGGATAATATCCATTCCTGGTACCCATTTGCAGAGACTTCCGCTCTTATATCTTTGGTAAACTTATCCCCGAGAAAATAATCCCACTCCGGATGAGCCGTAAATAAGGTGATATAAACCGGTCCAGGCGGATTGGGCGGATTAACTGCATCATGGTCAGCATCAAAACCATCTGTGGCAGTTTCAGCATAGCCGACCATCATCATTTCATCATTGGCACCGTCTACTTCAGCATTAAAGGCAATCATCCAGCCTTCATCCCTGGAACGGGAATTGTCACTTCCATCATGCCGATGGATTGGAAAGGTCATATCTACTCCTGTTTCTAGTACAGCCACCCAGTAACCACTCCAGGGTGAAAATGTGCTCGCAACTGCATAACCTGTACCACTGTATCCATAAATGCTATTTACCCAGCCCGCTGTTACAGCTTCCGCATATACCTTAGTCTCAGCATCCTTGGTAAAGGTCAAACTGTCTATACTGACGTCCAACACCAGTGGATTACTGATCAGTTCCCAGCCCTGGGATAAGCTCATAGTAAAATCTGATACGATTGGCGTCCCTAGAACGTCAATAGTGGCACTCTGGGCTGCACCCAGCCAGTACCCTTCGCCTTCCAATAAAATCCCATCATAAGTATAGCCGTTATTAACATAGTCAAAGGTGTCCCAGTAATCACTGAAATCATCATCCAGGTTCACTGACATGGTATCATTGGCAGGATTAATCGGGGCTCCCCATAGTGTCCATCCTGCAGTTACGGCTGAAGAAAGGCTATCCCCTGCT
The DNA here is from genome assembly GCA_018658715.1 of Fidelibacterota bacterium. Taxonomy (GTDB): domain Bacteria; phylum Fidelibacterota; class Marinisomatia; order Marinisomatales; family UBA1611; genus JABHGY01. Next base: position 36,680 of record JABHUQ010000005.1, read on the forward strand.
ATGGCAAATACATAGTCACTTACTTTTTCTACACTGTTTCCGGCATAATCCTGGGATTTGACTTTAAACTTCCCACCAGTTATTACAACAGCATCAGGAACTGTCCAGTTGTATCCGCTTACTGTGCCTAAAGCTGCCTGCAGAGTATAGGTTGTACCACTGTCAGATGAGAAAGATACCAGTACAGAATCCACTTCGAAGCCGTCTGCGGCTGTCCAGCCCAGGCTGTGGGTGGAATCA
>JABHUQ010000047.1 GCA_018658715.1 Fidelibacterota bacterium
AAAATTGGGACAGGGATGTTGGTCTTGATACATATCTTCCAAATGTAAAGTTAATTCCTAGTTCTATTGGTACAACCATTTATGTTGAATGCCCTTTTTGTAAGAAAAGGAAAAATGTCACTGACTTTAGTAATTGGTGAAAAGTTTCAGTGCATATAAGCTACATATTCGTGGTTTTTTTTGTTTGTGGGATGATGTGTAGAATTGGGTAGTATGGACAATTACATTGCAATAAGTCTTTGGGCATTTACCATTTATTGGGTTTGGTCTGATAACAAAAATGACCGAAACAATGAGAGTCTATTGCATGTAGAAAAATATGGATGTCCACATTGCAACTCCGAGTATCAATCTCACATTGAAGTATGTGCTGATTGCAATAATCAACTTGCATTCTACTCTGAAGAATTAATTAATGATTAACCGCATCGCATTACTACCCGATAAGCGTATGGACTTTGAGACCTATTGCTATATCCGCATCCCGCACAAAGTAAATCATAAGAAAGTTCTCAACGTAATTCCCAATCACCTACCCAAAACGATGGGGGTGGGTTGCGAGAATAAGAGCCACACACATTGTAATGCTATTTTTAGCCCCCCCCCCATACACCGCCCACGCAGATGCATAGGGGTAGTATTATATAGCCCGTGTATTTTTTGGAGTAGGTTTTTTTTATTTGTGGGATAATGTGTAAGTTTGGGTATGATTAACAGCATTATACCCATAAACAAATAATAAAAAGAGATTGATATGACAAAGAAGGTAATACTAATTATAATGTTTTCTGCTTACAGTCTTTACGCCCAAAGTGGAGGTGGAAGTAAAAGTCTTAGTAAGATGATAAACCAAATGTCTGTTTCGGTAGGAATGAACCAATCGTTTTATGATAAAGATTGGAATGATATATTTGATGATATTGAAGACCTTATGAAAAATGAATATGATGGTAAATCGTCCTTAAATAAAGTGAGATTTCCAAATTTCACTTTAATGGGAGAGTTTGAAGGGGATGTATTAGGAGGCGTAAAATATTTGAAATATGGATATAATTTTGAGACGAGTTACCCATCAACAGAAGATAATAACTATACATCACAAGATAATGATTTTGAATTTGAGACTACATTTTTAAAACTTTTTTTAACCTATCCGTTAGGTAATGGGGTTTATTTAGGAGTTGAAGGAGGATATTTTTTAGAAGGGTATCGAAAGTGGAAAAATACAATGATTGAAGAAGATGGATTAGTAGACAATTATGAAAGTGATTATGAAATAACTTTGGAAGACTGGACAGAAATTTTAGGCTACAGTGAGTATGACTACGGGATTCTTCTTCAATATTTTCATGGTTTATCCAACAAGGTTCTTATCAATCTTGAAGGATATTATGGACTTTCAAAATTTGATGAGGATATGGACTATGATGAATCATCATTTTTTATTCCTAATACATTTCATTATTTAAATCTTGGTGTGACTTATAAACTGGGAAATAAATGAAAAACCGCACCACACTGCTACTATTTATTGGGTTGGTTTTTTGGGGGTGTGAAGAAGAATCTTTATCAGATTTGAGTTATAAAGATTGTAATTGGCTTGTTCTAAATAAAAATGATTGTATCGAAAAAGGATTTTTTAAAATAGATATTGGTTATTCGTTTGAAAACCCACCTAAAGATATTGCATTTTCAGAATTATGTGGAGACACCATTGATATAGCAATTTGGAAAGCATCTTCTTATATCCATTATTATGTCGATTCATTGGTTGAAGAAAGTGATGGGCAAGGCTCAGTATACTATTGGGATTTGAGCGAACTTGGAATTACAAATGTAGAATATGATGATTAACCGCATCACATTACTACTATTTATTGGGTTGGCTTTTTGGAGTTGTGAAGATAAAGATGATGCTTGCCCTGCCATCGATGCACCAGTTTGCGGGTCTAATGGAGTGACTTATGGCAATGATTGTTATGCTGAAAATGCAGGTGTCACAGACTGGACTGAAGGTGTGTGTGATTGTATAGATGAATCGAAAATATCCGATGACTACAATTGTGATGATGTTTATGACCCAGTTTGTGGCTGTGATGGACAAACTTATTCAAATGATTGCTATGCTGAAAATGCAGGTGTCACAGAATGGGCTTTAGGTGAGTGT
>JABHUQ010000048.1 GCA_018658715.1 Fidelibacterota bacterium
GACCTTGATGCCGTGGGATGGTATGATAACAATTCCGGCAGTAAGTCCCATCCTGTGGCACAGAAACAGCCTAACGAACTGGGCTTGTATGACATGAGCGGAAATGTATCGGAATGGTGTTGGGACAGGTATGGCGATTACTCAAGTTCATCGCAGACTGACCCGCAGGGCTCAAATTCAGGAGAATATCGCGTTCTTCGCGGTGGCGGTTGGAACGGCAGCGACGGCTTCTGTCGGGTTGCCTATCGCGGCAGGTACTATCCGTACTTCAGGCGCAACGACCTCGGCTTTCGTTTGGTTCGTTCGCAGGACTTGTAGCCCCTTATCCCCCAATTCCGCCATAGCGGAATTTGAAAATAGCCATTGTAGGAATAATTAAGCATCAAGCCCCACATTCGTGGGGTTTTTTGTTTGTGGGATGATGGGTAGATTTGGGTATGAAATGCATTTCTTGTTCACATAATTGGAAAAGAACCAAAATGAAAGAGTACTTTTCTTTTTTATCCAACTGTCCAAGTTGTGGTAGTCGTTTTGTAGCAAGGAATGATATGGTTCTAGCGATTTATACTTTCTTTAAGAAGTTAATTTATAAATTATAAGCCAGAAGCCCCCACATTAGTGGGGTTTTTTGTTTGTTTACACCACTACTTAATTGAAACAGGTAAAAATACTTAATGAAAACACCCAAAAATACGTAGATGTCCCCATTGTAGAAACTTTAGGTTGGGTTGTAGATTTGGGTATTATGAAAATGAAAAAACTCTATCCGTTATAAATCAATTATATGAAAAAGTATAAAAAAGATACTATTCCCAAAAAAGTGAAAGTACCAAAATTAACGGGAGAAGATGGCCAGTCAAAAAAATTAGAAGAAAAAAGATCAAATATGACAAAAGTTTCTGAACCCCTATTTGGTAAAGATGTAAATGATCCATCGGAACGAGGGCATGATTAACTTTATGGATAGGATTTTATTTAAAAAAATATGACATTAACGGTCATTGACAAATGTCTTTCGTTTAAGTATTATCTCACAATTATTTAAGTAAAAAACATTATTAATCGTGTTTGAAACTATAGATTTAGAAAAGAAAGGAACTTGTCATCACAAAATTAACATTTGAACAAAAATTATCCAGGATGATTTTGGATAAACCCAGTTTCAGAAAAATTGAATCTCTTAGGCTGATTATGAAAAAAATCGTAATCATTTTAGGCGAAGAAAACTGGGAAGAAAGTGGTTTCCCAACAAATCATATAAAAGCTTCAAGAGAATTTATTATTGATTATTCATTTGTCGTATGCGTCTTTGAACTTATTACGGTTCAAAATGATAATGGCACTTTTGCAAAACAAAAAGGAGCTAAAACTTGGGGACCTGACTACGCTGATAGTTTTAAAGAATTTTTAAAGAAATCAAAAGAAATAAAGGGTCTAGGAAAAAATGTTACTTCTAAAGATTGGACAGCTTTTGGAAAATCATTTAAGAATTTTGAGAAAAGTCCAAGTATTGATGAAGTAGAAGCAACATTGGAAAAAATGAGAACAAAATACAATATCAACAGTAATGATCTTGCTGTAGGGTTTAGTTTTAGGCTCGAGGATAAAATATTAAATATAATATGGGAATTGGAATAATATCCATTTGATTCCCTAGAAAGGAATAAGGGTGAAATCCACCTTATTGAAAATATGCATTCTTTTTTGCGCTGTCATATCAGTATCAATTGCTGATGTTCCATCACACACACTTTCATATATTGAAAAATTTAAAAATGCTGTAGATGAATATGAAGCGGGGCGCTTCATTCGGGCTGAAAATCAGTTTCATTCTATTTTAACAGACGTTATGGATTATAATGATCCTTCTACTCAAATGATGTGGGTTAAATCGTTATTTCATGTCGGAAAACTTCGTCAAGCAATGGTTGGAGCAGAATCATATTTAAACCTATTCCCTGGTAGCCCATATCGGAAGGCTATGATTCAAATAATGGGGGATATTCATGTCAAAAATGGATTTTATACTCATGCATTTCAATCATATTTAAAAGCACGATCTTTTGCTGACATTCAAGAACAAAACAAAATAGATCATCAATTAATTCAGTGTATCGCAAATGGAGTTAAAACTGAATCACTTGAAACATTATTATTTAGAGAACAAGGGAAAGAAGTAAGAGCCATCTTGAATTTAGCAAGAGCGTACGATGCCTATAAACGAGGTGATCGATATGATGCAAGAATTACACTCGATGTTGTACGATTAGAATATTTACCTCCTAATTATCATACATTATATTTTCAATTAGATAAATACTATCTATTGGGCAGGAATTTAAAAAATATAGGTGTTATTTTACCATTGACAGGTGAGAAAGCATTTGATGGTCAGTCTTATTTAGAAGGACTATTGAGCGCCTTCAATCATAAAGAAAAATTAACGAATATGTCTCTTTTTATTTTAGATAACGAAAGTGAATGCACAAAAACGGTTAAACTTGTAAGACAATTAAGAAATGATAAAAAAATTAGTGGTATACTCGGGCCTCTTTCCGACGAAAATGCCCAATGTGCATCTGCAGCAACAGAAGAAGGAATCCCAATACTCATTCCAGATTCTAATATGCCATCTTTAAGCCATTTATCCCCAGCTATTTTTCAATTAACGACAGACTTAGAAGCTAGGGGAAGGGCAATGGCGCATATGTTAGTTGATAGTTTAGGGTTAACTCAGATTGCCATATTAGCACCTGCAGATAATGAACGAATTCAGAAAGAAACAAAATACTTTGCAGATGAATTATACCAAATGGGAATTGAGCCCGTGGCTTATGAATGGTATATAGGAATTCCGGAAAATGTATCTCAACAGTTTAATGTTATTAGAAAAGGCGCATGGGCTCTTGTAGAAGAAGAAGTCGAAGATGTTGAACTAACACTATCGATTGATAGCCTTGATGCATTATTCGATGTGGATGTTTCAGATTTTTTTGATATACCAGAGCCAGAACCAAAAAAAAAGATGTCTAAAAATGATTCATCAAAAGTTACATTATCTACAATAGATGCTTTATATATGCCTATTCACGAAAACCATTTAAAATATATTGGTACTCAGTTTCCTATTTACAATCTAAGCTGTAAAGTTATAGGAAATGATGGATGGATTTCTCCCGAAATCAAACAGAAATCAATTGGGCCCCACTTTTCAGGTATGATAGTATATACTAATACATTTGATAATAACGGGTGGGACACTATTGTAGAATCACATTTAATGAATAAACATTTCTATGATCTCGGCGAAGATCATGGGCAATTCCTTATATCAATGGGAGCATTAATGGGCTCTAGTAGAAAAGCATTATCAGAAAAATTGAAAAAAATGGAACCCTATTCAGGAAATTATAGCCGTATCCATTTTAAAGGTTTAGATCAAAATATGAATATACTTTTTCAAATTTTAAAATTTTCTAACAATCAATTTTCAATAAAAAGTAATATAAAGAAATTAGACTAATACTCATTTAACAACATGTCAAATAATTGGATTTCCTATTCTAACTTTTTTGATATAGTTGGATTAAAAGCAGTCTTTTCAAATAGAAATACACTTTCAAACGAAGGTGTGCATGATCGTATTGTATTTTCCGAGTTAATTGGATTAAACCCCAAAAACCTTGTTATACCAAAGCAAACGCATTCTTCCAATTATTTTGTATGTGAATCACCCGGAAATTACCCAGATACAGATGCCGTAATATCTATCAATAAACATGTTGTTTTGTCGATGCAAGTGGCAGATTGTATTCCTATTTTTATCGTAGATATAGAAAAGAAATATACAGCACTAATTCATGCAGGGTGGCGAGGGCTCGTTACAAATATTATTCAAAAAACGATTAAACAAATGTTTCAACATGGATGTGAAACTAAGAATATTAAAATTGTATTAGGTCCATCAATTAAATCATGCTGTTTTGAAGTAAGTGATGATGTCATCCACCAATTCTCCCAATCTATCATAACGCGGAATAGAAATAAAAAAGGAAAATATTGGGTTGATTTATTAGCCTTAGCGAAAAAACAGCTATCAGAGTTATCGATAAATGATGCAAATATTTATGTAGATCAAAATTGTACATCATGTGAAATAGACCATTTCCATTCATATCGCAGAGATGGAATGAAAGCAGGTCGAATGTTGGCCTTAATAGGTTGGGTATAATGCATATTCAATCACACGATTTACCAGTATATTTATACCTTTCATAGGATTACGATGACATTTTTTGAAGCTATATTACTAGGGATAATACAAGGGCTCACAGAGTTTTTACCCATAAGTAGTTCTGGCCATTTGGTGCTATTTCAATCATGGCTTAATATTTCCATAGAAGGAAATACATTTGAAGTAATTGTCCATATTGGGACATTGGGAAGTATTTTATTCGTATTTTGGGAAGATGTCTATACCATCTTGAAAAATCTCACAAAAAGAGAAACGCAGTTTCAAGTTGGTACACTTGCCTTAGCAACTATTCCGGCTGTATTAGTTGGCTTTACTCTTAAAGATTATTTTGAAATTTTATTCGATAATACTACGTCTGTCTCAATCGCATTAATGGTTACAGGTGTAATTTTATTTATATCCAAGTTTGCAAAACAAAATAATAGTTCCATTACATGGAAATCAGGATTATTAATTGGGCTTGCTCAAGCAATTGCAATAATTCCTGGAATATCAAGATCAGGGTTTACCATTAGTGCGGCACTATTATTAGGGAAAAATTCTCGTGAAGCTGCTCGATTCTCATTCTTATTGGCTATCCCAGTAATCACCGGTGCAGGATTATTAACAGCTATGGATGGATTGAATGGTGAATCTTTTCCTATTCCAATTTTACTTGGCGGATTGTTGAGTTCATTCATTATTGGCGTATTCGCATTACAATGGTTAATCCAATGGTTAGAATCTGGTAAATATTATTGGTTTGGTGCATATTGTATGGTCATTGGGCTCACAACTTGGATATTTTGATATGAGTGTTGTAGGGATTGCATTTGGAATCTACTTGATCCTTATCCTATTTGTAGGATTTTATGCCTCAAAACAAACTAAGAATTTGAAAGATTTTGCTCTTGGTGGACATAGACTTGGTCCCTGGGTTATAGCATTTTCTGAAAGAGCTTCAGGCGAATCTGCATGGTTAATTCTTGGATTACCGGGAGCTGCACTTGTTGCTGGGTTATTTGAAGTATGGACAGTAATTGGTTGCATAATGGGAATTATATTTTCTTGGATGATGATAGCAAAACCATTGAGGATTATGACAGGGAAATATAATGTAATCACTTTACCAGAATTGTTTCATAAAAAGTTTAAAGATGAAAAGGGAACAATACGTCTTTTGTCTGGATATATAATTACTTTCTTTTTTGTTTTTTATGTTGCTGCTCAATTTTCTGGAGCAGGTAAAGTATTAAATGTTACTTTTGGCCTAAGTCAATTTGAAGGCATGATTCTTGGTGCAGTTATAATTATATTTTATACATTAATAGGTGGTTTTTTGGCTGTAGCATGGACAGATTTAATTCAGGGAATCATAATGATTTCTACACTTGTTATTTTGCCCATTGTAGGTATAATTCAGTTGAATACTATTCCAGATCAACCTTTATTTCAATGGGATACACTCTATGGTGGCAAAACAGGAATACCTGCAATTATTGGTATGATAGGTGGTTTAAGCTGGGGATTTGGTTATATGGGACAACCTCACTTAGTAACAAGATTTATGGCCATTGATTCTTCAGATAATATTCAAAAGAGTAGAAGGATAGCCATATCATGGGCCCTTCCAGCATTTTTCGGAGCTATGATTATTGGGTTAGTTGGAAATGGACTTTTACAGTCAGGTATTTTAATTCATGAAGGAGAAAAAATATTTTCTAGCCATCAATTGCCAGATCCAGAAAAGATAATGCCAATCATGGCAACTTCCTTACTGCCAGCATGGTTGGCAGGAATATTTATTTCCGGGGCCATTGCAGCAATGATGTCCACAGCTGATTCGCAATTATTAGTAAGCACTTCAGTAATTACTGAAGATTTATTAGCTCCTAATGTGGCAACATATGGTGGACTTACAAAATTAACATGGAGTAGAATATTCACGTTATTGATTGGATTAATTGCCTTTATAATGGCATGGCGTACAAAAGATTTAGTTTTTGAAATGGTATCATATGCATGGAGTGGTTTGGGCGCATCCTTTGGTCCTGCATTATTATTAACACTTTGGTGGAACCGTGTTAGGCGTGAAGGTGTGATTGCAGGATTATTAGTTGGATCTATTTCAACCATAATATGGGCCAATATAAATGGATTATCTATTTTGGTTACGGAACGAATTATCAGCTTCATATTGGCTTTTCTTTCTGTTGTTATTGTCAGCATTTATTTTGAGAAGAAAAATGGCGATTGATATAAAACTTGCCATACAGTCATTGGCGAAAAATGACGCATTACCCATTTATTATTTACAAGGGAGTGACTATTATCTCCAAAAGTTATTTATGGATAAAGTTTCAAAACAATTTTTTGGAGATGAAAAACCATCTAAAGTTTTGATGCTTCCTGATGAAATGGGTGGTAAAGAAATCATTCATCGATTAACATCGACAGACTTATTTGCGAGTAAAGCTTTTTTTATCATTCGAAATTGCGCTCAGCTAAAAAAACCATTTAATGATGAGTTAATCGATTATTGTAATAATCCTTTAATGAGTCATTGTGTTATAATAATTAATGATGATTATATGGCAAAAACAGCCATTTTTAAAAAATTGTCAAAAATAGTTGAACCCATTAATACTCAACCGCCTCATCCCAATAAAATAAAACAATGGGTACGCTATTTCTTTAGTGAAAATGGAAATACTGCTAATTCCCAAGTTGTTGAATCACTGTCAAATACTGCTGGTGATTCTTTAGCACATTTAGCTGGTGAAATTGATAAGATTTGTCTGTGGGTTGGTGATGGAAACGCAGTTGAGATGGAGCATTTAAAACAATTTACTGGTTGGAAAAGAGAGCATAAACAATGGGAATTTATTTCTGCAATCGCTCAAAAAAATTTAACTAAAGCATTATCAATTGGAAAAACTATTATTTCTCAGAATGAAACGATGATATCACTTATTTATCCATTAACAGGGCTTTTTCAGGAATTATTATTTACAAAAAGGAATTCTGGAACTTTTTCGAAACCTACCGGTTATATTCCTATATCTGCTTCAATTCAACGAAATTTACCAAGTTATGCAAAAGGTTTTTCGGAGAAAAAAATTATACAGATTTTAAAATATCTTGAAAAAATTGAACGAAAACAAAAAACATCAACCATCTCTGATGAATCAGAGCTCATCCAATTTATATACCATGCCTTCAGTTAACGAAAGTAGAAAATATATATATACCGATGAAGAATTAATTGGTCACTTCCAAAATGGAGATGAAAATGCCTATGTAGAACTTGTAAGACGCTACAAGGATCGATTAATAAATTTTGTTTTTCAATATGTGGGTGATTATGAACAATCTGAGGACATTGTTCAAGACACTATGGTTAAATTATACATTAAAAAGCACTATTATAAAGAAATAGCAAAATTCTCTACGTGGATTTATACGATTGCAAAAAACCTTGCAAATACTGAACTCCGGAAAAGAAAAAGAAGAAAAATTACACAACTCAGTCACATGAGTCGTGAAGAGAAACAAATAGATTTACCCGCAATTCAACCCGAAACAGGGCAGGAAGTGCAAAATGAGTTTGCGCATAAATTGATCCGAAATGCTATTCAACAATTACCTGAACATTTTAAGACTGTTATTATTTTGCGAGATGTTCAGGAACTTTCTTACGATGAAATAAGTAATATTGTTGATGTACCATTAGGAACAGTGAAGTCACGAATTAATCGTGCGCGAATTCAATTACAATCTGAATTACAAGAATTAAAATAATAAGGAGTATTGATTATCGATGGAACGCTATCAATTTGAAGATCTGATTTCAGATTATTTAGAAAATACATTAACAATTGCTCAAAGGAAATCTTTTGATTCCTACTTAGAGTCTAATCCTAAAGCAAAACAATTAGTTGATAATATGAAAAACAATATTAATGAACTAAATGAATTGCCAAAAGTAAAGACATCTGCAGCCTTTATGAAAAACCTTCAAGGAAGATTAAGTGCTGAAAGGCGTATTCCTGTTGAGTCAACCGCTAAATCATTTTTAGGATTTACACCCCTTTATGCAACGGTTATGACAGGCCTCGTTGTAGCATTTCTCTTTGTGAGCATTGAATTATTTAATCCAGAAAAGCCAAATTTGCCCATTCTAAATAAAACTTTTGCCACACATGCAGATGAAGGATCAATTTCAAATAAACATGAACCAACAGAAAATGACGATAATCAAAATTTGGCCGATGTAGAATCTGATTCACTAGATCAATTGGATGATGATATCAAAAAGAAAGACTATTCTAAGCAAATCCATCTCGTAAACGATTAATTGATATTTACGATTACCTGTTTTTTAATCCCCGTTATTAAAGTAATTTAATAGACGGGGATTTTATTTTTGGTAGGTAAATGAAATTAAGCATAAAAACAGGCATAATTTACAGTCTCAGCTGTTTAGCAGTATTGCTCCTTGTATTGTACCCATCATTAGATGCACCCTATGGGCATATTTTACGCATTTTAGTAATTTTTGGTGTTGCTTGGTTAATTTATTTTTATTTTACTTCATTAGGGCAATTCAATAATACAAAAGTTGACTCATCTAATGGTAATGACACTTCTCAATATGCGATTTTCCCTAAACCTCATGTCGATGAATTATTCCAAGAGATTCAATCGATGGTTTTTTCAATTGTACAATCGTTAAATGACTCCTATCAACCAGAAGTATTCTTGTTCGAAGATCAATTTGATACTTTAGTAAGGCAAAAAGATTCCAAGTCGATTTTTTCAGATACAATATTGACAAATAATTTGCTAATCAATACTATTTTAACATCAACGGGGCCTCAAACTATTTACCAAAAAGATTGCGGCGCAGAATGGGATGAAATATTTGGAGACAAAACATGGAGAGGAAGTGAATGTTTTTTAGCAAATCCAATTCGATTTAATGATAAATCCATTGGTCTGTTTATTATATATATTGATCATTTTAATGCATTAGACAATAAATCGTTAATAATCACATCACAACTATCATCTCTTCTAACCAAAAACTTAGAAAATTTAGATAGTTTAGACCATCAAGCGCTTGGAAATTATAAGAAGGAAAGTATTTTAACTTTTATTTCAAATTTAAACTTTCAAGATGCAGAAACTGATATATATAGACAATTTTCATCTTTAGTAAATAAATTTGTGCCAAGTGATCAAATTATCATTTCATCGGCAACTTCTTTTTTTACTCAAGGTGTCATAATGTGGTCCAAAGGTGATGATCCTAATTATATTGAAGGAAAAAAGTTTAATCTCAATGAATCTTTATTAGGGCTTCCCATGATGGTAAATGGCGGTATTAACGATGATATATTGTTGAAAAAATTCCCCACATTCATACCTGCTAGTGGTGATGGTGACTCTATGATAAATCACTCTGTAGTTGGACTTTTGTTAAAAATTGGAGAAGAAAAATTAATTTCTGTTATTCTTGAAAGAAAATCAAAAAGAAAATTCAGTCTGAAAGAAAGAGATTCTATCAAATCTTTTTTCCAAATATTAAGTACTATTATGAATTGGCAGCAGGAATATCAACAAATATATTTGAATGCTACTCAGGATGGACTTACGGGGCTTCTTAACCATAAAACTTTCATGGATCGATTTGATGAAGAAATTCAACGTGCAAAACGTTTTAACCATGATTTAGTTATGCTCATGTTTGATCTTGACAAATTCAAAAGGATAAATGACACTTTAGGCCACCCATATGGTGATTATGTAATTCAAACAGTATCACAGATTTTGAAGGATAATGTTCGTTTAATTGATGCAGTAGCGAGATATGGTGGAGAAGAATTTGTCATTATCCTTGTAAATACAAATATTGATATGGCTATGCCTGTTGCGACAAGAATTGTCCAAAATATTGCAGAATATCCATTTTCGATGGATGAAAAAGATGTTAAAATGACTATTAGTTGCGGAATGAGTGAATATCCAACGCATTCTGAAAATATCCGTGAAGTTATTGATTATGCTGACCAAGCTATGTATAGTGGGAAAAAACTTGGCGGTAACAGCGTTACCGTATTTGAATCAAACAACTAAAATTATGAAATATATTATACTTATTTGCAGCCTTGGTTTATTAAATGCCCAATCAGAAACTCCTTCCGAAATTGCATTACAACATTTTATGGAAGGAGAATTCCTCCTTAATCAGGGAAACTACGCAATGGCTGTGTTGGAATTTCAAGAAGCATTGGAAGCTGACCCTAATGGAGCGACAATTCATATTTCAATAGCTGATGCTTTTAGAAGATTGGGAAAAGTAAAGAGAGCTGAAAAACATTTAGAAATAGCAATAGAACTTGACCCAAATGATACTGAAGCATATGAAATGCTCGGATTTCTTTACACTTTAGAAAAGAAACTTGATTTGGCTCTAATCCAATTCAATAAATTAATAGAATTGGATCCAGAGAATAGTGACTATCATTTTTCTTTAGGAGATATTTTTCGGCTTAATAGTCAATGGGAAGATGCAATAAATCATTATTTATTATCCTACAATCTCAATTCAATTACGACAAATGCACTTGAGCAAGCATTGCAAATTGCTATCAATATTAGAGATTTGATTAAAGCAGAAGAAATATGTGAATTACTTATAAAAGAACATCCAGAAAATGCTCAGTTTTATGAAACATACAGAGATATTTCATTGTTCAATAATCATCCAAAAAAAGCAGTATTAGCCATTGATGGTTTAATGCGTATCCTTGGGCGAAATGTTGATTTATTGCTTCAAAAAAGTGCCATATACCAACGAAATAACGAATTAGAAATTGCACTTTCCGTCGTCGACCAAGCATTTATTATCGATTCGTTAAATCAAGATATTTATCAACAATATGTTTCTCTTTTTATTGATATGGAAAAGTTTGACCTTGCTATAAAATATAATAATAAACTTATATCGCTATTTCCTACAAATCCACGTGGTTTCTTGAATAGTGCTATCGTTTCTCTAACTAATAAGGAACCAGAAAAGGCGACAGAAATATTAATTGAAAATATTGAATACCTGGATGGAAACTTTACTGCCTATTATATTTTGGGTAGTGCTTATAGTCAATTAAAAGAATATGATAATGCCGAACACTTTTTATTGAAGGCACTTAAAATATTCCCAACTTCAAAAAATGCAAAACATGCCCTAGCAATGATATGGGATAGTATCCAGAAATGGGAAAAATCCGATAGTCTTTATCTCGAGTTAATACGAACGGATTCATTGGATGCTCAAGCCATGAATAATTATGCTTATAGCTTATCCGAAAGAAACGAATTGTTACCTATGGCATTAGAACAATCAACTCGCGCTGTTAAACTATCTCCCAATTCTGCACCTTATTTGGATACGTTGGGTTGGATTTATTATAAAATGGGCAAACTTAAAGAAGCCATTAAATACATAGAAAAATCAATTGAAATGGATAGTACTAATTCAGTTGTAATAGAGCATTTAGGTGATATTCTATTTGACACAAATGAAAAGGGGAAGGCATTGGACGCATATAAACAAGCCTTGAAACTTGATGGTGATAATCAATCTCTTAAAGAAAAAATATTATCTAAATAAATACTCGCTCTTTTCAAATCTACTTATTCCACTCATATTGAGTGGATGTGGTAGTACCATGAATCAAAAGATAACTGAGCTACATTTAACTTCAGATTCTGAAACCAACTATATGTCTTGTTCAGGGAGAGGAGAGCTCCACTCAAAGGGGGAGTATAAAGGTAAATTAAAATTTACTTATTTTTCTCAAAATGATAGTACAGTAATCCAATTCAGAGATTTTATGGGACGAAAAACTTTAATCATGTGGATAGAAAAAGATAATGTAAATGCATGGGATATTCTTAAAAATAGACAATACTATAACGATGAAATCATGTCCACATTCCCTATTATCAATAGGCTTAATCCAACAGAGTTCACAAAATTACTTTGGGGGGAATCGCCCATTATCACTGATGAAAGTATATTAGGTACTCCAGAAAATGGGACTATTGAGATTTCAATCAATAAAGGAGATTCAACTCAAGAAGAATTAGTAGATAAAGTTATATTTAAGGAAAAATTACATAATTCATCTGTAACATTAAGTATTGTAAAACGTACACTCAATCAAGATAAAATAGAACTAGGCAATCTTTGGAAAATGAAACCATCATGAATGAAATAACGAATCAAAGTCAGAGGAAACAATTATCTATCGTCGGACCGGCGATGGATGAAGCAGGAAATCTTAAGGAATATGTTGAGCGATGTATTCAGGCATTTGAATCCCTAAATGTTGATGGCGAAATTGTAATTGTTGATGATGGAAGTTCGGACGATACTGCTTCTATATTACAATCCTTAGTAAACACTTATCCAAATATTCTAACAGCTGTTAAGCATCGAAAAAATCTAGGATTAACTCCAGCACTTCAGACAGCCTTTCATCAATCATCCGGTGAAAAAATCATTTGGATACCAACTGATTTAGAATCTCATCCTGATGAAGATATTCCATTGCTTTATGATAAATTAATAAATGGATCTGATGTTGTAGCTGGATATAGAAAGGATAGAGGAGATGGTAAATCTTTTGCATCTAGAATTTATAATGTATTTACTCGGTGGCTTTTTGGAATTCGTTTAAAAGATATGAATTGGATTAAGGGATTCAGCCGGGAATGTTTACCTTCCCTATTTCTAAGAAGTGATTGGCATCGATTTATGCTTGTTATGCTACATTCCGATGGTTTTGTAATAAAAGAAGTTGAAACACAGTGGTACGAACGAGAATATGGACAATCAAAGTTTGGCCTTCTTCGGTTCCCAAGATCTGTTTTAGATTTATTGAGCATATGGTTTTTAATTATTTTCAGCAAAAAACCAATGCGTTTATTTGGGTTTTTGGGTGCTCTCAGTATGATAATTGGTTTGGGGTTTCATGTATACTTATCAGCATTATATTATTTTTATAGCACACAAATACGGCCGTTATTTTGGTTTGCACTCACATTAGAAATATTTGGCATCCAATTTATATTATTTGGATTTATTAGCGAATTGCTCGAGAGAACACGTGAAAATGTTTTAAATATTGATCGAATTATAAATAAGGACAAATTGAAACAACCAATTAATAATGAAGTAAAAATTACAAAAAATAATTAAAGGCTATTTGTTGCCATTTGAGTTAATACTTCTTTAATAAAATTCGTGACATCTATTTTATCAGTTAAAAGTAATTTATGTTGCATATCCATGGATATAATAGACTCAGGAGTTGACCATAATTTAATTGTATCTAGTATTTCAGTAAATTGATCTGAACGAAAAGTGCGAGCCATTTTATATTTTACATCTTGTTCATCTGTGTAACACCTTGGAATGGGTGAAATAAAAATTCCAGGAGTACCTAACACAACTGCTTCAGAAACCATTGTTGCGCTTTCCCCAACAACCATAGAAGCAGATGCAAGTGCATGATGCATTGTAGATCCTGGTAGTGGATATTGATATTCTGCTAATTCACCTTCAAGCGGTTTTTCTGAAGAAATAAATACTTTCCCTCGGCTAAGTAACGATTTTACGATTTGTCTTTTTTGGTCAATTGATAATCCTTCAACTGTAAAATCATGGGAAGATTCCCATGCGGTAAATCTTAAAATTGAAAAAGAACCATTTTCAGGTACACCTAACTTTTGTTTTATGTTTTTATCTGGCTTAAATCTATTTGGGTGTAAATAAGCTAATTCGTGATAACCAGGGTATGTAATGAATTTTTTATCCATATAATAAAAGGGGCCAGGATAACAATCAGGAATAAATATTTTTGATGCAAATGGAAGAGTAATGGCATTTTGGATTTTGGCAATATGAGTGTCTGTAAAAATAGCAACTGGGCACCGTCGAAATCTGGAAATATGAGTGCACAATGGCCCTCCGAGTGCAGTAATGACATCAGGCTTATCCCAAATGATATTTTTCAGAATACCGCCTTGGTGAACGATCATTTCAAATAAAAGTCCTGCAACCCCTGTACGGGCCGTCGACAGTGTTTGATGGTGAATCCCATAATCATCCAATAATTCACAGACTAATTCTTTATGTCTAGAAAATACCCTTACAGTATGCCCAGTAGAAATAAAATCTTTGATTGTAGGCGCAAAGAAGTGAACGTGGGCAGGGTGGATGATATCAAATGCAATATGCATTAAGATAAAAAACTCTTTAGACTATTCTTCAGGTTTAATCCTAATGATTTTTGCAGGATTCCCGGCAACAATTGCATTGTCAGGCACATCCTTTGTAACCACGGATCCAGCACCTACTTCAGCATTTACCCCAATTGTTACAGGTAGTAATGTTGAATTGCTACCAATAACAGCGCCTTTTTTTATATGTGTTTTTTCCCATTGATCTGTTGAACCCGTTCGGCGGAATGAGGGTGGATGTAAATCATTAATAGTCATAACACCATGTCCAATAAAAACATTGTCATCAATAGTGACTAAAGAACAAATAAATGTATGAGACGATACAGTTACATTATTTCCGATTGTTACATTATTTTGAATCTCAACATAGGAACCAATCGTTGTATCGTTCCCTATCTGGGCTCCATATACATTTGCAAACTCCCAGACTTTAGTCCCAGAACCAATATGAGTATCTTTAACTATGGCAGTATTACTAATCATAATTCTATTATGACCCCATTTCTAAGATTCGGACCACTTTTTCAGCATGCATAGCATCTGTAATACATTTTGTTCCATTTTGAATACAATCAACAAAATGTGTGATTTCAGTTTTTAATGGTTCTATCCAATTCACTTTTGGCATTAAAACATCACCAGATCTATGTTGAAAGGTAAATGTATTCCCATTATCGAAATCCATGTTTTCTCCTAGAACTGCCATTCGATCTATTCCTTTATCGAAGATTGTTATTTTATTTTGAGCAATATCATCATAAAAAACCATCTTTTTTGAACCAACAACAGTCATTCTTCTAATTTTTCTTGGATCAAGCCAACTCACATGAATGTTAGCCATCACATTATTGGGATATTTAATATTCATAAAAACTACATCATCAATTCCATCTTGAACAAAACTCATTCCATGACGGTCCACCTGTTCTGGATTAGGTTCGTCTAACCAATATTGTATAATACTAATATCATGAGGAGCGAGATTCCATA
>JABHUQ010000006.1 GCA_018658715.1 Fidelibacterota bacterium
AAACAATGCTCTCTAACCCCCACTCCACCGGACGGCTAATGCTGGAAGCGAAAATGAAGGATTTTGGTAAAATAATGGTAAGTGTATTTACAAAAGATTTGAGAATGGATTCGCCGTCCACCTCCGGTGAGTTTATTCGTTGGGCAGTTTTAATAACATAATAATTTTAAAAAGGAAATAATACAATGAATCTAAAGAATACCTTAATAAGAATAGCTACGCCAGCAGTATACAGTGGTGCTGCATTTTTAATACTTTTAGTCGGAATAAGAACACTATTATTGACGACAGATGAAGGGTTTGGAACTATTGGGAAATTTACATTAGGTGCAATCCTATTTGAGTTTTTTCTACTTCTGCTCTATGCGTGGACGATATATATCCAAACAGATAAAGAAGCAATCATAACACCTGAAATAAAAAACATCAATTTTAAACCACTAAAAGACGATATAAATAATTTAGAAAAGAGCATGAATCAGATAAGTGGAAATTTAAAAGAAATACAAAATGAATTTGTAAGACAACAGGATGATATAAGGGTTCATACAAAAACATTGGAAAGTATTAACACTAATCTGGAAACTTTGAGAAGCGAAGAACTCAAAAAACAAATTTCAGAACAAATAAAAGAAATATTGGAAAATGCTCTTCATCAATCACATAAAGGCTAATTTGAAATGAAGAGAGTAGATATTTATTTCGTTATATATTTAAGTGCAATTGTGAGTTTTTTCGCATTAGAAGGTGAGCTCCGCACAAAAAAACAACAACAGGACAAAACACTATTACAAGTCGCATCTTATAAACTCCGTGATTTAATCAATATTTCGTTTTCAGATCTATCTGATTATGAAAATGATAAAATTGATTTGAAATTCAAAATTAAAGGTGATTTTGATAAGGAATCGTTTAAGTCAGATATTGTTTTTAAAAGAAAATCAAAAGATGAAAAAGATTCAATTCAAGTGCTAAAATTCCCCTTAAAACTAAATGATTCTAAAGACTGGTATTTTTACCAAGCAACAACAGACGATTTTGGGAATTTGTTTGATAAAACTTTTGATGTTGGATTAGAAGTAAAATTTAATCCACATATTTCTGATAAAACTTATTCGTCTTGGATTGAAGATTTTGGGGGAACGCTTCCAGCAAAAAAATTGTTAAAACACATAAGAGATGAAAAAGAAATTACCGTAAACAAAAACCTGAATTTTAAATTTTCACCAACAGGGCAAGGTGAAAGATTAAATCCATCAATTTTCTTTACGGATCAAGAAATAATTTTATTGGATGGGCTAACAAGTGAAATACCTTTAATTATTAACAACATTCCACCAAAGAGATTAAAATATTTCATATTGAATGTTACAGAAGGGAAAAGCTTTGTTAAAAAAATTGATAAAAATGTGCCTGAAACAAAATTAACAATGTTAGGTAGTGAGTCCATGTCTGGTAGAAATCTGACAATTGTTGGGACGCAAACAAATACCGGCAAAACAACGACAACAAAAATAAATGTTAAGGTCATAAAACCACGGTATGAAGAATTTAATGAAACAGAAATATATGTAAATGATGAGTATTTTTTTGACGGTAGAATTGTTGATATCCCTTCACAAGACATTCGTATGAAAATATCTGGTGATTTTGTGAACAAAAGTGTTGATGGTGATTTTTTCCAATTTCCAAAATTTTCTAAACCCGGCATGATTAATATTCAAATGTATGTTTATAACCAGAAAATCAGTCTCAAACATTCTGTAAATGTTGTTCCACCTCCGCCCCCATCTATAAACTTGATTTCAAGAGAAGGTAATAATCTATATTTCGAATTTTATGCATTTGGTAACGGAAACGAAATAAGTTTTAGGGCATTAGGTGGGATAGCAGGTAGCACAGAGATGAGTGTTGATAAGGCAGGACATAAAACAATTTATAAATACAGAATAATTATTCAAAGACCGCAAAAACCACCTATGCAGAAAATTAAATTTAGATTGAAAGATAATTTTGGTGAACGGATCGTATGGGAAAAACCCATTAAATATTCAAATAAATGACAAGGTTAATAAATATGAAATTCATAAAAACAGTATCCATTCTAATTTTATTTACAAATTCTATAACAAATGCGCAGACTGATGCTTTAGTTGCTTGGGAAGTCATTGATGAAAATATAAATCAAGACTTTCTTGGCCCCTATTTAGACTGGTTAGATATAAATGACAAACTTGAAGAAAACAATACTATTCAAGGAACTGATCACCTTATTGTTTCGGCAGAAGTTGTAAAAGGTGAACTTGTTTTGGTCGGTCTTGCAGCAATGGATATAAATGAAATACCAAATCCAATAGATGTTAAAGAAGCAAATGAATTTGATTCATCACTTGTAAAAATGTTGTTGGAAAGAAAATATGCTTGGGATGATATTGATATGGTTTCTGTTGCTGGCAGTCTAAAAGGAATAAAGTTACCGCAAGCAATCATTAATGTATTTCAAGAAAGAAATTTCAAAGAAGTGCGAGATATATTTTGGTGGACTTACCGACAATTCGATTTAAGCTCTGATTTAAGATGGCATGTTAGACAAAAATCAACAAATTCTGGATTTTTTGTAGCAAATGGAAATGAAGAAGCCGGTTACCCAAATTCTCTTTCAAGGTCAGTGAACATTGGAATTTCATCTGAAATTCTGAAACAATATATCATAATTCCTTGGGAACCGATTTATAGTTTTGGTGAACATAAACCTATTGAAGGTGCTTGGGGTGTTGGTGTCTCATTCGACAGTCCACAATTTGGTGCAAATGTTTCATATCAAGATATTGAATTAGATTTACCAAAAAGCATCATAAGTGATTCATCAAATGTTATTTATCCTCACTGGACACAATCACTTTATTATAGTTCAACTTTCAGAATCCCTGGTAAAAGAAAATTAGTTTCATTGATAAATGAGCCCGGTGTAGCAGAAAAATTTGTAAGAAGTCCCGGCTCCCTTCGAGTGAAAGTGGGCTTAACATACCAAAAGTTGATTTACGGTTCTTTCCAGACTGATGGATTTATCGTTTATGATGAAAGTTCTTTTGTAGAAGGTGTAAATATTTTTGGTAGAATGGAATATATTACAGACAGGGTTGGTAAAACGCATAAATGGAAAATTGCTGGTCAAATCAATGTTGGTCTTGTAGGTCAAACAGGTGTTTCAACAACAGTTTCATACAATATGTATGATTGGTTAGTTTTTAAACTTTCGGGTGCTTATAAAGCACCAATGACATTCCAAGATGCTGATGGTAATGACTATACATGGAAGCCCGGGTTTAATATCATTCCCGGATTATCAATAAGTTTATAAAGGGTTTAAAATGAAAAAAATAATCACAATCTTAATCTTCACCATATTTAACGGAATTTTTGCACAGTTCGAAAAATTAGACCCAATAAAATATGAAGCGTGGTCAGTTGAATATATTCAATATAGACTTTTGGTTGAGAAATCGATTAAGGATTATCTTGATTTACATCCTAATGACATCAGTAATCTTCCACTATTCAAAAGAACAGATAGAATAATTATCATAAGATCAAATTTAAATTCAGATGAAATATATCAAATTTGGTATGGAAACGATATAAACTATACTGTCATTGATTATGAGAGAGTAAAATGGATATTTGGCAGGACCCTTCGTAAAACTTTAGTTGAAAAAGATAAATATTTTTATTCTGATGCACAGTTTGTATTTGAAGGATTTAAAGAAAATCATAGGGGCATAAGTTATATAAATAATGCTTATAAATGGTCAAACAGTGATGTTTTTCTCTCTTACGGTAAAATTGTAACTAAATTATCGACATTTTCAAATGCTCCCGGTTCATCAGATTTTGGGCTCACTTATTCATTGGGAAATGATGATATTGGATTGCCTTATAGAACAATGGGTAATATGAAAATTGGGATTTTAAACAAATATTTCGCTATCGGTTTAAGATTGCCTCAATTGCTGACATCCTTAAATGGAAAAATTGTTGAAGGTGATGATAATATTTTAAATGGAAGCGTTGGCGGATACGGTGCATTTCATCATTCAGGAATAAATACTGAATTTGGTTTTTCATCTTTAAATGAGCCGATTGGGAACGATCCTACAATTGCTGTTGGCGATTCATCTTATATTAATTTTATCAATGTTTATGGTAACATTAATTATTCAATAATCATCCCACCCAAAGTTATCAACCCTAAATATGGGACTGTTATTTTACGCCCGGGTTTCTTTTATTACAGCGTTGCACACAGAGATATAGTTGGTGGTGTCGTTAATGACCGTCTTACTTCACCAAACGGTAAAATATATGATACCCCGGAATCTCATTTGAAAGGTGTTTCTTTAAGGGTTGATGCTATCAGTCGCATTAATAAATATGGGTTTCCAAGATTTGAGATAACGAGCCAGACATTAGGAATTAGAAATATATTAGGCAAACTTGTTTTTAATATCACAAAATCAATCGGTATATCAGGAACAGTAAATTATACAAATTCAAATGAAATTGAAGAATGGGAATCTAAAAACAGTGTCTATTTTGACATAAATATGAAATTTGATTTTGCAGACTAATCATTATATTTCATGGCATCGGTTTTAAAATATCATTTAGTTTTGACCTTATTGTATCCTGTTTCTCTTATATCTCAAAATGAGCAGGTCAATCTTTATTTTTCACCATCAAAAAGTAATTATCAAATCTATCAAAATTTCGTTTTCAAGAATGCTCCATCCGAAGATGCTTACCTTTCTTTATTGAGATTAATTGATAAACCAATATCTGCTCACAATTACAATGAAGCAATTCAGATTCTAAATGAAAACAAACCCTATTTTAAAGATGATGAAAATCAAACGAAGAAGATAGAAAAAGTAATAGAAATTCTTGAAGAAGAAACTAACGGATATAAATCCCCTATTTCAAATATCATCAACTCATCAGATAATGAATACTGCCCAATTTATATTAATAATGAAAATCCACAGTTATTTTTCACATATAAAAAAAAGGGTGATGTAAAGACCTCAAGAAGATTCCAAAGTGATGAAGATATTTATGTCAGTAATTTTGACACAAAAAAATGGAAATGGGGTAAACCTGAACCTATTTCAAATAAAATAAATACACAAAATCCAGAAGCAATTCTCTCTATAAATGAAACATTTGACAAAATGGTTATTAGGGGTAATTATCGAAACCAATTAGGTCGTGGCGATATGTATATTGTTAATATTCAAGATGAAAAACAGAAAAAACCTGTTCATATTAATAGCCCGGTAAATACAGGTGCTTATGATTCATTTGGTATTTTAGTTGAAAATGATCGTTTTATTATTTTTTCATCCGATAGATATAACGCACACTTAAAAGGCGATCTTTATCATGGCCAATATTGGGGAAATCAAGATTTATATGTAAGTGAACAGGTTGGTGACAATTTATGGTCAGAACCCATCAACCTTGGTCAGGTTATCAATACACCTTATTCAGAAGTCTCACCTTTCCTTTCAAAAGATGGGAAAACATTATATTTCAGTTCAGACGGGCATCCGGGGCTTGGTAGATTGGATGTATTTAAAACGACAAGACAATCAACAGATTCTTGGACTGAATGGTCAGAGCCAATTAATCTTGGTAAAGTTGTGAACTCTTCCGGTCACGATTTACATTATAAACAATCTTCAGATTATTTAACTGCTTATATGGCATCACAATTATTTACAGGGCAGAAAAAGGATTATGATATTTATTCTATTCAAACTTCTACATCAAAATCACCAGAAACTTACATTATTGCAGGAATTGTAACGGATAAAGAAGGGAATCCTCTTGACGGATTAAAAGTTTCGATTAGAGATAAAGACAACAAGGAAATTGCAGAGAAGGAAACGGATGTAGATGGGGAATACACACAGCCTGTTCAAAAAGAAGATTTTCCTGTTCAAACAATAATCAGTGATGAGAATCATCACCCTGCAGAAACAAGAAAAGAAGAATTACCAGACAACGAAGAAAACGGTAAAAATAAACCGCAATTACCACATCCTTTATCCACTAAAGAAAAAACCCAAGACAATCCTACAAAACCAGTTCAAGTAATTATTAAAGATTATCAAACAGTAACAGAGCAAAATAAACCATTAGATGAAAAAGTAAAAAAAGCCATAAAGTCAGAATTAATACAAGATACTACATTGACGAAAAAATTTATTTGGCCATTATCATATGAAGAAGAATTTGAGAAACACATTATTTCAATGTTTTATGATCATGATTCAAATTATCCGTCTGCGGTAAAAGATTATTACTGTAATAACAGGTCATACGACTTGCCAGATGGATATAATCATTCCGGGACAGATATAATGATTTGGCCTTTTAGCTGGCATTTAATGGAAGAAGAATTTGTTAGTGTGATTGCGGCTGCAGATGGTTTCATTATTATTAAAGAAGATGGTAATTATGATAAGAATTATAGCTTAAATGCAAACTTGGAAAGCAATACAATTTGCATTCAACATATTGATGGTTCTGTTACTTGTTATGCTCACCTAAAAAAATATTCTCTTACTGAAAAAAATATCGGCGATTTTATTTCTCAAGGTGAAATTATTGGGAAAGTGGGTAGTTCCGGGATGTCAACAGGACCTCATTTACATTTTGAATATATCAGCAATAAATTTTCTATTACAGACCCTTTTTATGGAAATTGTAATAATGGGATAGTTTCTTCCATGTGGAAAAATCAAAAAAATTATTTTGACCCCAAAATTGTTGGGCTTTATACCCATTCAGATATTCCAGAATTATTTTCTAAAACAAATAAAGTAGAAAAGCATAATATTGAAGTTCAGTTCTTCCAAGGTGATACTGTTTTTCTTGGTGCATATTATAGAGATTTATTTAGCGATAATAATTCACATCTTAAAATTACTGACTCAAATGGAAGTTTATTTGAAGAATGGAATTTTAGTCTTCCGGAAAAATTTATGCCATTTTATGCTTATGTAAATTATATTGTTTTACCACCAAATGCTCCCGTAGGAAAATGGTCATTTTCAGACGAATTTAATGAAGAAGAAAAAACAACAAACTTTTTTGTTAATTCCATAGAAGATTATTATAGCGATACAAATATTCCAGTTATAATGGACTCTTTAGTAACCACATCTTCTGATGAACCGTTTTGTGTTGAGAAATATTTTACTTTTGGTGTTAGCGAATATATTCCTGATAAACCCTCATATACTAAATTGAACGAAATTTCCACTTATCTTAAATCAAATTCATTTAAAATTAATGATTTGGTAATTATTGGGCATACTGACACAGACAGCACGGACAGTTATAATTACTCTCTCTCTATTAAAAGAGCAGGCTATATAAAAAAAGAATTAAAAATGCTTGGCGTAGATCAAAATATTAAAATTATAGGAAAAGGTGAATCTGAACCAATTATTATTGGTGGTATTGAAGATAAACAAGCGAGCAGAAGAGTTGAATTATGTTATTAGCACAGAATATAAAACTTGCCCAACCCCCAGTCAACCTGACACAAAAACTTGGTAACGTGTTTTTACAAATTGAAGAGAATTAGTAATTAGAATGTTTAGTATTCAGCATAAGTTTAGTCAAGTTTGTGCAGGTTACTTTATTCGTTATGTGCCGAAATCATCCCGGCAGCAAGTGACACTCATCAGTGTAAGGAAAGGAAGAAATGTTTTTTAACTCAATAGATTTTGCAATATTCTTACCAATAGTATTTCTACTTTATTGGTTTGGAACAAACAGGAATCTGAAACTTCAAAATTTTCTGATAGTTGCAGCTAGTTACCTGTTTTATGGTTGGTGGGACTGGAGATTTTTATCTCTGATTTTAGTCAGCACCATTGTTGACTATTCAGTTGGACTTGGACTTTATAAACAAGAAAATCGGACAAAAAGAAAAGTTCTACTTTGGACGAGTATTATAGTAAATATTGGATTTCTTGGTTTTTTCAAATACTATAACTTTTTCCTTGATAACTTTATTACGGCGTTTTCATTTTTTGGAACAGAAATAAACGCAAATTCATTAAACATTATTTTACCAGTTGGAATTAGTTTCTACACTTTTCAAACATTAAGTTATTCAATTGATGTATATAAACGAAAACTTGAACCAACAAAAGATTTTATTGCTTTCTCTGCATTTGTCAGTTTCTTTCCTCAATTGGTTGCTGGACCTATTGAGAGAGCAACTCATTTGTTGCCACAGTTTTATAAAAAGCGGACTTTTGATTATTCAAAAGCTGTTGACGGAATGCGTCAAATACTCTGGGGATTATTCAAGAAAATAGTAATCGCCGACAATTGTGCGGAATACGCAAATCAAATTTTTAACAATTCAGCGGATATGAACGGTAGCACTTTAGTTTTGGGCGCTTTATTCTTTACGTTTCAAATTTACGGAGACTTTTCAGGCTATTCAGATATTGCAATTGGAACTTCCCGACTTTTCAGTTTTGACTTAATGCAGAACTTTAATTTTCCATATTTTTCAAGAGATATTGCGGAATTTTGGAGACGTTGGCATATTTCACTTTCAACTTGGTTTAGGGATTATCTTTATATTCCATTAGGTGGTAGTCGTGGTGGAACTTGGATGAAAGTTAGAAACACATTCATCATTTTTATAGTCAGTGGTTTTTGGCACGGAGCGAATTGGACATTTATTGTTTGGGGTGCATTAAATGCAATTTATTTCCTTCCACTATTATTGACCAACAACAACCGAAACAATTTAGAACCAGTAGCACAAGGAAAGTTATTTCCAAGCTTAAAAGAACTTTCTTTTATGTTGTTGACTTTTGGATTGACTGTATTTGCATGGATATTTTTTAGAGCGGAGAATATTGGGCACGCAATAAGCTACATTTCTGAAATTTTATCACCTTCTCTTTTTTCAATACCCAAATTTGCTGGAATGAGAACAGCCCTAACAACAATAATTCTTGTTGCAATTTTTGTCTTTGTTGAGTGGAAAGGAAGAGAAGGACAATATGCAATTGCTCATTTGGGATTTAAGTGGAAACGGTCCGTGCGATGGGCGATTTATTACTCAATTATATGTGCCATACTTTTGTTTGGCGGCAAAGAACAACAATTTATCTATTTTCAATTTTAGAGGGCGTAAATAAATATATGAAAAATTTCATACAAAATAGTTTTTTATTTTGCACTATAGGAATTTTTGTTGTTTTCATTCCATTGATTTACATTAAGTACAGTATGCAAATAGCTTCATTTCCTGAATTACAAACACTAAAAAAAGCATTAAAAAGTAATAAAGATGTAATTCTATTCGGATCCAGCGTTAACAGACATACTTCATCTAACGATACTGACAAACGATCAATTGCGGAAATGTTAGATAAGCTTTTGACCAAACAAAATGTGGTTGGTATTTCTCATGGAGCTTATCAAGCGGATATTTACCTTGAATTTGTCAAGTATATAGCAAAACAAAAGCGTGATGAAAAGCCTATTATAATTATCCCAATAAATCTCCGATACTTTTCTCCGGAATGGGATTTAAGGCCATCTTATCAATTTGCAAAAGAGAAATGTCTTTTAAATGGTTATCCCTTTTGGGCAAATTTTAAATATAGAGAAATTAAAGAAACCGAGTTTCATAATTTTCTAGTTTACAATCCAAATGGACGCATTGAAAAGGTAAAAGATTATCTGTACATATCAACCAAAGAATTAGATAAACTTTCTGAAATGAGAAAAGGATTTATTTTTCATTATATGCAACCGTTAAAAGCAAACCATCGAAAACTAAAGTCATTATTAAAAATATGTGAAATAGGAAAGGAAACTGATCTTAAAATTGTGATGTATATTACACCGATAGATTACACATATGCAGAACAATTAAAAATTCAAGGATTTCGACAGCATCTGTATGATTCTGTTAATACTATCAAGTCCACTCTGGCTTCTTGTGAAATTGAATTAATAGACTTAAGCATGGTGTTAAATTCTTCATACTTTGACTATAATCAAAGACCTAATGAGCATTTAAACATGAGTGGGAGGAGAGAAGTAGCAAAAGCATTAAAATCTGCTATTTACCATATCGTTAATCCTTGAGAAAGAATAATGATAATACATAACAAATCGTTTCACCTGACATTTTTCCGCTTCGCTCCAGAATGCAGGTGAACTCAATCGTTATGTGAGTAAAGAAAATAAACAATGGCAATACTAGGAAGACCGCAAGGAATTTTTGATTTAAAGAACAGTGACATGTCAATTGGTTCTTTTCTCACTAAAAGCGATATTAAAGAATTTCTAGGTGTTAATGATGGCGATATTAGCTTTCTAAAGTTTAGAGTTATTGAAGGGATAGAAGTAATTGACGAACGTAAAATTCAAAAAGCTTGGTATGGCGGTAAAATTAACAATGCCCCACCAGTTGAATGCTCAAGCCTAGATGAATTCCTCTTAATTTCTATTATTAAAGAAGCCTTACCAAACTGTCAAATAGAAAGACAAATTAGAATAAAAAGATTCAAAATGGATTTTAAAATAACTTATGGAGGCCGTTCTGTTTTTGTAGAGTTTGATGGGCCATCACATTTTGCTATTTCAAGGTATGGGCCTCCAAAGTATGAGCCTTTTAGAAAGAAGAAAATAGTTGAAGATGAAACCGGAATTGAAGTTGTTAACTGGGCATACTGGATCCAAAGATGTACAGCTAATGTTAAGGCGTTATTTGACAAAAATATCGAAGGCTATGGCGTCCTATGGAGTACAAATGTTCATTTTGGTGATTTCTTCTTTGATGATTCAGCTAAAATTATTGAAACAATAAATTCACGTTTTAATGCAGAACATGAAGGAGGTTTTGGTTATTTTTACGGAGAAAACACTCTTGGTAGAAATAATCCAGAACACCCGATAATTGAAAAAATCCTACAAGGAAATGAAGCTCTAGAAAGACTGCTGCCTAAAGGATATAAAGATCAATCAAGATGGTTACCAGAAAAATTAATAAACATCACATAACACCTCAATTAATCGATCTGCATCTTTTTCATCATTATATGCATTAAAGGATATTCGAAACAAGATCTTGTCCCCCCAGGGGAAAACGGGCATTTCTAATTTATATTCATCCATAAGTCGCCATTTAAAATCAAGTCCATTTTCAATATTAATAATGATACTCGCCATTTGCCCTAACCATTCTTCTGTGTTGGGACAAATGGGTTCTGTATCAATAATATCATAAATACGATTTCGTGTTTCACGATTCAATTTTCTACAGCGAGCACGAACTGCATCCCAGTCATGATCCTGTTGGAATTGAATGGATGCTGGAACTGTTAAAAATGCACTTGGATCCCACGTTCCTTGACATTGGTTTTCATATATAAAAGCTGTTGGTGCAGGGTCAATCACGGAGCCCCAACTAATAATAAGTGGTTTTATTTTTTCTTGGAGTGATTTTTTTACATATAAAAAGGATGAGCCCTTTGGAGCAGAGAGCCATTTATGACAAGCGCCGACATATATATCTGGATCCATTTCTGTAATATTTAATGGAATATGCGCAGGTACGTGGGCCCCATCAATAAATGTTATTATACCGGCTTCTTTGGCTTTTTTACAAATCGCCATGGCGGGTAAAATCAATCCAGTGGAACTGGTAATTTCACTCAAATAAATAACTTTTGTATCTTCAGTCACACTTTCCCAAAAGTGCTCTACATAATCTTCGTGCGTTGTAAGTGGAGTTGGTGTAGATCGTTTTACAATGGAATATCCATTCTCATTCCCATAATGTTCCCATGTACGGACCAGTGATCCATATTCCATGTCTGTCATGAGGACTTCATCACCGGGGCCAAGATCCAAACTTCGAATAATCGTATTTACAGCTGTGGTCGGGTTTGTTTCAAATATGAGATCATCACCATGGCAACCGACATAATCGCCCAATACAAAGCGGGATTTTTCCAGATGGTCGTACACTTTCCTCGTCATGAATTCCACAGGCTGTTGTTCAAGTTCTAGTTGCCAGTTTTGATACGTTTCAAAAACAGGCTTTGGGCAGGCGCCAAAGGAACCATGATTCAAAAATGTAATAGAAGGATCTAGATAATAGAATTCCTTCATGGATTATTTTGCCAAAGCGCCCATGGGGTCCCACGGTTTTAGTGGTACCGGGTCTTTTTGATATATGTCAAATTCTTCTTCGGTGATATAATCCTTATGTACAACTACTTCGTATGTATATTCATCAAACCAAGGATCCGTCATAATATTATATCCTTTTTCTCCAAATTTATCGCCCCAACTATTTTCAACGCGCCATTTTTTCGACTTTTTCTCTTTGTCCAAATCAACCCCAGTAAATAACATGGCGTGAGTCATTTGGCTATCACCATATTCCAAACGATCTGCTTTTGACATTGGGAAATTTGTATTGTAGAATAATTCAAAATCAAATAAATCCATATCCATGACGCCTAAATTTCGGCTAAAATGTTTACCAACATCGCAGCCAAACCAAACAGGATTATCCCCATTAATGGATGCAATAGCTGCATCTTTTAACCGTTGGACAGGAAGATTTAAGTAGCGAATTATTTCACCTTCAATAACATTTCCTAAATAATCCACCGTGTATGTTTCGTTGTATTCTTTATCTGACATTGGACAATCAATTAAACAAACATAGTCATCTAGGTTTAATCCAACATGATTTTTAAAAAAAGATTTTGGTGTCAAATTTTCGAATCGATAAAATTCTTTTTCTTTATCTCGAACTTGCCAATCAAAAGTTTCCGGTGGTGTACCCAAACTAATAGTTAACATTTGATATACAACACTCATCATTTCGTCTTTCATTGACTGCAACTTGTCTAAAGTTTCTCCATCTTTGCTCGCATTTCTAAGATCAATGGCAAAGCCACGTAACTTTCTAGTTATCATTCGATTCATTCGCATGGATGCACTACTTTGATATGTCTCTGGCATTTCTGATTTTGGTACAACACCATATTTTTTAATCAAATTCACAAACATATGCCACTGCCCTCCATCTTGGATAGGATCAGACAATAAATGCATCACTAATCGTCCATCTCTTGGCTCATCAACGGATCTCAAAATGCTTTCCAAAAAGTAATTTGATTTTTCCATTTTATCCCAAAACATGAAATAATTTTGACTGAATTCAAACTCTTTTAGGTTATATCGCCTGCCTAAATAAATGCGAAATAAATTTAGTCCTGCAAAACCCCAACATCTACCACTAGATTTTTGGTTTGTCACTTTCATTTCACCAGTCACAACATCAGAAAAGTTGTGGTCAATTCGTCTAAAAGCATCCCAATCTAATGCAATATCTACAAAGTTTGATTTTATAGATGCATTTCGCGCCATTCGAATTTGCGGGTTGGACAATGCTTTATTTTTATAATGTTCTAATGAATCCATTGAAATATGTTTACTCATGTTTCCCTCTATTAATACATGCTCATTATGCCAAGCATTGTTAAAATAAAATACAATACAATGGTAGCCGCACCATCATAATCCTTTGCAAGCCGTTGCCCAAAAAAGAGAGCAATTAATGTAAATGACGAAATAAGTAATCCATTGAAAATCATCATTGTAGTTTGGTCTGTAATTGCATAAACCACACCATATGCTAGGAGTCCTCCTGCGGTTAGTTCCATAACTGTAATCAATGTTAATGCAATAGAAGAAACTTTACTTAATGGAGAATTCGCAAATTGGTTCTTAAAATAATCTATATTCCCTTTTCTGTCTACAATTTTATCTATACCAGATTGTATGAAGGCAATGGATAAAAATATGGCTATTAACATTTGGCCCAATACTAATGGGCCTTTGACGTGTATCCCTAAAATTTCTATTCGTCCGTCTGGATATTTTTCTTCAATAGTTTGGCCCCCTCTAACTAATCCGGGAATTGAAATTTCAGCAAGCAGATTTGATCCAATCACGATAATTAGTATTGTAATTATTAAGGCTGTTTTCTGTTTCATATGTCCTCCTTTACTTATGAAATGAGTTCTGTTATTTTTGTTCTAATAAGGGATTGAAGTTCTTCCAATGATAAATTTTTGTATTTGTCGCCCATAATTGGCTCTCCATAATGAATCGTAATTATGCCTGGCTTTAATCGCCAATCAAATTTTTTTTTGGCATCAAATACGCCAATAAGCCCAACAGGAACGATGGTAACACCTGTATTTTTACTTACATGGAATGGCCCTTTTTTAAAAGGTCCCAATTCGCGAGATAGGGTGCGTGTTCCTTCGGGAGAAATAAGAAAAGAAATTCCGTCTCGAATAGCATCTTCAGCTTTATTAAGACTGTGGATAGCTTGGCCTAATTCTTTTCTTACAATGGGAATCATACCATATTTTTTTACAATAGCCCCATATAAAGGATATTTTAATTGTTCATATGCACCAACTCCTGTTACATAATGTGTACATGTTGCACCTAACATAAAATGGTCAAACATAGATTCATGGTTAATCATATATAGATAGGGTTCTCCTGAAGGATCTGGCGGTGTCCCTTTTGTTTTTAAATATTGACCTGCTGACAAAAGCAATAATCTAGACATTGGTCTTAGAAAATAATGTAAATATTTTTTTGGCAATAACATGATTAAAACATAAAGTATGGAGCCCGTAAATAGAAATGTAGTCATAAATAATGGCCACAAAATAATTGATATAATTGTTTTAAATATTCCAATCATTTTGATCTAAAATTTTAAATAGTTTATGATTCGCTGCAGGGAATGGATACTGCTTTATTTCATTTGGAGTAATCCAAGTATTTGGCAATTCTGTTTTAGGTGTTTGTTCATCTATAGAACAATGGAATACAGTTAAATCTATTGAAAAATGGCTGAATACATGTTTCACTGCACCAGCCTTACCGTGAATGGTTGGCTCTATGTTGCATTCTTCTTTTAATTCTCGTTTTAAGGCGCCTTCAACAGTTTCGCCTTTTTCTACTTTTCCGCCTGGGAATTCCCACAATCCACCTAGAAGACTTTTTGCTGATCTTTTTTGGATGAAAAATTTATCATTATCCCAAATAAGCCCAGCTGCCACATTGTAATGAGGCGATTTTTTCTTTTTTCTTTTTTCTGGGTATAATTCCGGATTACCAGAATCCATAGCAAAACACATTGTATTTATGGGGCATTGTTTACACATAGGTTTTTGTGGTGTACAAATAGATGAACCTAAATCCATTAATGCTTGGTTAAAGTCTCCGGGGCGATGATGCTCAATTTCTCTTTCTAAATAATTTCTTATTCTTTTTTGGGCCTGTGCTCCCATCTTTTTCCGACCTAATATCCGAGATGAGACACGGCGAATATTTCCATCAATTGCGGGGATAGATTTATTGAACGCAATTGACATAACAGCGGCAGCTGTATATGGACCTACACCAGGGAGTCTTAAAAATTCATTGTAATTATTAGGTATTACACCATCATAATTTTTCATTACAATCTGTGTAGCCTTTTGAAAATTCCTACACCGAGAGTAGTACCCTAATCCTTCCCACAATTTTAATACTTCTTGCTCTGTGGCGTTTGCCACATCATTTAATGTGGGAAATATATTTATCCACCGATTAAAATATGGGATCATCGTATTGACCTGAGTTTGCTGAAGCATTATTTCCGACAACCATGTAAAATATGGATTCTTTATATCCCTAAATGGTAAACTACGTTTATTCTCATCATACCAAGATAATATACTTTCTTTAAAAGACATATTTGTATTATACAATTTTATTCTTATCCAAAATATATTTTGATAAAGTCCATTGAAAGGAAGACAGGATTTCTCTTACCTCGTCTCGGTCATCCATAGAAACTGTTGATTCAATTTTATCTCCTAAAACATCAATATTTGATTCAATTTCTTCCTGAATACTCGTTCCAATTTCGGTTAATCGTACAAGTATGACACGCCTATCGTAGGGATCTTTTTCTTTTTCTACCCACTTTTTCTTTATTAATCTATCAACCATTCGAGTGGCTGTACTATTATCAATTCCTAAGGTGCTTGAAAAAGTGGACATATTTATTCCGCGATCAGGTATAATTGACATGGCCAGTGCTTGTGGGAGAGAGAGAGAATTGGACGTTACTTCGGTACGATATAATCCCTGAAGGTTTAGTAAAAACGATTTTAATAATTCCCCAAATTCCATATTTGTATATTACAAATATTTATATCATATTCAAAGAAAACTAATCAACAGGTAGATTCTTCAACCTTTTTGCATGATTGTAATATAATGATTTTGCTTTAGACCACTCTTCAGACGATAATGTATGTCCAATAACACTCCAGTGATCTAAGTCGTATGGCCCTAAAGTGTACCACTGACCCGGAATTAATAAATCATTTTCCTGATACTCAATAATTGGGTCTGGCCCATTTGCTCCCGTCTTAGGCCCAGTCATAGAAATAGTATTTACAACACCATCATTATTAAACCAGGTGGAGTCAGTAGATGATCCATCTCTCCAATAAGAAATAGTAGAACCTAATATTTTTGCTCTTGGGCGTATCAAGAGAGTTGCATCTTGCCTAGGAATATAGAAACCTGTTAATGTGTCTAAATATGTTGCTGTTGTTTGAAATGAAAAATAATAAACATTTGGGTCTACAATTAAAGACCCATTTAATTCTTTCGCGCCTTCTAAGCTTAAATCCCAAGCACAAATATTTTTTGTTCCCCACGCTGGATGATCTTTCATCCTACGTCGATAAGATGACCATGTCTCATTTTCTTCTCTAGAAAAACCCCAATGTTCTAAATCAAAATCATAAAATCCAGATCCAACAACATTAGCAATTCCAATGATGTTTTGAAGGTATGGAAAAGTTTTTATCACAATATTTGCTAAAGTTGTACCATCGTGTGGTGTAGAAATACTTGTAATGGATGCTATCCATCCATTTTGTTCTTTACCAAGTAATTCACTTTGTTCAAGTTCATTGTTCGTAGTGTCAGAAATAACAACCTGAGATAATTGATATTGTAACATTCTTATTGTTTGCCCGCCCATACTATGACCCATTAAATGAACAGGATGATTTTCATCCCACTCTGGATACAAACCATCATACTTTTTCCCGGGCTTTTGGATGATTCCATATTCATTAGCATGCGCTTCACCATAATCAATGTCTCCCCCTTTTAATTGGGTATAAACCTCTATAGCTCGTTCCCAATTAGATGATACAGGACCTACTGATACAGTAAAAACTTTATACCCCTTTTCTTCTAGTAACGCTTCAATGTCTTGTGGGCCACCCCAATATTTATATCCACCTAATTCCTCTGGTCCCCACCCTAAAAATCCATGGACCAAAACAATAGGATAATTATTTTCAGCTTTAAGGAATACAACCAATAAGGCAAATAATAGTATAAATATTTTCTTCAAAATTTGCCACCAAATTCAATGCCATTGACCCAACCGCCTGTTCCATAAAAATAAGACCCCATCCCAATACTAAAATCTTTTCCTGAATAGTTTAAACCAAACCCCGTTCCACTTATTGCACTCTGCGAGACAGATTGTTGAATATTTTGATTAATTCTTTGGGATGAAGTTCCCATACGAATTTGTATTCCATTAGCTAATTTAAATTCACCAGATAATATAATATTTAATTTTTCTGTCTGAAATGAATATGGTACTTCTAGCATAATTTGTAAAGGTAAGTGTACCAATGTTTTAGAAATACTAATAGCCACCTGTGCGGGAAGTGATTCTTTATATTCTGTATAGCTTGATAAAGGTATGCCAAAGTTTTCTACGTTTAATCCAATAAAAGATTGAATACGAGGAATATTTAATAAAACACCTCCATTGAAAGCAATGGCTAAAGATGAATAATTATATAATTGGCTATAAAAAAGTGACGAACTTAAACCCCACCTAATTGGAATATTTGAAATCTTTTTACTAATAGATCCTGTAACCATTGTTTCGCCGGATTGATATTTACCAGTTTCGTTGGCACTTTCATCGTATCCATCAAAAATTCCAAATGATTGATGTCTAAAGCTTAAATTTTTAGTCAATCTTTCAGATGGGAACAAGATGGAAAAGGATTCTAAACGAATGTCTGCTGGAAATTGAATTAAGCTTGCATGAAATTGTCGCTGACTTTCATATGAGAGAACTGCCGGATTAAGGCGATCGCCCTCCGCGCCATACAATATACGACCGCCACCCGCCAAAGCAATTCTAGGCGTATGAGACCAGGTTAATAAGCCCGGGTAAGAAATATCTCCAAAAACACAGGTTAATCCTAGTGCAATAATTGTTATTATTTTGTTCATTATAATAGACTTAGTGGATTTACATTAACACTCATTTTTATATGGTTGGATTTCATTTGTGTTTCAAAAAAGTTTTTTTCCAAAAATGAATGTAACTTTTTTCCATTAGGGTCCAATTCCCTTGATATCTTAAAAACAATTTGAGTCCTATAATTTCCTCTAAGTTTTTCAAAATAACATGGTGCTGGTCCTAAAACATCCAATCCTTTAAATCTTCCTTTTAACATTTGCATCATTTTTAAGGAAGAATTTTCAACTGATTGTTGATTTTGACCTGTAAAAACAACTTTTGCGATCCAACTGAATGGCGGATAGTTCAGCTCCTTTCTTTCACTCATAATTATATTATAATATGCTTTTAAGTCGAGTTTTGCTGCCTTTTTTATAACTGGATTTTCGCTATTATATGTCTGAATAACAACTTCACCAAGTTTAGATCTCCTGCCTGCCCTTCCGGAAGCTTGATATATTAATTGAAAAATTCTTTCTCCTGCTCGGAAATCGGGTAAATGGAGTCCGACATCTGCGTTAATGATTCCAACGAGAGTAGCATTGCTAAAATCCAATCCTTTAGCAATCATTTGTGTGCCAATCAAAATATCAATTTCGCCCTTTTCAAATGATTGTAATATAGCAGTAATTTTTGCACCAGATTTTGTTGTATCTAAATCTAATCGCTTTATTTTTGCTTTCGGAAATGTTTCTTCAAGTATACTTTCCACACGTTGTGTGCCAGTCCCGAAAAATTTCATATTTGGAGAATGGCAGGAATTACATGATTCACTTATTCCATCTGGAGAATACCCGCAATAGTGACATATAAGTTTTTTTTTATTTCTATGAAATGTTAATGACACATTGCAATGCCTACAAGAAACAACTTCACCACAATCACCACATCTCATTACTGGAGAATAGCCGCGCCTATTTTGTAATAAAATAACTTGTTCACCTTTTCCAAGTCTGTCTTCTATTTTGTCTTGAAGTAACCCTGAAAGTATTAGGCCGTATTTACCCGACTCTTCTTGATCTTTTATCATATCAACAATGTGAGTTTGTGGATATTTTGCACCACCAAATCTTTTTGACAGGTGTAATAAATCTAATTTACCCAATATTTGATTATAATAACTTTCCAAACTCGGCGTTGCGCTTGCTAATACTACAGCTGATTTTTCATATCGACCTCGAACCAAGGCAACATCCCTTGCGTGATACCGTGGGGCGGGTGCTTCCTGCTTAAAGGAGCTTTCTTGTTCTTCATCTATCACAATAAGACCCACTTTTTTTAATGGGGAAAAAATGGCACTTCGAGCACCTATAACAACTTTAAATGTGTCGCTACAAATTTCTTTCCAAGTCCAAGCTCTTTGTGCGGGTGTAAGCTTAGAGTGCCAAAGTGCTACTTCTTCGCCAAAAACAGAACGAAAACGACCAGCAATCTGAGGGGTTAAACTAATTTCGGGTAATAGAATAATAACCGTCTTCCCTGATTGAATAGCATTGCGAGCAGCTTCAATATAAATTTCAGTTTTGCCACTTCCTGTAACACCGTGCAACAAAAAAGGTTGGTATATATTATTAGAAATCGCTTTCGATATTTTATCAATTGTTTCTGCTTGTTCTTTATTAAACTTTATTTTCTTTTGGACTGGATCAAATGTAAATCCTGTAACATCAGGGGGAGAGACTATCTCTGACATTCTTACGAATCCTTTTGATTTCAGCTTTCTACATATATCTAATGGGTTAGAAACATATTCATTTAACGTAGTTATTAATGTGCGTTTTTTAGAATGATATAGAATTTCAGCAATTGTTGCTTGCGCTTTTGCTCTTACTGGTATTGATAATAAATTTTCTTCAGTAAATGAATCACATATTTCGACCATCCATTTTATGGGTGGTTTATATTTTAGTGATAATGATGCTGGAAGTACACTTTTTGCAACTTGTCCTAAAGGAGTTAAATAATATTGACTCATCCACAGAATGACATTCCAAAGATGTTTACTTAAAATTGGACTACTATCTACCACATCCGAAATAGACTTGGTTTTTCCTTTAAAAGAATTCATCTTTGAAATACCAACTACAATCCCGACAACCACCCGTTTCCCAAAGGATGTTTTGACGCGTATACCCACTTGTATGCTCTTCTGAAATGTTTCAGGAACTTTATAAGTGAACGTTTGATAACTAGATATTGGAAATGCTACTTGTACAAACATGGTTAAAATTGTTAAAAGATTGGACAGTAATGAAAGGAAAACGTTTGAGTTTTTATATTTATTTTAAATAAAAAAAAAGCCTCCATACGGAGGCTTTTTTTGCAATGAATTAAATTTATGTTGTAATAACATAAACCTTTATTTCGCCACTTAACTCAGATGTAACTTTTACAGGAATTCGATAAATACCCAAAGCTTTAATTGGCTCATCTAATAGAATATTATGTCTGTCAACAGACAATCCTTTTTCTTCTAAACTTTTTTGAAGATCCATTGTTGTAACAGACCCAAACATTTTTTCATCGTCACCAACTTGAACTTCAATTGTAATTTCCGTTTTATTTAATTCAGCCAATTGACTTTCAAATGCAGCTGATTCTCTTTTGATTCGAGATTTAGCAACTTTTTTTCGTTCATCTGCGATAGCTCTATTTTTCTTTGATGCTCTTAAGGCTAATCCTTCTGGAATAAGTTTATTCCTCGCATATCCGGGTTTTACCCGAATAATGTCACCTGCTTCGCCCAAACTATCTACATCATGTAATAATATAATTTCCATTTTTAAATCTCCCTTTATTCAACACCAGTATCAGAAAATGGCATGAGACCAATCATTCTAGATTGTTTGATTGCTCTAACTAATTTACGATGCATTTTTGCGCTTGTTCCTGTTACACGTCTTGGCATGATTTTCCCTTGATCGTTTACAAAACGACGGAGAAGTTTCACATCCTTGTAATCAACATCTGAAACGTTGTTTTCTTTAAAATAACAATATTTTCTTCTCGATGTAAAAGCCATTATTCAGTCTCCTTTTCTGTATCATCTGATTCAGTTACTTCTTCTGGTGCTTCTTCGGTTTCAACAGTTTCTTCAGATGTTTCCTTTTCTTCTGCAACCACTTCTTGAACGTCATCATCAATTGATTCATCTTCACTTGATTCTGGTGCTTCTTCTGGCGCTTCTTTGGTTTCAACAGTTTCTTCTGTTTCTAGAGTAGGTTTTTCTGTTGCTTTTTCTTCAGTTTTTTCAAAAACAGGAGCATCAATCTTAGGTGGCTCAACTTCTAAACGCGTCGTTAAATGACGTAACACAGATGTATTTAATTTCAGCCATGTATCAAATTCAGCCATAGACCCTGTTTCTCCTCCTGCATATTGCATAAGAATAAAAGTGCCGTACTTTT
This sequence comes from Fidelibacterota bacterium, assembly GCA_018658715.1. Lineage (GTDB taxonomy): Bacteria > Fidelibacterota > Marinisomatia > Marinisomatales > UBA1611 > JABHGY01. The sequence goes on from JABHUQ010000006.1 coordinate 21,904, forward strand.
GTTTCTGAATAGGGTAAGCTAAACGTTTTTTACCCCAAACATGGTGGTTAATTGTTTTTGAATTAGTTTTTTGTAACTCTACACCAACTTCTGAAATAATTGTTTCTACTCTTTTATCTTCAAAATTGGGATTTACGATATACAACGTTTCATAATATCTCATTGTTTTTTTCCTTTCACTAGGCAATCAATGGTGCAATTACCAATGATACCACAGACATTAATTTGATCAAAATATTTAGCGATGGTCCGGACGTATCTTTAAAGGGGTCCCCAACAGTGTCGCCTACAACCGAAGCCTTATGTGCGTCAGACCCTTTTTGAAGTGTTTCGCCGTTTACATCCACGCCTTCTTCAATCATTTTTTTAGCATTATCCCATGCCCCTCCAGCATTGGATTGAAATATGGCCATTAAAACACCTGTCACTGTTACACCGGCAAGTAATCCGCCTAATGTTTCTGCTCCAAATACAAAACCAACAAAAACTGGTGATGAAATAGCTAATAGGCCAGGCAAAACCATTTCTTTAATTGCAGATTGAGTGGATATTTCTACACATTTTCCGTGTTCAGCTTTCCCTAATGCATCTTCATACATAGCTCGATCATCTTCGTCCCAATCATTTTCATCTTTTAGATTTAAGAGATCTAAAGCTTTTTTTAATTCAGGGATATCACGAAATTGGCGCCTAACTTCTTCAATCATGGCCATTGCCGCACGTCCCACAGCTCCCATCGCCATTGATGAGAATAAGAATGGTAACATTCCTCCTACAAATAAACCAGCCATAACCATTGGGTTTGAGATATCAATAGAATCAATATCTGTTTGAACCATAAATGCTGCAAATAAAGCTAATGCTGTTAAAGCTGCAGACCCAATAGCAAAACCTTTTCCTATAGCTGCTGTTGTATTTCCAACCGCATCTAATTTATCAGTTCGTTCGCGAACTTCTGCTGGCAATTCTGCCATTTCAGCAATACCGCCAGCATTATCAGAAATGGGACCATAGGCGTCCACAGCAAGCTGAATTCCTGTGTTTGCTAACATTCCAAGTGCCGCCATTGCAATTCCATATAATCCAGCAAAATGATGTGCGCCCATTATACCGGCGGCTAAAATCATAATCGGTACAGCAGTTGATTGCATTCCAACACCTAATCCAGCAATAATATTAGTAGCGGGGCCAGTTAAAGATTGTTTAACTATTGATAATACGGGTGAAGTTCCTGTCCCTGTATAATGTTCAGTAATAAGCCCAATACCCAAACCTGCAATTAAACCGATTACTGTCGCATAGAAAACACCCATACTTGTAAAAGCAACACCTCCCTGAACAAATGTATCAGGAAGAAATGATTGAATTAAAAAATAAATTGCCGCAATCATTATTGCCGAACTACCAAATTCGCCTTGGTTTAATGCTTTTTGCGGGTCACCACCTTCTTTGACAGATACCATAAATGTTCCAATAATAGAAACTATGATTCCTGAAGCTGCAATAAATAGAGGCAATAAAACAAAGTTAATATTAAATACTCCTGCAGCTAAAATACTTGCTCCTAGCACCATAGAACCGACAATTGAACCTACGTAAGATTCAAATAAGTCTGCTCCCATTCCTGCTACATCACCCACATTATCTCCCACATTATCTGCAATAGTAGCAGGATTCAATGGATGATCTTCAGGTATTCCAGCTTCAACTTTACCAACTAGGTCAGCACCTACATCGGCAGCTTTAGTATAAATACCTCCACCGACACGAGCAAATAATGCAATAGAAGATGCGCCTAAGGAAAATCCTGAAATTACATTTAATACAATTTTAATATTTATTGGATCATAACCGAAGTGATTAGAATAATAAATAAATAAACCACCCAATCCAAGAACGCCTAATCCAACTACACTTAATCCCATAACAGAACCGCCAGTAAAGGCAACATTTAATGCTGTTGCTAAACTTGTTCTTGCAGCATGCGTAGTTCGGTTATTTGCTTTCGTAGCCACTTTCATTCCTAAAAAGCCCGCTAAAGCAGAAGCAATAGCTCCCACAATAAACGATAAAGAGATTAAAATACTAGAATCTTGTCTTCCGGCGTTTGCAAACCCAAGCAATACGGCTACTGCAATAACAAATATACTTAATACACGATATTCAGCTTTTAAAAAAGCCATCGCACCATCAGCTATACTAGCACCAATTTGCTTCATTCGGTTGGTACCTTCATTTTGTTTGTTAATCCATGTTGTTTTCCAAAATGAAAACAACATGGCTATTGCGCCTGCACCAACAACTAAAAATAAATTATTCATTAATATCTGATCCTTTGTCCATTAGTTAAAATTATTCATTGTTTTATTTAAACCATTTCTCAAAATTGATTCTACCGCATTAGCTGTGTCTACAATTTTTTCATCAGCTAACACTGAATCCTTTTTTTTGAATGGTTTCAGAACATATTTTTCGGAAGGTCTTAATTTTTCACCTTCAACTGCTATACCAAACCGAATGCGTGGGAAATGGGTATTCCCTAACTGATAAATAACAGATTCCATCCCACGATGACATCCGTCTCCACCTTTAGGTCGAATTCGTATCGACCCCAAAGGAAGATCAACATCATCTAAAATAATAAATAGTTCAGATAAATCTATTCCCCATCGATGTACAACATCTTTAACGGGAATTCCACTTCCATTCATTCCGATTATAGGCTTCACAAGCAAAAAACTTCTTTTTTTATCTTCTGCAAAAACATATTGACCCTGCCCTGGCTGAAAATTGATTTTCCAGCGACGTGCAAGTTCATCCACAACCCAGAAACCTGCATTATGTTTCGTTTTTGAGTATTCATGCCCCGTATTCCCTAGACCGACAAATGCGATCATAATTATTTGGTTTCTTCTCCAGATCCATCATCAGATGAATCTTCTTCGGAGTCACCATCACCGCTTACTTCACCATCTTCATCCATTTCATCATCAAGATCAATTTCAGGCTCTTCTTCAACTGCTGGCGGATGAATTGATGCAACATTAATATCGTTGCTTGTTAAAATTTCAATATCATCATTTCCTGTGCTTACATCAGCAATACTTATACTTGTATTTAATTCAAGTTCTGATATATCAACTACAATTTGTTCAGGAACATCAGTTGGGAAACACTCAATTTCTATAGACACTAATTGTTGAGATAATACACCGCCTTCTTTAATGCCAATTGCTTCACCCTCCAAAACTAGTGGAACAGTAATGCTGATTTTTTCTGATCTTCTGACACGCATAAGATCTAAATGAACCACATCATCTGTTACTGGGTGATATTGCATTTGTTTAATCATTGCAAATTGCGTTTCTCCTCCTGTTTCAATTTCAAAAATATGTTGACCAGAATGAAGGGCATGAAATAAATCCCCACTATCAATACTTAGGTTTACATTTTCTGTTCCAGCATAATACAAAATTGCAGGGACTTGGCCTTCGCGACGCATAGCTCTGGCAAATTTGCCACCTGTTGTTGTTCGTTCTTTAATGTTTAGCTTGTAATAAGATGAAGCCATTTTTTATCTCCTATTTAAAATTCGAAAAGGGCACTAACAGATTCACCGTGGTGAATCCTTCCTAGTGCTTCTCCAAAAACTTTTGATACTGTTACTATTTCCATATTTGGTAATATTTTTTCATCTGATAATAATATAGTATCAGTTACTATTATTTTTTTAATTGGCGCGTTACTAAGTCTTTCAATAGCTGGCCCAGATAAAACTCCATGGGTGGCTACTGCCGTTACACTTCTCGCCCCTTCTTTCATTGCCGCTTCAGCTGCATTTGCAGTTGTACCGGCTGTATCAATCATATCATCTATGATTAAAACATCTAGCCCCTTTAATTCTCCAATCAAATGACTAATCTTTGCTTGATTCGGTTTAAATCGACGTTTGTCAATAAGCGCAAAATTCATTCCAAATCGTTTTGCGTAAGATTGCCCCATTGGCGCAGACCCAATATCTGGTGCTAATACAACGCTTTCTTCATAGTTGAATCCTTGTGAAGAAATAGCATCCAATAATACCATACGACTATACAAATGGTCGAATGGAATAGTAGCAAACCCCTGTATCTGGGTTGAGTGTAAATCCATACTAATAATTCTGTCTGCTCCTAGAGTAGAAATAACATCTACCATTACCCGAGATGATATTGGGACTCTTGGCTGATCTTTTCGATCCTGTCTTCCGTACCCAAAGTATGGAATTACAACCGTCACGCGTTCTGCTGACGCGCGGACTGCTGCATCAATCATAAGAAATAGTTCCATTAAATTTTCTGACGGCCCATTCGTAGATTGAATCAAAAAAACATCTTTTCCTCTAATATTCTCTTCATAACGAACCCATAATTCTCCATCCGAAAATGTTCGTATGGATATTTGGCCAAGATTATGCCCCATTGAGGATACAATTTTCTCCGCTAAAGCCGGATTACTACGGCCTGAAAAAAGTTTCATATTGTTTTGTGTTGTCATGATTGCTGGGGCGTAGGGAATCGAACCCCAACTACCTGGACCAAAACCAGGTGTCCTACCGTTAGACGACGCCCCAATTAATTTTTGGGCTTAATTACAACAATCTTTGTATAGGGTAAGTAAGAACGGTACGATATTCGGATGATATTTCTGACTCGGCTTTTATTGCATCGGCTTCCTCGTCAAAGATTCCGAACACAGTCGAGCCACTTCCCGACAGACTGGTATATTTTGCTCCATAAGCTTGAATCAATTCCTTGATTCTACCAATCTCTGGATATGTTGGAATTACTACTAATTCAAAATCATTCTCAAAAAGCTCAAGAGGACTTTCATCCCCCTGAAAAAGGTTGGCGAAATTATGAGGATCAGTTTCTCTCTCCAAGTGCTTTTTTACCTGCGAATATGCTTGAGATGTATCAATTGAGATGTCTGGAATTACAAGTAAATATGTTCCAGTGATTGGGTTTTCTATTGATGTAAGTTTATCACCAATACCTTCTCCCAACTGAGTTCCGCCTTGAATAAAAAAAGGTACATCCGCTCCAATTGATTTCCCCAAATTCATTAATTTGTGATCTGTACCATTTGTTTTATATAAAGTATTTAAACCTTTTAAAATAGTGGCAACGTTTGATGAGCCTCCACCAAGACCTCCTCCCGCTGGTATTTTTTTATTTAATTCAATAGACACGCCAGTCGGTATTTGATAATAGTCCGAAAACACATCCCATGCTTGTACGCATAGATTTGAAATATCATTTTTAAGCCATTCGACATTGGATGAGAATTTACACCCATGGTTTATTTTAGTTAAAGAGATAGAGTCGCAAAACGATATTTCTTGAAAAATAGATTGAATATTATGGTAGCCATCTGGTCGTTTACTGACAATCCGAAGACCAATATTTACTTTAGCGCATGATTTTAAAGTGAGTGTATTTTTCAACGAGATGATAGTGTAGCAATACTTTGAACTGCCCAACCTTTTCCTTCACCAATGTACCCTAAATAATCAGTCGTTGTTGCTTTGATTGATACTTGATTTTCATCTACCTGAAGTATATATGATAATTTGTATTTCATTTCAGCGATAAAGCTTGAAATTTTTGGCTGTTGTAAAATAATAACACTATCAATATGGTTTATATCAAATCCAGCATCGCGGATTTTATTAGCGACTTCAGTTAAAAAATAACTACTCGCCATCCCTTTCCAAGACGTATCATCGCTTGGAAAATATTGGCCAATATCACCCAAGGATGCTGCTCCTAATAAAGCATCTATAATTGCATGAATAAGCGCATCGCCATCTGAGTGACCTACAGATCCTTTTTGACTGGGGATTTCAACACCTCCAATAATGAGCTTTTCTCCTTCAGCTAACTGATGTGCATCATACCCAATACCGGTCCTAATCATATTTGTTCCTTCTTTACCATAATTTGAATTGCTAATTCCCAGTCTTCTTGTGTTGTTATTTTCATATTCCGAGACGACCCTTTGATTATCCCAATATTATAACCCGCATGTTCCATAATAGATGATTCATCTGTCCCAACAAAGTTTTTTTCATGAGCTAAATCAAAAGCTTGAATTAATTTAACTTTGTGAAATGTTTGAGGAGTTTGAGCCTGCCAGAGAATTGTACGGTCTATAGTCGACTGAATAGTAAATCCATCTGATTGCTTTATTGTGTCTCGCGCAGGAATTGCAACAATAGCTCCATCCATAGATGTGCATTTGTTGATAGTATCTCGGATCATTGAATCTGATACAAAAGGCCTAGCCGCATCATGAATACATACACATTCAGAATCATTCGAAGAAGCTTTAATTCCATTCATAACTGATTCCTGTCTCAATTTTCCTCCTTCAATTACTTTAACTTTTTTTGTCGGAAATATAGAAACAACTTCTCTCATTACCTGATGTCTATCGATTGATGGAACTACAAGAATAACTTCATCAATCCACTGAGAATTGATAAAAGGCCTAATGGTGTAGTAAAGGAGTGGTCGACTCCCAAACAACTTAAACTGTTTGGTTTCTCCAAATCGCGAACCGCTTCCTGCAGCTGGAATAATAGCGCTAACTTTAAACGGAGATTGAATCACTACTAAACTATTATCATCGAATCCCCATAACTGAGGAAACGATAATCGTTTTTCTTCGCTTCGCGATAAGCCTTCATCATTAAATCTCGATCCGAAAATGCGGAAACCATCATCATTAATGTAGATTTTGGTGTATGAAAATTGGTTATCATCCGATCTACCATTTTAAAATCATATGGAGGATAAATAAATTTATCCGTCCAACCGCGTTTTGGAGATACTTGAAAACCCGATACAACAACCGTCTCTAAAGCACGAACAGTAGACGTACCTACAGCAACAATTCGTCTATGTTTTTTCCGTGCTTCGTTAATTGCTAATGCCACTTTTGGTGATACTTCAAAATACTCTGAATCCATTTGGTGACGATTTAAATCTTCTACTTGAACAGGTCGAAATGTGCCCAACCCAATATGAAGAGTTATATATTCTATTTTTACTCCCTTTTTTTCTAATTTCTTAAGAAGGGGTGGGGTAAAGTGCAACCCTGCGGTTGGAGCCGCGACTGCGCCTCGTTCTTCTGCATAAACGGTTTGGTATCTCTTTTTATCAGATGTTTCAGCATCTCGGTTTATGTATGGTGGAAGGGGTGAAATACCAATTTTATCAATCATGCTATGAAGATCATCGCCATCATATTCAAAGCGAACAACGCGTCCACCAGAAACAGTATTATCAATAACATCACATTGCATTTTTGGAGTAAACATCAATTTATTTCCAATTCGAACTTTTCTAGCGGGCTTTACCATTACTTCCCAAAGGTCGTTGGATAATTCGCGTAATAGAAAAACTTCTACCTTCGCGTCGGTTCTGTCTTTTGTTGCAAACAACCGCGCTGGGAACACTTTTGTTTTATTCAGTATTAATAAATCATTTTTCTTTAAATAATCTACGACATTGGAAAATTTCTTATGTTCAATCGTTTTTTCTTCACGATTAACTACCATCATTTTTGCTTGATCTCGTTTAGTTTCTGGGTATTGGGCAATATATTTTTTTGGTAATGCATAATCAAAATCAGCCAATTTATATTTTTTCTTTTTTTCTATCATTCAAATAACCTCTGTTGTTCTTTTTTTATTGTTTTTCCTAATAATTTGAAAGCGGACTCTTGTGCTAATCTTCCTCTTGATGTCCGTTGTAAAAATCCATTCTTAATTAAAAAAGGTTCATATACATCTTCTATTGTGTTAGGGTCTTCTCCTATGGCTACAGCCAATGACTTCACGCCAACAGGGCCTCCGTCAAACTTATCGATTAGTATTTCAAGGATTTTCCTATCCATATCATCAAGTCCAATTTTATCAATCCCCAATGTATCTAGTGCTCCTTTTGCAACATCCATATCAATTTTACCATTTGCTTTAACTTGAGCAAAATCTCTAGTTCTTCTTAAGATACGGTTAGCCACTCGGGGAGTTCCCCTGCTTCTTCTTGCAAGCTCCATGGCGCCATCATCATCAATTTCTACTTCTAAAATATCAGCGGATCGATTGATAATATGAAATAAATCTTCTGGTTCATAATAATTCAACCTTAATACAACACCAAACCTGTCACGCAAAGGTGATGTTAAATTTCCTAATCGCGTTGTTGCCCCAATGAGTGTAAATGGTTCAATACTTAACTGAACGCTCCTAGCGCTTGGCCCTTTATCAATCATAATGTCAATCGAATAATCTTCCATTGCTGAATAAAGATATTCTTCAACCACACTATTAAGTCGGTGTATTTCATCTATAAAAAATACATCTCTGTGCCCAAGATTTGTTATCATACCCGCCAAATCACCAGCACGCTCCAATACAGGACCGGATGCTTGCTTAATATTGGCATTCAATTCTTTCGATATAATATTAGCCAAAGTTGTTTTACCAAGCCCAGGAGGCCCGAACAATAACACATGATCTAAAGCATCTCCGCGATTGTTTGCTGCTTCAATATATAACTTAAGATTGTCTACCAAATCTTTTTGTCCGATAAATTCATCAAAGCAAGATGGTCGGAGTGATTTCTCTACAACAAGGTCATCATCAAATGGGGTTGGGTCTGTAATATGTATTTCTGTCACAATGAAATAATCAATAATCGATCAAAAACTAGTCTTGAAGATACAAAATTGCTCAAGGGGGTTGTCAAGGGGGGGATGAATTTATTTTTTATTATATTTTCGATAATGATTGTTCAATATCATCAATAAGATCGTCGGGCGATTCAATACCAACAGAAAAGCGAATTAAATTTTCACTAATTCCTACTCTTTCTCGTTCTTTTTGTGTCATTCCGATATGAGAACTTACTGCTGGTCTTGTAATTAATGAATCTACACCGCCAAGGCTAGGCGCATCAATCGGAAGGGCTAAATTAGAAATAAAATCATCAGAATTTTGAACAGTCCCTTCTACAACAAAACTCATCATTCCTCCAAAGCCATCAAATAAAGATGTTGCTGTTTGATAATTGGGGTGAGACACTAAACCGGGATAGTTTACTTTGCTTACTTTTGGGTGTAACTCTAAGAATCTCGAAATTTTAAGAGCATTTTCATTTTGTCTTTCTATACGAAGAGATAAAGTTTTCATCCCGCGATGTAATAAAAAACATGCATGAGGGTCTAGGCTTCCACCATAATGATCTAAATGGAATTTTATTTTATCTATAATATCATGGCTCCCGATTACGGCACCTGCTACAATATCCGAATGACCATTTAAATATTTTGAACCACTATGAATAGAAATATCAAATCCCCATTCGATCGGCCTAAAGTTAACAGGGCTTGCAAATGTATTATCAATGATTGATATAAGGTTGTTATTTTTTGCGAATTGCACAATAGCTTCTAAGTCTGCGACTTGTAAAAGCGGGTTTGACATAGTTTCAACATAGATTAATCGCGTATTTTCCTTTACTGCACTTTTCCAAGTTTCCGGTTTATTCCCGTCAATAAAATCAAAAGTAATTCCCCTTCGAGGAAAATCCTTACTCATTAATGTGTGGGTTCCTCCATAAAGAGAATCTTGTGCTAAGAAATGATCTCCTTGAGACAATAAGGTATATAGAGTGGTTGATATAGCTGCCATTCCGCTAGCGGTTACAATAGCATCTTCACCATTCTCAATTGATGCTAACTTTTTATGAAGTACAATTTGATTTGGAGTATTATTAAGTCGAATATATCGTACATCATGGTAGCTAGTTTCACCTGCAGATTCAAAAGTAGATGATTGAAATATTGGCATGCTAACTGATCCAAGGATTTTTGGCTTTGGTTCACCACTATGAATTAATTTAGTATCAATAGGCTTCTTTTTATCTACCATTATATTTCTTTCAAGTATTTTGAATAACACTTATTTAAGTTTTTTGTATTTATCTGTATTAGTTTAAGAAATATTGAAAACAGATTTAACTTTTTCTAGTCTTTCTTTACGTTCATTTGCAAATCGAGTTATAGCTTTCCATTGCCATTCTGCAGATAAATGAGCCTCATCAATTACATCATCCAGCGTTCCCCCTGAACGCCAACGGTTATCCCAATCAGCAGAAACAGAGTATTCTTTTACAATTAGATATTTTGTCCAATTACTCATATTCGCAATACTTGTATTTGTAATTATCATTGCATCTACCCATTCAGTGTCTGAAATAACAGAAATTTGATATTCCTTTGATTGCATTTCAAATAATCCATATGATAAAACGGCTACAATTTTCACATTGGGGCCATCTTCACCAAATTGACTCAATAAAGTTAATAATTCATCAATAACCTTTGTGCCACGAACAAGCACTACTCCTTCATGTGGGCGATTATTATCATAATTTCTAATAATATATGCACCTTTTGCTGCATCGAAATGGCTCGCCATTCCCAATGCTTCTCTATTTGGTATTTCCACCCCGGGGCGTGTTAAATGGAGAGCAATAATTGGAATGTCTGTAGCTAAAGCTGCACCCAACATTGCTGGAACTTCATTATACTCATATGGGTGCAAATTTAGCACATGTCCTTTAGGAAATAATTGAGTTACACCAGGAGAAAATATTCCAAAATGCGTTCTACTATCCTCAGCTGTTTCGGGACCGCTATGTCCTGCCACCCAGATTGTTTTACCAACTTTCAACTGAGAATCTTGAGCAACTTGACTAAATAAGCGATACGCTCCGTACTTTAAATACGAAAAAGAACCATATGTGCTAGATGCCGTATAAAAACCATTAAAATCATCGAATCCATCTTCGGAAAAGTTTACCGAACTAATTCCAACATTGATACCCGCATTCGCAAATTCAGTAATTCCTTGAGGCATTAAGGAACCTTTTGGATTATTATCACGATGATACATACCGGAGTCGGGAACATTGCCGTATCCTTTTGAAAAACCAGCGATATTAGTTGATCCTGCCAAATCTGCAGAATTTACAAGGAATAATGGGCGCCCATATTTTTCCTGAGTATAAGAATTTATCCAAGAACCAAAATCTCCAAATCCGGCTCTATTAGGTGCTATTTCACCGGATTTTTTATAAAAAGGATAATTTTTATAATCAAATAATACAGGATCATTTAAAGGATTTTCCTTGAATTTATTTTCATCTTCTGACTCCACATTATCACCCAATTCAATTAATCGATCTGCTAGATAGTCCAGTAAACCTTCTTGCTTGTCAAATAATGATAAAACTGATTGAAGCACATCTGCCATTTGTCCTTTATTCGTTTCATAGTCGACTTCAGATGTATCGCCTATGTGTGGGATTTCTATTCCATATTTATTCGAATAATCTGATTTCGTTTCCCAAAATTCAGACGAATTTCTCTTATGCGGCGCTCCGTGACTAGGGGCATCAAATTTACCATACCCCCGACCTTTTCTCATTTTCATATAGATCATTTTCGGTTGATGTGGATTATCGTTATCCATTAGCCGGCAATAAGCCTCCATCAGCTCTCCCCAGTTTTCACCATCTTCAACTCCTTCTACAGCCCAACCATACGGCTCAAACCAATCGCGAGGCGTTCCAGCCACAACATCGCTAAAGGGACGACCATCAATTCCAAAATCATTCCAATCCACTAGGGTAATAAAGTTGCCCAATCCTAATCCATATGCAGAATTTTTTGTTTCGTGAATAACACCTGGGGTTAAACCGCCCTCTCCCTCAATTGTAAATACTTTTACCTGATTCATGCCCGCGTATTTCAAGGCAAATGCTTGTCCCGCAGCAATAGGAAACCCGTGTCCGCTTGGCCCAGTGTTTGATTTAAAAAATAATGTTTTTCCTTCCATTTCTGCATGTCCCGGTAGTCCGCCTCTGCGCCGTAATGTTAAAACATCTTCCCATGTAAGGGTAAATTTTTGTCCTAATGGATTTAAATATTTATCATTCCCAGTTTGTTGGTATTTTCTACGCAATGCTTCATTAAACACTGCTAGTGTGGCGTAAACAACTGGGTTTGCATGCCCTGCGCTTAATATAAATCTATCTCCAAATCGCTTACCTGGATTTCGAATATCCCACGACATTGCTCCAGATAATAACGTTGAAACTAACGCATAAACTTTTGATCGGCTTCCACCGGGGTGACCACTCTGACTTAAATTCAACATGACATCAATATGTTGATCAATCATATCTTTAATTGATTCCCAATATTTAAAATTGGGTTTTAATTCAGCGAGCGTTTTCATTATTTCTTTCCTCTAACTTTGAATATTTTGTTTAAATAGTGCCCAGTGTATGAATTCTTAACTTTAGCGACTTGTTCGGGTGTTCCAACTGCTAAAACTGTTCCACCTTCGTCACCGCCCTCAGGGCCAAGGTCTATAACCCAGTCTGCTGTTTTTATTACATCTAGATTGTGTTCAATGACAATAACCGAATTCCCTCGGTCTACTAGTTTTTGTAATACATTTAAAAGCATTCTAATATCTTCAAAATGTAATCCCGTTGTTGGTTCGTCAAGTATATAAAAAGTTTTTGATGTACTTGTTTTTGATAATTCTGTTGCTAATTTAACGCGTTGGGCTTCACCTCCCGATAGGGTTGTGGCTTGTTGCCCTAAATGGATATAGCCCAAACCAACCTCATTTAAAGTGGTTAATTTTTTCTTAATTGAAGGTATGTGTTCAAAAAAGCCTAATGCTTCTGAAACAGACATTTCCAATACTTCAGCAATAGATTTTCCTCTATATTTTATTTCTAATGTTTCGCGGTTATACCTTTTCCCATTACATACTTCACATGTCACATAAACATCTGGGAGGAAATTCATTTCTATTTTTATAATACCATCTCCTTCGCAAGATGCACAACGACCTCCTTTTACATTAAATGAGAATCGTCCGGGCTTATATCCTCGAATTTTTGCTTCTGGTAATTTAGCAAATAAGTCTCGAATATGTGTAAAAAGGCCTGTATAAGTAGCAGGATTTGATCGCGGCGTTCTTCCAATAGGCCTTTGATCTATATCAACTACTTTATCAATATATTTTATGCCATCGATTGTTTCATACGAGAGAGGGTATTGGCGAGAATTTGTAATATGTTTAGCTAAAGCAGGATAAAGCGTTTCGTTTACTAATGTACTTTTACCACTCCCAGAAACACCAGTAACAACTACAAATCGACTCAATGGGATTTTAACATTTATCTTTTTAAGGTTATTCCCTGTTGCTCCCTTTAATGTCAAATAATAAGATTCATTACTTCTTCTGTTTGATGGTATTGGTATTTTCTTTTTTCCTGATAAATACTTTCCTGTAAGAGATTTTTTGCTTTTTAATAAATCAGTCGGCGTTCCAGAAAATGTTATTTCGCCACCATAAATCCCTGCGCCGGGCCCCAAATCTATAACATGATCTGCTTCCAACATTGTTTCTTCGTCATGCTCCACAACCAAAATTGAATTCCCGATATCTCTCAATGTTTTTAAAGTATTTAATAATCTATTATTGTCTCTGGGGTGTAAACCGATAGACGGTTCATCTAATATATACAATACACCCATTAGTTGAGACCCAATTTGAGTTGCCAGTCGAATTCGCTGTGCTTCTCCTCCAGATAATGTAGTCGCCGAACGATCTAAGGTTAAATAGTTTAACCCAACATTTACTAAAAAACCCAATCGCTGTTTTAATTCTTTTATGATTTGTTCCGCAATCTGTTGGTGCATTGTTGATAATTCAATATTTTCAAAAAAAGCATGAATATCTTTAATCGACCTTGATGATAAATCTCCTAAAGTAATATCATTCACCTTTACGCCTAAAGATTCTTTCTTTAGCCGGCTCCCATTACATTCTGAACAGGGGCGCATACTCATAAATTGCTCTATCCATTCGCGTATACCAGCAGACTTAGTTTGTTTATACCGACGAATTAAGTTAGGGATTGCCCCTTCCCACCCTCCAGTATAAGTCCCAGACCATCGCTCAGATGAGTATGACATTTCAAATTTTTCTTTTCCTGTGCCAAAAAGGAGAATTTGCCTAATAGCTGTGTCTAGTTTTATCCAGGGTGTTGTAAAATTAAATTCATAATGTTTAGCTAAACTTTTTAAAATACTCCCATACCAATTACCTCTAGGCTGTTCACCTAATGGGGCAATTCCTCCCTGAATTAATGATTTTGTTTTATCGGGAACTATGAGCTCTGGATCTACTTCCATATGAGACCCTAGTCCATCGCATTTAGGACATGCGCCATAGGGTGAATTAAAAGAAAACATTCTCGGTACCATTTCTTCCATACTTACTTCACAATCTGGGCAAGCGAAATGCTCACTAAAAATATGTTCTTTATTTGGTAATTCATGAACCACTATCAGACCGCTCCCAATTTTAAGAGCAAGTTCTACGGATTCGGTTAATCTGTCTTGTATTTTTTTCTTAATTTGAATTCGATCTACGACTACTTCGATTGTATGTTTTTTATTCTTATTAAGAATAATTTTATCATCTACGGAATAGACATCGCCGTCTACACGAACACGAAGAAAGCCTTCTCTACGAACCTCATCTAGGACTCCTTTGTGCTCTCCCTTCCTTCCGCGGACTAATGGGGCAAGAATATGTAATTTTGTATTCTCGGGAAATTTGGAAACAGTATCTACAATTTGTTGAACCGTTTGTTTTTGGATTGGTTTCCCACATTTCCAACAATGAGGAATTCCAATATGAGCATAAAGAAGGCGAAGGTAATCATGAATTTCTGTTACTGTCCCAACTGTTGAACGCGGGTTTCGAGCTGTAGCCTTTTGTTCAATTGATATGGCGGGGGATAAACCTTCAATGGTGTCCATATCTGGCTTTTCCATCAGGCCGAGAAATTGTCTCGCATATGACGAAAGTGATTCTACATAGCGACGTTGACCTTCCGCATAAATGGTATCAAAAGCTAAGGATGATTTACCTGACCCGGATAATCCTGTAATAACAACTAACTTATCCCTAGGAATTTCAACATTTATGTTTTTCAGGTTATGTTGGCGTGCGCCTTTAATAATAAGTTTATTGTTTAGAATGCTCATTTTCTCAGTCAAATCGACCTGAAATTTAAGTCTTTTCGATTTATGAACAGATAAACATTTATTGAATATTCAACGATTTTTCTCAACTTAATCTGTTAGAAGATAATTTTGATGCAGTAATTCAAGAGTAGCATAATTTGAATGCTTAATTCTGAAATATTTTATATGAGATAAGAATTAAAACCCTAATTGATAAAATATTTTCTCTCCACCCTTCATTTTTGGCGAACAAACCATTTCTACTTCTTTGGGCAGTTTTTTGAAATCATAAACTAATTCCGCATTTATGGATTTGTTTTTAGTCACCCCGAATAAAACGGTGTTTTTTCCTTCAAACGGGTTCAATTCAGCTTTATTTCCTCCTGCGCCAATTAATTTAATTTGCGTCATAGCAGAAAAATCAAATGATTTCTTCCCTAAATTTGTTATCTTAATATTAAGTGTCACTTGATTCCCATTTTTTTTAGCGCTTATTAATTTATATTTTACATTTTCCGCAATTTGTACTGTCCCAATTGGGAGCGAAACTCGCCCATCGTCCAAAGCGTTTACTGGGATATAAAATTCAATGGTTGCTTTAACATATTTCCCCGATTTATCTAATTTCAATTTTGTAATTTGAGTGCCACTAGCCAGTGAACCAATTGAAGAATTTTCATTAGCTTTAATAAATATATCGGTGCTTGACTTTAGTCTGGTTGTTTGACCGAATAATATTCCTCCAACAAATACTAATAATATCCAACGTATCTTCTGCATTACAAAGTTTCTCCATTTACTTTTTCTTTAATAAAAGCGTCTAAATAAATTTCAACTCGCCTGTTTTTCCCACGAGCATCTTGAAGGGCAACGCTATTCTTAATGCCTTCTGTTTCAATGACGGGTCGAAATTTTCCATATCCCATAGCTGAAAAGAGTTTTTCATCTAATTGTGCATATTTACTTAATAAACGAACCAAGTTTAAAGACCGGGCTGATGATAATTCCCAATTACTAGGAAAAGCTGCTCGTTTTGGAAGCGGTAAATCATCTGTATGCCCTTCACACCTTATTTCTATATTCAGCATTTCATCGCGTTTTTTAATTAAATCTAATAAAGTTGCATAATCTTCGTCGTTATATACATTTAAAACTTTGGATATTCGAATAATACCCCCAATCTGTATTAATAGAGGATAAACTCTCGGGTCAACATCTGCTGACATAGATTTAAATAATTTTCCACGCATAGTAATTTTAATCCCCTTAGTAACTCTATCAACTTGGACATAAGACGATGACACATTTTCAGCTAATTCTTCATATGTTTCATCTAGCAATTTATTTATGACGCGGTCAATATGTTTTTCTGCATCATTCAATATCACTAACAACATTATAAAGAATGTAAGAAGAAGTGTGACTAAATCGGCAAATGTGAGCGCCCAGGCTGTAGACTTCGCCCTACGCTCATTAAGGGATATTTCTTTTTTTATTTGAAGCAAGTGTCTGCTTATTCGGTGCGTAAATTAGATGGAATGAAAGTCATCAGTTTTTCGCGTATTAAAATCGGGTGTTCTTTTGAATGAAGGCTAATGATACCTTCAACAATAATATTTTTCATCATTAATTCATCCTCTGATTTGCGTTTTAATTTTCCTCCTATAGGGAGAAAAATTAGGTTAGCAAATAAGACACCATAAAAAGTGGTAATAAGTGCAAGCCCCATACCGCCTAGAAGCTCCGCAAATTTCGCAGCAACATCAAAGTCTAATGTTTCATCTCCCGATCCGCCAAAGTTATTCATCATTACAATTAAACCAAGAACTGTTCCAAGCATTCCAAAAGCTGGCGCATAAGAACCCATGTATAAGAATATCTCCTGACCAGAGATATGGCGATTCATAATATTGTTCATTTCCATTCTTAAATAATCTCTAAGTCTAGCTGAATCTCGTTCGTTAATGGCAAGCTCAATACCTTTTCTTAAAAATTTACTTTCAATTTGGTCAAGTTCCCCTTCTAGGGAAAGAATACCATCTTTACGGGATTTTTCCGCTTTTTGAACTAATTGTTCAATAGTTTGGATATAATCGAATCGCTCTTTTACAAATACATTTTTTAATATACTCCCAACTCCTAAAAATACTTTAAGTGGATAATTAACTAATGTTGCGGCAATGGTTCCACCTAAAACCAATAAAATTGAATTAACATTTAAAAACCAATAAAGTTCGCCTCCACCATTAATGATTCCAACAATAATAACGCCGAAACCTGCTGTGAGACCTATCGCAGTAGCTAAATCCATATTATCCTATAGTTTATTTATTGAGTGGGGAAAGATGGGCATTTGCCTATCTTATCATTATAAATCTTATTGAATATTAATTTTTGATTCAATCTTTTTTCTTATGGCGGTGAAGTGATTTACTTCCTTCAAATAATGTATCTTTTTCTTCTTGGGTTAATTTGTTAAAACCAACCTGATTGATTTTTTCTAATATACGATTAATATCCATTTCCATTTTATGACGCTTGTTTATTGTTTTTTCGTGTTGGTGGATTTTATACTCTAATACCTGTTTTCGAATGGTGAATATGGCATCTTTCCACCTAAAATTTGACCGCAAAATAAAGAATCCAATCAACATCCCAGATAAATGTGTCATATGGCTAATATTTGAGGTATTGCCAAGAGATGAGAAAAAAGCAATTGCTCCAATACTAATAACAAACCACACAGACTTAATAGGCAATATACCATAAAGATAAATGGTTCGATTTGGATACATAAGTCCATACGCTAATAATACACCATAGACTGCACCACTTGCCCCAACAACTGGTATGGTTGAATTAAGGTTTAGAATAAATGTAATCAAACCGGAACCAACACCTGTCATAAAATAATATTTTAAAAAACGCTCTTTTCCCCACACTTTTTCCAATTCTGTTCCAAACATCCAAAGAACAAACATATTAATCAATATATGCCAAATGCCTCCGTGAAAAAATAAATATGTAAAAGGTTGCCAAATCATAAACTGAGACCAGACAGATTTGGGAACAAGCCCAAAAAGTTGGAAAAACATTCTTGATTGTCCAGATAAGGTTTGGAAAAAAAAGATTGCAAAATTCACTGTTATTAATAATTTAATGGCATCAGTGAATAATTTTGGTTTGAAAGACAAGTCTCCTGAAGGTGATTGAAATTGGTATCTCATAGTTTCTCAAAATTAATAAAATTTCACTCTTTATAGTACTCATTGATAAAAAAAGTTCATTCACAATAGTCTCACCAAAAAATTGTTAATATGATAATTCTTGCCACGGAACTATAAATTAGAATAATAAAGATTTAGAACTATCATCAGGAAAGGTAATAGATTAATCAAAAAGTAGGTTTTAAATTGATCCCTTATTTAATTAACAAATGAGACTATTTTGAAAAACTTTAATCCTTTAACTTTTTATTCACAAGATGAATTAAGCCAAGCTTTAAATGAAAGCGCTCAGTCTATTGGTGGAAAAAATTATTTTTTACTACTATTAGAAGCTGTGCGAGATGCGCAACCTCATCCGCTTTTGGCTAAAAATGCTGAATTTAAATTTTCGGTTGGATCTGTAAAATGGTCAAAGCCAATTTTTAGAGAAAAGTTTACTTTATTTAAACATCTTAGGTTAAATAATAAAGATGGAAATATTTTCCCTAAAAAAGGAAGTAAAGGATATAAAAGTATCTTAAATCTCCTTAGAACTCTGAAACCTATTACATTTTCAGTTCAACCTAAAAATAAAAAAGATGGTGATGGTTTCACATTTCAACCTTTAAAAATAGTGGACGATAATACAACAGAAATAAACCCGCTTTTTGAAGCGCTTTTTTTTGCACCCGTCTATCAAGTTAAAAAAAGTTTAACTTCAAAGAAAAAGCCCACTTAGTTTTAAAGTATGTCAAAAAGAGTTCTATTTTTCTTTTTCTTTCTTGTATTGTATGGGTGTGGCCCTAAGAATACCCCTGTTTGGCTAAAAGGGAATATTCATACTCATACTCTTTGGAGTGATGGAGATGCGCCACCTGAAACTGTTGTCAGTTGGTATAAACAAAATGGATACCAATTTTTAGCGCTATCTGATCATAATATTTTATCTGAAGATGAAAAATGGATACCTGTCGTTGATAAAGAAGATCCAAGTCGCTGGCCTCCTCCCTTTTCAATAGAAAAATTAGATAAACTAAAAAAAGAATTTGGAGACGATTGGCCTGAGCTAAGATATGTAGGCGACACACTTCAAATGCGTCTTAAAACATTAAAAGAATTGAAGGATTATTTTGAAGTTCCTGGGAAATTTTTATTAATACCTGCCGAAGAAATTACAGATGCATTTGAAAAAAAGCCGGTTCATATTAATGCCACTAACATTCAGTTTCTTATTCACCCACAGGGAGGAAAAAGTGTATTAGATGTGATGCAACGCAATTTAGATGCAATCGCACATCAACGCCAAGAAACAGATCAGCCCATATTAGCTCACGTGAATCATCCAAATTTTGGATGGGGAATTGTAGCTGAAGATTTAATGCAATTAACTGGTGATCCGTTTTTTGAAGTGTATAATGGCCATCCTGGAGTTAAAAATTGGGGCGATGATGCACATCCTGGCACTGATCGTATGTGGGATATAATTTTAGCAAATAGACTCCAAGCAAATAAAAGTCTTTTTTATGGCGTTGCTACCGATGATTCCCATACTTATTATAAATTTGGAGACAAAGAGTCTAATACGGGTCGGGGCTGGGTAATGGTTCAATCTAGCGTCCTTACTCCATCTTCTATTATTCAAGCAATGGAAAAAGGGATGTTTTATTCTTCAACCGGGGTGGTTATAAATGATGTTGAATTATCCAATAATAATTTATCAATACATATTCAGGCAGATGATAATATTTCTTACACCACGCAGTTTATTGGGACACTAAAAGGCTTTGATTCCACAGTAACGCCGATTGTCCATAACAATGAAAATCCTTCACATATAGCTCATTCATACAGCCAAGAGATTGGTCAAATTCTGCATGAAACATTAGATAACCCAGCTCATTTTTCAATCCCAAGTAATGTCCTATATGTACGCGCCAAAATAATTTCTAGTAGAAAACATCCTAATCCCTTCTCAAGGGGAGACGTTGAAATGGCGTGGATTCAACCTCTCTCTCGGGCGGCCATAATAAGACAATAATAGTGGGCCAATCTCTCTTTACAAATGATGCTGTTGTTCTTGGAATTCTGATTGGTATCTTAGCTTTTGTTTTTACTACATCTAAAAGTAATCACTCGTTTTGGAAAAAGTTTTATACTTTTGTACCAACTTTACTTCTTTGTTACTTTATTCCATCTCTATTCAATTCATTAGGAATTTTTTCTGGTGAGCATTCAAATCTCTACTTTGTAGCATCGAGATATTTGCTCCCAACTAGTCTGGTTTTGCTTACAATTAGCGTTGATTTACCAAGTATCTTGAAGTTGGGTCCTAAAGCATTAATAATGTTTTTCACTGGAACTGTGGGTATTATTATTGGAGGGCCATTAGCCATATATATTATTTCATTTTTTGCTCCTGGTATTGTTGGCGGCATTGGACCCGAAGCTGTTTGGCGAGGCTTAACTACCGTTGCTGGAAGTTGGATCGGTGGTAGTGCAAATCAAGCAGCTATGAAGGAAGTTTTTGAAGTGGGTGACCATTTATTTTCGGCAATGATTGCTGTTGATGTTATTATAGCTAATATTTGGATGGCTTTTTTACTCTATGGGGCCGGTATTCAACTAAAAATAGATCGTTGGCTTCAAGCAGATACAACAGCTCTTGTTGATTTAAAAGAAAAGATAGACGTGTATCGCGCGCAAATAATTCGAATGCCTGACTTGACTGACACAATGAAGATAATGAGCGTTGGATTTGGTGTAACTGCGCTTGCTCATATTGGATCAGACATAATAGCGCCCTGGATTTCAACATTTGCTCCTGAATTAGAAAAATTCAGCCTCACATCTGGTTTCTTTTGGTTAATTGTGTTGGCTACAACAATTGCCCTTGGTTTATCATTTACAAAAGTTCGCAATTTAGAAGGCGTTGGCGCATCTAGATATGGAAGTTTATTTTTATATATTTTAGTTGCGACTATTGGAATGAAAATGGATTTATTAGCTATTTTTGACCATCCCGGGTTGTTCTTGGTAGGGTTTATTTGGATGGTGATTCATGCTTTATTGCTCATTGGAGTTGCTAAATGGATTAAAGCACCCTTCTTTTTTATGGCTGTTGGAAGTCAAGCCAATGTAGGGGGTGCCGCATCAGCGCCCATTGTTGCATCTGCATTTTATCCATCTTTAGCGCCTGTTGGTGTTTTGTTGGCAGTATTAGGTTATGCGGTTGGTACTTATGGTGCTTGGTTGTGCGGTATCATTATGCAAATTGCTGCGAATTAATCATTTATTTATCCTTAACCTTATTCACTTAGCAGGCTGAATCCCTTTTGTACATATTTTGGAAAAGTGTTTTGATTTTTTAATTTAGTTATGACATGACGACTATATTGTTCCACACTATCACATAGAGTTTCAAAATTTAAATCTACCCAAGCAGAAGGCTTAGTTTGGCTTGATGGGTCTGCCCAAGTATCAGAGTAATGAAAATCTAGGAACAAATCCAACCCTACGCTACTTGATCTATCTGCTATTTCAAGAACACTTTCTAAATTATTATAGTTCAGCGATGGTGTGTGCCAAATTTTAATTCGGGCAGTATTAATACCTTTATCCTTGAATATTTGAATTGGGTCAATTTGATTTCCATTTTCATAAAAAAGTCCTCCATTTTCTTCTACCTGCTTTAGCATAGATATATCAACCCCATTGATAAATTGATTACTTTTAGTAAATGATGACAAAATAAGAAATCCGATAAGAATATATCTTTTCATCTACAAATCTAACCATCATCCCACAAACAAAAAACCCCACGAATGTGGGGCGAACCAAATAATTACACTATGGTCCGAAGGAAAAGTCACCACTAAGGCTAAAGGTTGCTAAGAAAAAACAATATCCCGCCGCAGCTGTAAGACCTAGTAATCCAAAACCCTTAACAATGTTTTTTGATTTTCTCTTTTTAAATTCTTCAGAATAAATCCTTTTGTATCTTTGAATATCTTCAGGGCTTATCTCTACATCTTGGTTTTTGTCTAAATATTTAAAACCATAATATGGAACAACTAAACCAAAAACACTTATAATCGAAGCTGTAATACTTTCTAACGGGTGATGTCCAGTAACTACAAAATAACTGCCCGATGAAGCAGCTAAGGTCAAAACTGTTGTTGGGGGATAAAATAACCATTTTTTCGCATCCCCTGCTGCATCATATATTGCTTTTTCTTTAGTACTTAATTTTTGATATTCTTCAAGAGAATTTTTTTGATATTCTTCATAAGTTAAAATATCTTTTCCATCTAGAATGATAAATTGACCATCTTTTAATTGTAGTGTTTGGATTAGTTTAACAGGAACTGGTTGGAACCCGAATGCATCCTGATGTTTAAAATATACTATCTTTTCTTCAATTTTTGAATATTCGCCAAAGTATGTAGTACCATCTTTCAAAACTAATGTATCAAAATCAGTCTGTGCCCACACAATGCCTGTAATCAAAAGTAAAACAATATATCTACGCATCTCCAAATCTACACATCATCCTTTAAAAAAAATACTACAAGAATGATTGTCATCCTTTTTCTATCCACCTACCCCACCTTACTAACCCTCTACCCTAACACTTTTTAGTTGAAACTGAATAGCCAGTGTATTACCAGTGAATTCAGTCCAATTCAGGCCTTTTTACCACCATTTAGACCAATCCTAGTCTAATAGCAAAAAACCCCACATAAGTAGGGTTTTTCGACTGTAGAACTGCGGAGAGGGAGGGATTCGAACCCTCGAAGAGGCTATAAACCCCTTACTCACTTAGCAATTAGCCTACTCCTAATATAGTTTTTGGGATTTAGTATTGGAGACATAGCGCTTAAGTCTGCTTCTGGAACCACAAGCTGAGGCATAATAATTTGTTCAACTTTTAATGAATTTACTTTTAACAAATGATATGTAGCGCTTATAAATAAATCTCTCGGGAAAATTCCTTTTATTTGGTCGAACCCATACTCGTTAAGCCCGTCACGAATAATGGTAGAACAACTACGTGTAAATATATTAAACCCAGAATATGCTTCCGGTTCTTTGGGCTTAGGTGGTGTTGATCGAATAACATCTAATTGATGTTTGTAAATATTTCCCAATTTTTCTACATCAATTCCTTCTATGCGTAATACATGAATTGTGCGCATGAAATTTCGTCCAAATTTGTCATAATATGGTGTGCCATCTTCCAAAATTTCGTATTTACCATTATTGGGTGATGGAGCAAATTCACCAAGGGCTGGGCGATAAAAAAATTCTTCTTCTGTTATAATTTCATTTTCATTCATTAAATGAGAAAAATTAAATATTTCCCCATTCACATTGATTGCACTATGCCCCAATGTGGATTTTATATATTTGACTAATCGTTGAGCATAATATATTTCAACATATGGCTTGGTTGGCTTTGGTCTATCTGGCCATACAATTACAATGGGCAGACTTTTTTCATAATCATATTCTGGTAACAGGCGCGCAAAAACTGTTTGACCGTTCCAATGGTCTAAATATCCATTCCATAGTCTCTGGTTAGAAAAATATTTAACTCCATCCTCGCCCTCAATAAATGGGTGACCATCGTTACGTCTAAGAATTCCTTTAATTGTTGTATTCATTATAGTAATATTTGTTTTAATACATCTAAAGATTTTAATTGGCCTAATGTATCAAAATGATAAAATAGATTTGCTCTAATATAATCAGAAATAACTTGATTGTCTTTTGGAAGAACTTCTATATCTTCAATAGAAGCAATTTCTTCTCTCATTAATAATTCTAAAATTGTTCTGCTTTTGGGTCCATCATTTGGGTCTGGCAACATGAGCCCCGGCAATTCGCGCTGATCTAAATCAGGCTGAAAACCTAAATGTGATAATAAAGCTAATTCATAATACCAAAACAATGTATTTAGGTTGTTTTTTTCTTTATTAAAGGCACGAAAAACATCACATAATACTTTAAATAATCCTGAGTGTGGATCCTCATCAGATAACGTTTTGTCTGTCATTTCAATTATAGAGAGCGCAAATGAAATTCGTTTTAGATCGTTTTGAATATTTGGCCACGTTTCTATAAAACTTCTTTTTGAAATGATATGAAGATTTCTTGATTCTTTATAATTAAAAATGAGTTCAATGTGACTCATGGGCTGGAATAAGGCAGCACTTCCGGATTTTTTTGACCGAGCACCTTTTATAATGAAACTCATTTTCCCTTTTTCAAGAGTAAAGCAACGAGCAATTAAACTTGTATCACCATATGGAAAAGATTTTAAAACAATGGCGGAAGTTTGAATAATCATTGGAAAGATTTATTCATAAAACTGGTTATCGTTAATATGCTTTAGCGTAAATGACCTCGTGCAAGGCAGGCTTCCCAGAATAAATACAGGTTAAACCTTCAGGATTTTCATCTAATGGGATGCATCGTATGGTTGCTTTTGTTTCACCTTTAATAGCTACTTCAGTTTCATCGCTACCATCCCAACCGCACTTTACAAATCCGCCTTCTTTTATTTGTTTTTTAAAGGCGTCATAATTATCTACAGAATAAGTATTTTCATTTTGGAATTGTAATGCTTGCGAAAAAAGTCCATCTTGAATTTCATCTAATAAGGGGGGAATAAATGAAATAGCTTCATCTAGTGATAGTACACTTTTTTCACCTGTGTCTCTTCTTGCTAAAACTGCCTTACCATTTTCAACATCTCTTGGCCCAACTTCTAACCGGAGCGGGACTCCTTTCATTTCCCATTCGTTAAATTTAAATCCTGGGGAACTATCTGTCCAGTCTTCATAAAAACGAACATTTTTTTCTGCTAAAGATTTACGAATAGGTTCCAAATAATTTTTTACTGCTGTTTGCTGTTCGTCATTTTTTGCGATAGGTATAATGACAACTTGTATGGGAGCAATTTTCGGAGGAAGTCGTAACCCTTTATCATCCCCATGTGTCAATATAACCGCACCGACTAATCGGGTACTAACACCCCAACTTGTAGCATAAACTAATTCCTCTTTATTATCTTTTGTCTGAAATGTAACATTAAATGCTTTTGCAAAATTTTGACCTAAATTATGAGATGTTCCTGCCTGTAATGCTCGTTTGTCTCCCATCATAGCTTCAATGCAGTATGTTTTATCCGCTCCCGCAAATTTTTCTGATTCCGTTTTAATACCTGTTATTACAGGCATCGCTAAATAGTCTTCAGCTAATTGCCGATATAATTCTAAAATATCTAAAGTTTCCTTCTGGGCTTCATCTGCTGTGGCGTGAGCTGTATGCCCTTCTTGCCATAAAAATTCAGATGTACGTAAAAATAATCGAGTACGCATTTCCCACCGAACAACATTTGCCCATTGGTTGATTAACAATGGCAAATCGCGATAAGATTGAATCCACTTTTTATACATAGACCAAATGACCGTTTCAGATGTAGGTCGAACAATAACTTCTTCATCAAGTTTTGATTCTGGATCTACAACAACACCATGTTCTGGATCTGATTTTAGGCGCGTATGCGTTACCACAGCACATTCTTTAGCAAACCCTTCAACATGTTCTGCTTCTTGCGCTAAAAATGATTTTGGAATAAATAGAGGAAAATATGCATTTACATGCCCTGTCGCCTTTATCATTTTATCAAAAATATCTTTTATATTATCCCAAAGCTGAAATCCGTATGGTTTAATAACCATTGTTCCTTTCACAGGACCATGCTCAGCAAGACCCGCTTTTGAAACAACTGCATTATACCAGGATGAAAATTCTGTATCTCTTGAAGGTAATCCTTTACTCATTTGTTCTCTCTTTATGATTTATAGACTATAAAATTACCGGCGATCAACGGGATGACCAATCATTTTAACTTCAATGAAAATAATTAAAATTCATTTTAAAATTATTTCTTGAGAGTCCACTAATAAGCATTTATTTTCTCCCCCGTGTTCTTATTCAACCGCTTGATTCTCGCTTCATTCTTAATCATAACAACCACAATATCAATGGGGAAAACAATCATAACAAATGGCCATTTTTATGGACTCCCAAACGTAACGTCGGTTTTATGTGAAAATGGTCGCATTCTTTCTATCACCCCCGATATTTCCCGTACTTATAATAACACGATAGATTTAAAAGGTGGTTGGGCTTATCCCGGCTTTATTGATGGCCATATGCATCTAACGGGGTTAGGGTGGTCTCTTGAAACATTAGACCTTGTTGGGACACATAGTAAAAAGTCTATTTTATCCATTATCGAAAAGGCAACTTTAAAAACACCTACTGGTCATTGGATTCAAGGTCGTGGGTGGGATCAAAATGATTGGCAAAATGCATCTTATCCTACGGCAAAAGATTTAGACAGTGTTTCATCAGAACATCCTGTTGTATTGAGGCGAATCGACGGTCATGCTCTTTGGGCAAATACACGTGCTATGGAAATTGCTGGCATATCAATTAAAACAATTGAACCCAAAGGTGGAAATATATTGTATGATGAGTTGAATAAACCGACAGGTGTATTTATAGATAATGCAATGACTTTGATTACTGACTATATCCCAAAATCCACAGAAAATGATAAGTATCGACAAATAACCAAAGCACAAACATTATTAAATTCCCTTGGGATTACATCTGTTCATGATGCTGGAACAGGTGTCAAAGATATCCGAGCAATTAAACAATTGATTAAGGAAAACAATCTTTCGGTTCGTGTTTTCGCAATGTTAAATGATACTCCGGAAGATTATGAACCATTCTTAGAAAAAGGACCTATAACTCACACTCCATTTTTAACAGTTCGAACTTTAAAAGTATATATGGATGGCGCATTAGGTTCAAGGGGGGCGGCATTATTAGCGCCATATTCGGATGATCAACATCAATCTGGATTACTTTTTATGAATAAAGATGAACTTGCGGCAATTGTCCAAACTTTCAATTCCGCTGGATTTCAGGTCAACACACACGGAATTGGCGACAGAGCCATTCGAATCATATTAGATGCATATGAAGAATCAGGCATGAAAGAAATGCGTAATCGTATCGAACATGCTCAAATTGTTCATCCAATTGATCTAAAACGGTTTAAAAAATTGGGTGTTATACCTGCGATGCAAGCAACGCATTGCACAAGTGATATGCCTTGGATAGGCGAACGATTAGGTGTTGAAAGATTAAGCCGAGCTTATCCGTGGCAATCTTTTGCTCAATTAGGAAATCCTATCCCCGGTGGTTCGGATGCTCCAGTTGAATTTCCTGACCCACTAGCTGGAATATATGCTGCAATTACTCGGCAAGATTCCTTAGGTTGGCCTGATGGGGGGTGGCAACAACAAGAACGACTTACTCTTAAACAGGCTGTTCAAATGTATACTGAGTGGCCTGCCTATGCTTCCTTTGAAGAAAATAATAAAGGTAAAATTGATGTCGGTTATTATGCAGATTTTACTGTATTAGACCGACAGCTTTCTGATGAAAATCCGAAAATGATTTTAGACACTAAAGTAATTCAAACAATTGTAAATGGAAAAATTGTTTATCAATCTTATAATGAAACAAAATGACCAAAAAAGAATCCGTTCTTTAAGCCAAAAGAAATATCGGGAAAAGTATGGGCAATTTCAAATTGAAGGTTTACGCCTCGTAGAATCAGCTGTACTATCCCAATCTAAGAATATTGAATTATACTGGACTAAATTCTTTGAAGATCAACATCCAACATTTGTAAATACTGTAATGAAAAAAGGTGTTGCGGTAACACGTGTAACCGATAATGATATTCAGTCCATTTCCCATACTCAAACACCATCTGGCGTTGTAGGTGTTTGCAAAAAGCCTGAATTATCCCAACCTGATTTATTATCAAAAAATAATTGGATATACCTTGATAATATATCGGATCCTGGAAACCTTGGTGCAATTATTCGTACAGCAGTGTGGTTTAATGTTAATCATATTGCTCTTTCTCTAGGATGTGTAGACGCATACAATCCAAAAACTGTGCGAAGCGGTATGGGCGCACACTTTGATATAAATATTTATCCAAGCCAAAATTTAAAATTGTTCACTGCTGAAGGCTATAAGATAATAGGGGCAGATATGTCTGGAAATAATGTAAGGACAGCTAAAATCCCAAAACCATGGATATTGGTATTGGGAGGAGAAGCACATGGACTACAACCTGAGGTTATTAGCCAATGTGACCAAATACTTTCAATTCCTAAATTGGGTAATGGAGAATCATTAAATATTGCTTCTGCATGCTCTATTATTATATATGAATTATCAAAATCTTGATCATTCTTTCATCGTTTAGTTTTAACTGATTGCGACGTAAATTTTGGGACATGAAAAAAAAGGATTCAGACTCTTGTGAACCAATCTCTGACAGTACGCAGTGCCTTTGGCATTGTTTTTCTTTCGGTCCTAACTGCTTTCGTTCTAGGCGGTCTGGTCATGGGGATTGCTCTATCTACTCCTAATTCTGATCAATCATTATTAACTTATATTTCATTTTTTATTGGGCAGGGATCAATGGTACTGCCTTTATTTTATTATTTAAAAACTCGAAAACAATCCTTCGTTTATAGTTTAAGATTAAATCCTGTATCTCCGCATATTATTATTCATTCCATTGTTCTGGCGATTGGGTTTAGTATTATAAGTGATGAGCTTGGCCGAATAATCAACATTATTGTTCCCACGCCGGATTATATTATAGATATTGATAATATTCTTATGCCAGATAACCTGTTTGGGTTTATTATGATGGTAATTGTGTTAACAATTATTGCTCCCATTGGAGAAGAATTATTATTTAGAGGCTTTTTACAAAAATTTTTAGAAGATCATTGGAAAGATGTAACTCGGGCAGTTTTGGTTACGAGTTTATTTTTTGCCTTAATTCACTTGAATCCTTTTTGGGCAATCCAAATATATATTTTAGGAGTTGTTCTTGGGTATGTTGCTTGGCGTACACAATCTATTTACCCAAGTTTAGTTTTTCACGGAGTCATTAATGGAATGGCGCTACTAATTGGAGTTGGCCCTGAAACAGAACTTGCTTTTTATATTTGGAATGAACATGTCGCTCTATGGGTTTTGGTTCCTGCTCTGTTTTTTGTTTACCTCGGGTTAAAGGGTATTAAGCGGAGTACATCATGAAAACAGAATTATTTGAACACGAAATAACACTTCTTAGAGATACGTTTCGAAGATTACTTCGGAGGCATGCGCGTACAAATCTCGTAAAATTAATTCAAAAAACTCATACGGCAGATTTAGCTGTCATTTTTAGATATTTTTCTGATGTTGAGCAAGAACAAGTTTTTAAATTGATGCAGGATGATGAAAGTACTGCAGAATTCTTAAGTGCTTTAGATGAATCAATTTTAACTAATATATTAGAAAGAGAACAATCTGAACGTATTGCTATGATTGTTCGTGAAGCTGGATCTAATGATCAGGGAAATATTCTTAATTCATTGTCTGAAGATAAGACGCAATCCGTTTTAGAATTATTGCGCAGAGATGAACAGGAAGAAATAGAAGAAATATTAGCTTACCCCGAAGATAGCGCTGGTTCATTAATGTCAACTGACGTCTTTGCGCTTCACCAAGATTCAACATCTAGGGCCGCCTTAAAAGCCCTCCAAGACCAAGATGAAGCTGAAATGGCTTTCTATATATATGTTACTGATGATGATGAAAGATTAGTCGGAGTCATCAGTTTAAGAACGTTAGCTATTACTCATCCTGAAACACTATTGAGTGGTATTATGATTAAAAGTGTTCATATGGTTCGCGCAGAAACTGATCAAGAAGATGTAGCACAACTAGTGGCACAATATAATTATCTAGCAGTTCCTGTTGTGGATGGGGATACACGCTTACTAGGGATTGTAACGGTTGATGATGTTGTTGATGTTATTCGAGAAGAGGCTACGGAAGATTTTCTCCAAATGGCTGGTGCTGGTAAAGATAGAGAAATACTGAATAAATCAAGCTGGGATAATGCTAAAGCTAGACTCCCTTGGCTTTTTGCTAGCTGGTTAGGTGGAATTTTAGCTGCAACTGTAATTGGTGTTTATGAAGATGTTCTACAAAGTACCATTGCCCTTGCTGCATTTATTCCTGTCATTATGGGTATGGGTGGAAATATTGGGACTCAATCTTCAACCATCGTTGTGCGAGGCATTGCTACAGGGCGTGTTGATTTTGGCAGTGAATTTAAAATTATAATGAAAGAAGTGACTGTTGGGTTTATTCTAGGTGGTTTATATGGGATCTTACTGGGATTATTTGCCATGTTTCGATTCATTGATGCGCCTGCATATTTAGGGTTAGTTGTTGGTTTAAGTATCGGGTTATCCATGTTGGTCGCAGCAGCGGTCGGCACTATTATTCCGCTTTTTCTTAGAAAAGTAGATATTGATCCAGCAATTGCAACGGGTCCATTTGTAACAACAAGTGTTGATGTTGTTGGTGTATTGCTTTATTTCGTTATTGCTACTTCGTTTTTAAATCTGTAACCAAGAAAAGAGTATGGGTTCTCTTCTTTTTTTATCTTTAGCAATTTATGGTGGGTTTATAATCTATATTATTATTGGTCTTTTCCGATATATTGATAATGACTGGGATGAAATACCGCATAAATCTGTATCAATTGTGATTGCTGCACGTAATGAGGAAAATAATCTAGAATCACTTTTGAATGATATTGCTCTTCAAGATTATCCATTAGATTTATTGGAAGTGTCTATTGTGGATGATCGTTCTACAGATAAAACATGGGAAATTATTACACAATTTTCTGAAAAATATTCCTTTATCAGGGGAATACAAATTCATGAATTGTCAGAAGAAATGACTCCTAAAAAGAATGCCCTAACAAAAGCCGTCGAAATGACATCTGGAGATATAATTGTTACAACAGATGCAGATTGTAGAGTTCCGACAACTTGGGTTTCTTCGATGGTTAAATCATTAGGTGACAATTATTCTATTTCGATCGGTTATTCTCAAACACTTGTTTCAGCCAATTCCTTATTTCATCGTTTCCAAAATATGGACTTTTTAGGGATTATGGTGGCTAATGCGGGTGCTGCTGGATGGAATAACTACTGGTCTGGTTCTGGGCAAAACCTTGCTTATTTAAGATCTGCTTTCGAAGAAATAGGCGGATTTAAGCCCGTTCATTATCGTATTTCTGGCGATGATATGTATTTAGTTCAATCCATATCCAAGATCGGGAAAGCTACTTTTAATATTGATTTAGGTGGATCTGTTAAAACAACTCCGACGGAAACAGTAGAACAGTTTGTTAATCAACGATCTCGTTGGGCCTCAAATTCGCGAAGAATGTCAGAAGGGTCTTACTCTTTCTTTCTATTCTTAGTGGCAGCTTTTTTAAGTAATGTATTTATTTTTATATCATTTTTTTTTGGAATAGGGCCTTTTATTTCAGCATTTTTGATTAAATTTATATTCGAGGGAAGTGTTCTGTTTTTTGGAGGACAATTGTTTAAAACGCCGACCCCTTTTTATGTGTATATCTTGTGGGCTTTCATTCAGCCGTTCTATATCCCCGCAATTGCGTTAATGGGTTTGAATGATAAGTTTAAATGGAAGCCTTAAAATGAAAGTTGTTATTGTTCTGATAATTACTTCTTTTCTTTCAGCGCATCAATATACTGTTTCAATTTTTGGTATTCCAATTGTCAATGTTACAATGATTCAAAATAATGCCACATCTCTTTCATTTGAAACAAAAACGGTGGGTGTCTTTGATGTCGTTTGGCCTCTTAATAATAAGTATTCTGTTACTTTCGATTCAACATCATTTGGCATACAAACATATGAAAAAAATATTGACCAGGGTGAGTTCACTCAGTCACTTTCTGCTGTTTATAATAATAAATTGCATGCTCTAGACTATAAAGATGGTCCTTCTATTTCTAGAGAAAAATCCTGTAAAACAATTTTATCTCTTTTAGCTTGGGCTCAAAATTCACCATCTGACCGTTCAGATGCAAAATGGTTTCCGATGGAACATGAAGGTGATTTATACGATTCTCGCCTTCTTTTAGCTGATACACCATTTTTAAATATTTTTGAAGATTCTACTTTAACTGATCATTATCGATTAGATTTAAAATTAAAAGAGCCTGGGAAATTCCTTGATAGAACCGATTATTTTATGGAACATATTGTTATGCCAGGAATGGTAAAACAATTATGGATCGAACATGAATACCCTTACCGCATTATACAAGCATCTGTTTCGGTTTGGAATTTGGATGTGAAAGCACTGATAAATGAGTAAAATATCTTCCATTAAAAATTATAAAAAACAAATCCTAATGTGGATTGTTATATTAATTGCAATTGTCGTTGCTCTTCGATCGGGAATTGATGAGAAAATTGTTGTTTTTGTCACATTAGTATTGGGGGTTTTTACACAGATTTTTGCTGGACTGGGTGCATTAATTGCACTCGTTCCATTTGTGGGCCCACTCATTATCAAAGTTTTAACCATTCCCATTTTTTGGGTATTAAATGCTATGGGATATGTAGTTTCGGGGGTAGCCATTAAAAAAGGATATGCTCAAGAATTAGCTAAAAGTCGAATTGTTACATTAGGATTATTAATTGGAATCATTATTGGCTATATCATTGGCCATATTGTTCCGCTACGGTAGAAAAAATGAAATTATTATTACTTCAGGGACCAAACTTAAATCTGTTGGGTGTGAAATCTTTTGAATCGAATGACACTCTTACTTTGGATAAATTAAATCGTTCTATAAAAAAATATCTTCATATGAAAGATATTGAATTAAAAATATTACAAACACATAAAACATATCAGGCAATTAATTTTATTCAAAGGAACCGAAATTGGGCAGATGGTTTAATAATTATCCCAACATCTTGGGCCAAATATGAATGGACTATTCTAGAGACAATCCAATTAACTAAAATAAAAACGGTTCAAGTAAAGTTTGATCATCCATATTCATTTTCTGATCCTAATGATAAATCTATTTTTGATTCTGTTGTAGATGAAACTTTCGTGGAATTACCCATTGAAGCTTGTCATCATGCATTTGATTATTTTTTAAAATGAAAAATGTCATATTTACACTTATAACTTTTTCTACTATTTTTGGCCAACAAACTATTGGCGAAGACCCTTTGAATTCGCCCATGCATATTTTTGCTCTGCCTCACAAAGCTCCATTACAGAAAATTGAGCCATCTGGAATGCCTATATTGGCACACTTTGACTCACTTGAATTGTTACTTCCCTGTCGTGGTGTTCCCGTTCCAAAAAGAGCATCTCGCTTACCAAATGCTCCACGTACTTATAGGAGTGGGACTCACCGTGGGATTGATTTTTTTGCAAATTGGGGAACATCTATTTTTACTCCTGCGGGTGGTGTTGTAGTGCGGGCAGATCATGATTATAAAGAAGTTCCTCCCAAGTTTCGTGTAGATTTATTAGAAGAAAGTGCCCAAGTAGGACAAACACCTTCCGATGTGTTTCATAATATTTTATTGGGGAAAGCCGTTTTTTTGGATCATGGTTTTGATCTCGTTCCCGGATATCGTGTCATTACTATTTACGCTCATATGTCTACAATAGATAAAAATATTATTCCGGGGGCGCGTGTGGATCGGGGAGATTTTCTCGGAAGAAGTGGAAACACAGGAACAAAAGATTCTACTCTTGGTACGCGCGCAGGCGCTCATCTTCACTGGGAATTAATTCTGCAAGATGCAAATGGAGAATATTATATGGGGCAAGGTTTCCCCTATAGTGATTTATATAAAATGTTAAATCGTATTTTTGTTACGGAGTAATATATTTAGGATTTAACCACACTTCGTTAGATGTTAAAATTCTGTTTGATAAAATATCAAACGTTAATCCTTTTTCCGATTTTAATTTTTGACTTAATATTAAATTTATAACTTCTGTTTGTTCAATTTGTCTTAATTCTTGATCCAATATTTCTCCTGAGACATATCCTCTATTTATGGCTTCTTTTACACCTAGGTACCGGTAAGCTATGTCCTGAAATGTTTTTAGTAGAGTGAATCGACTATAAACAGGAGTCCCACTTAACTCTTTTACTAGTTTTGCTTCATTCAAAAACCATGATAATAATTTTGGAGTTCCATTTTCAAAACCAATGGGTGGATCAAATGAAATATTTTTTAAATATGAAATAGAAATATTCTTTTTTAATTCCATTTTAATATTTTGTGAAATTTGAAATAAACTATCAATGGCTTCTTCAGAAAAAGTGAAATTATATTTTTTTACTAATGCTTGTTCTGTTTTATTTTTTTGAACTTCAAATTCTGGGGTCTTACCAGAACGAATTAAATGAATTATAGATTTTTTTGCTTCGTCAAATGCTGGCTGAGGGGCTGATTTTGTTCCATAAACTCGTATTAAATGATAACCAAACCCCGACTCAAACGGACCTATCGTTTTTCGTGGAGGTGCATTCCAAGCTTGATATAATACTTCCGGAAGCATATTCCCCCAATATACAAATCCCAAATCACCACCTTCAACTTTCATAAGTGGATCATCAGAATAAAACCGAGCAGCTTTTTCAAAATCTAATTCGCCACTTTCTATTTTCGATACAATATTATTAGCTATAGAAAGTGCTTCAGTTTTTGTTCTTCTAGTTTTTGTTTTATGAGCCCATTGGTGAGATATTAATATATGTCTCATTCCAACAATTTTTTCAAGCTTATGGTACGTATCGCGTAGCACACTATCAGATAATGATTTTTTCCATATTACTTTATTAAAAAGAGAATCAATAGCTATTTGGTGTTTCTTAATCAGAGTCTTTCTTTGAACATATGAGTGATTTTGTAACTCTTTTTCCAAACCTTCATTAAGAAGTATTTCATTAATAGCGCATTGTTTTAATGCCATTTCTCTTTCGTTGGGTGGCATTTTTTTAAATGAATCTCTTAACGTATTTCTGTATAAAGCATCTTCATAAACAGGGTCATCATTAATGGTTAAAACTGGTTCCTTTTTTGATGTGCAGGAAAAGAGTAATAATAATATAAATGATTTAATTAGGGGATTTTTCATCGCATAAATTAATGGGTAACTTGGGTGTGAAAAATGAGAATAAAAGAATAATAAAAAAGGGGCAAGTTGCCTTGCCCCTTTTCTTATTTCATCAAATGAATGATCTTATTTCAAGAGCATCATTTTCCCAGTCAAGGACTGCTGACCAGCTTCTACTTGATATATGTAGAGACCAGAAGCAACGGATTGACCAAAGTTGTTTGTCCCGTTCCATGAAACCATGTTGGTTCCAGAAGCAAGATTACCGCTTTGGAGTGTTGCAATTTCTTCACCTAAAACGGAGAAGATTCTTACAGTCACATCAGAACGTACATTCAAGTTGAATGCAATGTTCGTAGTTGGGTTAAATGGGTTTGGATAGTTTCCGAGTAACTCAAAAGATTGAGCCAATGGGTTTGTATCTTCATCACCTACGGATGCATACATGTCAGCCCATACTACAGCAGAATGCAATGCACCAAATGACTGAGTACCAATCCAATGATATGGTGTTGAGTTTAAGCATAATGGATCAAAGCTAAGGAAAACAGAATTACTTCCATTATCATGTGCTTTGTAAGGTCCAGCAGCATACGCTACAGCATCATCAGAAAGAACACCAAAAGTATCAAGAACTGTTGAGTATGCGTTGAATGAGTTGCTAAAACCATCAACAACATCAACACCGTCTAACCAGTTACTTATGCCTAATTCATAATTAGGGTCATAGTTCAAGACTAATGAATCAGCTAAGAACGAATGAAGTGCGCCAGAAATTGCATCGCCTTCAACAGCTTCTAATCTAGAAACACCATCTTGGTCTCCGCTTGCACCATAATTAATATCATTATAGTCAGCATCAATACCAAGAACGTCATACTGAAAATCGCCTTCAACATAATCAGTGTTTGCCCAACCAGATTGTGCGCCTAACCATTCATCACCAGCTAGGACGTAGTTTTTACCACCTTCAGCAAACCATGGACCAACAGCTTCACTGTTTATCACAGATGGGCCACCGCCTGTCATTTCTATCACACTTTCGTATGCTCCCAATAGATCGCTTGTTGCGGCACCATAATTAGCACCATCCCAGAAATCATATGGATGACTTAAGCCGTACATATAGTATCCTGCAATAAAGGACCCATATTCAGCACTATTATAGAAAAACAGTGTTGGTTGTGTTGCTTGGAAAATACTGTAGTACCATTCTGTAGTTTCTGTTTCATTTCCTTCAACGTCTGATGCAGTAATCCACCAATATATTTCTGTACCAGCATCCATTCCAGGAATTTGGCTAGAATATGTACCATCACCATTATCTGTCATATCAAATGTTTGGTATGCATGAGATGGCATTGGGTATACATGTAATACTGCAGAGCCAACACCAGCAGCTCCACCAGATGGGTTATCATCTGCAATAGTAGCTACCACGTCACGTGCATCATTTGACATAGTTGTGTAAAGAGGTGTAACGCCGCTAATAACTGGAGCACGATCACCTGTTAGTTCAACCGCTAAATTATAGCGAATGAGCCAATGACGAATATGCCAACCACCGTTACCAGAAGTACCACCACATCCTGCATAGAACTTCATGAAAGCCCATGGAGAAACAACACCGTTACCTTCTGCATAGAAGAAACCAGTTGCTTCATCGTCGCCGCCACCGTCACCAGTGTAAGCAACCATAATACCAACCCATTCACCAGCTAGTAATGCTGGTTCGGAACCAAAGTCTGAAAAGTTGATCCAATGGTCAGTAATTCCATCCACAGCATAATCGCCGTGTGTTTCTGGTGTCATTGTTACAGCAGTAACACCGTCTGGCCATACAAGACCCATAACAGGAACTCCGGGAGGTCCAAAACCTGCCTCGAATCCCAATGGATCTGTTGCGCCTTCTGCAACAGCATTAGCACCATCTGAACAAATACCAACTGTTCCTCCAGCTGTGTATTCTGAGCCTTCAATAGAAACAGAACCATCTTCAGCCATATCATATCCACCGATCCATCCGTCACCATCAACAGCGTCACTGCTATATGCAGTTTCACCATCAGCGGTCATTGGATAAGAAAGCTTATGGACAGACACAGAAAATTCCTGATCGCCAGTACCCCATTCAT
The DNA here is from genome assembly GCA_018658715.1 of Fidelibacterota bacterium. Classification (GTDB taxonomy): domain Bacteria; phylum Fidelibacterota; class Marinisomatia; order Marinisomatales; family UBA1611; genus JABHGY01. The sequence continues at coordinate 59,577 of JABHUQ010000006.1, forward strand.
AAATGGGAATATTTACACCCTTTAGGGTCGCATCAGCTGGTAATTGATACATCATTAACATAGCATCACCTGGAGATTGGATGAATTGACCACCCCAACCTACTTGTGAATCATATGACATTGTATCAGCAGTACCACGGTTGAAACGCTGAGTGTATTCCTTACGAGGAAGTACAATCGGTCCCGTTAAAGCATCTGCTTCACCTGTTGAGCCGTTCTCTGAATAATGCAATCCTAAGTGGCTTCCAGCGCGGTCTACCGAACCAGATTTTGCTCCTTCTGCAGAAAGAGTCCATGTTAGGACGAGCATTACGCTTAAGAACTTTATCACATTCTTACTCATTTTAACTCCTTTGTTTGTTTTTCTTGCTTGCAAGCAACAATAAATAGGAATACAACCTGTATTTTGCCCCACTTATTGCGCCTTCTACCTTTGTTTAAAAGGCGAAGTTTAAAGATAACCAGCTTACTCCACTGAAAAATTCAGCAGATCTATATGCATAGTCTACGGATAAACCTACACCTAATAGTTTGGAAAAGTCCAGTCCAAATCCAAAAGACGGACCCCAGATAAAATCTTCAGTTTTTTGTTCCCAAACAACATCATCGCTATCGTCAGTAGTTCCTTCAATACCATCGTCTCCGAATGGTTCTGGGTCTTGAGCTAATGCCATTCCGCCGCGGAGATAAAGCATTCCCATGGTTTTGACTTCAGCGCCAAAGCGATATTCATCAAATGAAAAATTATTATTTAGAAAGGATGCTGCTAAGATAACGTCATTTCCGGAAAAGGACTTATTATACGCAACACCCATCTCAAATGTTGTGGGCATTTCAAATTGAGAAGTTCCAACTTGACGTGGCTCGTTGGGAGTCCCCGGGTTTGTTCCCACAGGCTGATGAAATTCATCTAAATCTGATCCACTGAATTTCATATTTGTTCCAAGGTTTCTGATCGATGCCCCAAGTTGAATATTACTAATATTGTATTGAACACCTGCGTCTACAGCAAAACCCGTAGCTGTTTCTCGCATAATAGATTCATTCACAATTTTAAACTCAGTCCCAAAACGAATTCGATCTGTTACGCGACGTGCATACATAGCGCCCAGCGTAAAGAATCGAGGTGAATACATTTCACCTGTTCCATCCGGTTGGAATGCAGTTGTAACTGGGATATCACCAAAGTCGAATGACTTTAAAGATACACCAAACATATTTGCGCCCACAGAAGTGGCTACAATACCGTAAGACATATCAATGTCAGCAATCCAATTACTTTGAGAGAACATAGCTTCTCCACTACTTTCCATACCGCCTAGACCAGCAATATTCCAATGGGCAGCTTCAACACCTGTAATACCGGCAACATAAGCACCTGACATTGCTGTCCCTCGTGAACCGAGTGGCATTAATAGTTCCTGAGCTCCTGCTGTTCCGCGACGAGCCTTACTCCCCGCTTCTACTGCTGTACTCAGAAAAAAGATTCCGAGCAGAAGCCCTATAGATACATATTTGTAATAAATAGATTTATACATTCTATCCTCCAATGCTTAAAATAAGTCCAGCCGCTCTTCAGGCTGGAAGATTGCAAGTTTCATAATTTTTTCTCCAATGGCAGAACCATTCTCATCTGATACGGTGATATAAACGATGTATACACCGCTTGCTACAGGAATACCATTGCTATTTCTCAAATCCCAAACAGCGCGATTACCACCCGAAGCGTTTTCACTTTCAACGCTATGGTCAAATCGTGTTACCAAGTCGCCAGAAATAGTATAAATCCGAATTGTAGATGTACCTACACCTAAATGAGTGAAATATACCATACGTCCCTGCGGATTACTTTCTTCTGGATTTTGTCCAAAATATGGATTTGGAAATACATTGATTTTTTCAATATCAAGTGTGGCATCTGCGCTAGCCATTGTACCAGTGGGGGTAAATTCATATTTGTCCACACCCTGGACTAATGGGTTGTCAAATACAATTTGGATTTGATCCCCACCCTGCCAAACAGTGTTATTTCTATCAAAATTTAATACCCATCCTGTTATGTCTGCGTTATTTTGTGGATGAATTGGTGAAACAGAGCTTGCTTCATAATCCGTATAAACAGGAATATATTGGAAATTTGCTGAAAAAGCCCAATGGGTTGCCGTGGTGTCATCATTGTATAACGCACCCTCAACTAGACTGGATGGTTTTGATGCCCCCGCAACCTGATATGTTAGGACATTAATTTGTCTCTCTTCGCCGTTTTCAACATCCCACAACTCAAATGGAATCATAATTGTATCTGGGTCCATATTCCCACGTAATGTTTGAATATTGGCATAGGATGCAATTGAACCTCCATCTGTGAACCTAAGTTCAAGATCTCTTTGTTTGTCGTCAACAGTTGGGACACCATTCGCAGGTGAGAAACCAGCATTAGCTCCATAGGCATCAAATAAGAAATTCATATAATCTGCCCAAGCGCTAAATCCACCTGATCCTAATCCTGAAAAAGCAAGTGCAGAATTAGCTGTATCTGCCACAATTTCAGTTGCGCTAGAATAATTATTCACATCCCATAAACCATCTTGAAATGTTAAAATAAATCCATCTGTAATTGTGTTATTAATATAGACACCATCTGGATCAATACCACCATTCGCATCTTTTAGAGTTGTAAAATAGTCTTGTGTAATTGGGAAAAGAGTATCTTCAGCAACAACTTCTCCACCACTAGATAAAACCCACTTTGAACGAGTACTATCTGCTTCTTCGACAGTAACGCTATATAATTCACCCGTTAATAAATAAGGGTCAATAACATTTGGATATATAGATGTACCCGCAGTCCCCGCTGTATGGGTGTATTCTATATTTTCGTTATTACCAATAGCTAAATCAGTCCCAACTCCTGGTGGACTTGGTATTGCCGTATACGAATAAATTGGACTTTCAATCACACGTTTTGCTGCGTTGGGGTCGTAAGCATAGGCTGTTACAGCAAAATAATACTCACGATAATTGATTAATAAGCCACCATCAACATAATCTTGATCAATTTCAATAAAGTGATCAATACCTGTGTCTGTTCCAAATTGAGATGGAAATTCTAATAATTCACCTGTTTCGTCATCTAAGCCCTGATCGATGATTAATTTAATATCATCAACTAAGTCATATGTTGTAATTCGTTTCCAAGGACCTACGGCAGATTCACCTTGGTAAATATTATACCCTTGAAATCCATAGCCAGCACAAGAATATTCTTCTACTTTTTCTGCGATTTCTTCGAACGAAAGAACTACTTTTCGATCCATTTGAGATATAACGATCTCTGGAGCAGGTGGAGAACATACATTAAAGTTTGCATCGAAGGCACCTTGAGCAAAATTATCATAATATTTCATTTTTGTAATAGACTTTTGCCAATCACCACTTGCAGCAATAATGATAGAGCCAACAACTTCTGCTGTATCGCCCACATTAAATGTAAAAGGACCCGATGTCATCATATAACGACGATCTCCCTCGGTATTATCTAAATCACCAGCGCCTGTAACAGGGTCCCCTGCGTGACGGAATAATGTTGGTGCGCCTGTACCAGGATCAACAAATTCTTCTCCTGACTCACCATTTCTACCATTCATATAGTTCAATGCTTCTTCAGCTGTTTCCGGGTCACCCGCTGATGGGTCACTATTTGTATATTTTGCAAAAGATGTTAAGCCAAGTCGTTTTTTTCCATTCACTGTTCTGACATAATAACTAGAATCTTGTGACCATGTTAATATAGACGCAGTATCTCCTTCAGATGCCACAAGTGGGCCTTGAAAGAAATCTGCGCCGGCTGCTGGAACAGCAGCACCATACAACATGTCTGCGCCAGCATTATATGTATAACCAACACTTAATAATGTATCACAGCCGACTAAATCGTCACTTGCATCTCCAACATCATCATCATGCCACATAGACACATAGACACTATCTAAATCATCTGTACCTTTATTAATAGCAACCCAGCGAACAAACATAATATTTCCCAGGGCGCCTGCTTGGTTAAAACCAAAAACAGACGTTTGAACTTCAACACCCATAGGAACTGTTCCCCATAAATTTTGATGTGTTGCAGCATCGCCATCATTCATAACATACCAGTGAAACATGTCTCCTAAAATATCAGGATAATCACCATCTTGAATATTATAAACACCATCACCATTTGCATCTATCCATGGAGCTCCATCTTCTGCGGGCCAATTTTCAAAATCACTTGTAGGAAAGGATTTTGTTGCAGGCTCTGTAAAAATATTAGCACCATCAATTTTTGTAATGGGCAATGAAGCACTCATAACACTATAAGTCGCATAGTCATTTTCAAGGAAAGCGTCTAGCTCGGCACGATGGATTTGATAAATATGTCCATCGCTCGTACCCGACATATTCCCCGGTACAAATTCTGCAGAATACTCAGATGCTGCAGAGCGTACATCGTCTTCCCAAGGTGAATTGCCATCATCTTCATCTGATAAGGAAGGGTCATTTGGTCTTGATTTTGCACTTATCATCCAAAGACCAGATTGGAAAATAACAAATTTGCCACTCCCTTTCGGCCATTCAGTTCCTGAACTTCCTGTTACGTGATAACTTGATACATCGCCATGGTTACCATGTACGGTGGAAATATTATTCCCATCCCACAAGACGTGTTCAGTTACACCGGAATTTGGAAACATAGACTTGAACAATCCGCTCGCATAGTCTGGGTCTCCCGCTCTATTTGTTGGTTCTGCAGCCATCAGCATTGTACCCATAGCTAACAGAAGAATTATTTTTTTAATTTGCATTGTATTATATCTCCTATTTCCCTGACTCATCATTATAAATCAATCCGGAAACCAATTCGTACTTGTCTTGGTTCTTCCCAATTATAAGGATTTGACAGTTTGGAATTATAAAGGTTAGTGGCTTGTTCTTGTGTTGCGTTTCCATTAAAAGCAGCAGTAGTCAACCAGTTAACACCTTCATCTGTACCTAGCCAACCATCATTATCAGCTTGGCCAGTTGCAGGATAAATCGTGCTTACATTTCTGATGTCTAAGAGGTTTTTCACCCAGACAAAGAATTTCATATTGTATTTACCAAAACTCACCCCTTGATCAACTTTTAAATCCACATTCATTGACCAAGGCATATTTGCTGAATTAAAAGCAGCGGTAGGTCGGTAAGAAATTCCACCTGTTAAAACTTCTGTATCCACTTGGACTGGAGTGTACGGAAGACCGCTACCGAATCTCATTAATAAGTTCATACCAAATAATGGCAATCTAGAACGAACCCCTGTGCGGTAATCAAGCGCTATATTTCCGGTGTGACGCTGGTCAAAATCAAGCGGGGAAACATAAGTTAGATTGTTACCACCCTGCCAAGCAATACGATAATTACCACCTGCGCTTGACCCCGTACCGCCTGCATACTGTAGAGTATAATTTGCATCAACCATTAAGTTGCTCATACGTCGAGTTTTTAATGATAAGCTTAATCCTTTTACGGTACCATAATCACCATTCACATAAAGAGCGTATCCTACAGGACGCGCAGCAATATTTCGAATTTGCGGGTAACCTGTCATTTGCTTATAAAAGACGGTAGCATCAATACTTACGTTAGATGAAACCATTTGTTTAAAACCAATTTCGTATTGTGTGTTTTCTTGTGGTTGTAAATCTGGGTTTGCAGAAATGGTAAAATTCCCTTGACTCAGATTTTGAACAAATCGAATATAACTTACAAATAAACGATTATTTTCAGGCTGTTGGAAATATTTTCCATATTGCGCATGAAATACCGTTTTGTCAGAAATTGGAAAAGCCATACCAACCCGCGGACTTATTAAAGACCTTGGCTCTGCATCAATCCGATGTGACAGCCCTGTAGCATCTTCATCGGTTGGATCCCAGTATACATATTCTTCTGGATCTAATACGCCATCTTCATCTAAGTCAGATGCATAAACAGTCCCTGCGATTTGATTATTATCATTAATAACAATATTGTTTGCTCCACCTGTCTCAGGATTGAAAATTTGATTTGCTGGATCAAAATAGTCATAACGTAAACCTAAATTTAAAACTAAATCGTTTAACTCAATTTTATCCCGAAGGTAAAATGCTCTGCTGTTAGGACGGCGCGCATCATCTTGACCGCTGTTTACTTCTTCTTCGCCTGTGATATTGTATCCAATATTTTCGGCATAAGCAGAAGCGTATGCTTGGTGTTTATAATTACCAAAATAATCGTCATAATCTGTGTCGCCATCACCGTCATAATCATCATCTTTCCAGGAGTCGCTAGCATCTTGTTCATAATCCAGAATGCCATCCTCACCCATAGTGACAGAAAGCGCGGAATCTAATACAATACCATTAGAGTCGGTGTCTGTTGCTATCCATTTATAATTCCAAATATCTTGAGTTCCTGAATAGGGAGCATTTACAGAAAAATAGTTTGTAATCGAACGAGAGCGACTCAATCTATAATAGCGAATCATGCTATTTGTTATTTCAAATCCTGCTTTCAATTCGTGGTTATTACGCTGCCAAGTTAAAGAGCCTGTAAATGCATCTCTTGATGTGTTACGTTTTGTATAATTACTTCCATCTGCGCTTGTATACCCAGCTTTAGTATAATATGCCAATTCTAAATCTGGAGTAGGCATTTTTGCATTTCCATTATAAAGAGGGTTGATATAATTCATATCATCATAACGCATTTCATTATAATGCCAAAATGCTGTTGAATCCCACGCCCAATAAACAGTTGAATCTTCTGCCCACGGTTGTGTAGCTATATCTACTGTATCAAAATTCCAATAATCATATTCATATACATCTAAAACATTATCATTTGAATCGGTAACTACATATTGATACACAGGGTCGCTTGTGTAGTCATACATTTTACCTGAATTAATATAAGGTACTTCTAACCCTGATAATGTTCCATCTTCATAAGTGAACTGACCATAGCTATCATCAAATACAGGATCATAATATTTATAAGAATCTTCTGAATGACTATACTGAACATTAAAAAACATATTATCAAATGCGGGGATAGCACCACTCAAATTTCCATAGTATGATCGAAATCCGTTATCCGACTTATTAAACCTGCTTATCCAGTCGCCTGTGCCAACTATGTTTGATGTGCTATTTGGACTATACACATCAAATAAAGAACGCGAGTGACTATAGTTGGATCGCTCACTACTAAAGTCTGATCCACCAATTTTCAATTTCCACGGGAGTTCAAATAATGGTTGAAAATCGATGAGAATATTTCCCGCTAAACTAGATTTTTCTATCCAGTTATTTGGTTTAGGTCCCCAACGATACTCAATGTCATTAGCAGAGATGTTCCTATAATCAGGGGCATCATAGGTTCCATTCCCATTCTCATCAGTAAATGGTTCTGCGGGGTCATCCCATTCTTCTTCATATGTACCGCTTCCATTTTTATCAATGAAATCATCCCAAATAGTATTACCATTATGATCTTCATAAAATTCACCGACATCAGGTCTTCCCGCTAAATCAAGGTCTCCAGTATAATAAGGGACCTTAGCGTTTGTTGGGCTTGCATCTGCTAAACTAGTCTGTTCTACAGAAAGGAAATATCTTAGCCAGTTCGCTCCGGGGATAGGTCCACCTAATGCAAATGAGCCTAATTGATATCCGTAAGAATAAGCGAATGGTTTGTCTACTGATGCTTCAGGAGAACCAAAATCTGTAATTGCTTCAACGGTAATATCTAATTCGCTTCCACCAGTTTTAGTTGTTGTTTTAACAATACCAGAGTTAGCAGAACCATATTCAGCTCCAAAACCGCCAGACTGAAAAGAGACCTCTTCTAAACTTAAGTTTGGCACATCACCCGCACGCCCACTTGTATAAGCATTGTTGACATAAACACCATCAACATAAAAACCAACTTCATCTGTACGTCCACCGCGAATGTGGAGATTGCCGCTTGCGTCTGTAACAACACCTGTTTGAAGTGCAACAACGTCAGCATATCCACGAACATTCATATTCTGAATATCTTCTGCGCGGACGACGCGAACTTCGTTTGTAGCATTAATCTCAATAAGTGGTTTTTCAGCAACAACAACAACTTCATCGCCTTCTAGCGCTTCTGATGCAAGCTTTGTTTCAAAAAGATTTGTGGTTAAATCTGACGTAACACGAACTTGTTCAATAGTAACCGAGCGATATCCGATAAAGCTAAATTTTATATCGTAAAGTCCCGGGGAAACATTTAAAATAACAAACGATCCCGATTCAGTTGTTGCAGCGCCATAAGAAGACCCATCAAGCATAACATTTACGCCCGGTAATGGACTGCCACTTTCTTTATCCACAACTGTCCCTACAACTTTACCCGCGTCACCCGCAAAGATGTGGCTGGTTAAGAGTAGAAACAAAACAACTTTTACGTGGAAAACTCTTTTTAAAGTATCCATAAGTAACTCCTGACTAACTAATTAATAATGTGTAAAATAATAAAAACATCGCCTATTAGGGGTATAACTATCCCTGGGGCGGGATCGAATATGAAACATTTTTACAAATGATTCAAGAAAAATCAGACTAAAGCGCCTAATGAAAATACAAAACTTTTCACTTGATACAATCGTGATTAATGATCTACTTTTGTTCTCATTTTAAACCTGCGTTATTCTGGAGGAAACGCTTTATGAAAAAAACATTACTCTTTTTCATTATTTTATCTTTCCTATTTGCTGGTGATACTGGGAAACTAACAGGTATTATTACCGACATAACAACTGGTGACCCATTAATTGGCGTAAATATCGTTTTAAAAAACACAACAATGGGAACGGCATCCGGCGAAAATGGCAACTATTCAATTATTCATATTTCGGCCGCAAAATACACTGTTTCTGCATCATATATTGGATACAAAACAATTATTGTTCAGGATGTAATTATAAATGCAAACCATAACACACAACTGAATTTTAAAATGGCTATATCTGCCGTCGAAGGTGAAGAAATAACCGTGGAAGCCGAAAGGTCGATTATTGTTCGAGATCAAACGGCAACAACTATTACAATGGAGGGAGAAAAACTAGAAAATATGCCTATCAATTCTTTCGAAGATGCAATGACGACTATGGCTGGTGTTATCGAAAATGATAATTCAGAAAGTGGAATCCATTTTAGGGGTGGCCGTACAGGAGAAGTAACATTTCTTGTAGACGGATTTGTTGTGGAAGATGCATTATTTGGAGATATGGGAATGGATGTTTCTAGAAATGCTATTTCTGAATTATCCGTTATCACCGGGGCATTTAATGCTGAGTATGGAGAAGCTATGAGTGGGGTGGTAAATATTGTTACAAAAGAAGGTCGCTCAGATTATTCCTGGAACATCCGCGGCGTAACAGACAATCTGTTCAATAGTGATTTTAATGATTGGGATCAGTCTCGTATAGAAGGCACATTAAGTGGGCCATTACTTCCTTTTAAGCCTGATTGGGCTACCTTTTTTGTTTCTGCAGATCGCTTAAATACACGAACGTCTCTTTGGAAAAATAAATTACCTTTCAATGTGTGGAAAGATGTAAATGATGATGGAATAGATGGGAATTGGGTTGATTTAAACGAAGATGGTATAGAAGATGAAAATGAAATAGATACACTAGCTATGGCTGATATTAATCTAGATGGAGTTCCGGATATACTAAAAGAAGGAACCATTGAACAAACAGGGGCTTATCGTCTTCAAGATCGCATCAATGCTAAAGTAGTCCTACACCCTGTGTCTAAGCTTAAGTTAACTATAGGATACAATCAGTTCACCAAAGAATCAAAATCGTTTTCTATGGACTATCGACAAATCCCTAACCGCAGCGGAATTGATTTTGATAAATCATCTGATTTGCAAATCAAGGCCAGTTATGCTATTTCGGAAAACATGTATATAACAGCACGATATCAAGATCATAAAACAGAATCGTGGTATGGTTATGAGCCTCTGTTGACCAAAAACCATGAACTGGAAAGTCGCATTATTGAAATCCCTGAAGACTGGGGTGGTTTTACTCCAGAAACAGTACCCGCAGGCGATGAATATCTATGGCTAGGATATTATGCCGAACCATATGCGGATATGAATGGGGATGGTGTATGGAGTGTGTATTCCGCAGAATGGTGGGACGATGAAAATGGAAATGCTGTATGGGATAATGATGAAACTTATAATGATTGGAATAATGATAGTACATGGAACGTATATAACTGGGCAGATGACAATCAAAATGGAATTTGGGATGAAGAAGAAGCAATTCTTTCTGATGAATATTGGGATATTCAATCCGATAGCAGATCCACAGATCCAAATGAATATGATTGGGGAGTAGATGCTCGACTAAGAGAAGGTGATGCATATGACAACACATCTAATTATGAATTTTATGGCAATTACAATATTTATAATATATATGGGGATTCCATTCGAGAAGGCATTTCTACCATGCATGACTACACATGGTACAAATCAAATTATAATAGCTTTGGGGGAGACATCACTTGGCAAGTAAATAAAAGGCATCAACTTAAAGCTGGATTTGAGAAAAAGTCTTACGACTTAGCCCGTTTTGCAGCGTACGGAATTGGTGGTGGATATTTTGGTAATTCCGGTGACCCGTCCTTTATTATGTATGAACATCAACCTGAATCTCAAAGTTGGTATATTCAAGATAAAATTGAATACAATGATGTTGTTGTAAATATTGGTATTCGAATGGACAAACTAGACCCAAAGAGTCAATACCCGGATCCAACGCGTGAATTAGGGTATTATTACACTGAGAGCGGAGAAACAATTTGGATTGAACCTAGTGATGTAGGGTCTCTCACAGATGAAGATGTTGATGGATTAGGGTGGGGTTATCTTAATCGTGATGATGATGGAAATATCGTGGGTGGAATGCCTGCGCCAAATGCTGAAATTAAGAGTCAATTTAGCCCAAGGCTTGGTATTGGATATCCAATAACAGATAAAGTTGCTTTTCACTTTTCTTATGGACATTTTTATCAGTTTCCGGATTTGTACTACATGTATAATTATGGAAACCAAGAAGGTAATAGCATAGCAGCTCCAGGGTGGTCAGAAAATGCAAATTCTATGGCTCAGAATAATAATTTATATGGTAATAATTTATTTCCCTTTCCTTACAATTTATCCGATTGGTATATCCCAGAAGTTGGTAGCCCAAACATAAGCCCTCAGAGATCCGTTCAATATGAAATGGGACTAAGAACGTGGATTGGTGAACATTATGTGTTGAGCTCCACCTTATATTATAAGGATTTGTTTGATTATGCCGCATCTCGTATATATGATGCAGACCCACAGCAATATGCTGTTTTTGAAAATATGGATTATGCAAATTCCCGAGGGTTTGAAATATCGTTGGAAAAACTGTTTTCAAACAATTATAGTTGGTATATCAATTATGCTATGGCTCGCGCAGAAGGAAATGCGCCTAATTCATCTTACCATTGGGATGTGGCTTATTTAGAGTCCGTCTATGGGTGGCGTGATTATAATCGTACATTTACTATGGATTGGGATCAAACGCATACCATAAACCTCGGTGTTGACTATCAACATCCAAAAGGATTGGGAATAAATGTATTAGGAAATATTGGAAGCGGGTTGCCCTACACGCCTACAGATTCCAGAGGGCGTCCTATCGACGAACCCAATTCAGGTCGAATGCCGCCTACTGCAAATTTCAATATGAAAGCATTTTATGATTTACCTGTGAAAAAAACAAAAGCTCGGATATTTATGGATATTACAAATTTGTTTAATAATCAAAATGTGCTTCGCGTTTTCGGAAATTCAGGACAACCAGATGTAAACCTAAACCCCAATATATCCGCTATGTACTTGTGGCGTCCATACTATTACAGTTCGCCTAGGCATATTGAAATTGGCTTAAGTGTAGGAATGTAAACATGAAAAAATATTTAATCCTTACCTTGTTACTTAATATAACAATCCATGCAGGAAATCCATCAACAGGACTTTCTAAACGTGAATATTATAATCAATTTATTGCGCCATCAAAAGGGCGTGCTCCGCTTGCTAAACCTGCAGCTTATGACGATAGAAAGCGAAGCGTCCTTGACAAGGGGAATATGGTTTTACGTTTATCCAATGCAGCTATTTATGGATACGATCGATGGGGATTAAACCATGAATTCCCTGCGGGGAGTATGATGACAAATGGGTGTTGTACTTATTACTGGACTCAAGCGCCAATGGTTGGTGCACTTAAAAATGGTGTCCCTTCTGTTTCGGTGGGTGTACGTGGCTCTGTCCGAGATTCAGAAGAAGAGTTTGAACCTCTACCTGGATATGATGCCGGATATAGCGACACGGATCAAAATATTGGAATTGCATTCAGCGATATGGAACAATCTTGGCCAGCCCAATGGCCAATTGAAGCAGATCCAACAGGAACATTTGCATCCGTTTTGTATGATGCAAACGGGAATGCAAATGATACACTTTATTTCCCGGGAGTTGAACCTGAACTTGGACCTGAGGGTTTTCCTGATGCCCCATGTTGGTTGGGTGTTCAGGCAGATAGAGAAGCTTATTTTGTTGTAACAGATAATGACCCAACAGAGGGAAATACATATGCCAGCAATAATGGTGTTGGACCGCTCAACGTTAGGATCGATACGTGGGTATTAAATTATGCAAATACCTTTGGAAATGATGGTCTCATTTTTATTCAAAAAATGACAAATGTGGGAAAAGATACCTTAAGAGATTTATATTTCGGAATTGCGGGCGATCCAGATGCGCCCGAACAAGGAAGTGCAGAGTGGACAGATGATTTATGTATGCTCATTTCTGCGGATGATCCTCATATTGCAGAAAAATTATCCGATACAACAGATGCTCATTTACTCGAAAATTTAGCTATCGTTTGGGATCCGGATGATGAATCATCTGGATTTGTTTCATCGGGACTTGGATGGATTGGGCTCAAGTTTCTTGAGTGTACAAAATACAATATGGATGGGTCAATTCAACCATATGATATTTCAACATTTTATACGTATGAATATAGTGAAGATTCCCAAAGCGATAATGATGCATACAATATACAAATGAGCCATGGGATTCAAGAACCTCACAACGTAGAACCTCCAGCGAATGATTTATTCCAAAAACCCTATTCTTATGGCCCCGATATAACGTGGATTATTGCTGCAGGCGGACCAGAACAAGTGACAACAGATGGTGATACTATTCCTGAAATGGCTGTGGCCCCGGGGGAATTTGTTATTTTTACATTTGCCGATTTTATGGGAATTAATGAAGCGGATTTATTAAGGAATGCAAAAGTTTTTCAATCGTTATATGACAACAATTGTGCTAGCCCTCAGCCACCAAAACCACCTGTTGTGCACGCTGTTCCGCAAGATGGAAAGGTGGCATTGTTTTGGGATAATAGAAGCGAGCAATCCATTGATCCTGTCACAGGAAATAATGCATTTCAGGGGTATCGAATTTATCGAAGCTCAGATAGAGGAAATACGTGGGGTTCTGTGGTTACAGATTTTAATGGTAACCCAACTGATTTTTATAAACCACTGGCTATTTTTGATAAAATGGATGGAATGAGCGGAGCCTATGCTATGTCTGATCCGCTCATTTATTATAATTTGGGAAATGATGATGGTATCCAATATTCATATATCGATCAAGACTTGGTCAATGGTTACGAGTATTGGTATTCAATTTCTGCTTATGATGGACCAGATGATTGGTCTGGCGCTGTTGTAGACCCAATGGAAAATGCAAAGGTAAAAAATGCATTTATTGATGGTGATAATACTATTTCTATTGTACCTCAAGGTAAATCTCTTGGGCATGAAATTGGTGATAAAAATATTACACATACCGGGTCTGCAAATGCCATATTAAATGCGATAGATGCAGAAGCCTTTGTTTTTGAATTTTTAGGTGAAGATGAAGTTAGAGAATCAGATTTTGTAAGTAAAGGTTATACCTATTCTGTTGACTTTTTTAATGATGGTGTTGCCATTGATTCTTCGGATGAAAATAGTGCAAACTGGGATACGACCACTTTTCCTTATTGGACCCTTACGAATACAACAACCAGCGAAACGATTGTAAATCAGGACCCAGATGTTGAGTCGGGACAAATGAAGTATGTGGTTGATGGATTTATTCCTGTATTTAGTGATGCATCGTTTATAGTTAGTGGACCAGACACGGTGTTTCAAACCATATTGGATAGCGTTGCTTCCAATTTAGCATTTATGGGCGGAGGTGCGTCTGGGCCAGATAATCCTTCTTGGGGCGGGTTTGTAGATTATTTATATGGTAATTATCCAGCATCAGCAGGCTTTTTTCAACCATCAGGAATTATAAGTTATAAAGAATTGGGTATAGATTTACAAATTCGCTTCATAGAGTCAGGATCCATCGCTTCTTATTATAATTTAAATATATTAAGAGGAAATGCCGAGCCGGACACGATTCAATTACCCATTGAAATTTGGGATACGGAAAACGATCAAAGGTTGAACATCGCAGTGTATCAAGTTGCTGGTAATTCAAAGCCGTCTCCGCCATGGGGAAGAGATAGTTCCGTTGTGATAGACTCTATTTTCACAGATACTGATACAACATTAGATTCGTCTTGGGCTCACTACTATAAGTTAACGACTAACTTACAAATCATTCCTATTCATGATGTATATACTGGATCATCTGAACCATATCATTTTGCAAATGATGCAGATTTGATGGGTTGGGTGCTCAATTTTAATACAAATAACTTACACTTTAATTATGGGGACATGTTGGATATGGTTTTCCCAAATCCAATTGTACCAGGAGAAGATCAATTTGAAATTATTACCACGGAAGATGGGACTTCGCCTGACTTAGATTTAAGTGAAATTTTAGTCGTCCCAAATCCTTATGTGGTAACTTCAGCTTATGAGTATATACAATATCAAAAGGAAATTCAGTTTACCCGACTTCCTGAAGAATGTATGATTCGTATTTATAATTCTGCCGGAGAATTAGTTCAAATCCTAAACCATAAAAATGGAAGTCCTGGTTATCGAGGAGCTAGTATCGAAGCATGGGATTTACGAACATATAATAATCAAGATGTAGCTTTTGGGGTTTATATCTTCCATGTGGTATCTGGGGGATTGGAAAGTTTGCGGTGATCAAATGAAGAAATTATTATTTATCTTAACAACGATTGCGGTCCTAAACGGACAATTTGATAATGCATCAACATCGGCGGCTAATTTTTTAAAGGTGGAAGTGGGCGGGCAGGCCGCAGCAATGGGTGGTGCCTTCACGGCACAAGTAAATGATGTGTCGGCTTTATTTTGGAATCCAGCCGGAATAACTGGAATCGGAAAATCGGAAGTAATGGTAAGCCAAACAGAGTGGATTGGGGATATTAACCATAATTATCTTGCTGCCGCAGTTAAGTTTGGTAGTCAAGGTTATCTTGGATTAAGTATTAACCAAATGGCTTATGGCAACATGACCCGTACTACAGAATTTTCACCTGAAGGAGAGGGCACTTTTACCGCGAATGATTTATCGCTAGGCTTAGCTTACGGCACCCGAATCAGCGACAAATTTTCAACGGGTATTCAATTCAAAATTATTCGCGAAACGATCTCCTTTTCGAGTGCTAATGCGGTAGCTGTTGATGTTGGTTCTCAATATACAACATCATTTTCGGGGTTAAAAATTGGAATGGCAATAACAAACTTCGGAAGCAAAATGACACTATCAGGCACCGACCAAAAAGTGGATATTGATGCTTATGAAGATTTAAATGGCAATCCAGATGTTATTGCTCAACTTGGCACAGAACAATGGTCGCTCCCAATGACATTTAAAGTTGGGCTCTCCTTTTCTCCTGTTGGGCCAGATGCGCTTATAAAACAAGAAAAGTTGAGCTTAACTGTGAATGCAGAATACAGTGACCCAAGAGATTTTAATCCAATTTATATGGCTGGAGCCGAACTGACAATTATGAAATTGCTTTATCTCAGAGCGGGTGTTAAAAATACTTTTTTGAGATATCCCGATGATTTAGATGATGTATCAGATAAAGCCTTATCCGACTATGAAGAAGGTAAATATATTAATCGATTTTCAATGGGGTTTGGATTATCCTCAAAGAATTTCCCATTCATTCCCTATCGCTTAAATCTGGATTATGCCTATTCGGATTTAGGGTTATTGGGTTGGGTTCCGAGACTAACGTTAAGGATTAATTTTTGACAACTATTTTAAAAATGTAACAACAGATATTTCTCTCGTTTTTATTGGTGCTTGGTCTCCATAAGCTCTATACAATAATTCGGAATATCAGCGGTATTAACACATTCTAAATTGTCTGAGTACACATTATTAAATAGGGGTGAAATCAATAATACTATATAGTAAGAATCGGCTGATAGGAACCAAATTTATTCAATTTAAATATTGTTTTAAATTCTTACGACAAAATCACTTTCGATCCCACGCCCACTGGAAATCCATAAACGGAACCCACGTTTCGGCCATGGGTAAATAGGGCAATATATGTGTATCTGTTCCAAATGGATATTCTCCATGGACTAACTTATACCCTAAAGAAATACGGAAATAATCGTTTTTGTTCCAACTAATCATTCCTTTATGCTCTACAGCAAAGGATCCTTCCATTCCGGGAAGAATCTGAATATCTGCATCTAATAAATAATGAATTTTTTCCGTGACTTTTCCTGTAAAATCAATACCTGTTCTTAATCCATAGCCATTATATAATGGAGCAAACCTATGGTATGCTAGTGGCAAATCTATAGTCGATCCTTTTGAAATATTTTCCGCGGCCAATCCAAGTGACACGCCTAGTTTAAATGTAATATTATATGGTTTTTGTTCTTCCCAGGTAAATAACAATTCATTATAAATGATGACTGCTGCAGGAAAGGTAAATTCAGGAGAAATAATGCCTCCTGTCCCCTGCCTTGCTAACATATTCAGCAAAGGAGTTGGGTATGAAATTGAGTGTCTAGATGAAACATCAAATTCCCACCAAACATTTCGTGTTTTTTTAAGGCTCACATTAGGCATCATAAAGAAATAGACAGGATGTGTGGACCATTCTCTTCCTCCAGAAACGCCAATCCTAAGCGGTTGAAATAATCCAATTTCTATTCGTTTTTCCTGTAATACATTTGCAGAATGAGATGACCAATTTTCGGTTTTACCAAAAAGCGAAGATACAATTAATGTTAGAGCGAGAAAATTCTTCATGGTAATTGTAATATGGCAGATACGGCCATATGATCCGATATCTGTTTATAATCTTGATGTGTTTGGTCCGAACTAGGTTTCCAGCCATTGGAAATATTCGTAAATAAATAATCTAATTTTCGATCGTAGTATGTTCCATTTCTGTCACTCGTACTGGGAGCATGTGTAAAATAGGCCGGTTCATTTTCTAAATAATCCACAATAGATACGGCTGGTTCATAAGCTTCATATAAAGGCTGAAGAATTGTAGGTTCATTTTCAAAGTTTTCAAAATAACTGCCGTCTTTATGTTGGGGTTCATTTCCCGCCTCGTGATAATGATCATCTTCACACATATCTTCTAAACAAAAATCTGTTGAATCGGCGCCCGGCGGTAAGGAGTTTAAGTCACCACCCGTGACAAACAGAGCCCCTTCGTTAGCTAAGGATTCTAATGTTTCCAAATACGTATCAATATGCTTTTGTTTGGTATCATCTGTAGCAAAGGCTGTTGCATGAATATTTACTGCATAAAAATTGTCATGACCCGGTACTTGTACTTGTGTTTTTAAAATGCTCCTTCTTAAATAAAAGTATTGCACAATCCCTTCTTGATCTTCTCTTAGAGGTAATTTAATTCGTTCGGCATTTGTTAATTTCCACTTTGATAAGATAACATTGCCCATATCTATACGACCAATACCATCACTTGGAATAAATTGAGAATTCCAAATGGTTGCATAAACACCATAATTCATATTAGTGTTGTCTAATAAATATTGAACTTGGTCAATATAGTTAGTCCGTTTTGATGAACGATCCATTTCCTGAAGTAAAAGAATGTCTGGGTCTTCCCTGTTTATTCTAACGACAACAGAATCTAAATTGGTATTAACTTCAACTTCGGTTAAAACAACTCGATCACCACATGCATCTCCGAAAAATGGAATACGCCCACACCCAAAACGAATATTCCAAGTCATAACATTTAATTCGTTTTCGGATGATGTGCTCACATCATTAATCGTTTGGGATTCATAATAAATCGCATCTTCTGCATTATTGTATGTTTCTACAATAGGATCGCATCCCGGCAATAGGAATGCCCCTAAAAATATGAATACTAAAATGTTTTTTTGTGCTGAATTCATTATAATAAATCTAATACATTTTCCGGCGGACGACCCATTACAGCTTTTTTATCTTTAACAACTATGGGACGTTCAATAATTTTTGGAAATTGATTCATAGCTTTAAAAAGGTCGGAATCGTCATTTAATATTTCTTTTACATTATTATCTTTAAAATCAGCTTCCCCTTTTCTAATAAATTCAGCTGGGCGCATTTTTAATTTTAAAGACAATGATTCCAACTCTTTTACAGTGGGTACATTTTTTAAATATTCTATAATAGTGGGTTCAATACCATTGTCACGCAACAGCTGCAGAGTTTTTCTGCTCTTCCCTCATCTCGGGTTGTGATATATAACCATGATTCCCTTATTTTCCTTAATTCTTCCTTACGGAATAATACTAATTATTAATATTTAAAACACCTAATATGTCTTGTTTATTTATTTTGTTATTTTTCATATTTTCCTATTTTATTAATGTTTTTACTATATTTTTCATTATTTTATTTGGTTTATTAATATTTTACATTATAATTTAATGTATGACAAAACATGATAATCATTACGAATTAGATCAAGTTGACCGGAAGATTCTGGATATATTGCAGGTAGATGGCCGCGCATCAGCAAGTTATATAGCTGAACAAATAGGGATGTCTGTCCCTTCCACATCAGAGCGAATAAAAAAACTAAAAGATGGCGGAATCATTCTTGGCTACCAAGCTGTGATTGATCCCCACCGTGTAGGGCTGGATGTGCTTGCGCTCATTACCATTATTTCTGATTCTTCAGATCATTACATTGATGTTGTAGACGAAGCAAATCAAACACCAGAAGTGGTTTGGTGTTTCTCTACTACTGGACGAGGTTCCCACCTTATGATGATTGAAACTGAAAGTAGTCGATCATTAGAAAAACTCTTGCGAACTATTCAACAGTGGCCGGGAGTCAAGCGTACAGAAACGCAAATCATTTTATCGTCATATAAAAGATTAGCGCCTGTTCGAATACCTAAATAAATAACCGTAACATCCATTTTTTGGAAAGAAAGGAAAATGAAATGAAAAAACACTTAACTATTATTGCCATTTTGGGAACCATGGCTATTTCACCTACATATGCTGAAGAAAGTAAGGGGGTTAATAATGTGAACCCTTGGGGCGTGTCTTGTGATATATATAATAGATATGTTTGGCGGGGAACTGACTTTGGGAATTCGCCGTCAATACAACCCGGAATCACATATTCTTTGGGAGTATTGACGGTAGGTGCTTGGGGAGCGTGGCAATTTAATGGCCAGGCAAATGAGAATGATTTATTTGTCTCCGCTCAAGCTGGTCCTCTCTCGTTGATTTTAACAGATTATTATTTCCCAACCAATTCTGGTGCTAATGATAATTTTCTTGATTTTAATCCAGGTTCTGGTGCCCACTTTATTGAAGCGGGTGCATCTGGAGAGTATAAAGGTGTAGGTATATACGGGGGATATTTTTTTCATGAACCTGGGGCGGACAATGCATCTATTTATCTAAATCTGAGCTACGGTCCTTTTAGCCTGGGCTTGGGGAATGGGATGTATACAGCAATTGATAACGACGATGGCACAGATAAATTTGATGTAGTTGAATTTGGAATAACCGCCAACAACGGAGCCTACAGTTGTTCTTGGATCTTAAATCCAAATCAGGAAACTACTTTTTTAACCGTTAGTAAAAGCTTTTAATTGGGGATATCATGAAGACTTTAATTTTATTTCTTTTCATGGGGTGTGGGTTCTTGTTTGGAGAGTCTTCAACCACAGGAGATGATGCATTATTTGTTGTAAATAATACTTGGATGTTGGTCTCGGCATTTCTTGTATTTATTATGCATTTAGGGTTTGCAACTCTTGAATCTGGATTAACCCAAGCTAAAAACACTGTAAACATTTTATTTAAAAATGTAAGTATTGTTGCCATTGGAATTCTAACCTATGCTATTTGTGGATTTAATATTATGTATCCAGGTACGTTTAATGGTTTTTTAGGGTTTAGCGGCTTTGGTCTATCTATACCTTCAGGTGCTGCCGGGTTAATTGATTATGCTGGTGGTAATTATACCTATTTTACTGATTTTATTTTTCAAGCCATGTTTGCGGCTACAGCAGCAACCATTGTTTCTGGTGCTGTAGCAGAAAGAATTAAGCTTAGTAGCTTTTTGATTTTTTCTGCCATATATGTTGCATTAATTTATCCTATTGCGGGATCATGGACCTGGGGCGCTGGTTGGTTAGGCGATAAAAATTTCCATGATTTTGCAGGATCTACACTTGTACATAGTGTTGGAGGTTGGGCTGCATTAGTGGGTGCATCTATTCTTGGACCTCGTCTTGGAAAATATTCCAAATCAGGAGCCATTAAACCTATCCTTGGACACAATATGCCTTTGGCAACCATTGGTGTCTTTTTACTATGGTTTGGTTGGTATGGTTTTAATGGGGGTTCTGTTTTATCTGCAGACCCCGGGGTGGTATCACTCGTGTTTGTAACCACAACTCTATCTGCTGCTGCTGGTGTGATAGGAGCTATGATTACTTCTTGGTATATATCTAAAAAACCTGACTTATCTATGATTTTAAACGGGTCCCTTGCGGGATTAGTTGGTATTACTGCTGGAGCAGATTGCATAAGCCCAACCAATTCTGTTATAGTCGGTTTTCTCTCTGGAATAATCGTTGTGTTGGCGGTCATTCAGTTGGATAAACTAAAAATAGATGATCCGGTTGGAGCGATTTCAGTGCATTTGTTTTGCGGTGTATGGGGAACGCTTGCCGTAGGAATCTTTAGCTCAGACTATTCGTTTACCACTCAGTTATTGGGCGTTTCTTCCTATGGCGCCTTTTGTTTTATTAGTTCAGTTGTTTTGTTTAAAGCTATTGATTTATTATTTGGTCTCAGGGTCACAGAAGAAGAAGAAATTATTGGATTAGATATTGGTGAGCATGAAATGGAATCTTATGCTGGATTTCAAATTTTTTCAGCTGAATAATTAAGGATAATACAATGAAATTAGTTATAGCAATAATACAACCTGAGGAACTTCCATACATTAAGGAAGAATTATTAAAAAGAGAGATTTACAAATTCACCGTAACAAATGCAAAAGGTCAAGGAAAGGAAATACCAGTACAGGAAGTTTATAGAGGTATTTCACATGAAATAACTTTATTGAAAAAAGTGCGTCTTGAAATTGCAGTAAATAATGAATATGTAGATTCAGTTGTCGATGCCATAACCACCGTCGCTCAAAAGGATGGCGATAAAGGTCGTGGTAAAATATTTATTCTTCCTATTGAAGAATGTATTCGTATTCGCACAGGCGAACGCGGAAAAGAAGCCATTGGTTAACATAATAAAAAAGAGGACACTATGAGTAAAGTAAAAATAGAATACATTTGGATTGATGGTCATCAACCCACTCAAAAAATGAGATCAAAAACAAAAGTTGTAGATGGACCGATTGATCGTTTAGATCAAATTCCAGATTGGGGATTTGATGGTTCCAGTACCATGCAAGCAGATGGAACAGATAGTGACTGTATGTTAAAGCCTGTTTGTTTTGTCCCAGACCCCGTTCGAGGGGGAGATAGTATCCTCACAATGTGTGAGGTCATGAATGCTGATGGTACGCCTCATAAAACAAATATGAGGGCAGCATGTGAAACAACAGCGAATAAATTTTCTTCAGAAGAACCGTGGTTTGGTATTGAGCAAGAATATACCTTTTTTCAGGGGCGATCTCCACTAGGCTGGCCTGAAGGAGGCTATCCTGCGCCTCAAGGACCTTTTTATTGCGGTGTGGGCGCTGATGAAGTTTTTGGTCGCGATATTGTTGAAGAACATATGGATGCCTGTATTGAGGCTGGATTAGAAATATCTGGGATAAATGCAGAAGTTATGCCTGGACAATGGGAGTTTCAAATTGGGCCTGTTGGTACATTGGAAGCTGGGGACCAGACATGGTTGGCGAGGTATCTTCTATATCGTATTGCTGAAGACTATGGTGTAAGTGCAACGCTTCACCCTAAGCCTGTTTCTGGTGACTGGAATGGTGCGGGTGCCCATACAAACTTTAGCACAAAATCAATGCGGGGAGAAGGTGGTATAAAAATAATTGAAGCTGCGTGTGAAAAGCTCAAAGAAAATCATGACGATCATATAGCTATTTATGGTGCGCATAACGAAGAACGATTAACCGGTTTACATGAAACATGCAGTGTTCATGAGTTTAGATATGGTGTAAGTGATAGAGGGGCTTCTATTCGAATTCCGATGCAAACTGCAAACGAAGGTAAGGGGTATCTTGAAGATCGTCGCCCATCAGCAAATATGGATCCATATTTAGTTTGTGCGGCCTTACTAGAAACAACCTGTGGTTAATTTATTTAATCATTATTGTTTCTGAATATGGTTTCTTTTTTAGGTTGGGTACCATTGCATCTTCTGCCGGGTACCCAACAGGAATCATTATATAGGCCCTTTCATTTTTAGGCCGTTTTAATATCTTTTCTAAAAAGCCCATAGGGCTTGGTGTATGCGTTAATGTGGCGAGACCCGCAAAATGTAACGCTGTTAATAAAAATCCTATGGCAATACCAACAGACTCATTCACGTAATAATTTTTTTTACGCTTTTCCCCTTTTTCGAAAACTTGTTTAAATACTACTATAAGATATGGAGCGGTCTCCAAAAAAGGTTTCTGCCAATTTGTATTAAATTGGTTTAAGTCGTCTAACCATTCTTGCGTAGCTCGGTGAGTGTAAAATTCTTTTTCTTCCTTTTCAGCGCTTTGCCGAATTTTTTTCTTCAATTTGTCATCTTTTACAACAACAAAAGTCCACGGTTGTTTATTCGCCCCCGATGGTGCGCCGCAGGCAGTTTTTATTGATTGTGTTATAATATCTATAGAAACAGGTTTGCTTGAAAAGTCACGTATTGATCTTCTTGATGACATTGCATCATAATATGCGTTAACTCTATTTAGCATTTCTTCTTGGGGAATTTTTTTATATAGTAATTTTTTCATGGACATAGCAATCCTTTTAATGTTCGTTGAATAGGTGCAAAATAAACCCCTATGAATAAAACAATCTATCAACAATTGCATCATTGGCGGTATAGTCTATTATTCGGGATTTTCGTTTTTCTCTTATCATTGTTTGGTGTAAAGCCATTTATAATTAATACACAAATATTAGCTGAAGCTGAAAACTTTAGTATTCACATTTCTCCGTTACGCGTTTTATTTGAACCTATTTTAGGACCCATTCTATTTTATTTAAGGTCTTACGATCCAATCCCTGAGTTTTTTGTAATCTTTGGGTGGGTTTCAATTGGGATGTTTTTTGCTTTTGTAAAACGCATTTTTTATAAACAAATATCCTTAATAAGCGCCTTGGGGCGCTGGGCGGTTTTATCTGTATTGTTAAGTGGTTTGTGGCTTATGATTTTTATTTATATGATTTCTGGGCCACTCCCAAGTAATACCATCATTAATCATGATTCTGGTCGTATTTTATTTAATACTCATACTCATAGCCACTGGAGTCATGATGGGCTGATTTCCCCTAAACAACAAATGAGTTGGCATAAACGAAACGGATATGATGCTTTTTTTCTGACAGAGCATAATCATAATAAAAATACACTTCGATTTGTAAATGAACAAAAAAAGGGTCTTCTTCCGAAAGTCCCTCATATTATTGCGGGGATAGAATTTTCTGGTAGCAACCATATGTTGCTCCTTGGTTTAAAAAGTCCATTCATTACCTTTAGCCTAGATGATAAACCGGTGATTGATTCTACACACCAAGATGGTGGTTTGGTGGCCGTAGCTCATTGGTTTTCTGATGAACACAATTCGATTCAATATTATATTGATAAGGGTGTTGATGGGTTTGAAATTGATAATCGTAATAATGTTTTCTCAAATAATCTTAGACAACAAATTATTGAATTATGCCGTGAAAATAATTTATTCATGCTTGGATCAGCAGATTATCATGGATACGGATCAGCGGCTCATGTGTGGAATGGAATAAAAATACCAAATTGGGAATCATTATCCCATCAAGAAAAGACAGATTCGATTATAGCGCATTTAAAAGAAACTCGATTTAATGCTAATAATGTATTTCGATATATAGATAGACCGGTATTTAAAAAGTGGTCAATATGGGCTAGCCCGTTTTATTCAGTTATTACTTATTTTAAAGGATTAATATTTATTCAAGTTGTTTCCTGGTTTGTTTGGATAGTTTTATTTCAACTGTTTAAACAAAAATCATACTACCGCTTCTTAATGAATGACAAAATACATTCTCTATCTGCATTATGTTTTATATCATCTATGGGCATACTTGTTTTAGGTCTTTCTTATTTGCAAAAAGCAAAACCGCTTGTTGGGTTTAATGAGCAATATCAAGAGTTTGGTCTAAATTTTTCAATATTGGGAATTATTATTGGCTTTGTCTCTTTATCTATTATCTGGTTGAATAAGAAGTTTAGTCACGTTGAACTAAAGAATTAAAACAGGCTCAATTTATCTACAAATGCGATCCCTTGAATTTTTAATTATTTTATCTAGTGTTGGTGCGCTATACTTTTTGTTCATAAAAAATGATAGAGCATCTTTTCTTTATTCTTTATTTGGCGCCATTACAATTACTCTTATTCATTTTTTTACTGAGTCATCTCGATGGCAAATGGTTCCCGCCTATTTATTTCTTGTTGTCATTTTCGTTATTTATAAAACATATAAAGAGAAACCACCCACTATAATTTTATTGTTATTGATGTCTTGGTTAACTGTGTCGGCATTGCTTCCTTGGTTAATACCTGTTTTTACTCTGCCGGAACCTGACGGGCCATATAGTATCGGGACTGAAACATTTCATTGGGTGGATTCTTCGCGACAAGAATGGTTCACAGATGAAATCGAGGATGATGTTAGGGAAATCGTGGTTCAGGTTTGGTATCCAACGATTAATAATTCATCCGATCAAAGAACACCATATTTTGATTTTGCACAACGAAGAGCCCGAGGATTAAGCCAAGCGGGTGGTCTTCCATCCTTTTTTGCAAATCATCTTGGACTAATAAAAACAAACACTACTTTTAAAACCCCCCTTGCTAAAATAAAAACAAAATTGCCGGTTATTATAACATCACATGGTATTACTGGTTCAAGGCACCTTCATTCTTCCTTAAATGAACATTTTGCCAGCGAGGGATTTATTGTTTTTGGTGTCGACCATCCTTATGATGCGAATTTGACAATTTTTCCAGATGGTCATATAGCAGATTATCGGTCAGACCTGCATGGTAATCCAGATAGTGCTCACGTTCGAAAACAACAAATGAAAACTCGAACATTTGATGTTGTTTTTATGTTAAACCAGATTGAAAAAATGAATTCTGGTGAAACTCAGTCTATGTTTCAATCTAACATTGATATGGATAATATCGGAATTATTGGACATTCATATGGAGGTGCCACCGCCATAAATGCATCAGCCATAGACAGCCGACTTAAAGCATGTTTTGCTTTAGATGGATGGATAAACCCAATCCCAAGCACCATACTACAATCTGGTGTTCCAATTCCTTTTTATTATTTAGGGAGACCTAGTTGGGCTAATTCAGATTACAAAAATAATTACGATTTATTATTTTCTTTATTACAAAATGGGTTTGATGATCAATTATTTTCAATCGTTAAAAAAACTGAACACCTAGACTTTAGTGACGCGCCTTTATTTTCTCCTTTAGCATCCTATTTTTTGGACGTTGGAGAATTACCAGTATCTATATCGCACCCATTAATACTTTCACAAATAATAACATTTTTTAATCATTATTTAAAAGGTGGGTTAGGACAATATATAGCACCAGAAAGTCGTTATTTAATAATTCAAAATCGACAACTAAATGATTAAACATTCTTTCAGGATAACAATTGGCGTGATCCTCGTGATTGTTGGATTGATTGGCGGATTAATACCCATTTTCCAAGGATGGGTATTTGGAATTCCCGGTTTAATTATTTTGGCAGAATATTTCCCTCCCATCCATAGATTGCTAGTGTGGGCAAAAAAGAAAGCTGGCATTTCAGAAAAAAACAAAAAAAATTAAATTTTTTAATAATTCTATTTTTTACATTTAATGATATCGTGTAAAGTCAAGTGCGGGATTATCCTGAATTAAGTGACTTTTATTCAATACATATCAAACCAATCTCCGGCAATTAGTGCCTTCCAATCAGTCTAATATAACAACAATTGTTGGCACCCAATGGGGTGACGAAGGCAAAGGAAAAATCACAGACTTCTTTGCCGGCCAATCTGAGTATGTTGTGCGCTTTCACGGCGGAAACAATGCGGGGCACACTGTTATTGTAGACGGCAATACTTTTAAACTTCATCTCATCCCGTCTGGGATTGTATATGGTGAACCCACGAGTGTTATAGGGAATGGTGTTGTTGTCGACCCAAAAGCTCTTTTGGATGAAATTGCATACGTAAAAGAAAAAGGCATTACTCCAAAACTTATGGTGAGCGACCGCGCACATGTCATTATGCCTTATCATATTGCAATGGATGGAGCTCTATCTGGTCACCAAGGAGATTTGGCTGCAGGGAGCACGCGCCGCGGGATTGCCCCTGTTTATGCAGATAAAATGTTTAGAAATGGGATTCGCATGGTGGACCTTTTAGAGCCAGATGTATTCAGAGAAAAACTTGAAAAAGGATATGCGTTTTCAAAAGGGATCATTGAAAAAACTCTTAATCAATCTTTAAATATTTCTATTGATGATATTTATGATACATATTCTATTTATGGGGAAAAATTAAAATCTTACATTCATGACACCTCGGTTGAGTTATACAATGCCCACAAATCTGGAAAATCTATTTTATTTGAGGGCGCCCAGGGTATTAGCCTAGATGTTGATCACGGCATTTACCCCTATACCACTTCCAGCAATACAGCTTCTGGACATATATCCATAGGAACCGGTGTTAGTTTTAGAAATATCGATCGTATCATTGGAGTAACTAAAGCTTATTTAAGCCGCGTGGGCGAAAGCCCATTACCCTCAGAAATTCATGGAAATAGTGCGAAAAGTCTTCGAGATAAAGGTAGTGAATATGGAACAACAACTGGACGACCTCGGCGGGTTGGTTGGCTTGATTTAGTTCAGGTGCGGCAGGCCGTTCGCGTGTGCGGATTAACAGAAATTGCGCTTACAAAACTGGATGTTTTAAATGGTTTTTCTGAATTGCCCATCTGTATCGCGTATGATGTAAATGGGTCACACATTACTGAAATGCCCGCCAGTCTTACTCAATATCGTAATGCTAAACCTGTGTATAAATCATTACCAGGGTGGGCCGATCTACCAGAAAAAGTTTGGGAAAAGGGGTATAGTGCTTTGCCGGAAACATTAAAAGATTATATCGCATTTATTGAACATGAAGTGGGGTGCCCAGTAAAAATTGTTTCCGTCGGACCACAAAGACACGAGACTATTATTAGGTAATAATATGCATAAAGATATTGAAAAAATCCTCGTAGACGAACAGTCCGTTCTAGAAAGAACAAAAGAGTTAGCAAATCAAATTAATTCAGATTACGCCCATGTTGATAATATTATGATAGTTTCTATTTTGAAGGGGGCATTCATGTTTACGTCTGATTTGGTAAAACGATTAAATGTACCGCATATTGTAGACTTCATGGCGTTAAGCACTTATGGCGCTGAATCAAAAGCCAGCGGTGAGGTTAGAGTTATTATGGATCTGCGTCACCCCGTTCAGAATCAACATGTACTTATTGTAGAAGATATTCTAGACACGGGGCTTACTCTTCAATTCTTGGAGAGGATACTCCAAACACGAAATGTCGCTTCTTTAAAAAAATGTGTTTTAGCGCAAAAAGAAGGAAAAGAAAATAATTTAATAAATATCGATTATTTAGGTTTTACTATTCCCGATGTTTGGGTTGTTGGTTGTGGGTTGGATTACGCTGACAAACATAGAACTTTACCTTATATCGGCGAATTAAAGCCATCAGTATACTTGTGATATAAATGGCATTCTCGCAAGAATTAATAGATTTTTCGGGATTGTCAAATAAACAAATTTCGCGCGCCCTGTCGGAATACAATATTCCACTCACAGTTGAAGAAACTCTTAAAATTCAAAATGATATGTTGGGGCGAGCTCCATCTCTTGCAGAGCTTATTTTATTTTCTATTCAGGGCTCAGAACACTGTAGTTATAAAAGCAGTCGTAACCATTTAAAACAATTTACCACTGAAGGTCCAGATGTGGTTTTAGGCGCCAAAGAAGATGCGGGCGTTGTTTCAATCGCAACAGATAATAATGGCCATCGATGGTGCATTGTCATGAGTCACGAATCCCATAATCACCCTTCTCAAATTGTGCCTTACGAAGGAGCGGCAACGGGTGTCGGTGGTAATGTTCGAGATGTATTATGTATGGGTGCCGAAGTGATTGCTGTGACTGATTCTTTCCGATTCGGGGACATTAATAATAATAAAACTAAATGGATTCACGATGGGGTGGTGGCCGGTGTTGCTGGTTATGGGAACCCACTGGGAATTCCCAATATGGGCGGCGATTTATATTACCACGAGGGATATAACGAAAATTGTTTAGTCACTTTGGTTACGCTTGGTATCGTAAAAGAAGATGATATTATTCATTCTTACGCACCAAAGAATGCGGATGGCTATGATTTAATATTATTGGGGAAACCCACAGATAATAGCGGGTTTGGTGGTGCTAGTTTTGCATCATTAGAATTGGAAGAAGAAAAGAAAGAGCAAAACAAAGGAGCCGTTCAGGAACCCAACGCGTTTTTGGAGCGGCACCTCTTAAAATCATCCTATGCTCTATTTAACATCCTAAAAGAAAAAGGATTGATCAATAATATCGGTTTCAAGGATTTGGGGGCTGGGGGTGTGGCTTGCGCCAGCGTAGAATTGGCAGAAACATCCGGATATGGCGCAGAGGTTTGGATGGACAAAATCCATATTGGGATGGATGGCTTACATCCATCTGTTTACCTTTGCAGTGAAACCCAAGAGAGATTTATGTGGGTCTGTTCCCCAGAAGTAACGCCCGTGATTTTAGACCACTATAATAATGTGTTTGATCTGCCTGGGGTGAGTGAGGGGGCTCGCGCATCCATTATTGGTAAAATTCGCAATGATGGCCAATACATTGTTCACAATGGTGATGAAGAAATTGTAAATGCGAAAGCAAAAGAAGTAACCGAGGGGTTTTTATATAACCGCCCTTATGAGGCCCGCGAGAATAATTTTATCGAGCCGGATATCCCCGAGCAATTGGATTACAATCAATCATTATTAGACGTTTTATCTCATGAAAATATGGCCAGCCGCGAACTCATTTTTGAACAATATGATAAACAAGTTCAAGGACGAATTTATACGGAAACGGGATTGGCTGATTCCGGCGTAATGGC
>JABHUQ010000049.1 GCA_018658715.1 Fidelibacterota bacterium
AATTCCCACATTTGGTGGGGTTTTTCAGGATTCCCGAAACAGAGACAGTCCGACAAAGCATGTGGTGTTGCCCCAACGGCTGCCACATTTCGCATGGATTCCACCACAGCATTTACGCCACCCCAATAGGGGGCGATAAGTCCGTGGCGCGGGTTGTGATCTGTGGAAAGGGCAATGCCCACATTCCGAATTTCTTCAGGATAATTGT
The DNA here is from genome assembly GCA_018658715.1 of Fidelibacterota bacterium. Lineage (GTDB taxonomy): Bacteria > Fidelibacterota > Marinisomatia > Marinisomatales > UBA1611 > JABHGY01. Next base: position 209 of record JABHUQ010000049.1, read on the forward strand.
CAGAATTGAAGGGCGCCATTACGCCGGAATCAGCCAACCCCGTTTCTGTATAAACTCGCCCTTGAACTTGTTTGTCATATTGCTCAAAAATGGGTTCACGGCTGGCCATATTTTCATGAGATAAAATGTCTAATAAAATTTTGTTATATTTGGACGGCTCGGGAATATTTGGTTCTGTAAAAGTAGACTTTCGTGCTTCAGATGGACGATCATACAAAAAGCCTTCTGTGACTTCTTTTGCTTTCGCATTTACAATTTCTTCATTACCATTATGCACAATATATTGACCGTCGTTTCGGATTTTACCAATCACGGATGCGCGGGCGCCGGTGCTCACACCGGGAAGGTCAAACACATTATTATAATGGTCCAAAATCATGGGCGTTACTTCTGGCGAGCAGACCCACATAAATCGCTCCTGGGTTTCGCTGCAAAGATAAACCGAGGGATGTAAGCCGTCCATGCCGATGTGAATTTTGTCCATCCAAACTTCTGCGCCATAACCGGATGTTTCTGCCAACTCTACGCTGGCGCAAGCCACTCCACCGGCTCCCAAATCTTTAAAACCGATTTTATTGATTAGACCTTTTTCTTTTAAAATGTCAAACAGGGCATAGGATGATTTCAGAAGATGTCGTTCCAAAAATGCGTTTGGTTCTTGAACCGCGCCCTTGTTTTGTTCTTTCTTTTCTTCTTCCAATTCTAATGAAGCAAAACTGGCGCCACCGAATCCGCTATTGTCTGTGGGTTTCCCCAGTAAAATTAAATCAAAACCTTCTGCATTTTTTGGTGCATAAGAATGAATAATATCATCTTCTCGGACAATCCCAAGCGTTACCAATGTGACTAAACAATTTTCATTATAGCCATCGTGATAATATAAATCACCACCAATATTTGGGATGCCTAACGGATTTCCATAGCCAGCAACACCGGCCACAACTCCATCATGAATCCATTTTGTTTTATTATTTTTAATATCGCCGAATCGGAAGGAATCTGTCACGGCAATCACTTCTGCGCCCATACATAACACGTCTCGCACATTTCCACCGACGCCGGTTGCTGCGCCCTCGTAAGGCACAATTTGAGATGGATGATTATGAGATTCGTGACTCATAACAATACACCAGCGATGACCATTATTATCTGTGGCAATCGCCACCACGCCAGCATCTTCTTTGGCGCCAAGCACAACGTCAGGACCTTCTGTGGTAAATTGTTTTAAATGGTTCCGACTGCTTTTATAAGAGCAGTGCTCAGACCCTTGGATAGAAAATAAAATGAGTTCAGCAAGAGATGGCGCGCGGCCCAACATATCGTTCTGAATTTTGAGCGCTTCGTCTGTGGTGAGCGGAATGTTGAGTTCAACTAATTTGGCTTTGATATCAGAATCAGAGAGCCCGGCGAAGTCGATGATTTCTTTGGTAAACGCCATTTTAATTAGCCACAGAGCACACAGAGTTTTAAGAGAAAAAGGGAAATAAAACTTTCTCTGTGATCTCTGTGGCTAATCATTATCTTATGATAGTTTCATGTCTTTGTGGTCCAACGGATACAATCTTAACGGGACAATCCACTTCACGCTCAATAAATGCAATATAATCTTTTAAAGTTTTGGGCATGGCATCGTAGCCTTTATCCCAAATATTTTCAGGAAGATCACCCCATCCCGGCAGTGTTTCATAGACGGGTTTTGCATTTCGATATTCGGTCAAACTTGCAGGCATTTCGGTGATGTGTTTTCCGTCCACATCATAAGCGACGCAAATGGGGAGTTCATCAAGACCATTTAATATATCCAATTTTGTCAGGGCAATTTCTGTAAGTCCATTCACACGAACTGCTTGGCGAACTTGAACCAAATCCAGCCAACCTACGCGTCGCGGTCGACCGGTGGTTGTGCCGTATTCGCCGCCCTTATCCCGCAGGATTTTTGCTTCTTCTCCATGAATTTCTGATGGCAATGGGCTTTCACCCACGCGGCTCAAATATGCTTTGGTTACGCCAATTACTCGATTTATTTTTCGAAAACTCACGCCGGTTCCAGTGGAAATATGTCCGGCGGCCGTATTTGATGAAGTGGTATAAGGATATACGCCGTGATCTACATCTAAACTAATTCCTTGTGCTCCTTCAAATAAAATGGATTTCCCTGATTTGTGTGCTTTGTATAAAATGACCGATGTATCATGAATGTAGGATTTCAATTTTTGACCATATTCTAAATATGTATCAAAAATTTCTTCAATGGAAATATCTAAAGATTGGTTGAGCGTTTTTTCAATAATGCTTTTACAAAAAGTATATCCTTTCTCAAGCTTTTCTCTGAATACATCCGGCTCTAAAAGGTCCACCACTCGAATACCGTTGCGGAACATTTTATCGGCATAGACTGGTGCAATTCCGCGATTAGTACTGCCCGCAGCTAAGTTTCCTTGATGTCCAGAAAGAGCCCCATCCATGGCAATATGATAAGGCATAATAACGTGGGCGCGATCGCTTACCATAAGTTTGGGGTTAATCCCTTTTTCTTTCACATAAGCAATTTCATCTAGGAGAGCCTTTGGATCCACAACGACACCATTGCCAATAATAGACATAGGTTCACCATAGATAATTCCGGAAGGAATAAGATGAAGTTTGAAAGTGTTGCCATCTACAATAATGGTGTGTCCGGCGTTGTTTCCGCCATGAAAACGAACTACGTAGTCCGATTCACAAGCAAAGAAATCAGTTATTTTCCCTTTGCCTTCGTCGCCCCATTGAGCGCCAACGATTACTGTGATATTAGATGGATTTGGTGTCACGAATTTCCAATTTTTTTTGTATGTTGGATTGAAAAGT
>JABHUQ010000050.1 GCA_018658715.1 Fidelibacterota bacterium
GTGAGCAAATGCAATTAAATGGAACAATAGGAAATCCAGTTTGAACAAACACGAAAAATTCATTCGGTTAATCCACATGGGTCGAATTCCCGGTTGGCAAACGCAGGCGGTATATCACACCGTTGCGGAACTCATGACGGAGGATACACCGGATACTATTATTATATCTCAACCATCCGATACATATGTATGTTTAGGCTATCATCAGAAACTGGATGAAACATTCAACCGAAATGTCTGCGATGAAAAAGAGATTCCCATTTTACGTAGAAAAGTTGGTGGTGGTGGAACCTATTTGGATTCAAATCAACTTTTTTATCAATGCGTTTTTCACAAAAGCCGTGTACCGGCGAATTTAGATAATGTATATGAACAAATGCTTACACCCGTCGTCAAAACGCTTAAACATTTTTTTGATGTAAAAGTAGAATTGGTGGGGAGTCATGAAGTCGAAATGAATGGAAAGCGTGTTGCTGGAATCGGCGGTGGCCAAATGAGTGAAGCAAGTATTGTAGTGGGCAATATTCTTTTTGATTTTGATTTTGATACCATGGCTTCTGTATGGAGTGTCCCCAATGAAGCATTTCGTGAACTAGCCAAAAAAGCCATGAAAGACCACATTATTACGCTGGAGGATATTGGCTCCATGGTGAAAATGGATAAACTTGCGAACCAATTGATTGAAGAATATGAATCTCATTTAGAAAGAAAATTAAATCCTGGGGGCATGACCATAGATGAAATTGAACGTGCAGGACAAGTTGGGGCTGTGTTGCGGTCTGAATCTTTTTTGAATTCCATGGATGATGAGAATGGTACATCCAAGCGGAAACCCTTGAAAATTGCTCGGAATATATTTATTCATTATGATGAAATTGACATAGATGGGGAAAAAGAGATGGGGAGTTTTAGAGTGGAAGATGGAAAAATTCATTCTGCCAAATTGGATAAATCAAATGATAATATTGAAGTAATATTAGTTGGAAAAATATTCAAAGATTTAGTGACATGAATACACTAAAATACTATCTTCAAGACCCATTTTTGAATCTGCTGTATAAAGAGATTCGGAAAGCTGGTCCCATGAAATCCATTTCATTAGATTTGACCGACGAGTGCAATATACGTTGCGTTGGATGTTATTATTATTCAGAAAAAATGGATGATATAAAAACGACTGCAGATGAGAGTCAATTTGATGCATTTATCCAAAATGAAAGAACACGTGGGACGAATTTTGTAACCATTGTTGGGGGCGAACCAAGTTTAAGGTTGGACCGTCTGAAAAAGATTTATGATAATTTTAAAATGAATGTTTCCACCAATGGTATCATTCAGATTCCAATGGAAGGATTCGAAAATATGCCCATTGGCGTGTCCGTTTGGGGGAATCATAAAACGGATTCAAACCTTCGAAGCAATGGGAAACGAGATATATTCTCTATTGCTTTAAACAATTATAAAAATGATTCTCGTGCATTTTGGTATTATACCGTTTCTGCCGGCAACGCCCACGAAATTGCATCAGTGGTAGATGAATGTGTTGCCAATGGAAATCGTGTCTTATTTAATTTTTACAGTAATATTAATAATCTGGGAAATGCAATGGATCACCGAAAAGGATTTGATAAAGTAAGAGTAGAAATTGACAAAGTGATTTCGCGACATCCTAATTATATTTTTCTTTCATCCTACTTGACAAAGGTAATTTCAACGGGAAAGCTTTACGAACAAAATTGGAGTTATGATTTTTGCGCAACGGTGAGCACAAATAATCCTGTGAACACAGAACGGATGAAAAACGGAAATCTTTATAGTCCCCATTTTCGGGCGTATAATGCAGATTTCAAAACAACCCGGCGATGTTGCGTGGGAATTGACCGTTCCTGCGATTCTTGTTTTGATGTGTGGAATCATTTTTCTTGGGTCATGTTGAATATGAAAAAACATTTAAACTCAAAGCTAGAATTCACCAATTGGATCACTAGTATGTATTTATTTTATTTGATCAATCGATTAGTGAACTATGATAATGGTGTAAAAAATTTGGCTGAAATACATAGAAGAGTTTGTGATAATAAAATGGCCACAAAGCCGCAAAGGCTCGAAGAAAGAATATGGATAAATTAAAACCCCTTTGCGTCTTGGAGACTTTGTGGCAGTTATTTATTAATCCAATTAACCTAATAAAATGAATACTGCCACGCTTATCCATGTTTTAGATCCGAAAATTAAATCCGGTTTAAAGCAGATTGAAAATCTTCGGGAAGAATTGACGGAAAAAGAAAGTGAAAAATCAGAATTGGATAAACTCATTCATGATTTCAATGATCGTCATCAACAAGAATGCGGACAACTCATCATTCAATTACTCACGCTTCGGAAAGATAGATTAAAGGAAAAATCTGATTCAGATTTTGAGTGGAAACAAGCGTATGATGCCGGGAAAGCGTTCCATGATTATCAGAAAATATTTGATGCGGCTCAAAAAGATTCTCAATGGAATTTAACGAATGATGAAGAAATTGAATTAAAGGACTTGTTTAGGAAAGCAAGTAAATGCTGCCATCCTGATATGATAGAAGATGAATTGGAAGACGAAGTGGGTGCTACATTTCATGAGCTTAAATCGGCTTACAATCAAAATGATTTATCTCGTGTTCGAGAAATATGGGAATCGCTGGAAAGCGAGAAACAGATTAACGTATCATCGACGTACGGCAAAGATTTAAAAAAAATACAGATGGAAATCGTCAGACTTAAATCACAATTGAAAATCGTTAAATCTGATTTAAAAGAATTGAAGGATTCACCTGCATTTATTCAAGTTATTCTTCTTGATGATTGGGATGAATATTTCAAAGAAAAGAAGCGGAAACTGGAACAAGAAATTCAACACATGATGGCGAACACATGAATTCAACACAATCCAATGCCATTGCACATGTGGAAACCACAGGCATTGAGGTATTATCCAATGTATTTTATATAACGAATAGTTTGTTGGATGAATCTTTACCAAGTACCACCAGCCAAGAAAGTCATGATGCTTTGGAATCTATGGATTGGTTTCAAAAGGGGTTATTTGCTTACCGTAGAAAACGATTCGATGATGCTATTCATTATTTTAATAAAGCTTATGATATTCAACCCAATAATGCGCAATGCCAATATTATATAGGGAATTGCTATTACCGAAAAAAGGATTTTATATCTTCTGTTTATCATTATGAAAAAGCCATTTCATTAAAACCCAACTATACAGAGGCCATGAATAATATGGGCGTAACCTTCGATGCAGATAGTCGATTTAATCAGGCAATAGAATTCTTTAATAAAGCCATCGAAATAAATCTAAATTATGCAAATGCCTGGTATAATCTCGGAAATACATATGTCCATAATCGCAAATTAGACAAAGCGATTGATGCGTATCAATCTTGTGTCAAACTTGATGCATTTCATGGTAGAGCTTGGTATGCATTAGGAAATACATTTCAGAATAGTCAGCATTTTGAAAATGCAATTTCTGCTTATAAAAAAGTCATTTCATTATACCCAAATCATTATAAGGCAATGATGAAAATGGGATTAGCACAATATAAAAATGAGGATTATAATGGTGCTGTAGAGACTTACAATCACGCTTCAAGCATTGAACAAAAAAATGCAAAACCCCACTATCAACTGGGACAAACTTTTGAAAAAATGAATCAGGAAGAAAAGGCAATATTTGCTTATAATCAAGCTATTGAATTAAATGAAAAACATACAAAATCTTATAATTGTCTTGGGGCAATCTGTGAAACAAAGAATCAACTTAATAAAGCGACTCATTTTTATAGGCAAGCGGCTTATTGGGGAGACGTCTCTGCAAAGCAGTGGGGTTTGGAACATGGATATCACTGGATATAAGAAAATACAAGGAGTCAAACATGGCTAAATTAATACCAGGATTTCTACATGATACACATTCGATGATTTGGAAATGCGCGTAGACGAACATTTTGAAAATGGAAATAACGAAATTGCATATGATATGGTTTGGTCAGGGAAGGGTTATTCAGATGAAGAAGCTGGAGATACCAAAAAAGCAATAAAAATGTATGGTTAAATTGATATAATATTTAATGAATACGTCCCACCCATTTAGAAAAAAGTGGGGTCAAAACTTTTTAGCGGATCAGAATCTACTCGATAAAATTGTTCGAACAATTGCGCCGACTGAAAAAGATTCCATTCTAGAAATTGGCCCAGGAGAAGGTGCACTTACAGAACGAATGCTTCCAAAAGCAGGAGATATGGTTGCTGTAGAAATTGACCCAATGCTTATTGATCATTTAAACAATCATCTCATATTAAATAGATGTACATTCATACATGGAGATATTTTAAATCAAGATATAGATAATTTGCCTATTAAAAACCCAGTAAGGGTGATGGGGAATATTCCATATAATATTACATCTCCAATTATTTTTTGGTTAATTGAGCAATTAGATTTTTGGGATGATGCCTTTTTAATGGTCCAAAAGGAAGTTGCAGAAAGACTAATCGCTAACAGTGGTACAAAACAGTATAGTCGAATTACCGTTATGGTAGGTGTTTATCTTGATATAGAATTATGTTTTAATATTCCACCAGAAGTTTTTATTCCAAGGCCAAAAGTGTCATCATCCTTTATTCGATTCACCAAGAAAAATACGCCATTAGTACCAGATGATAAATATGAAAAATTTTATAAGGTTGTAAAAGCAGCTTTTTCTCAAAGGAGAAAAATGTTAAGGAACACCCTAAAAGGGTTCACATTTAATGATGGTGTTGAAGAAAACATTAATTTTTCCCGTCGCCCTGAAACACTCACACTAGAAGAATTTGCAAGTCTAGTATAAGTCTTGGAGATTCGAGTGGTTACGAGTAAAATTGCCGGCTGTTTTTAATAGCAGTATATTGATTTAGTTATGACCACAATTTTATCCTTAAGGAGGTGAGTTAAGTGGTTGAAGTCCAAGTAAGAGAAAAAGAATCACTCGAAAGAGCATTAAGACGTTTCAAAAAAAAATGGGAACGGGCTGGTGTTTTAAGAGAACTCAGGACTAAGGCTTTTTATGTAAAGCCTAGTGATGAAAAACGTGAAATGAAAAAGAAGGCAGTTCGCCGAATGGCTAGAAATGCTCGAATAGAAGCTTTACGTAATAATCCGCGCGCTCAACGGCGTAGACGCAGACGATAATATTTTTTCGCTGTAAGAAGTAAAAAGGTTCGAGGGGTACTTCGAACCTTTTTTATTTTAAGGAAGGTTAAAATACTAAAATATGTTAATTAGAAGTATTTCAGGCGTTAGAGGTATAACAGGAACGCATTTGACGTCAGATGTTGTTAAACAATATGCACGCGCATTGCATCAATTTCTCCCAGATGGTGTTATTATGGTTGGTCGTGATAGTCGTGAAACAGGGGATAAATTAATAGAATGTATGGTTTCTGAATTATTATCTTTAGGACGTAATGTCATCCATTTAGGTATTGTCCCGACACCTACCGTTCAATTTATGGTCAAATCAACTGAAGCAATTGGGGGAATTGTGGTGACAGCAAGTCATAACCCAACTGAATGGAATGGGATCAAATTTATCCGTGGAGATAGTATTTTTTTCCATCCAAAGGATTGTCAGCAATTATTTGATTTAGTAGACCAAGATGAAGCATTGGAAATATCTAATGACCCGGGAATGGTTTTACCAGATATAAATGCAATTCAAAAGCAAATTATTAAAACTTCAGAATTATCCTGTATCAATTTGAACCGGATTCAGAGACGATCATTTAAAGTTGTTGTAGATGCTGTTAATGGAGCAGGATCTCATGCGATTCCTGAAATGCTAGAAGTATTGGGATGTGATGTCATTCGAATTCATTGTGAACCAAATGGGCTATTTCCACGAGGGACAGAACCATTACCTCATAACTTATCTGATTTGTCCAAAGCTGTTCTGAAGCATCAAGCAGATATAGGATTTGCAATTGATCCAGATGCAGATCGATTGGCAATTGTTTCAGAAAAAGGAATCCCTTTAGGAGAAGAGTATACTCTAGTCTTAGCATCTGAAGGATTTTTAAAGGAGACCCAAGAGCCCAATACATTTGTTATCAATTTATCTTCATCTATGGCATTAGAAAAAATGACTGAAAATTATAATAGTAATGTTGAACGATCCGCAGTTGGTGAAGTGAATGTAGTGAATAAAATGGAAGAACTTGATTCCAAAATGGGTGGAGAAGGAAATGGAGGTGTCATATTAAGAGAAGCACATTTAGGGCGCGATGCAATGGTTGGTGCTACACTTGTTTTAAATAGAATGTCTCAATCAGAAAACTCAATAAGTGAATTATTTAACGCACTTCCACAATTTCAAATTGTAAAAGATAAAGTTGAGCTTCAAAATGTAGATGAAAAGCAAGCAATGGAATTGGCAAAGTCCATTTATAAGAATGCATCAATTGATAGAACAGACGGGATTAAATTTTCGTGGAGCAGTCAGTGGATACATTTACGGAAATCCAATACAGAACCCATTTTAAGAATATATGCTGAAGCTCCGACACTTGATGGAGCCAACCAATTAGTAAACCAAATTAAAACAGAAATAAATGGACATGAATAAAATAAACACTTTCATTTTATTAACATTCTTAACCTTAGGAATTTTCGGCTGCAAGAGTAATGAACCTTCTGTAGAAGAAACAGCTAAAATTCGTGCGATTAGTGATCAAGTTTCAGATATGTTACTAGGGAAATTTAAATCGCGCCTTATTGGAGCAGTTCGGGAATCAGGCACGGCTGGAGCCATTCGTGTAGAAATTTCAAAGGAATAATTACAATGAGTACAAATATAATTACACCTATTGATGAAGTTGGCGCACAGGAACGTGTATCCAGATTATTTTCTAGAAGTATAAAAAATGAATCAAAAGTTCAAGCATTGCACTTATCATTAAGTATGATTGATTTAACAACGCTTGAAGGAAAAGATTCTCAGGGAAAAGTGAAACAATTATGTTACAAAGCATCTCACTTACATGATTCTTTTCCAAGATTACCAACTGTGGCGGCCATTTGTATTTATCCTACAATGGTTTCCGTAGCAAAGAAAGCATTGGGAGGAACTGGCATAAATGTAGCGTCTGTAGCAACCGCTTTCCCAAGTGGAATGGCTGATCTTCAAGCCAAATTGGATGAAGTCAAATCCGTGGTAGAAGCAGGAGCAGATGAAGTAGATATGGTGATTTCTCGTGGAAAATTTTTAAGAGGAGAATATGCGTATGTATCAGATGAAATTGCTCAAGTTAAAGAAGCATGTGGCGATGCACATCTTAAAGTTATTTTAGAAACAGGTGAACTAGTTACGCTAGATAATGTAAGATTAGCAAGTGACTTAGCAATGGACGCTGGAGCAGATTTCATCAAGACATCCACAGGGAAAGTATCCCCTGCGGCAACCCCACCTGTCGTATTAACAATGTTAGAAGCCATTAGAGATTATCAATTAAAAACAGGTAAAAAAATTGGCATGAAGCCAGCTGGTGGAATTGGCACAGCCAAGCAAGCGGTTCAATATTTGGTAATGATAAAAGAAACATTAGGCGAAGATTGGCTCTCACCTGATTTATTTAGATTTGGAGCCAGTTCGTTAGCCAACGATGTGCTAATGCAAATTGTGAAGCAATCTACTGGACATTATCAATCTAAAGATTATTTTTCGATCGATTAGGAAAACACTATGAATAAAACTATCAAATGGGAATATAGTCCCGCACCAGAAAGCACAGATCATATTGAACTAAAGAAGCAATACAATTTATTTATTAATGGAAAGTTTAATGCACCGAAAAGTGGGAAGTATTTCAAAACGATAAATCCATCCAATGAAAAAACGATCTCAAGCGTCGCAGAAGCTGATAAAACGGATGTGGATAAAGCTGTAAAATCAGCTAAAAATGCCTATGAAAAAATTTGGTCAAAAATGCCAGCAAAAGAGCGGGGAAAATACATTTTCCGGATTGCTCGCTTGCTTCAAGAAAGAGCGCGCGAATTTTCTGTCATCGAAACCATGGATGGGGGAAAGCCCATTCGTGAATCCCGAGATGTGGATATTCCTTTAGCATCCGCTCATTTTTTCTATCACGCTGGTTGGGCGGATAAATTAGAATATGCTTTCCCTGGAAGACAAGCAAAGCCAATTGGCGTCGCTGGACAAATTATTCCATGGAATTTCCCATTATTAATGGCAGCATGGAAATTAGCTCCTGCATTAGCAACTGGAAATACAGTTGTATTAAAGCCAGCTGAAACCACACCGCTGACAGCCTTGAAATTGGCAGAAATAATCCAAGAAGCCGATTTACCGCCCGGTGTTATAAATGTAGTAACAGGGGCAGGTAAAACAGGTCAAGCCATTGTAAATCATCCGGATGTAAATAAAATCGCCTTTACAGGAAGTACGGAAGTTGGCAAATATATTATGAAAGCAGTGGCAGGATCCGGGAAAAAATACACCTTAGAATTGGGTGGAAAAGCGGCTAACATTATTTTTGAAGATGCAGCCATTGACCAAGCCGTTGAAGGTATTATTAATGCTATTTTCTTTAACCAAGGGCATGTATGTTGTGCTGGTTCTCGCTTGTATATTCAAGAAGGTGTTGTGGATGAAGTCATCTCTAAATTGCGGAAACGGATGGAAACCTTAATTGTGGGCGATCCCCTAGATAAAAATACAGATATCGGTGCCATCAATTCAAAAATGCAATTGCAAAAAATTAAATCATATGTCAAAATGGGCACTAAAGAAGGTGGCTCAATATTTCAATCATCCTGTTCAATTCCTAAAAAAGGATTTTGGCATGCACCCACAATTTTTACAGATGTGAGCCAATCAAATCGTATAGTTCAAGAAGAAATATTTGGCCCAGTTTTGGCCATTCAAACTTTCCGCACTGTGGATGAAGTCATGGCTAAAGCCAATAATTCTCCCTATGGATTATCCGGTGGAGTTTGGACGGAGAAAGGATCGAAAATCTTTAAAGTCACTCAGGATATTCGTGCAGGTGTTATTTGGGCGAATACATTTAATAAATTTGATCCCGCTTCCCCATTTGGTGGATATAAAGAAAGTGGTGTAGGCAGTGAAGGTGGAATTGAAGGCCTTTCTGGTTACGTAAATATGGTCTAGGAGAATATGATGAGTAATAGAATCAACATTCAAAAAACATATAAATTATTTATTGATGGGAAATTTCCCAGAACAGAATCTGGACGATATATCAAATGGAGCGATTCAAAAGAATCGGCAGTGGTCAATATTTGTCGAGGATCAAGAAAAGATTTTCGTAATGCAATGGTCGCTGCAAGAAAAGCTTCGGGGAGTTGGGCATGCCGCACAGCTTATAATCGAGCACAAATATTATATCGTATTGGTGAAATGCTTGAAGGCCGTCGAGACCAATTTATGGCAGAACTTACTTTACAAGGATTATCAAAAAAACAAGCAGAGAATGAAATTGATACATCTATTGATCGACTCATTTATTATGCTGGTTGGGCGGATAAATTTCAACAAGTGTTTAGTCATGTAAACCCAGTATCTCTTCCATATTTTAATTTTACAGTTCCGGAAGCGACTGGCGTTGTTGCAGCTATTGCACCAGATGATACATCTTTATTAGGACTCGTTTCAGTTATTGCTCCTGTGATTGCAGGTGGTAATTCAATTGTTGTTTTGGCTTCTGAATCATTTCCTCTTTGTTCCATTACTTTGGCTGAAGTGCTTCATACTTCGGATGTTCCTGAGGGCATTGTAAATATTTTAACTGGATATCGTTCCGAGCTTATTGAACATTTTTCATCTCATATGGATGTGAATGCAATTATTTATTGTGGCAATGATAGGAACGATAGAAAGCTAGTAGAAACGAATGCGGCCTTGAATATAAAAAGAGTCGTCCAATTCCCAGAACAAAATTGGTCTAAAGATCAACACCAAAGCCCTTATCACATTATGAAATGTCAGGAAACAAAAACAACTTGGCATCCTGTGGGCATTTAAAAGAAAGAGTATATGGAACAAATCACAATTAAAAGAGGAGCCGAGCTCGAACTCCAGATAGAATCTCTCGCCTATGGCGGAAAAGGAATCGCCAAAGTTGACAATTTTGTAATTTTTGTGAAAGGCGCCATTCCGGGCCAAACAGTTAATGCCCGTGTGTATAAAAAGAAAAAAGGTTTTGCGGAAGCCAATACGTTAGAAGTCATCAAAGAATCGCCCAAAGCAGTTGATGTAATATGTGACCATTTTGGTGTTTGTGGTGGATGTAAAATTCAAAATTTATCCTACAAAGAACAATTAAAAGAAAAAGCTGATCAAGTAGAAGGCGCTTTTCGTCGTTTGGGTGGGTTTATTGACTTTTCATTGGATGATACTGTTGGGGCTGATCCTAACTTTAATTATCGAAATAAAATGGAATTTACTTTTTCGCCTCATCGTTGGGTCCTTGAATCTGAACCGGAAAATGTAGATAAATCATTTGCAGTTGGTCTTCACATTCCTGGGCGCTATGACAAAATTGTGGATATTTATGATTGTCACATTCAGCCAGAAATTGGAAATAAAATTCTAAAAATTGCGCGAGACGTTTGCTTAGAACATTCTGAACTCAAACCGTATGACCCCAAAACCCATGTTGGGTTTTTGCGGTATCTCATGCTTCGTTTTGGAATTAACACTAATCAAATTATGGTGAACCTTGTGACTGCTTATGATGACTTGAATAAATTATCCCCATTGATTGATACGCTGTTAAAGCAAGTGCCCGAAATTACTTCCATGGTGAATAATGTGAATACACGTAAAGCAGATGTGGCTTTTGGTGAATATGAAACTTTAGTATTTGGTGAACCAAGCATACAAGATAAAATGGGTGATTTAAGCTTTGAGATTTCGGCCAATTCCTTTTTCCAAACCAATACTATTCAAGGCGAAAACTTATATAATGAAGTCGTGAAAGCGGCAGGATTGACTGGCAATGAAATCGTTTTTGATCTCTATTGTGGCACAGGAACTATCGGTCTCTATTTAGCCAATCAGGCCAAAGAAGTATTTGGGTTTGAGGTCATTCGCTCCGCATTGGAAGATGCAGATAAAAACGCCGAACGAAATGGTATTACCAATGCACAATTCTTAAAAGCCAATTTGGATACATTCTTTAAATCGGGGAATCTTCCCAGACGAATTCCAAAACCAGATGTGGTTATTGTAGATCCACCTCGAGCAGGAATGCATCCGGATATGACACAATATTTACACAAATTTAATGCAAAGAAAATTGTTTATGTGTCCTGTAATCCAACAACACAAGCTAGAGATGCAAAAGTTTTAGCAGAAAAAGGATATGAAATTAAATCTGCAGTTATGGTTGATATGTTTCCACACACCCCCCATATAGAAACAGTAATGCTATTTTCGAAGTAAAGCTTTAGAGAAACGAGATTCTGGTATGTCTATATCAAAAGCAATTTCGTCTATCAACCATTCCGTTCCCTTGCTGTTTCGCTTTAGTTCATCCTTATAAATAAACCGGGATGGGAACCATCGCCCCTGCACTTTTTTAATACCATCCATGGTAGATGTTTTTAAGAGTTTACCACTTTTGGCATAAAGTTCCTCTTTCATAGGGAGCAGGTATTTCTTGTCGATCCAAGCCCTGCGCATGGGATAGGACAACCCTTTCACTTTTGCCTCCAACAACATAATCCAATGAACTCGTCCATCGATTTCAACAGAGCCTTCTAATGTGGCTTCGTATAATTCAACGAGTGGACGATCTTCCATCATATCGTTGTAAGACATATCTGAACCCATGACCGATTGACGTAGCATATGTCCGGAGATCTGGATCACCCGATCTGACTGGGGTGAGTAGGTCCAGAGTTTATCACCATCTTTCAGCATTATTGTGCCTTCTTCCCGAGGAGGAGAAAGATATTTAGTAAATGCTTTATCAATACCAACAACCCAGTTCTTGGATTCAATGGTACGGCTGGATCGCCGTCCATGGACTATCATTTTACTAGTTAGGATTCGACTTTTTGCATTCAGGTTATTGTCCATAGCCTCGATAATATCCTTCACGGACATATCATCTGCTTGAGCAAAGAGAAATGTAAAAGAGAGAAAAATAATGATAATTTTGCTCATGTTTCTAGTTCCTTAAATAATTGTGCCATTTCCCGTTTGTATATGGCCAGGCCGGCCAGCATGGTTCCCAGTACTGTGGCAAAAACACCGGGTATAAATCCAATATAGAAAAGATCGGGCGTAACCTGAGCGTAGAAAATATTGGGCATAACCATGGACGAATTTGAAAGTGCTTCCATTCCCTTTGTATAATCTATACCATTCTCTTGAACGTAATAGGTCAGAGAAAGCCCAATTCCTGTACCTATCACCGTTCCTGCGAGCCCGATAATAACTGCTTCAGAGATCATAGAGCGGTACACCTGTCCCTTGGATTCACCCATAGCCAATCGCAGGCCAACTTCACCGTAGCGACGGAGACCATTCATAAGACCCATATTCCAGAGCACAACCATAACAACCACCAGAAAAATTCCACCCATAATTGCCAGCATTGCGCCACTTATGTCCACCATTTGACCCATCTGATTCCCATCTCGCAGGGCGAGCATAAAGGGGCTGAAAACATCCAAACTGTCACTTTCTGTTTTATTATATTGGTCTCGAAGATTCACGGCCGCTTCATCATCATAATACAAGGAGTGAGTAAAACCGAAAATTGCTGAAGCAGCATTTTCCATATCTAAAGCAAGACGAGCGCCAGACAAATCAACAAGCATCATTTGTTTGTCTGTTTGGCCTTTTCTTAAGTTGAACGTCCCTGATACGTTGAAATTGTATGTTGTAAAAGCATTATCCATTGTTGAGCCAATGAAGGTGACACTTTCTCCAGCCCTTATATTTAATTGATCTGCCATTTTTGAACTAATAAGTGCATCATCTCTATTTTCAGGCAGGCTTCCGCTCACAAGTGATCTTTCAAGCTCCCAGATCTCTACCTGCCGCGATCCATGAGAAAGGAAATCAATACCAAAGGCAATAACTGGGCCTTGAGCTATTGTTTCACCGTTTTCGTCTGGAGCATCCAAAAGGCCGGCAAAGGTGATTCGTGGTGTCCAGAAAAAATCAGGATAATCCTGTTCAAGGCTATCAATCAACTGGTCCACATCCAGCAAAGCCAGGTCATTGGGCATAAGCTGGCTCTCTTCATTATAGGCGCGGGTGACAATTTTTTCATGACCTGTTAATATAACGGCAGTGTCAAGAAAAAGACTATTCATAGTACCTCTCATAAAGCCAATTGCGAAAACAACCAAAGCGACGGTGAGAGTAATAACCAAAACGGGGAAAAGGCTACGAGAACGGTCGCGGAGTAATCCTTTAGTTAAAAATTTAATCATGCTGCTGCCTTGCCCCGTAAAGCATCAGTAGGTTTCATACGGGCAATGCGACGGGAAGGGATATAGCTCACAATAAGTACAATAATTGAGACAAGGATGGTGGTTGAGACAACGAGTCCAATAGTATAAACCGGTACCAAACGTTTGGCCATAATCATTCCCATCTCCGTATAATCAATGGGAAGGGGGATCCCAAACTCACCAAAATACCAGAGTATGGGGCCAAAGAAAATTAATGTTGCCACAGCAGCCAGCACCGCATTAAGGCCTCCTTCGAGGGTGAAGAGTCCCACCACCCGGGGACGTGTCATCCCGATAGCCATAAGTGTGCCAATTTCCCTTCCACGACGAAAAATAGATAATACCTGAGCATTGAAGATGCCCATAGCTGCCAGAGCTAATAGAATCAGATACATAACTTGGGCACCTGGTTTGTCCGCTTCGATGATGGCTTCCATGTCTTGCACTAGATAGTTAATATCACGAGGGATCCAGTCCCCTTTGTCCAGAACTGGTGGAACTCCTTTTTCATAAGTTACATAGGTGGCTTCTCCTTCCATGGCCAGCATGGTCTGAGCTTTGTTAAGCGGTATCCAGATATGGCCAATATCTAGTTTGAAATTCTCCGTATCCATAATATGCACTACAGTTCCTTCATTAGCATCATAGGTACGGTCTGCATCTAGCCAACGAATAGTAAAGGCATCGCCTACTTCCAGTTTGGTATCGCTGGCCATACCTTTTCCTATCAGTACTGGTAAGGTAATCTCTTCATATCCGAAGAGTGCATCTGTTGGCATGTTTACAATATTTTGGCCTGGTGGAATACCTTTCATGATGGCAGGCATGATGCGACCCCCAGGATAGATGGATGCTTGGCTCACTAGAACTGGGAATGCTTTTTTTTCATCCACAAGCGTTTCCACTTCTGTGGGCAGTGCTGAATGCGCATCTTCAAAAGTCATGGGATCCATAGGGTCATATTCCGGGTGCCAGTAGGCGCCACCAGCAATTTCTGTATCCATGGTAACCTGCTTTGCGTGTTGGAGCATACCATCGTACATGGCCGACATAAACAGGATTAGGAAAAATGAAAAAGCAGTTACAAGAATATTCAGAAAAGTGCGAAGTCTGGCACCCAAGAGATTTTTCAGTGCAATTTTTAAAAGCATCTCTAATCGTGGGCCTTGGGATTATCAATTATCTCATCTTCAGTTATTTCACCATCATCCAGGTGAATAATGCGCCTGAGATAAGCCATGATTTTTTCATCGTGAGTCGCAAATATGAAAGATGTGGACAACTCTTGATTTAAATTTGATAAAATCTTCATAATATGATGAGAATTTTCCGCGTCCAGGTTGGCAGTTGGCTCATCTGCCAGTACTAGTGCAGGTTGATGTACAATCGCTCGGGCAATAGCTGTGCGTTGACATTCACCGCCGCTTAACATATTTGGTCTGGAATCCATTTTATCTGTTAGACCAACTGATTCGATAGCCTGCTCTACCATCGATCTTCGTTCATCTTTATCAATTTTATTTAAAATCAATGGCAGTTCCACATTTTCAAAAACCGTATAGACAGGGAGGAGGTTATAGCTCTGAAAAATAAAACCCATGTGCTTACGCCGGAGACGGGCCCGTTCTCCGTGAGATGTGTCATTTAGAGCCTGACCCAGGACACTTACCTGCCCTTCAGTGGGGGAATCCAGTCCACCGATAATATTTAGCAATGTAGTTTTTCCTGAACCGGATGGTCCTATCATGCCAGTGAATTCACCTTTGTTTAGGGTCAGATCTATATTCTTGAGAGCAGTGAAAAAATCACCACCAACGGGGAAACGCTTGACCAGATTATTTATAGTAATGACACCGTTATTTTCCATCTGTTTTCCTTAATGATTGTAAATAAACATGAATTGAAAACCGGTTCCAAATCCGGCTAATGTATTTGGCATTATGATAGGTAGATACTCAGCACGTTTTGGGCTAATAGATAATATGAAATTTAAACTATAATGATCATAGGTACTATTCCATCGTATATAATTATAACTATGATTCTCTTCCATATCAAAATGCGAAATGAGCATGAGTTGATTTATTATACCAAGAGGCATGGTAGCCATGAGTGCTGTGTAGGATTGTGATGATTCATCCGAATCAAATTTATTGGAAATGGACATATATTCCGCCATGACTAATATGCCATTGGCAATTGGCAGGGTGTAATCTGCTCCAACCGTAGACATTATGATTTTGGCTCTATCTGAACTAATTAAAGCACTCTCATTCCAAAACCCAATGAATCCATCATAGCGATAATCAATAGCTAAACGGCTATGAGAACCAGAAATACCCATTTGGCTAATTTGCTGTAGGGACTTTGAAGGATCCTGGTGATAGGTCAATCCCCATTCTCCCGCTGCGTTGGAAAGCTCCACTCGACTTCCATAGGAAAGTGTATCCTGATCATTGTTGATTGCCCATGACCATAGAGATAATGAATTAGAAGGAAACCATCGTAGTCTGAATGCTTCCACGCCATCCGTTTGCCCGGTGGGATCTCTTAAATCAATTGTATCAAACCAGGAAAGGGACCGTAAAACATAAGAAGGCCCAAATACAATTTTCTGCAAGCCCAATCGGGCTTCCAGTTTTTCGCTGGAATATCGTACCCAGTAACGATGATGAGATTCATTGTAATGCAATAGGGAATCACCCGAATAAGTTCTATCTAATCGATAAGCCCATTCCATATCCACTAATTGGTTATCGGGTAATTCTTTAAATAGTGAAAGTGTAGGAATATATCCCATGGTGGATTCGATGTATGATTGACCATTTGGAACATCGTTGCTAGTTAGAACATTGGTCCAGAGTTGACCATTTGTAGATAGAGACTGTCCAAAAGATGTTGTCAATAAAACTATTAATCTAAGAATAGGAAAATTCATTTTAATATATCGTAATAATATTCATTATCTAATTGTGGTAGAAAGGGTCTAAATGATTAATAGTTAGAACACTTTTTTGCGAAATGGATTGTCCGTGTCACCGTGCATAATATTTGCCCACTAGTATTCTTGGTTGTTTCCTCAATTTGAAATTCCGCGCATAAACGATTCGATAGCTTCAGATTTTATTTTATTGATTTTTTTTGAATCTTTCAATATGACAAACTGCCAACCTAATCCATCCATAAATGCCAGCAGAAGTGTGGCGACACCTTCTTTATTCATATCACGAAATTCTCCTGAAAGAATACCATCACTCAAAATCGATTCAACGCCTTTTCGGAAATTATCATAATATTCAACAAATAAAGAAGAGTCAGATCCGTGGACATGACCTCGTCCAGCTTGAGCCCACAATTCCATAATGATGAGCAAAACATCTCCCATTTCCATAAACATGTCTATTCCTTGTTCTAAAAGGTTAGAAAGTTTTTTTGTAGGAGAAAGGGTAGAAGAATTCAACTCTTCAAAGACAATACTGAAATCCGAAAAAACAGATTCTTCGATAACTTTAAAAATATCATTTTTACTACGGAAGTATTCATATACTGTGCCTTTTCCAATTCCGGCCTCTTTGGCAATATCGGCGATTTTCCCTTTTTCAAGGCCGTCTCGTGCAAAGACCTTGATTGCAGCTTCGATGATTAATTGTTTTTTATTCATTATAATATGACTGACCGGTCGGTCGGAATATAAAACATCTTAAAAATGCGGTCAAGGTCTTTTTATTTATATATTGGACTTATTATAGATTTACTGATTTCAGTCTATTCGAATTACCAACTACATTAATGCTAGAGAGTGCCATAGCCACTTCTGCTATCACAGGATGAAGGACACCTGCAAAAGCTAATGGAATAGCAATAATATTATATATAAAAGCCCAAAATAAATTTTGTTTAATTTTTTTGAAAGTAGCTTTAGCCAATAGTGTTGCACGGAGCACTGCTTTTAAATCCCCGTGGGCCAATATAATTTCACCGGTTTCCATAGCGATGTCCGTCCCATCACCCATAGCAATTCCTACATCAGCTTGAGCAATAGCAGGAGCATCATTGATACCGTCGCCAATCATGGCTACCACGAACCCTTGATCCTGATATGATGACACAATGCTTGCTTTGTGATCTGGGAGAACTTCTGAATGTGTATGATCAATAGTAAGCTGTTTGGATAAGGATTCAGCAATCTCTTTTTTATCACCGGAGACTAAAACACATGTATATCCAGCTGATTTTAATGATGAAATTGTATCAACAGAATCTGAACGAATAGCATCTTCAATTTCAAAAATAGCAATACATTCATCATTTAATGAAAGAAAGACGGGTGTTCCTGTAATGGCTATTTCTGTCGTATAATCAATAAAGGATGCACTTCCAACCTTAAGCATTGCACTTCCGTAATTCCCTGAAATCCCTTTTCCAGGAACAACTTCAATTTCTGTTACAGGGTCCAAGCTCATTTCCTTTTCTTTCGCAAGATTTACGATAGCTTTTGCCAAAGGGTGAGTTGACTCTTTTTCCAATGATGCTCCCATCCGAATTAAATCATTTTCCATGATACTCGAAATTTGATGCACGGTTTTTACAACAGGTTTGCCTTGAGTCAATGTTCCTGTTTTATCAAATAAAATCATATTCACTTCATTGAGTCTTTGGATCGCTGCACCATCCCGAATTAGAATACCATTCTCCGCTCCCAATCCTGTCCCAACCATTAAAGCAGTTGGGGTGGCAAGTCCAAGTGCACAAGGACAAGCAATTACTAAAACAGCAATTGTTGCATAAATTGCCATTCCCATAGGAGATAATTCCAAATTGATCCAAGGCAAAGCGTTAGAAAAAGAATGAGTTAATTGCTTCATTTGAGATGGAAATACATTCCAAATAAAAAAGGTAGATGTCGCGAAAAGCAAAACTACTGGAACAAATATTGCCACCACTTTATCAGCAAAAACTTGTATTGGAACTTTGGTGGTTTGGGCATTTTCAACCATTTGAATCACTTTTGATAAAAATGTTTCAGACCCAATTTTAGTCACTTCAATGTGTAATGAACTGTCA
>JABHUQ010000051.1 GCA_018658715.1 Fidelibacterota bacterium
CAATTCATACTCACCATGAGCATAACGCTGATATTTTTGAAATGCAATGGAATCTGCCCATATAAGTGGAATAGTTTCACCATTTTTTCCTTTTGCTTTTTGTGGAAAATATCGCCATTCATTTTCCCATTCAGGATGAGCAGACCTTGGATTATTCCACTCCATAATGAGCCCCTCATAACCTGCATTAACATAGTGTTCAACGATACCACCTGAATAAGCCATTTCGTTGACTAATGCTATTTTTGGTATTGATCCACCCAATAGTTTTTTATAATGCTCTAATCCCAATTCTTGATTCCATTCATTGACTTTAGCAGGGACCAATGGCCCAATAATTTGTGAATACCCACTTCCTATAAATTCAATTTTATCATCCGAAATATATTGTGATAAAGAGACCACCCAATCTGGATCTAATTTATTGATAATCTCTAATGTGACTGCAGGTGCTTCAATGCCAATAGGGATTCCCATATCAGCCAATTTAAATAATGGCCAATAACATTTGCGGATGACTTCTTTTCTTGATATTTCTTCAATAGAAGAATACATGAGATTTAGATGGTGAAATGAGTATAGCTTTAGCAATGACTATACTAGATATAGAATGTTAAAATCATCCAAAATACATTCCACCATTTACATTAATTGTCTGTCCAGTTATATAAGTCGAACCATCAGAACAAAGGAATTCAACAACATTGGCAATTTCTTCAATAGTTCCTATTCTCCCAATTGGAATATTTTCAACTTTTTTTTTCCCTTCTACTGAATCTAATTCAGCACCAGACATATCAGTATTTGCCAAACCAATAGCAACGGCGTTAGATGTAATACCTTCTTTAGAGTATATCTTTGCAATGGATTGAGTAAGATTTATTAGAGAAGCTTTTGATGCAGCATAATGAACTTGATTATAGCCACCCCATTGACCACCGATTGAAGTAATATTAATTATCCTACCCCATTGATTTTTAATCATATCTGGCAAAGCCTCTTGTAAACAAATGAATGGACCTTGAAGATTCACTTTCAACATAAGTTCCCAGTCTCTGTCAGTAATCGTATTAAAAGGCTTTTCCTGTGAAATTGCTGCATTATTGATTAAAATGGAGACAGTACTCTGAAAATATTTTTTTATTTTTTCAAGTGTTAGAACTACACTCTCTCTATTCTCAATTGACATTTGAAATGATTTAACATTTCCGCCATTTTTATTTAATTGACTTTCTAAATCTTGGGCAAGTTTTTCTTTTTCATTAAATGTAAAAGCTACTTTATAGCCTTTTGCCGAAAGTTGTTTTACAATTCCATTGCCAATACCTCTGCTGCCGCCAGTAACCAAACATATTTTATTTTTCATCATCATCTCATATCCTCTCTAACAATTGATGCACGCTTTTGATAATTGCTTTATAATCAATACCATATTTTTTAGCTAATTCGTTTGGCTCACCCGATTCCCCAAATGAATCTCGTACTCCCACAAATTCCATAGGAACCGGATTGTGCTGTACCAGAACTTCTGCAACCGCACTACCAAGCCCACCTAAAATATTATGATCTTCAACCGTTATAATTCCTTTCGTTTCATTGGCACATTTAATCACCATAGCTGAATCAATTGGTTTAATTGTGGACATATTAACAATTCTTACAGAAATCCCATCCATTTCTAATATTTTTGCAGCTTCTAATGCACGGCCTGTTGTTACGCCACATCCCATAATAGTAATATCACTTCCATTTTTTAGAATTTTTGCTTTACCAATTTCAAATTGGTAATCCTCACCTAATATTCTTTGGGCATCACTTCTACCTGTCCTCATATAAACCGGACCTTCATAATCCAAGATAGCTTTAGTCGCTTGCTCAATTTCAAGAGGATCGCAAGGTGATAACACTACCATGTTTGGTATAGAACGATAACAGGCTAAATCCTCCAAACATTGAGCTGATGCACCATCAGGGCCAACATCTAAGCCGGGATGGCTCGCAACAATTTTTACATTCATATCTGCATAGCCGATGGATAATCTAGCCTGTTCAATTGATCTCAACATAAAAACTGCAAATGTAGTAACAACTGGAATTAACCCAGTGGCAGCCAAACCTCCAGCCATAGCCATCATATTTTGTTCTGCAATCCCACATTGGATAAATCGATCGGGAAATGTTTTTCTAAAATGATGCATCCCGGTACCTCCCGCAATATCTGCATCCAATACCACAACATTGGGATAATCTGGGGCTATTTTAGTTAATTCTTTTCCGCAGGCTTCTCGTAGTGAATCGCCACTACTGCCTAATAATACTGGTGCTTTACTCATTGATATATCCATTTATTTCTTCTTCTGTTGCTCCTAGCTCTAATAATGCCAGGGTTAAATCTTCTGTGCTTAATTTTAAGCTCCCATGCCATGCAGGGGAGCCTTCCATATAGGAAACGCCTTTCCCTTTAATCGTATGGGCAATAATAACAGTTGGTTTATTCCTTATGGTTGTTGCTTTGTCAAATGCTTTTCCGATTTCATCAAAATTATGTCCATCAATTTCTATTACATGCCAGTTAAATGCTTTCCACTTATCCGACAATGGTTCTAATCCCATAATATTTTCATTTAGATCATCGCTCTGCATTTTATTATAATCAATGACGGCACAAAGATTCTCCAAATGATGGTGCCCGGCAAACATGGCACCTTCCCATACTTCACCTTCTTGCAGTTCTCCATCACCAAGCATCACATAGACACGGTTATCAATATTCTGCATTTTTAACCCTTTCGCCTCACCAATGGCAAAAGAGAAACCTTGCCCTAGCGAGCCAGTGCTTGCTTCCACCCAAGGGGTTGCTCCACGATGGGTATGCCCTTGTAATTCATGGTCTAATTTCCTTAAACCATTCAAACGTGATTTTTCAATAATCCCAACTTCAGCTGCCACCGCATATAGAGCTGGTGCACAATGACCTTTTGAAAGAATAAACCGATCTCTTTCTTTTATTAAAAAATCTTTGGAGTCATATTTCATTTCTTTCATAAATAAGAATAAAATTATATCTATTGATGATAATACACCACCAGGGTGGCCCGATTCAGCATGAAAAATCATTTTAAGGCTATTAATTGAAACCATTCTAGCTATTTTTTTTATGTCCATAATTAATTTATTATTTCTTTATTTTATTTAGTTTTAGATAGTATCTATAATCACTCTTTTGGTTGCAAATATCGCTCTCTGCTCAGCCTCAAAAAAAGTTTTACCTATTGTGTGCACAAAACCTACTCTTTGAGTATGATTTTGAGGGGAATAGACTAGATCTCCAACTTTCACAGAAAGTTTTTTTTTTGTTATCCAATCGTACTGATCTAGTTCATTAAATCCTCTAATGCTAGTTATTTTCCCAGGTTTTGGGAAAAAATATCGGATACCCATTTTGTGAATATCCTGTGGAATAAGATCCTTTAGATTTAATTTTTGACCTAAAGATAACTTTATTGTTTGTTTAACAAGATCTACACCCCTTGCAAGGGGAATTTGATCTGTACATAAATAACCTCCACTCAACCTCAATGCACACTCAATTACTATTGGACCATCTTTTGTTAAAATAAAATCACCTTTTATTGTACCATTTACTAATCCTAAAGCATTAGCTGCTTTTTTTATAGTTTGTTCAATAAGATTAAATTCTTCTTCTTTTAAATCTGCGGGTAGAACTCCTCCATTTTCAATAATGAATGGGCTGTAAATATTTATAAGATCATAGTTCCTATGAGATATTGAGGCTGTATAACAATTCTCTTCATAGATAATGGATTCAGTACTTAATTGCATTCCTTCAATGTATTTTTCAGCTAGAACCCAATTATTTTCAGAGCTGTTAATAGAATGATTAAACGCCCACTGTTTATCTATCTCTTTTGTGATTCTCAAAACACCTCTTGCGCCTCTACCATCATTTGGTTTTATTACAATTGGATACCCCCAAAGTTTTATAAGTGTATCTATATCTTTGTATGAATATATTTTTTTAAATGGGGCAGTTGGTACGCCGTTTGCCTCAAAGCACTCTTTCATCTTTAGCTTATCAGATACAATTTCAGCAGATTTAATTTGTAGACTTGGTAATCCTAATGCTCTTGAGACTTTTGCAACAGTTAAAGGGACATCATTCGCTAATGTCATAACACCATTAATCTTTATTTTCTCATTAAATGATACAGCACACTTTACACTTTCACTAATATTTCTTGTACTAGCAGATATATAATGGTCTGCTAATGGTAATGATGGGGCATTAGGATTAATATCTAATCCAATAACAATTAAACCCATTTTTTTTGCTAACTGATAGGCATAAACCTGCTCAATACCTGCACCAATAATTAAAAGAACTTTCTTTTTTTTCATTTACAGGAGAGTCCTTTTAAGTCCCATTTATCGTTTATAGCTTTAACTATTGAATCAATATCTAAACCATATTTGGGATAAATAAAAGACCGTAATCCTTTTGCAACAAATTCATTCTGAAATCCAACTCGATGTAATTTATTATTTAATGAATTATCGCATACGAATTCAGCAATAGCAGAACCAAAACCTCCTCTTAACATATTTTCTTCTAAAGAGATTAAATATTTATAATTATTACATACATTCATTAGAGACTCCTCATTTAAAGGTGATATATCAACAATATTTTCAACCAAAGATGCTATATGCTTCTCTTCCCAAAGATATCTCTGCAATTCATATCCAAGTTTTTCTGTGTTCCCAATCGTAAGCAGAGCAAGGTTACAATCTTTTAATTTATTTAATTTATTATTTAACTTTATTTCTTCATCATTTGAGACTAAATCTGGGATAGTACCATAAGCATAAAGAATGATTGTTGGTCCATCCAAATTTTCATATGAATCTATTATTGTATTTTTTAAAGATGTAACCCCTGAAGGAAATTTTATTTTTAAATTTGGGAGTGGCGATAAGTATGATATATCCATTAATGAATGATGTACCTCATGATCTAATCCTCCTAATCCAGATCTAGTATCAAGAATTAAGACCGGCGAATTGTTAAGACATAATTCTTGAATCAATTGGTCATATGCCCGAGGTAAAAAAGCAGATTGAAAACAAAGGATTGGTTTTATATTTGATTTTAATGGTAAAGCACAAGCAAAAGCGACTGCATGCTGCTCAGCCATTGCAACATCTACAGTCTGATCTGGGTAATCATTAAAAATATCGACTAATCCACTAATTCCATTTGTTGCAGGTGAAATTATCATTGCATTTTTATCTTTTTTTAAAATCTCACGAATTGCCTGAGATGCTACACTATTTATAAATTTTCCTTTAGGCTGATTCCAATAATCATTCCCAGAAGTAATCGAACCATCTTCCTTGTTGTATGGAAAAGACCAATGATATTTCCAAGCATTGTCGTCTGGCCATGGCAAGCCATATCCTTTTATTGTTTTTAGATGTAAAATAGTCGGTCTATCAATAGATTTTAAATTTTGAAATAAATCAACCATTCCTTTAATATTATGCCCATTCTGTGGACCATAATAATCAAAGCCCATACTCTCAAAATAATTTTTTGGATTTGAAGATAACATCTCTTTTATCCCACCATTCCAATCATCAATTGCAATATTATTATCATTTATCACAATCAGCATTCTAACTTTCTCTGTTGCTATATGATTTAATGCTTCGGCAGATGAACCCTCAACTATAGAAGCATCGCCGATAACAGAAATAGTAATAGTCTCATCATTACTGTATCTTTTTGAAATTGCGACTCCAAGGCCAGTAGATAAGGATGTCCCAGCATGGCTTCCATTAACCAAATCATATTTACTTTCTGAGGGATTATGAAAGCCGCTCATTCCATTATGCTGCCTCATTGTTTTCAGGCCTTTCAATCTATCCGTTAACATTTTATGAGTATATACATTATGCCCAACATCAAATATCAAATCATCATTAGGAAAATCAAATACGTAGTGCAAACATAATGTAATATCTGAAATACCCATATTAACTCCAATATGTCCTCCTGTTTTAGAAACAATCTCTATCATGTCATTTCTAATCTCTTTTGAAAATGATATCAATTTATCAACATCTATTTTTTTTAAGTTTTCAACTTTGTACAGTGGATTCATTTTCCCCTCTTTTATTTAACTATTTTTATAGAATTATTTTCTTTTAAAACATCAAAATCTGGACAAAAGACACCTTTTACGTAACCATTTTCTCTCTCTTTTGCCATTCTAAATGCATCATTTATGTTATTAAATGAAAAAGCATGACTGACTAATTTTTCCATTGGATAAATATTCCTATTCATTTTATTCATTGCAATATTGAGATCTGTTTGGATATCTAATGATTGAGAAGGAAATGCAACTACAATTTCAGGGCCTCTATTAACTAAATAATGACCTAGGGAAAATGGTTCTTCAGAATAAAAACCTGTTAAAACTAATTTTGCTCTTTGTTTTGGTTTTAAAAGACTTGCCCCGAGTTGAAGGGCACTCATAGAGCCGGTTGTATCTATTACAATATCTAATCCTAAAAGCCATGGCTCACTTTCTCCTTCTAAATTTTCACCAATATGATTTCTAATAACCCAATATGGATCTTCTTTATTGGAGTTTATTGTAATATCCGCACCAATTGTTTTACCTATTTTCAATCTTGAGTCATGATGCCCAATCAAAATAATATTTCTAATTCCCATTGAAATAAGACTTGATATAATTAAGAAAGAAATAAATCCATCACCAATTATTGCAATCTTGCTATTAGGCGTTGGTTGAGATCTATTAATAATATTTTCAACACAAAGGACCGGTTCACCTAATGCATATTCAATATTGATACTTTCATTAATTCTACGCCAGTATTTTTCATGTTCAACTACATGAGTTGAAAAACCGCTCCTGGTATAAGGTATTCCCGAAACTCGATCACCTATCGAAATTGTTTTTACTTTT
Organism: Fidelibacterota bacterium; assembly: GCA_018658715.1. Classification (GTDB taxonomy): domain Bacteria; phylum Fidelibacterota; class Marinisomatia; order Marinisomatales; family UBA1611; genus JABHGY01. Next base: position 7,020 of record JABHUQ010000051.1, read on the forward strand.
TTCCCTACATCTATTACCACACCAGAAACTTCATGACCTAGGAAACAAGGATATTTATTATACCTAAATGAGACACCAGGCTTTCCAATTGTTAATCCTTCGTAAACAGGGAATTCAGTAGGACACACCCCACAAACTGCAACTTTCACTAAAACATCATGACTCTTTATTTTATTCAATTCATACTTGGATTCTTTAAGGGTCTTTGGTCCGACTAATAATATTTCTCTTATTTCCATATATTTGAATTGTTTGAATTGTTGTATAAAAGTTTGATCATTAAATTAAGCCAATTTTTCAAGAAAATTCTAAGTTTTAAATCTCAATAAGATTCAATTACAATCTGTCTAAGTTCACCTCGAGTAAATTTCTTAACATGTTGGTTAAGTGGCCTAAACATATAGCTGATAGTATCATCAACAATTACATCTATCATTTCCTCACTCACACCATAATCTGATAATTTTCTAGGAAAATCAAATTGCGAGATGAATGATTCAATACTTTGCAAACCCTTTTCAATAAACCCATTTTGATTATGATCAATTGATGGATTAATAATTCTAACTATTTTAGAGAAACGATCTATATCGACAGGCAAAGTATGCCTTAGTACAGACAACATATAGATACTTACCGATATGCCATGAGGCGTACCTATTCTAGCATCAGTCGGATGAACTAAAGCATGACCTACGGTAGTACCAGCTAGTGAAATAGCAATGCCACCAAGAGTAGCACCATAAGCAACTCCAGCTCTTGCTTGAAGATTACTTCCATCTTGATAAGCCTTTGGTAAGCTTTTTACTATCCACTTCATTCCCTCAATACAAATCATATCCGAGAATGAAGTTCGGTTTGTTTTATTGAAATAGGACTCTAATGAATGCGAAAAAGCATCAATTCCAGTAATAGCTGTCCACTTTTTTGGTAAACCTAACATTAGTTCCGGATCTACTATAGCAATTTTCGGATAAATAGATGGATCTTTAATGGTTCCCTCTTGAATAGTATCTGGATTAATAATAACAGCATATGGTGTAACCTCAGACCCTGTTCCTGAAGTCGTTGGAACAGCAATCACAGGAAGTACTTTTTGGGGGTAAATTGTATCGGGTGGTTTACTGGATAAATTTACATAGCTCCAAGCATCATTTTCATGGGTTGCACAGATAGCCAAAGCTTTCGCAAAATCAATACAACTACCACCTCCGAAGCCAACAATCACATCATATCCACCTTTCCGAATTAATTCCACCGCATCATTGAAATCATTTTTTTTTGGTTCAGGCTTAACATCGCTAAAAAGTGTATACTCAATAGATTCTCTCTCAAAACCATATTTAGCGTTATCTAATAAACCGAGTGTTTCAAGCTCTTGCATAGTAACGATAAATACTTTTTTACCATATAACCCGCAAAACTTGGCTAGCTCATTGCTTTTACCATTACCAAATTCTACACGTACAGGATGATCCAATGTGAAGTTCATTTTATCATACGTTTTCTTTTTCTTATCAATATTATACACTTTTCCATTCTTCTCTTTCATCAGGAAAACCTTCTAAATACTAAGATTAAAGATTTCTTAACTAAATCACCCAAAACTAATAGCTTCTTTTGCTCTTTTCAACTCATCTTTCACTAAGTCTAAATATGTCCCTTTTCCAAAAACATAGCCAATTACATCCGAATTATCTCGATAACTATTTTTTGATGAAAACTCATTTAACAATAATATATCAATCCCCTGAATACTTCTAATCCCATTGATCCTTGAAAAAGTTCTCTTAGGATGCTCTATGGCTTCATATACAGCTAATTTATTAGATACATCTCTAGTTCGCATGGTTGCAGTAACACCCGTAAGTATATCAAGGATATATGTAAGATGGTCTTGCTTATCAACCATTGAAGATAAAAATAGGCTACCCTTTGGTCCATGTAGCCTTGGTGCCATTTCCAATATTTGAAAGCCACTTTGAGTTAAAACTAAATCTGACTTAACTGGTCCCCATTTTATTCCCAACGAGAGAGCAGCGTTTTTAGTTAATGTATATGCTTCTTTAATAAGTTTATTGTTTAGTTGACTAGGGTACACAGCTCCGGTTTCCACAGGAAAATCTTTATCAAAAAACCGGTCAAAGCATCCTAAAGGAATGAATTTCCCATTAGAATCAAATACTGCATTCACATCATGCATTGCACCATCGACTAATTCTTCCATTAATAATTCTTGATTATTTTTCTCAAGAAATAATTTATCTATATCTTCTTCTGAAACAATTTTGCAGGCACCAATCCCGCCAAAACCCACCAATGGTTTGACAAAAGCCTTTTTATTAAGTTCATTGAATAACAGCTTTGCTTCTTTAACTGTTCTTACTACCCTACCTATTGGTGTAGATATTTGGTCCCTTGTCCAAATATTTTTACATATAGCCTTATTCTGACATGCTACAGCACTCATTAATGAAACGCCCGGAAGAGAACAGGCTTGAGCAACTGCGGCTACAGATGTGACTAATTCTGTGAGCGTAAAAACACCTAGAATATTCAACTTTTCTTTATTTAGTAAAGTATATGCAATTAATCCCTCAATATCCCGTCCATCAATTTTCGCATTATAATCAGCATAGGGAAGACAAGGTGCATCTTTATTTCTATCAGTGACAATGACCTTATAACCTACAGATTGAGCAATCTCTACTGCTTTTACCTCCTGGATGCCACCACCTATCATCATGACTGTTTTTTGTTTATTACTCATTCTATATTAAATATTAAATTTTGTTTATAGTCAAAATGTATTTTATCCTTTGTAATTATCCATCCAAGAGTATCAGCAATAGAATCAGGCGGTTTTACATGACTCCCGTTTGGTTTTTCCCATTCTATAATTCCATCATATTTATTTGCTTCTTCGCTATTTATATTCAATCGTCCTTCATTTGGTGCAAACAAAAAGGAAAAATATAAATTTTCTACCTTGTGAATTTTATCAGAATCGATTTTCTGTCCCGTTATAATCTTAATTATTAACTCATAAACATCAATCTCCGCATAGTATAACATCCGATCAATTTTACAATCTAGCAATACCCCACATTCCAGAACCATTGGACCATGACCTGTAAGTATAATATCTGCACTAAAAAATGAATTTGAAATATTCATCGCTTTTACAGCCTTTATCGCAGTTTCTTTAATCGATGCAAATGCCTTCTGTAGTTCTCCATCTTCATTTGCTATTTCCCCCATGGAAAATCCACACATGGTAAAATTGAATTCAGGACCTAAATTAAATTTCTCGGATACCGATAAAATAACAGGTTTATCGCCTGCTACAATACCATCAACACTGAACTCCCGACCTGTATAATATTTTTCTAGAATCACTTTTGAATCATGAGAATTTTCTTTAGCAATCTCAAATTGCTTTGAAATATCAGAATCTTGATCAATTAAATTAACACCCTTCGAACCTTGGCTGCCATTAGATGGTTTAATTATTAATCTATCACTTGTTCCTTTTGTGAAAATTATCGCTTCAGTTTGATTATCCGTTACAATCCATTCTGGTGTGGGAATACCATTATTAGAAAAACATTCCTTCATAAGTACTTTATCAATTGTTAACCTCACCGATTCAGTTGAAAAAGAAGGTAGGTTTAATTTTTCACATATTTTGGATACAGCCATTAATGGTTCAGTAGATGAGCTGTATGTCATAATACCAGCTATATTTTTTTTTTCATTTAATTCACAACATTTGGAAATAATTTTATCTTCATCATGTGTGCTAATCTTGCAGAAACTGTCAGAAATTTTTGCGCCTTTACAGTTTTTATCCCCGTCAAATACAACAGTTTTATATCCTATTTTTTTTGAAGCTTTAATAAATGGGACATGCGATTGGCTGCCACCAACTATTATCATGCTATTTTTATCACTAATCATATAGTTTAATTACTTTGACACCATTTTGAATCAATGGTGTTAAACTTTTATATATCTCGTTTTCGGAATCAAAGGAAGAAATAATTATTGTATCACTCTCTTTAAAATCTACTGCATTTTTCTTATAACAAGTCAAACTTCCAATTTTCTTTTCCCATTTAGTTGGACTGGAATCTAATAGTCCAAGAATATTAAGGTATTGTTTTAAATCGGTAAACGCTAATAATTGGGATGTATGAATACCGGCTCCATAAATGTAGGCTGATGAACCTCTTATGACTCTATCTTTGATTTTTTTTTCGGTGTTTTTCCAAGATTGTTTTTCTTTATTAACATAAGCGGTTAATAATTCATTAGCTCTTATATAATCATTACAATTTATTATTTTAAAATTGTTATTTTTTCTTGCAATCACAGTTATTACAGGATATTCACTATGGTTAAAAATTTTTCCTGAAAATAATGGCTCATAACCTGATTTTGTAATTGTTTCAATTATAGTGCCTTCAGAGAAATAATTTAAATGTTCAAGTGTAAGCATTCCCGGTGGAAAACAATCATTTCTTTCAAATAAAGGAACTTCAACAATAATCCAATCTCCATCATTTTGCAATCCATTACATTTAATTAAGTTCTCAACAGGATTGAATAAATGCTCTAAGACATGTGTGAGAATAATTAAATTATATTTGTTTGTTTTATCTTCATAATCTTCAATTATACTTACTATCGTGTCAATATTATACAAGTTTTTTGCTATGTCGTGACTAGCTACACTTGGATCAATACCCGTAACAGAAGTAGCACCAGCATCTCTAAATCTTTTTAAGGTATAGCCATCTGAACAGCCCACTTGAAAAACGCTTTTGGGAACATATCCAATTATATCGATAGTCGTATTGATTAATCTATCCAGGCCCTTAACTTTTGTAGTTGAAGGATCACCTTGCCGGCCGGGATTAATATATGTTGCTGTTTCTTTATAATAGGTATTGACTTGATTTGGCGTTGGTGATGGTGACTGCATTACAAGCCCGCTTTCAGGACAAATTCCAAAACCAATTTGATGTGTTCCGATTGCAGGCAAATCCCATTCTTGAATAGATATTTGCTCTAGTTTTATATCTCGCAAGAAACTTTTCCTAATCATATTAGATTTTCGCCTGTCCAATAATTATTAATTCTCTTCCAAGGCCTAAATCAGAAATATTTTTATATAATTTTCGTCGTATTTCATCATTGCCTGTTTTGTACATTGTCATTTCAAATTGTTTTCTTTTACTATGTATTTCTTTACCTATTTTATTATTACCAATATAGTTATCGCCCATAAGTAGAAATAATTCTAATGGAAAAGTCGATGTTTGTTCTAAAATATTAAATCCGTTTTCTTTTAATAATTTTGATATAGATGAAAAATTGAAGTAATTAATATGTTCGGGGGGGGAAATCCACCATTGGTCAGTTTTACCACTTTTCATAAATGCTTCCTGCAATGGATTAAAATCATTTGGGCTAACAATGCATAGGAGTCCTCCTGGATTAAGCATCCTCATCCCAAGATTTATCATGTTCACCGGATCAGGTAGATGTTCAATAACTTCATGCATATGTACAACGTCATATTTCCCAAGTTTCTGGTAGTTTTTTTGATCCAGATATTCATTAATTATTTCGAGACCATGTTTCATCGAATAATCACAAGATTCTAACGAAGGTTCAACACCAACGGTTTTCCATCCTCGAGCCTTACCATATTTGAGAAAATATCCCAGACCACTTCCAATATCTAAAATTGATTTATTTTGTTTTGTTATGTATTTTTCAAGTAAATCATATTTTTCATTGTAGATTATTTCCCACCAAGGAATATCTTTTTCAATTTTGTTATAGAAACCGGCTGGTCTATTTTTCACAAAATCTTTTCTATAATAATTTTCTAGAAATTCTTCACTTGGAATTGGGACAACATGCTTAAATCCACATAATGAACAATCGATCACATCATATTCATTTTTGGATCCATGATAAGATCCACTATGAATTTTTCCACTATTGTCTTTCCATTCTTTATTCATTTTTTATCCTAAAATTAATAATGATATTTTATTTAAATCTGAAATTGTTAATAATCCTGCAAGATTGGACATTTCCTTCACTTTATTTTGTTCTTTTAAATGAAATTGAACGGATTTTATAAATTTTTGCTTGCTTAATTTTGAATATTCGCCCATTGAAACTCCAATGCCCTCATTAATAAATAACTTTGATGATTCGTTATGATCATGCGATAGACATAAGAAAATTGTTGGTACTTTCAGTGCTGCTAACTCATAAGCTGTCTGCCCAAATGAAATAATAGAAAAATCGGATTGAGACATTATTTTTGCAATATCTTTAGGGTTTTGTAATAATTCAAATTCGAAATGAACTTCTTCTAAAGTTTTTTTCAGATTTTTTAGATATGGATATCCGGAACCAACTATTATTGTTACTTTAAATTTTTCAATTATTCGATCCAAGGAATTAATAACAAATTCTGTCATATTTTTTCCATCAGTAGCTCCCATAGATACGAGAATATTCGGTATTGAGTTTTTTGGTTTTGGATATTGTTTCAAAAATTCTTTTCTCAATAGCACATATTCCCATCCAACATATAACTCACCTTCAAATCCATCCCAATTTAATTTCTCTAATTGAGGTACTGGTGGATAAAAAGCTAAATCCGCTTCCAACCGTTTATCTTCCGGGTCGTCTATAGTTACCACTTTAATTCCGGTCTTTTTTTTTATCAATTTTAGCTGTTCTTTTGTCAACCCGTCACGCATATCCATAATTAATATTTTAGATTGGGTTTGGGAGATACAATCAAAAAACCAATCTACATAATCAAATGATTGTTCATTCGCTTCAATGACCGGATATGATTTTTTTACTCTATTTATTCCCAATTCAGATTTACGCATTGCAAAGTGAATTTTACAACCATGATTTTCTTTTAGATGATCTGCCAACGCCAAACAGCGAATCACATGCCCCATGCCTATTTTAATAGACCCGTCACAACGGAAAAGGATATTCACTCTTTTGTTAGCCTATGTAACCCCGTATGTGCAACTGGCGTTACTAATAACTCATCAATGGGTTTTGTTGCTATATTAAAAAATACTTCATCAACTGCATTTTGGTACTTACTCACATCATCTGTTGAATGCGCATAAGATGGTTTAAATTGTCTGAAACCTAAAAATCCTCTTTTCAACATCTCTATTGTAAACACCGTCATCATGGTTTGATTATTTTCCGCCAAAAATGAAAAGGCAGCAAGTGTAGGCAAACCAGATACATTAATATTTATCTTATGCTTTTCAGAGTTTGTCAACCAAACCTTTTTTACAGCATCCCCAATATTGATGATATGTTCTGCAACGTTTTCATGAATATACTTTTTTATGGTTGCAATTGCCGCGGCCGGTCCAATTCTTTCTGTCCAGTTTGTGCTGGAAATAAAAGTAGATTGTGCAGAACTCATCACTTTTTCAGTACCGATAATTGACGCCATAGCATATCCATTTGCTATGGATTTTGCAAAAACTGCAATATCCGGATTGACGCCATAATTTAAATGAATTCCACCGGCACACATTCTAAAACCACTGGTTATTTCATCAAAAATCAATACAGCACCAATATTTTTAGCAAATGTTTTTAATAACACCAAATAATCTTTAGGCGCATCTTCACCTCGGGCAGGCTCAACTATAATGGCGGCTATTTCTTTTTCAATACCATCCGCTTTAAATTTTAATTCATCTATATCATTAAAATGAAAAGGTATTGCAGTATCTTTTAATCCTCGCGGAACTCCGTTTGGGTCAAGCCCTGGCATGAGTTGTCCATCTAAAGCATCGGTATCTCCTAGATTAGATGCCAAATACCAATCTGACCAGCCATGATAACCACTAAATAAAACTTTATCTCTTTTTGTGTGAGCCCTAGCAATTCGTATGGCAACTGCACACGCTTCTCCACCACTTCGGGTATATCTCACCATTTCTGCCCAAGGATGTAACTCTATGAGTAAATCAGCTAATTCTACTTCTTCTTGACAATTTAAAGACGATGAACTTCCATTTTTAATGGCCTCCATAACCGCATTATCTACATCATCATCTGCATAGCCAAGGATGTTTGCACCAATCCCCATAATGGACATATCAATATATTCATTATGGTCCAAGTCCCAAACCTTGCACCCTTTTGCTTTGGAATAGTAGGCCGGCCAAACATTCGGTGCAAACATTTCAGGCCTTTTTGATAATAATTGAGTACCGCCAGGGATGAGCCTTTTAGCTCTTTGGTATAGTAATTGACCGGCACTCTTTTTCATTTTATCAATTCCAAAATTCTTCATAGCCCTCTTGACCAATTAAATGTTTATTAGTCATAACATCAGGATTATTTTCTAATAATTCTAAAATGTCTTGCAAGTCAAAATGCGAATTGTTTGGATAAAGCATATCATAAATCCAATTGACAAAATCA
>JABHUQ010000052.1 GCA_018658715.1 Fidelibacterota bacterium
ATTACGAATATCGTGCTCTACCAACTGAGCTACGGAGGCAAAATGGTTTATGTGAAATTATAACAAAATTTACATCAATGATGTAATACATAATCCCTTGAATATGCTTTTAGGATGATTATAAAAAAACTATAAATTTGCATAATTAGGATATCAAGTTTATGTGTCAGGTTGAACTGAGGTTATACCGTCCCACATTCTTATTATTTAAGTAAAACCATCTTTTAACAGAATGAAAGTCTACGACATACCTACACTAGGCATTATTCCCAATCAATAATAAATTTATTCAAAATCACCGGGTGATGAGACGGACCTAAATCCGCAAATAAAAACCCCCACGAATGTGGGATCTTTGTATATCGACTTAAATATTTATTATGAAGCGAAACAATTCTAATATATGGTTAAAATGTAACCCCAATATAAACTGTATTGAAAAAACCATATTTTTGAACTAGTTCAGTCCAACTTTTGGTGTATCCCTTTTTTGTAAAAGTTCTCGTTTCTTCTGATTCAAACTGTTCACGTGAAAATGTATAACCCGCTATAAAACCTTTTGTCATAGTTTTTTTAATCATAAAAAAAAGATCTGATCCATCTTTATCTCCCATACTCATCATTGATAAATCAACGGGAATATTTTTTAAAGGGCCAAAATTGAGATCAAAGATTCCTATGAAATTTGAGGGTGTATTATTGATTCCAAAGAATGCAAGACCAGTAAATAGAGAAATATTTCCACCAATAAAGAATTCGTTTAATCTTTCACCATTCAGTTCGATATTATTTGAAATTCCTCCAGTCAGAGTCAAATTAGGTCCCACTTTTTTCATCCAGCCCAAGGAAGAATTGAATACCAAAGATGTTTCTGAATCCATATCCAAATTGCTAAACCAAACATCACTAAATAGTCCATTTTTGAATTGGATCTCAAAAAACCCATCTACCTCCGATTTATCCGTGCCTGTATTTGCGTATGCTCCTGCGCTCATACCAATATTGGAATTTAAAGCACCAGAAGACTGTTTAGATGTTTGACAATATGGGATAGAGATCCATAGTAATGTTATTAAAATCCTTTTCATATTAATGATGTTTTTGGTCGGTTAGAAAACCCTAGAGAGATCACTAATATATTCATTCTATGAATTTTACTAGTCGTTGTGTTTACATTTAGAGACAAGATTAAATTACTCCAATTATTCCATCTAACTAAATCACTGTTTGTGACCCCGAAGTGGTTCTATTATAGTTTTATTTAAAGAGTTTGGAAAAAATGATTCCTTACTTTGTGAAGCAGTCCGCCAGGCACCATAAATTTCACCAAAATATATATAACCAGTTACCACTCCAAACAGGGGTCCTGCAATGGGTCTATTATGTTGAATGGATTTATACGATGATTTTCCAAAAAGATAAAATGTCCACAATCCCATGAGGCCATCAAAAAATCTCCCAGCATACATGCGGCCAGTTCCTGGCAAAATTGCAGAAAGTCCAGCAGCAAGCCAAGGCGATTTTTTGGATCGTTGGATTGAATGTTCCTGTTTGACTGGATCAGAAAGTCGACCATCTACATGAAATGTTTGAGCTGTTTTTAAATGGTAATAAAATGCAAAGGGGTTGCACCGAACAATACGATCGGATGCTATTGCGCCACCTTTTAACCAACCATATGTATTAATGACTTGTGCTCCATAATTACTACAACTCGGGTAAAATTGACAATTAAATGCATTTGAATTATAACTTAAACGCTGCCAAGCAGCGATGGGAAGGAGTCCTACCTTGCTAGTTAAACCTATATTAGGAGAATGAAGAAGGGAATCCACTGGATATTTAGATTGAGAAAATCCAAATGATGTCAAAAAAATAAAAAAGATCAGAGCTCTATTTACCATAAGGCAGTTTACAACAAAATGATAATAGGCAAAATAGTCTTTATTGAAGCAATGCTGTAAAGGGGATTAAATTTGTGTCATTATGGAAACAATAATCAAACTCTTGACATCAAATCCAACCTATATGGCGGTAGCGGTTATTTTGGCATTATTTATTGTTATCGGCCTTGTAAAAAAAATAGTCAAATTAGTCTTGGTTGTTTCAGCAATTTTCATTTTATATATTGCTTATTTATCTTGGACCGGACAGGATGTCCCTAAAACGGTAGAGTCACTAAAAGAATCCGTTTCAAAATCGACAGAAAATTTCAAATCTACTGCATCAGGTAAATTGGAAGAAGTAACAGAATCAGCAAAAAAGGTTGCTGAAAAAAAAGTCGGTGAAAAAGTTGGTGAAATATTTGGCGAATAGCTTCATATTAAGTAGATAGAGAAAAAATATAATAGTTTCTCATGACTATTATTTTGGTATCCATAATACCTTTTCAAAATTCTGGATTTTATTTTTTATAATTGATATACCTTCTGATTGAAGCATTTGAGCCATGAGGTCTGGAGCTTCAAAATAGTCTTTTCCAGATAATAGACCTAATCTATTCACCACGCGATGAGCAGGTATATTAACTGGACATTGGTTTAAAGTCCACCCAACTAATCGAGCCGATTGTGGCTTCCCTAAAGATTGAGCAATAAGGCCATACGTGGTTACTCTTCCATAAGGAATGCGTTTACACATAGAATATACATCTTGGGAAAAGGGGTCTCCTTTCATGTGTGAGTTCCTTGTTATAAAAGGTTTGTTGCCAATTCAGCTAGACCAGATCGTTCCCCTTTTTCCAATGTAATATGAGCAAACACTTCCTGACCTTTCATTCGGGCGATGAGATGGCTTATGCCATTAGATTTAACATCCAAGTAGGGGTGATCAATTTGGTGAATATCACCTGTAAAAATAATTTTAGTCCCTTCTCCCGCTCGCGTGATAATTGTTTTTACTTCATGCGGGGTCAAGTTTTGAGCCTCATCTACGATAAAGTACACTTTTTGTAATGATCTTCCTCGAATATAAGCTAAAGGTGTAATCTGCAATTTTTCCTGCTCTAACATATTGTTGATTTTTTTTGCACGATCGTCTTCATATTTAAATTGGTGGCGTATTACGGATAAATTATCGAATAATGGTTGCATATAAGGGTCGAGTTTGGACTGAATATCACCGGGAAGAAATCCTAAATCTCTATTGCTCAAAGGCACAATAGGTCTTGCTAAATATATTTGCCGATACGCTTGCCGACATTCTAAAGCAGCTGCAAGTGCGAGGAGTGTTTTCCCTGTTCCTGCTTTGCCAACAAGAGAAACAAGTTGAATCGAATCATCCGTAAGAATCTTCATTGCAAATGATTGTTCTGCATTTCTTGGTGTAATTCCGTATGCAGGAACTTTATCAACTCGTTTTAATTTATTATCCTGTGAATTATAAATAGCTAAAGCAGATTTTTGGCCATTACGAAGAATAAAATTCTCATTTGGAATTGGACTATCCATATTTTCAAACTTTTCAAAATCATATTCATTTTTTTCATATAATGTATCAATCATCGTTTCAGGGACATCTTCAATGAGATGGATTCCTTTACTAATAATTTCAACATTCTGAACTTGGTCTGTTAAATAATCATCAGCTTTTAATCCCAACGAGCGTGCCTTTAGACGAAGGTTTGTATCTTTTGTCACAAGAACCACTTTACGATCTGGATTGTTTTTAGACAATTTATAAGCACAATTCAGAATACGATGATCCATTTTATCTTCATGGAAAGATGCTTCCACATCAGGGTGATATTGATGATTAACCACAACACGAATAGTTCCTGAATGCTCATTATTGATTTTTTGTTCTTCTCCATTGACGTGATTTTCGGAAAAATCATCTAAAAGTCTTAAAAATTCTCGAGCATTATAATGAACTTGTTCGTTCCCACGTTTAAAATTATCTAATTCTTCAAGAACTGATATAGGAATAACAACATCATTTTCTTCAAACTGGTTTATACAAGATGCATCATGAAGAATAACATTTGTATCTAGAACGAATAGTTTAGTGGGTTTAGTTTGCGTAGGCTGACTCATGATAAATTCCCGGGTTGAATTGTGTAAACATAATGGTGTAAGATACGCTTAGGATAACTGAATTTAGGGGTGGATAAAACACCTATCAAGGTTCTGAAAAAAAAGGATAAGAATGTTTCAAAAAGATTTATTAAAAAATAAAACCATTATAGTAACTGGTGGAGGATCTGGATTAGGCAAATCAATGGGTCTGCAATTTTCTGAATTAGGCGCCAACTTGGTAATAACAAGCCGAAGGCAAGATGTGTTAGATCAAACTGCAGATGAAATATCTAGCGCAACAGGTGGAAAAGTTTTACCAATTTCTACAGATGTACGAGAACCAGAACAAGTGAAAGCCATGGTATCGGAAACAGTTAAAAAGTTTGGAGAAATAAATGGCTGTTTAAATAATGCTGCTGGAAACTTTATTTCACCAACAGAAAATTTGTCAGAGAATGCTTTCAAAACGGTTTTGGATATTGTCCTTCAAGGGACATTTAATTGTACACTTGCCGTTGGGAAAGAAATGATAAAAAATAATGGAGGCGTATTTCTGAATATTGTAACAACTTATGCATGGACAGGCTCAGGTTATGTGGTTCCTTCGGCGGCTGCAAAAGCTGGTGTTTTATCGATGACTCGTTCCTTAGCGGTGGAATGGGCAAAATATGGAATTAGAACAAATGCGATTGCTCCGGGCCCATTTCCAACTAAAGGCGCTTGGGACCGATTGGCTCCACCAGGATTTGGAATTGAGAAAAAAATGAAAAATCGAATTCCACTTAAGCGATTTGGCGAACATATAGAACTAGCAAATTTAGCATCTTTTCTTATGAGTGATGGATCAGGCTATATAAATGGAGAAGTTGTTACGATTGATGGAGGTGAATGGCTTCAAGGTGCAGGACAATTCAATGAACTGGGAAAAATACCAAAATTGGTATGGGCTGGTTTAGATAAAATGAGGAAGAAAAAGGAAAAACCTTAAAAAAATATTATTTATCGAATCATGTCTAGAGCTATATTAATATAATCACCTAATAGTCTATATAAAATAAAAGTATAAAATATCCCCATTCCCAATAAAAAAAATGGTGTGATTCGAAAGGGCGTTGCGAATGGATTGTTTTTTTGTTTCTTTTCGTATACTTTTTTAAAAAATTGTAATGTAGCTAAGCTCAGATATAAGCCTATCCCAAATAAGAGAAATAGAGCCAGATGATCCCAAAAGTCTAACGAATTCAACCAATGTCCGAGGCTCATGAGAAAATTTCCTTTGTATGCATTGATGTAACTATTTCTTTGAATTCGGATAGAATCATTGAAGTAGCCCCCCAAACTGTTTCTCCGTTGAGTTGAAAGTAAGGTATATTAACAGGAAATCCACGAATCGTGTCTTTTTTACTTTTTTTAAATTGTTCACTAGTTAATTCATCAATGGATACTGTAAATACTTTTTCAACTTCTTTTTCCTGAATGGATGTTTTGGGTTTTTGAGGAAGCCAGCCTACAAATGGGTGTATTTCAAATCCGGAAACAGGGACGGGTAATGCTGACAATTTTCCCAAGATTTCAATGTTTTCAGTAATACCAATTTCTTCCATTGTTTCCCGTAGAGCGGTTTCGACTAAAGATTCATCTTTTTCCTGAACTCCACCGGGGAGAGATATTTGTCCTTTATGATGTTCTACATCTTTAGATCGTTGAGTTAAGAAAAATTGAATCAAATCATTTTCAGGATAGAGGAGAATTAATGTGCCAGCAGGTTTCAATTTTCTATGAATGGGTAACCATTTCATTGGAATACGTGGTTGTACCATGAGTTTCTTTTGGGCCACTTTTCCAGGGAGGGCATCAGAAAGAGATGATTTAAGTCTGTCCTTAAACGATAACATAAGGGGGGAAGTTAAGCATTGGAATAATGATATAAAAATCCATCAATTATTCCGAACTTATCTATCAATAAAATGTCAAAGTATAAACATATAATCTGGGACTGGAACGGCACACTACTTAATGATTTGCAGCTAACTGTGTCTGCGATGAATCAAGTTTTACTCAAGCGTTCAATGCCATATTTATCAGAAGATCATTATTTAGATATATTTACTTTTCCTGTAATAGACTATTATAAACGTTTGGGGTTTGATTTTGAAAAAGAGCCTTTTACAATTTCGGGGTCTGAATTTATTGATAGATATAACAAACGTGCAGAAGAGGCCGTTTTACATGATGATGCTTTAACAACATTAAATGCATTTCGGGATTATGGAATGACACAATCTATTTTATCTGCAAGTCGCCAAGATTATTTAGACGATTTAATAACACATCACCAAATTCGAGATTATTTTATAAAGGTGTTGGGAATTGATAATCATTATGCTGATGGAAAAATTGATATTGGAAAAGCATGGATGGATGAATTGCATTATGGCCCACACGAAGTTTTATTTATTGGCGATACACTTCATGATTTAGAAGTTGCTGATGCCATTGGAGCTGATTGTGCTCTTGTTGCCATTGGACATACAAGCCGCTCAAGACTTAAAAAAGGTCACCCGCATATATTTAGTAGTTTAACAGAATTAAAAAATTATTTATTTAGCAATTGAATAACACTTAATTTTATAAAAGAGTGGAGTAGCACAATGATTCGAATTTTATACATTACACTAATCTTAATAATAACAATTCAAGCTCAAACAAAAATAGAGACTGACTCAAAAACAGATCTCCCAATGCTTGTTGGCCGAGGAGTTAAATCAGATATATTAAAAGCACCATTTTTAGAATGGTATCAAGAAAATAGCAAATCCTACGAAGCCGATCATGGTCTTGTTCAGGCCACATCTGATTTTATTAATGGTGTCACAATAGAAATCTTTATGGGAACATGGTGTGGAGATAGTCGCCGAGAAGTGCCTCGATTTTTAGATATTATAGAAGAAGCAGGGTATGAATCGGAGATACAAGCTATTGCATACTTAAATCGTGATAGGGTTAACCCTCAAGGCGATGAAAAGGGAAAGAATATTCATCATGTCCCTACGTTTATTATTTATCGAGATGGTATTGAATTGGGGCGAATTGTAGAGTCTCCCGTTGAATCTTTGGAAGATGATTTATTTAATATATTAATGGGCGATCCGCCCACGCCAAACTATTCGGATTGGGAAGAAGAATAAGTTTCGCTAATATCCGTGATTCGAAGTAAATCATAAATATCTATAAGTCCAGTTCCATCTAAATCTGCAGATAAATACATTTCAGGACTTGGTGAATAATGATTTAAAATGATGGAAATGCATAACTCTATATCTAATTGACTCACAAATCCATCTCCATTTAAATCACCTAAGTCTGGAATTTCTTCCGATGTAATAATGATAGGATAGGGCAAAACTCCAACTGTTTCATTTGCATTTCCAGATGACAAAGTTAAACTAACCTGATGAATCCCAGCCTCGTTAAAGGTATGGCTAGGATGACGAGATTGACTCAAATGCCCATCACCAAAATCCCAATCCCATTTGGCGGATGGTCCTATTGATTCATCAGAAAAATGAACTGTTAAGGGATGTTCACCTGAATAAATATTAGACTTTGGAATAGAAATAAGATTGCCTGGATTTCCATAAGCTGTTTCGACTAAATCAATTACACCATTCAACTGTTCTCCTGAAGTTCGAATTTGAATAAAATAATAGTCATTTGGATTTTGGAAATCTAATGGTAGCGAAGATGCAGATTGCCATTCATCCCATTCAATAAAGCTTAATTGGTCAAACCATGAATAACCAATATCTGTTTCGGGCAATCCACTATAAGCCCTTAGATTGAAATACTTGACATTTTCGGGTAATTCCATATTTTGCCAATAATACTGCCAATCATACGTCCCATTAATAGAATTGGTCATTGATAATGTTTGAATTGGACTCTGAAATCTATTATCCCAAAACCTTGATTGTAGTTTTACATTTGAGCCATTATTTGTTTTAATATATCCAGCCATGGAAAATGATTTTTCCGGGTTCAACGGAAGAGCTTCTTCCAAATTTGTAATAATGATTTCTGGATCATCCCAATTTCGAATATGGTGTAAAGACTGTGATCCTAACCTCGATTGCGAATTATCTATAAATTCATCAGAACTATTAATATTCCACAATGTACTTCCTTCATTTTCAAAGTTGCCCATCCAAACTAAATTTTTACCTACACGAAATTCTAGGTCACTTAATTCTGTAATATGCTCAATAGTTGAAAGATTACCCGCACGCGCAAGAGAAATTGGGGCAGACATCCAAGAATCATTTTGTTGAGCAAGTGAAAAGGGGATGCGTGAATCAATTGAATAAGATTCATTGGCCGTGGGATTTAATATTATTTCCCCTAATCCATTTTCTCTATCTACAAAGACATAAGAATCTAAGTCTCTTGATTTTTTTGCAATATTGTCCAAAATATGTAAAGCTAATTCACCAACAGCGGGGACAGGAATATAATCGTCAATGTAAATAGGTGTTAATGTAAACTCATTAAAACCATTGCCATCTGCCATCGCATTCAAAATAATGGTTGGATACGTTTCCGGATAATCTAAATCAAAAATAAAATTACCTAATGAATGAGCAATTACTTTTTCATTATACACTTCAATACCTTGTAAAATATGTGGATGGTGGACGACGACAAGATCCGCACCCTCATCAATGGCGAATTGGCGGATTTCTCGATCCCACATATGAGGAACATCTAAACGCGGTGAATAATCTTCATCTGTATTTTCATGATTAGGTAATTCAAGATTACCCCATTGGCTAGTAGGATAAGTTAACATTTGAGCATACAAATCATTTCGTGTTAATAAATCATAATCATTCCCAGGACCACTTGAATATTCACTGCCGGCATGCATCTCAACTACAATTAAATCGGCAAAGGAGTCCACCGCATCTATCTGTTGCCTTAAGTAAAATGGTGTCATATATGCAAAACCTGCTTTATTTGTGCCAGCATTTAAATATGGCTGAGCATTGTTATATTGACCAGTACGATCACTTGATGACAAAAAAGCAATGGTTTGTCCTTTACGTGAAATAGTGGCTGGTAGATAAGCCTCATAACTTGATAATCCAGCACCGGAATGGCGAATATTAGCGGCAGTTAAAATATTTGTTGTTTGAATTAATCCTGGCTCCATATAATCTAAAATATGATTATTTGCTAGTGATACAACATCAATCCCAGCATAGACTAAGCCAGAAACATTTTCAGGTGCACACCGAAATGAAATACCTTTTGTTGGGTGCGGTTCACCTTGGTTTGTAAGTGGTATTTCTAAATTAGCTACAGAAACATCTGCTGACCCATTTAATAAATGTAAGGTAGGTTCAAAAAGTGCATACACACCCTGTGTTGGTATAATACCATCTTCAGCCTCAAATGCACGACCCATCATAATATCACCAACAAAGTTGATGGTTAATGGATAAGATGTTTCACCTTCTTCAATAGGAACTGATAGTGGGGCCTGCCCAATAAGTCCCGTTTCATCTTGGACAGTGAGTAAAACAGAATATTGATGATCGTCAGATATATTATATTCATGTGAGGGATGTGCTAATGTTGAAGAATAACCATCTCCAAAGTCCCAATAATAATCATGAGAATAGCTATCGGTGTCTTGGATTGTACTCGTAAATTGAACGGATTGAATTCGTTGTCTGTTTCTTGAAAATGAATCTCCTAAGTTATATTCTGCTGTTACTGTGGGTGGAATTCCTAAATTGGGTGTTATGTCCAATACATCGCTGAAATAAATACTGCCCGGGCGACCCAAATCTTGGTTATTGATAAAAATAATACCTGTTATTGGAGATAGTGAATCAAAAAAGGCAAGCCAATCTAAACCCAATGGAAGTTGGTATGAATTCCATTGACGGATGGGTAAAGATCCTTGATAAGTTGTAACCCATTGTTCAATGTCAAGTTGTAGATTCCCCGATAGAGAATAGTAGAGCGTATGATCATTATTCTTAAAACCAATAGCTTGGATTTCTGGAACACTATCCACAAAAGTTGACACTTGAATTATGGTAGATGAATCTGGTAGAAAAGGATTTATTTCTACCCATTTCCATGTATTTCCATATAAATGTAATGATGTCGGGCTCCCGGGCAATGCCCGAACCGTATCAAGAGCCCAGAATGTTTGGTCAATATCTTCTCCCGAGAAAGAATATAATAATAGATCATTATTAGAAAATGACACCAAAGTATCTGCTATATGGTGCCCGGGCAGTATATTTTGCGTGGTAGTTGACCAATCTCCTGTATTCCCAAAGTGATCAATAGCTCTAATTTGAAATACCCATGTATCTGTATGGTTAATCCCAGAAATAGTTGTTGATGTTGTACGCATATCAGTTAAATCGTCATCATGTGTATTATTCCAAATAGGAGAAGATTGGGTAAGTGAATCCCTATCATACATCATTTCATATGATTTGAAGTTTGTATCATCTACTGGATCCCATTGAAGTGAAATATGATTCGGAGTCATTGAAGAAGGGTAAAGATTTTCAATAAAAGATGGTGCAGTAGTATCATGATTACTTTCCCAATGTGTAAAATAAGTATTCATACCATCTATGAATGGTTGATAATATTCTAAAGTTAAGGAATAATTATTCCAAGTGGTTGGGTTTAGATCAAACGAATAAAACAATTCATTTGACATGTCTAAATCATCGAACAAATGAGGTTTTTCATCTAATTCCACATGCACCCATGGTTCATATACACTTCCAGGATGGAATTGATTTTGTAAATAAATCATTTGAACCCCATGCGAAGGGCCTCTTAATTCGATTGCTTTTACAATTGGATAATTTTCCGACACACCTTCGTAAAAAAATTCACCTGAATAATAGGCTTCATAGTAATCGGAAGCATGTACAAAAGAATGATTCCCAAAAGCATTTACAGGAATTGTGAACTCTTCTGTAAAATTAATGATATCAAAATGGGAATCTGTCACATCACGAATTGGTTTATTTGTATATATTTCATTTGATCCTGCGGCCAAGATAACTGAATTTCTTTCAGCATGTGATTGATTATCAAAACTGTGTATATGAAAAAATATTGGAGAATGGAACTGATTATCTTGAATTATATCATCAGATAAAATTCTGTGGAATATATGGAAAAATGTATTTTCGTTTCTAGCAGGATCAGCCAATGATTTATTATTTGAGTAAGATCCATCACCTGTCCATAAAACTTCTCTTCCAGCACCAGCAATCATTAATGCATATGCATGTGTTTGTTGATACAATTCTGTTGCAACGTATGGAGCAATAAAATCATCACAAGGGTGAGGGACTTGATAAGCAAGTTGAGGCCTAGGCGAATTAGGATCAATAATATATAAACCCCAACCATTAACAAAACTACCGCTTACATCATCATCAGGATCATCCACTATATTCAAATCCACAAAAGAAGAATCTAATATTTCACGTAACATATAATATGTTCTGGAATATAGGGTATCTTCAAAAATAACAATTTCATATTGGAAAGACGAAAGGGAGTCTGATAATAATTCATCTACTAATGAGGTATCTAAAGCAATAAATGCAGAAAGAATATTTTCAATGTAGAATAGAGTAGATGAATTTTCTTGAATAGGAGTATAATTCCCAAATCCATTGGATTGTACATCCAGCCAATCAGGTCCATAATCGTTATAGCCTGAGTCAGCAATTCCTTCTGTTACATGGCTAATCCAATTATCATAAGCAGTTGATGGAGATTGTCCACCAATAAAATCCATTAATCTACCTGATTCGTAAATAATTTCACCTAATAGTAAGGTGGAAGGGAGAAAGATAAGTAGCAAAAATCTTTTCACACGTGGACTTTAATTTTTATTTATTTTGTTCCAACATAACCAACACGAGCATTTGGGTTAAGTTTAATTAATCCATCAATTATTCCAAGTCCCACTCTAAAAATGGGTACTAGAACTACATTTTCCCCTTCTAAAATCTGACCCGTTTTTTCTTCTATGGGAGTCAGATTATGTTGAATGAGTGGATAGTTTACAATATGGAAATTGTCATATTGCTTCATTTTATTCTCCCTAAATATGAACCGAATCTACTTCGGTATGAAGAAACAAAAAACCCCACGATTAGGTGGGGTTTTATAGTATTTAGCGAAATAGCCTAAGAAGTTGTGATTTTGGTAGGCCCATCCAGTGCATCATATACTTTATAAGTGATATTTACAAAATTAGGGTGACTCCCTAATACCTCATCATAAAATTCACTATTTAGATAATCTTCCATCGATTGCCGATTTTCCCATGTATAGATACCACCGTACACATTATTCTCTTCGTCCGATAACCAGACTTTAGATTTTAATCCATTAAGCTCATTGAATGCCGATGCAACTTGTGTAGCTGCACCCACATAATCTTCATGGCTAATGCCTTCTAAATTAAAATTAACGACTTGTATAATCATTGTAATAATTCCTTTCATTTAATGAATAATCAGACACAATTTAAGCAAAGAATAAAAAAATATCTATAGCCAAAGAATGACATTATTCTGTGATGCCAGAGATTTGGTGCTCCCAATACTATAAAACTATTCCAAATCAATATCCAGCCATATCATACGGTGATCTGATGCTTTCATTGCTAAGGCATTTTGTTGTGGATTAGTAGTACTAGCTGGCCAGAATACACCACCATCTTTTATGTTGATGTCATTCGATGGCAAGATATAATCTATACGCCTTTTCATACCAGATCTAAATTCTGTAGTTGCTTGTTCGTAAAAATTCGGCGTTCCGGGTTTAATACCATATTTAGCACCATTTGAAATCATAAACGGGCCAGAATCAGTTATTCGAGGATGATTTAGAAGCTGATCAATGGCATTAGTGTCGTCATAATCTTTATTCCCCTGAATAGCTGCGTTTAGATCACCCATAATAACAAATGAAGTTTCTTGATCGAAAACACTTATACTGTTGGTATCATCATAAATCTCTTTAGAACCACTAATATATAATTTCCAAAATTTTATTTCATCATGATTTCGACGCCCATTTCTATCTTCTAAGCCATCAAATACTGGGGGTGTGGGGTGGGAGAGAAGTAGGTGTAATTGTTTCCCATTCACTGAAAGGGGGAGGTCCCAATGAGATTTACTTGATAGACGGAATAATTGCAGTTCTTCTTTAGAATAAAATTTGGATGGAATGTGGTTGCCAGGTAAGTCTTTCCAAAGAAAATTTTGGAAGGTTTTAACTCCTTTTCCCTGAAAAGGAAATTTAGAGAGTACAGCCATAGAATATTGGCCGGGATATTGACCCCAACCATAACAGTCGTCACCATGTTTCCGTGTGCCTTGATCTTTTTTGGTAGCATTGTGACCGTCATTATTTAAATCAAATCCAGTGAGTAAACCAGTATTGCAGGGGGCCGTAAAAATGTACTCATAATCAATTGGAGTATCACCAGATTTAAGGTATGACGATAAAAAGCGCTTAGCATTTAATTGCAAATTATCACTATGTGAGTAATCATGATCGATTTCATTTATTACTAAGACATCAGGGCTAATATTTTGAATTATTTTAGCAGCGGCTATTAATTGCTGGTTTTGACCAATACCATCTTCATCTACATCTGTAATTTTGGCAGTAGACAATTCTTTGATGTTAAAAAGAGACAATCGAAGGGACTGGGCTGTTAAAAATGAGATGGATAAAGAAATCATTACCCCTATTACAATTTGATTCAAAATTTTCGTTTTATATTTCATTATTTCCCACTGTCAGAATATTTTAATTATTTGATAATTAATTATATAGTGTATTACCAGAAGTCAATAATAATTATATGCCTCAACTATAACTGGACCAATTATTTAATTTTTCTAAAAGGAAAAAGACAGATTTTAACAGAGAATAATACTAATATTCCTGAAAGATTATACACGAACAAAAAACCCCAGAAAAGCATGGTAGTTACAATTTAAAATACTGCCAATGGTCATTTAAATTTTACTCCCCAAACTATCAGTTTTACAGTCACACTCCCAGAATTCAATTCTATGTCATATTCAGCTTCGAAAGAAACAGGACATCCAAGATTAGAGTCAATCTTAAACATATTTTCTTTAGAACAGTTTTTTGCAAGTTGCGAAGTTCCTCTACCATCATCAAGAGTTATGGAATACTTTCTATCTCCAATCTGCATAACATAATTGGGATTGTCTTCATCAATCTGTAGCCATGACTTTTTCAAGATGCCTTCACTTTTAAAAGTTTTTCCATCCAGCTGACCCAATTCAATAAATAGTTTACCAGCATCTTCTTGCGTATCAATGGCACTTACATCTGCTGTGGCTAATATAATTATAAACAAACTGATTGCATATTTTTTCATAATAATCTCCTTTTCAGTTATCTAAATCTAACCATCACTCCAATAACAAAAAACCCCAGGAATCTGCCAAAAATGGACAAGCTGTGTGGCTAACAAGCACTTGATTGGGCTTTCCCTTTGACTTAATTTTTCTCTTGAATTGCAGATAATTGCAATCTCAACCAAACAATTTATTTAATCCGATTAATTATAGGAATATAAAATATGGCAACATTGATTTTGCGGGATACACACCGTGCTTTGTTAGAGGAATTGGAATCTCTTGATAAATTAAAGAGAAAAACTTCATTAAAAATTAGAGATGCAGCTAGTCATGGAGATCTTAAAGAAAATGCAGAATACCACGCTGCTAGAGAAGAGCAGAGTTTAATAGTACGTAAGAAACAATTGATGCATTCGCATTCTCCATTCAAAATAATTGAGAATAGTGAAATTGAAACTAACAATGTTGAGTTTGGCACTAAGGTAGCAATTCGTGAAGATGGCCAAGATGAGGCCGAAGATTATTATCTACTAGGACCCATCGAATTTGAATTGGATCTTTATCCTTTGATTGTAACATACCATTCACCTTTTGGCCAAGCCATAGCTGGGAAAAAAGTGAATGATGAATTTACCCTTGATATCCAAGGTGAAGAGACGAAGTTCACAATTACTGCCATTGAAAAGATTTCTACAGTATGATGATTACCTTTATCAGCAGTGAGTGTGCCTTCTGATTAGGTATTCGTAAATAATTATGTCCCATTGCATAATAGCAAAAACCCTCATCATCCGATGAGGGTTTTTGTAAGATACACTTAAATGTAAATCAGATGCACCACTTTCAAGAGAATAGTTGAGTAATTTATTGATATCCATACAATAATTACTCTTCGCTTTTAGAACCGTAGCCGGTGAATTTCCCAGTTTCTCTATTAAAAATAACTTGGTGCCCACCGCCACCTAACATTTCTTCGGTACTAGTCGCTATTATTTGACCGCCTTCATCACTCAATTGAAGTTCAAATTGCCATTTCGCTTTAGTAGAAGGATTTAAGTCCAAAAACCCTTGGCGTTCAAGGTCTTCCGTTGAAGATGGCCATTCACCATTTGTTTGGTAAAACATATCAGATAAATTGGAAATAACTCCAATCACTGATCGCGCTTCTGACGCATAGGAACTTCGTCGATACTCCCCTAACATAAGAATATCTGGAAGAGGTAAGTCTATGTTTATATTCTTGAAATCGTCTTCATTTATCCATTCTAACACATTAAGTGAAATAATTGTACCTTCTCTCTGGAGTGTCTTACCGGTTTGACTTTCCCACATTTTAATGTAATTATTAATGGGTCTAGATAAATTGCTTAAATCTATTTTAAAATGGTCAAATTTTATATCTGAATTACCACTAACCAGTTGAAAGAAAAATGAACCGTCGATAATGGCTTTCCCAAATTGAGTATCTATTGTGCCTTTAAGTTTTGATTTTTTTCCATTACTATATGTTAAATCCAAATCTATCTGCCTTATCCTGAATCTCCCACTATGAATATTTAAATAATCAGCAGCTTCTTTGAATTTTGGATTTTCTTCAATTTCGTTTGGGATGTTGATTTCTAGATTTTTTAGTAAAATTTGGAATGCTGCATTCTCAACACTTGGTACTTTATCACTAGTATTAAATTCAAAGAAAATATTCTTTGCTTCTGACTTAAAGTCTAAAATATTAAAGGTTGATTTACTATTTTTATCAATTATTAAACCTGCGTATACATTACTTACAGAAAACCCTATCTTATCAAGTCTAAATTCTACAATTTGATTATGAGCGCTTAAATCAACAGAACCACTTGCGTCAAAATACTGGTTAATATTCCCGATTGAGAATATTATGTCATTTTTTACTAATCTATTTTCATTTGATTGACTAGGCTGACCGAACCCCATAAGATTCCAAATATTTGGTGCTTTAAAAAAGAGATTAAACTTTAGATTGGTCATATCAAATTCAGGACCGGAGAAAGTGTATTTGATTTTGGCGCGTTCATTGTAAGAACTTGCATCGCCCGATACTTCTATATCTGAAAATCCATACCTAATCAAACCAATATCCAGAGAACCATTAACTTTATCTACATCAGTATTTGAACCTTTATCAAAATAATCACCTCCTATGTGGAAATCTTTAATTTGAAAAGAAATATCGCCAAAAGAAATATCGCCGTCAAAGCTCTGACCTGACATAGATGATGCCACAATAAAAATGAGCAGTAAAATCTTTAAATATTTTCTCATAATATTCTCCTTACCATATTCTCCTCATTATCCTTTTTAGTGTCTTGATATCTGGTTTTTTACTATTATACTTTTGTCATAGCCTCAAAATTTTCATACAACCTTGGTTCACCTGACTTCTTCCTTATACCAAGGGCGAATTTTTCAAGTCTTGACCAGGGCATTTTTACTGCTATCCAATCAAATAACAGTTCACCATTTAAGAGTCCTTGTTTATAGAGTGTTCCAATTGATTCAAACCATCCGCAAACCTTTGTGGCTTTTCCATATTCATCACTGCCTGGTGGGTATTTATTTATAAATTCGTCATAATCTTCAATAAATGCATCGCTCCATATCCAATTCATTGCTTCCTGAACTTTCTCTGCTGCTCCCCATCTTAGTAATTGTAACATGATATTTGCATCATCTTGAGTTGGTTTACTCATAATTTCTCCCTTGATTATTTATAAACTTAACATTAATCCCGCAAACAAAAAACCCCACGAATGTGGGGCTTTTTGTTTAAATCCTTCGTGTGATGGTTATTTCAACAATACCATCTTCTTGGTCTGTGTGAATTCACCTGCCTGTATCCTGTATAAATACATACCCGCTGATACTGGGGAGCCGACATCATTGGTCGCGTTCCATTGAACTGACTTGTAGCCAGATGTCTCTTTTTGATTAATTAGATTGCTGACAACATTTCCTAACATATCATAAACTGTAATATTAACAAATGAATCTTCAGGTAGGTTATATCTAAAAGTTGTAACTGGATTGAATGGATTAGGATAGTTTTGGTTTAGTTTAAATTTCTCAGGAGTATTGGTAATATTTGAGAAACCAAGTTCTTGATCTTCACATTCACTAATGTCAAATCCTACTCTCCACCAAGACCAATATAATGTATCACCAAATGAAACTACATTCCCATCGCATTCAAAAGTAACAGGCTGCTGCCAAGAATCCATATATAAAGTATCATTTGAAAAAGTATAGGGATCTGGATTTGGAATAGCATCACTCGTATCCAGAGAATTCCAATAAGTTGAGTCACACCCATTATCATCTGCGCAATAGTAAGTGTACCTTAAACCATCTAGAAACTCATACATTGTGTTGCCCGGATCATTTTCAAATAATGGAATTATCCATCTGCCTTCAATTGGGGATGTTAATGGAGCACAATTTGAAGTGTCTTGAATACCAATAAATGGTTCAACGCAACTAGGGAAGGGCCCACAAAATTGATTGTTTGATATACTAAAGCCTTGATTCTCTTGCATGTTGCTGTTATCCCATTCCAAAGGGAGGTTGCAAATACTTTCTGGAATTAATCCACCAAGCAAATTATTTGATAAATTAAGAGCGTCATATTGTGTCACACTCATGTGCGCATAGGTTGTCACACCCTCAAGTTGCAGAAGGTTGCCAATTTCATCAGAAATTTCACCAGTAATTAAATTATTACTTAGATTAAGAGATTGAAGACTATCTAAACTGTATACTTCCGTGGGCAAATCCCCTACTAATTCATTGAATGATAGATCAAGGGTTTTGAGGTTAGTTAAATTTCCAATCTCTGGTTGTATTGTCCCTATTAGAAAATTGTTTGATAAGTTTAATCCTTGATGAAGTATTGACGCACCTCCACCAGCACCAGCTACATATTCAATTTCTCCTTTTAAATTTATTAAACTGAATATTTCAGTAGGAATATTTCCAGAAAGCTGATTTGAACTAAGATCAAGTGAAGTTAATTCAGTCAGATTTCCAATTTCTGACGGGATTTCTCCAGAAAGCTGATTTGAACTAAGATTAAGCCTCGTCAAATTTGAAAAGTTTCCAATTTCTTCTGGTATGGGTCCACTTATATTGGAATAATTAATAGATATTGTATTTAAGTTAACTAAGCTGAATAACTCATCAGGAAAATAGGTCGCAGAATCTGGTATAGATAGTGGCCAACCAATGGATGTAGTATTTTCTATTGAATAGCAAATCCCCCAAATCTCAACACCATCTGTACCATCATCAGCATAGCAATCTACATCTGTTGGCGTCTCTAAAGCACCTTCATCTATCCACTGGGCAATCAAGTCAACTTCATCACTGGTTAAATCTGGATAGTTCTGTGGTGGCATTTGACCACTATTCACTTTTTGCCATAGCAAACTATTGGCATGATCCAGAGGTATGACCACAGGGCCATTAACGCTAGTTCCAGCCATTAAATTAGCATAGGAGGTTAAATCAAGATTATTTTGATACCCGCCACCAAATGTATGACATGAGGTTGTACAATTGGCATCAATGATGGTTTGAATCTGTGATTCATAGTCCACTTGAGCAAATATGTTGGATATAAATACTATAGCAAATGTGTACTTTTTCATTTTAAATCTCTCCTCTTTTTTCATTTAAAATTTCTCAAATATATACGAATCTACCCATCATATCACTCACAAATACTAAAACCTTCCACTGTATCTGAGATGCTTACTCTGCAAGTGAAAGATTACGATATCCAAGGATTAGGGTGGAAAAAAATTAATTATGAAAATTTTTCTTTCTGGGGGCATAGTGGACGTGACCCTAGAGTAAGGACGCATAGGTATTTTAATCCTGATACAAAAATAGGAATCATTCTCTTTCAGAATAATGGAGAAGGGTCTACCATTAAATTAGTTGAAAATATATATTCCTTGATAATTGAATAAAAATTGCACAGGTCATTTTTTTATCTCTTAAAATCAGATGCATTCAAAATAATCAAGGGTAAAAAGATAGATCTGTCTGATAACTAGTTTTTTGAATACTTGTTGATTCATTGCTTAATAGAAAAAATAGATTATTATCTTTCAATATATCTGTGATTTTTTTTGGTTCCCCATTTATTAGGCATCTAGGATGAGCGAACCTAACTCCATGACTGTAATCAACATACCAAATTATATGTCCTGAATAAACTGGTTGTATAGGTATTCCATTTGTTTGATGCCAACCATAAATGATGACTCTATCATTATGATCATTTAATATATTTGATAAGATAATGTCTTTCTTGGTTCCAGCCAGTAGTGTCCCCAGAGGATACTCTTGATTATATTGTACCCTTTGTTGATTTAATAATTCATTATGTCTCCCAAATATCTCAAAGGAAGTCATTTGTTCTGAAGGTGGAATTGTAATCGGTTGAAGTTTAAGTGGTGCTTGGTCCCATACTATATCTACCATTTTTGAAGTTAGAAATGTCAACTCTAGATTATTTGCTAATTTTTGGGCAATTATCGGGGTCATTGGTATGACGAAATAATCTTCGTTACTTCCAATAGAAAAATAATCAATCATAACATAAAATTTGATTTCTATGACTTCATTGTCAAGATTATGATAATAAATTACTTCTTTAAGATTCCTTATGAAATCAGGGATGTTGCCAGAAATGATTTCCGAATAAATAAAATCTTCTCTGCTTTTTATATCAAAATCCTTAATTAATGGTATTATTCCTGAGCCTTTTAACGAATTACTATTTCGTTCCGGTATATTTAGAGTGACATCTAATGTTCTGATTGATTTTGGTTTTTGATCTAAGCAACTAATAAAAAAAGAGAAGATGAAAATTATTATTAAGGTTTGCAAGTATCTATCCATAAAACAGTCTAATCTAAATATACTTTATGTAATCTATATTATTTTATTTATGGGTAATTCAATTTTCAACTAAAAAAGGGGGAGTGGTTGTTTATAGACTCACACACATTGTAGGGTAATTATTTGTAAATTTGAATAACTATAAAAGGTAAGATAATATGACACAGTTTTATATTTGGTTAGTTTCAACAATCCTTGCTACAATTTTGGGTGGGATATTCATTGTAAAGTATCTAAAAAAAGTTGAAAACTAATATATAAAATATTCTTAAAGAGAGCCCCACATTAGTGGGGTTTTTAATTAGTGGGATGATGTGTAGATTTGAATGTGATTAGGGTTTGTAATGAAAAAAACAGGTAAAATACTAAAAGCTAAATGGGATATAGATGCAGACCATGTATTATATCGAGAAGATGGAAAGTGGTATCATAAT
>JABHUQ010000007.1 GCA_018658715.1 Fidelibacterota bacterium
GATTCAAATAAGGTTTGAATGGGTGAGAATGGCAGTTTGTCTTTCCAAGCATTGATAAGTGGTTGCTTGATTTTACCCCGTGTAAATAAATCGAAATCTATAGACTTTCTATGCCCAAGATGTAAAGCAATCGCCGTTCCATCCACTAAATAATAATCTGACGTGAATAATTCTAAGTGAGGCAGTAATGCCTTTTGGGATTCAGTGAGTATATCCGGGAACATGCTTTTTAAAATATTGATTGTAATAACTAACAATTTCAGCTTTGTAATTCGTCCGACTCCCTTGGTTTGCTGCTTTAAATATTTTCGATACCTTCTCCATTGAAACTAACTTGAAAAGTTTGGCAATATCTTCATCTCCTCCGAAATTCAAAATCGCTTCGACTACTGATGCTATACTTAAATGAACTAACTCTTTTTCTGCTACCCACCACCATAATGATTTATGAGATAAAATAAACTGCCCCATTTTATCGCCATATTGCTTTACGGCTCCCATAGATAAAAATGGATTGATTTTCTGCCCACGGGGTTGACTTTGTGTATAAAAATTATCATTACTCCACTGTAACTGATCGAGGGACATGGACTGAGAGATGTTACTATCCAAGTTAAGTGATGAGTCCAAATTATCTTGTTTTTCTTCATCCAAAATTAACTCACCTAATGAAATGTCTAAAATTCGGGCAATTTTTATCACTTGCAAAAATGTTACTTTTGATCTTCCAGATTCGAACCTGGCCACAGTATCTCGAGAGACATTCATCTTCATGGCAAGGCCAGACTGAGTTAGACCTTTCCCTTTTCTTTTATTTCTTAATGAGTCTATTACTTTTTCTTCTGTGAATTTTGGTGATTCAAATGAATGCATGATTGGCTCCTTCGTTAATCAATATTACGTATGTATTATAAGATATTCAAGCATTATTCGCATTTTTTGTATTATTATTCGCACATTATAATATTTTTCTCGTCGGTAATGTGTGTTTTATCATAATACTTCTTGTATTAAACCAGTTCCTTTTTATATATTTAAGCAATGAAATTAAAAATTGGTATGGAAGTTGACCCATCGATGGATGTCGCAACTGTTTCGCAATGATGATTATGGTTTTTGAGAATCCAATGGATGCTGTAACAAGATCAATAAAACAGCTGATTTCAGAACAAGGAATGCTGATTTTTTAACCCCCTTGTGTTCCCCCCGAAACAAGTCCCGAGAAAAACTCGGGATTCAAGCATTCGGGATTCTAAAACACTATTACAGGGGGAAAGAATGTGGGAGAATGGAAAAGAGATATTTCCTACAGAAATTCCGGAATGACATATTGAAACCGCGAACCTTTCAAGGAGATTACCACGCACTTCGTGCTCGCAATGACATTCTTAAGTATGAATGAAGACGGAAAATCCTAGTTTTGTCATTCCTGACGGAATAAAATGGAGATTAGGAATCCATGCTTTGATGTGTCAATGGGATAAATGGATATGGGATCAAGTTCCGCATGACAGCTGATTTTAGAAATGGGATTGTTGAATTTCAACCCCCTTATGTTCCCCCCGAAACAAGTCCCGAGAAAAACTCGGGATTCAAGCATTCGGGATTCTAAAACACTATTACAGGGGGAAAGGATGTGGGAGACTCGGGAGAAATGAAAAGAGATTCCACGTCGCGAGCGACTCTGAATGACAGGTTAGATGTTTGGGGAAATAAAGTGGATACCGACTCAAGTCCAGCATGACAAAAATTAAAGATGAAATGAGTATTGAATTAACGAACAAAAAGAGTGCATTTATTACTGCCTGAAAAAAATAAATGTTCTAAATAAACCCGAATCGTTTCTTATTTCTGGCAAAATAAGAACAATCATCGATAAAACAAGGAGTCAATTATGGCAACTTTAATATCAAAAAAACCAGCCATTTTGCTGGAGCAGTTAAGACAGTTGAAAGCTGGCTTAGTCAAATATGCAGAGGAATACGCACCGACTAGCCCTTCTTTAACTGACGTGGATAGTGCCATTACAGCATTAGACATA
>JABHUQ010000053.1 GCA_018658715.1 Fidelibacterota bacterium
CCTGCATAGACTGCAGTATCTGCATATGTAAATAATGTAGTATAATTTTTGCTAGTAAATAGCTATAATTACCAATATGCAGAATATGCAGCTTATACAGACACACCCTTTTTGCAGAGAAAGTCACTGTTAGTTTTTGCTGTACTTACCTTGACCCTGCTTTTTAATATGGTCATTTGTCTGGAACTTCTTCAGCCAGTCATAAATAACACGTTCACTATAGCCATGTTCTTTCATTGACTTCTTCAGATCAGCTGTTTTGAATTCATCGGGTAATCGGCTTAAGATGTCATTTTGATCTTCGGTCAGAGGGGTTAAGTGCTTTTTTTCACTTATTTCACCTATGTTTTCAAAGAGGAGCGTCTCCTGGTCTAACCTTAATCCCAGTGCTTTATTCATATGGGGAGAGTAATACCTGTTTTTGGTAATAGTGAGGTATCGCAACTCATTATCTTGTAATGATCTACCCACTTGAAGCACCATATCCATTGCATTAGTCAAAGTCGAACCACCCCTTACCAAATAAAGAGATAAATTCTCTTCCGGATGATGCTTTCTGTGATGGGTGACCAATAAAACAGCACTGCCATTCACATTTGCAACATCTGTTATCTTTTTAAGAATACGTTTCAAATCAAAGTTCTTTTCATCGTTTACATCGGTAGAAGCGTAAAGATTATCTACAATAATAAGATCATACGGGTAGCTGTTTTTAATGGTTTCAATGATTCGATCCCAGTTGTCTTCAAACAAACCCTTTTTATTTCCAACCACATTGACATTGAAATTTTTCAATAGATTGTTTGCACCGATTTTTGATGCAATTTTTCGATGTCTCCGATTGAACTCGTCATTGGATAGCTCAAAATTCAGATACAGTACACGCCTCTGTTTTGGTATTTTAAACCCAAGAACATCAGGCTCACCTACGGCAAGAGAGACACCAATCTGATGGGCAATGAGAGACTTACCTAATCCAGTATCTCCAGCAAGAACAACTAAATCACCTGCACCTATGATTTCATCCACGAGATAGTCTTTATCAGGACAGATTTCATTGTAAAAATCAAGACCATCTTTAATCTCAAACATTTCACTCATTGTAATTGCCCTCCATCTGTTTCTTCATTTTTTCAACACAGCCACGAAGAACAAAGTCTTTTATGTCATCCATGTGTATGTAATTCGTGTCCTTATACTTAAGGATGTCATCAAACTCTCCAGCCTCAATTGCTATATCAATTAGCTCTTCAGAAACTTCCAAGTGATTTGCAGCCTCTTGGGGTGTTAAACGGTATTCGGTAATCTGATTATCCAATGCTTCAAATATATCAAAGTCATTCATTTTCTTCTCCTCCAATTAAGTTTTCGAGCACTTCTTTTCGGATCAAAACTCTCTTACCTAATTTTTCGTAAGGAATTTCTTTTCTCTGTAATCGAGCCCTTATAGATGGCTCTGTTAATCCTAATATGGTTGCTAGTTCTGTGACTGTGTAAAATTGCTTTTCTACGGTTGATTCAAGTTTCAGCTTTGTTGATCTATTCATAATTCAATCTCCTATAAAGGGTTATTTCCAGCTCAATTGGCTGTGAATGATGCCTGTTTTTATCAACATCTACCGTAGTTATGTCACACTAATCACGGTAAACACCCCATTCCCCCTAACAAACAACAAAAGGAGTCAAAAATGACTTCAATATCCAACAATGAAACTTGCCCAAAGTGTAAGTACACCGAAGCCTATTACGAATTAAACCTAAGAAGAAGATCTGAAAGTTTATTCTGCCAGCGTTGTGGTTACTCTCTTGAATACATTACCTGCATTGATTCAAAAACGGGCAAATGGAAGAAAAAGAAGGAAGGCGGCTATTGGGAACGGAAATATGAATCCGGTCCCTATGGTGCGTTTAGAATGAAATATAAAGATGGTATTTCACGTGCTGGATCTTTAGCCGAACCTGTAACTCACAAAATAATTGATGAGTTTCAAGGTCTTATTGACGATGGGGAAATTGAGGAGAAAGGGAGCTATCTCACCAAGTGGAATGAAGATAAGAAATTTGGTGAGATTATTATTGGCAGTGTGAAGATGATTAGTTTTTAGGGTATTGCACTACTAAAACTGGTACTACGAATTCCTTTCTTTTTCAAGTAATCAATTGCAGATACAAATCTTTTACGACTTTCATTCCAATCAATGGCTTCTTCTTCAGATTTAAATAAGATTCTATTGCTGGTCGTATCGACACCTTTAGATACTCCAGATATCCTATTAATAAAAATATTTGTATCAGGATTTTCCCTTATACAATATCCCAAAAATTCTAATGAGCTTAAAACATGACTATATAATGGTTCGTCTATTAATCTTTCATTATCAACAAAAATGGATAAACATTTTTCAAAAGAATTTTTTGCATTCTCAATTTTGTCCGTTAATATATACAGTTTTCCAAGGGCAATTAATTGATATGGATGATTTTTCTTGGAATAGTTTTTCCAAAGTTCAATTGCATTTTCATAAAAACCATTTCGTTTTATCATATTAGCATTAGTAGAGCATTCTCTCATTTGTTTATCGATGATGTTAAAATACTCCCGAAAATTTATTGTCATTTGGCACCATATTTTTTTAACAATTGGATCATTTTAGTATCATTAAATCTCATTGCCCCACCTAATGCATTTAATCCAATAGTTGATTCTTTCCTATTTACATCAGCTCCTTTCTTTAATAAATATTCTGCGATTTCATATTTATTATCATTTTTACACATTGTAGAATACATTAATGCGGAAGCATTTGATTTATCTGAACTATTAATATCAGCGCCACAATCAACTAATAGTTTTACTATATTTAAATAGCCATAAAAAGATGCTTGTGTTAATGGAGTACTCCCTTCTAAACCAGATTGTTTATTCAAGTCAGCTCCGCCCTGCAATAATAATTTTACTATCATTATATTAGGGCTAGTTATCTCTACAAGCAATCCAAGAGCAGGTGTTATTATTTCATTAATTGGTAAAAAACCGGTTGATAACTTTTTATTAACGTTTATACCTGCTTCTATTTGCTCCTTTATTACGTCAAAGTCCTCATTGAGTATACCTTGCTCGAATTTATTTTCATCTACTTTACCAGTACTAGCAACAGTCTCAGCCATTTTATTTACTCCATAATTTTTTCTTTAATTAATACATTATTCAAAAATTCAAGCGAATTCTAAGTATAATTTACAAAGATCCATTCATTATACAAAGCCCACCCACAGAATCAAATCTGGCACCAAATTTACCCCATAGCATCGATTCATTATAATCAACTGACTCTATCCATGAGTCCAGTCTTTACATCATAGTATTTATTTTTTATCCCCAAATATAAGGAGAAGTCCCATGAATTTATCAATCATTTCAGATAAAGATTTGCAGTCTGAATACTTAAAACGGTTCAACCTAAAAGCTGGAGAACGGATTAACTCTGCGGATGATGTTGTACTCCATTTAAGACCTTGTTTCAGTGATGATCTTTATCGTGAAAAGTTCATTTGTATCTTTTTGAACGGCAGAAATGAAGTAATAGCAACCGAAACTCTGTTTGAAGGTTCCCTTACCACAAGTGCAGTTTACCCGAGAGAGGTCATAAGAAGAATATTGCATCATGGATCGGCTGCAGTTCTTTTCTGCCACAACCATCCCAGTGGGAATCCAGAGCCAAGTCAGGATGATCTTATTATCACCAAAAAGCTGAAAGATGCCTGTAATACTATCGATGTATCTGTTCATGACCATTTGATAATCGCGGGTACTGAATATACCAGTTTTACAGAGAGAGGACTAATATAGGAGTTTGAAATGAAAAATGATATCGTATATGAAATGGTCACCAATAACATAATCGCAATGCTTGATGAAGGCAAAATTCCCTGGCATCAATCTTGGACTGGTTTAACCCCCATGAATCTAATTACCGGTTTTCCATATCGGGGAGTGAACGTCTGGCTGCTTGGTCCGAAAGGGTATTCTAATCCTTACTGGCTCACATTCAAACAGGCAATCGATAAGGGTGGTCATGTGAGAAAAGGTGAAAAAGGCGCTTTAATTGTATTCTGGAAAACACATGATATTAAACATCGGGAAGATTCTGACACGGTTGAAGTGACTGAGACGATTCCGCTTCTTCGATATTATAAAGTCTTTAACGTCGAACAGACCGAAGGTGTAAAGTATCCAAGTTGGGAAAAAGCCGAGAATGACCCAATTGAACGATGCGAAGATTTGGTGAAAGGGTATTCCACTTGTCCCGAAATCAAACCCGATCTATCCAAAGCTTACTACTCACCCGGTGAAGATTATATTGGTATTCCGCCCATCACTCAATTTGAATCTTCCGAAGAATTTTACTCTGTTTTGTTTCATGAAATGACCCACTCAACAGGCCATAAAACAAGACTAAACAGAGAAGGAATTACAGACGGACATTTCTTTGGATCAACGGAATACAGCAGAGAAGAACTGGTCGCTGAAATGGGTGCTTCCTTTCTTACAAATATTACCGGAATAAACAATGCAGCCGTAACCAAAAACAACGCCGGATACATACAAGGTTGGTTAGAACGCTTAAAGGAAGATAAACGATTAATTATTCAAGCATCCAGCAAAGCTCAAAAATCAACAGACTATATTTTAGGAATTGAGAATAAATACATTAAGGAGAAAAAAAATGAACACACCCCACAAAACACAAATAATTCAAGATTTAAAGAAACGGTTCCCGCTAAACAACCCTGCTTCCTGGAGAATGAACTCCCTAAAGCAGCTTAAGAATTGGTGGAACGAATATATAAAACCTGAAAAAGAATTCTGGGTGGACTTCGAGTCTTTTTCAGTAACTGCCAAAGACAAGGAAGACGCAGAACAAAAAGCAGAAAAGATGTTGGCTGACGGAGATATTCCGAGAATTGTTAATATTATTTCTGCTGATTAAACAACAAACAAAAGGAGAAACATAAAATGCAAGTCAAACTGAATGACATTGTTTCAAACGGCAATGTCAGAATTGGAAATAAACAAAAGCAGCAGTCCTATCAAAACCTGAAAGATAACATTTCAGCGATTGGGCTATTACAGCCCCTAACTGTAATGAGGGATGAAGACAAGTATGTTCTCGTGGATGGGCACCAGCGATTCAGCATATTAAACGAACTGGAAGAAGAATCTGTTCCCGTTCATATTATTGAGAACCTAAACGGCGGAATGAAAGTAGCCCAACTATCAGCAAACTCTCACAGAATCGAAATGAGTCTCTTTGAAGAAGTAAAAGTTTTCGGTACACTCATAAAAGAGAATAAAACTCTTGGTGAAATAAGTGATCGTTTTGGTCATTCAAGGTCTTATGTCTCGTCTAGGATTATGCTGAACAATCTCCATCTCAAACTTAAGAAACAGAAGATATTTGAGATGGTTTCGATGAAAACACTTCTTGGAATTGCCGCTTACGATAAATCCATACAGGCGAAAGCGATTGATGAATTCGGTAATATCAAAGAATCCTGGGACATAGACCAGATCTTGCGGAAATGTGAATCGTCTCATCTTGATATCGAAGAAGTAAACGCATTATTCACTGATGAAGAGTTGCGTGAATATTTGAAACAGTACCGCAAATCTAATAAAACATCTTTATCGATTTTTGATGAAATGCTGGATGAAAGTATCGTCACAAATGCTGACTTCTTTCTTTATTCATTTTCTTCAAAGTATCCTGAAGTAGTGGATTCATTGAACGAACTACAGATAATAGATGAATACGAAATGGACTGGGACTTGAGGGAAGGTAAAACAATCCCTGATCTTATTTCTTTGGATTTTAACAACTTTACATCCTGGAATAATGATCTGATTCGTCCCGTATTTCTGAAACATAAACCCAAGAAAGAAAAGAGTGAATTGGATATAGTACCAGATGAAAAACCAAGATTCAGACTGGTTGACAAAAAGGTGGCCAGAGTTTTAATACACGATTTCTTTAATCATGTTATTGCTTCTATTCCTATGGATTCAAAGAGCTTCGATTGGACATTAAAGACA
>JABHUQ010000054.1 GCA_018658715.1 Fidelibacterota bacterium
TCAGCCCGGATGGGAAATACCTCGCGGCAGGTTCAACTGATTATTATGCCCGCATCTATAACCTGGAAACGGGCCAGGAAGTGAAATCCTTCCAAGCCAACCGTTCTGTTTATTCTGTTGCTTTCAGCCCGGATGGGAAATACCTCGCGTCTGGTTCAGATGATAAATATACATATCTGTTTCGGACCATGTTTCAGGTGGAAGAAGAAGTGCTGGCCCAGAAGGCCATCTCCCGCCCGCCGGCGCTTTCCGCCAGCGTCAGCTTCAGTGAACCTTCCGGCAACCAGTTCCTGGATGCCATGGAAACGGGAGCCATTACGCTGACCATCACCAACACGGGTGCCGGCCCCGGGAAAGGCGTGCTGGCCAAGATCGCCCCGGAGCGCACCGACAACCTGAACTACAATAATACCTACATCGAAGAAATACCGCCGGGCCAGAGCGTTTCCGTGGATATCCCCCTGGAAGCCTACATCGGCATTGCCGACGGCGACCACACCTTCCGCTTTGATTTTGAAGAGATCAACGGCTTCCCGCCGGACCCGGTGGAGCTGGAGTTTTCTACCAAGGCCTACCTGAACCCGGAAATGTATATCGTGGATGTGGGGATCGAAGACGACAATATGAACGGCAAGATCGAGTCCGGAGAGATGATCAATCTTACAGTACGGATAGGGAATAAAGGGAAAGGGACCGCCAGGAGCGCCTACGCCAAGCTCTATGCCGGGGACAATGTATTTATCACTGAGACCTATCCCAAGACGGTGAACATGGGCGAGCTGGCCTATAATGATTATATAGACATACCTTTGGAATTCTTTGTGAACGACAAGACCGTAGACGAAATACCGCTCTATGTGGATCTGACGGAAGAGAACAGCCTGGCCAACGTGAGCAAACTCCGCCTGCCCATCAAAAAGAGCGAGCGGGCCCGGCAGATCGGCCGCACTGTTGTCACGGGAATCGAGCAGGATTATGGCCAGTTGACCCTGGGGGCGGACCTATCCATAGACATCGAGCAGGATATCCCTGAAACAGGACTGGAAAACAAGTATTCTGTGGCCATTGTCATCGGCAATAAGAATTATACCAACCCGGACGTGCCGGAAGTAACCTTTGCCCACCGGGACGCAGCCGTGGTGGAACAGTACCTGTCCAAAATGCTGGGTTACCGGGAAGTGATCGTGGAAACGGACGCCACCCAGGGGAAATTCTTTGCCCTCTTTGGGACGGAGAAAAAGGATGGAAAGCTCCAGGACTACGTCAAGGAAGGCGAGTCGGACGTATTCATCTATTACAGCGGCCACGGTGCCCCAGACCCGGAAAGCAAGGACGGCTATTTTGTGCCGGTGGACTGCGACCCGGCCATGGTGGACGTGAACGGGTATTCCCTTGCTCTCTTCTACGATAAGATCAATAATCTGGGCGCAAAGAGCGTCACCGTGGTCATCGACGCCTGCTTCAGCGGTTCCAGTGATCAGGGGATGCTATTGAAAAATATCAGTCCCGTATTTATTGAAGTGGACGAGAGCGGTCGGCTGGCGGATGAAGTGATCGTTTTTACGTCTTCATCCGGTGAGCAGGTTAGTTCCTGGTATCCGGAAAAGAAACATTCGCTCTATACCTATTTTTTCCTGAAAGGGCTGAAAGGTTCGGCGGATGTGGATGAAGACCGATCTGTTACGGCTGAAGAGATGCAGTCTTACGTGAATGAAGAAGTGGGCTTCATGGCCCGCAAGCTCAACAGCCGGGAGCAGACCCCGGGACTTAAGACGCTGGATGAAGAGAAAGTTTTAATACAGTATTAGTATATTTAGTGCCAGAAACGATTAATAATATGCGAAGTAGACTAACCAAAAGATATATACTCTATTTTCTGATCCATTTTTCATTTAGTTATGGCCAGAACGTTGTCCAGAATGTTGATTGGTATATCAATGAAGAAAACGAGATGATTATTGCTTATACCCTGAACCCGAAAATGACTGATGATGTTTATAAGATCAGCGTTTCCATAACGTCCGATGGTGGCAAGACTTGGTTTTCTCCAAAATCGATCGAAGGTGATCTAGGCAAGCAGAAAGGGTATGGAAATAAGCAGATTACGTGGGATATTTTTTCCGATGTGGATGAACTGGAAGGTGATGTTAATATTAAGGTAGAAGCGGTAGTCTATCTTCCGCCTACACTTATTGGTCTGGGGATATCAACTGGACTGCCTGGAATATTCAATTATAATATGATATTGGGCTATAATAAAATCAATATTGAATATTCATCCGACTTATTTTTGACCAATGAATGTAGACAACTATCTATCGGTTACGGATATAGAGATAGAATTTCATATAATATTATTATCGGTGCTATAAAATTTATTGGTGAAGAAACATACCCTACCCTATATGCACTTAATAATAATGTATATGAGTATTGGGGGCTTTCTATTAAGAAAGACATCCAAATTCCTTATAATAAAAGAAAAATACCCATTTCTATGGAAATGGGTTTAATCAATGGTGATGAGGAATTTTATGAATGGATCTGGCAGGGCTATATACAGATCAGTAAGGTGATCAAAATAAGATTTTAATAATATTCATGAATCATAAAATAATCATACTACTTTCAATACTATTATTCTTTTCATGTGATGCTATGTTATTAAATCCTGAGAGATATGGCATAAATCAACTTTTAAGATTTACGTATCCAAATGGAGGAGAAATAGATGCAGGTGAGGAGATAGATATTGAATGGGATACAATGGATGGATATGGAATTGATACAATTAAAATACTTTTACTGAATGAACATGACAAAATATTAAAAATCATCGTTGATAATACTCCAAATATTGGCTCCTTTAATTGGACTGCACATTATGTAAATGATACGACTAAATATGGTTTAAGAATAGAACAGGTAAATGGATATGCTTATGATGAAACGGATGGTAATTTTAAAATACTCCCGGTTCCGTATTTCGAGATCACCAGTCCCGCTGGCGGTGAAAACTGGAATGAGCAGAGCAGCCAGTCCATTACATGGAACTATGGCGGTGATGTGGATAATTACGTTAAAATATATTATAGCATAGATGGTGGTACCACTTGGAATACTATTTCAAGCGGGTATGAAAGTAATGATGGTGAATCTAATTGGATAGTACCCAACTTAACATCTTCATCAAATGAAGCGGTAATTAAAATTGGATCATATAATAATGCAGATGAATATGATATTTCTGAATATTTTACCCTGACAGCAGACAGTACTTACTTTGAGGTTACTAGCCCTGCTGGCGGTGAGATTTGGAATGAGCAAAGCATCCAGTCTATCACTTGGAATTCTGGCGGTGATGTGGATAATTACGTTAAAATATATTATAGCATAGATGGTGGTACCACTTGGAATACTATTTTAAGCGGGTATGAAAGTAATGATGGTGAATCTAATTGGACAGTGTCCAACTTAACATCTTCATCAAATGAAGCATTAATTAAAATTAGATCATATGATAATGCAGATGAATATGATATTTCTGAATATTTTACCCTGACAGCAGACAGCACCTACTATAGGGTTACCAGCCCAAACGGGGGCGAGACCTGGGAAGAACTTTCCACCCAAACCATTACCTGGGAATCCAGCGGGGATGTTGAAAGTGAACATATATATGTGTCCTTGTATTACAGCCTGGATGGTGGTGCAGGATGGACTGAAATAGATAATTCAGTTGAAAATGAAGGGACCTATTCCTGGACCCTGCCCGAGATTTACATTACCAATGCCACCTGCCGGATAAAAGTAAAACAAAAGTACAGTCCATATATTGAAGATATTTCCGATGCGGATTTCACTATCTCTGCCGGTGGCGGCCAGAGCGATATTATTAACATCATCTCAGCCAATGGCGGTGAAGT
The DNA here is from genome assembly GCA_018658715.1 of Fidelibacterota bacterium. Lineage (GTDB taxonomy): Bacteria > Fidelibacterota > Marinisomatia > Marinisomatales > UBA1611 > JABHGY01. The sequence goes on from JABHUQ010000054.1 coordinate 3,927, forward strand.
GTGGCACGAGCAGACGACCGAAGAAATAACCTGGTCCACCACCGGTGATATTGGCGGGAATGAAGTTTACGTTGGCTATTCAACGGACGGAGGCAACTATTGGTATGATGCGGTTGATGATGGAGGGAGTAACTCTTCTGAAGGGACTGCCAATCCACCACGAACATCTTACTGGGACGAAACGTCTAATAATGGCAGCTATAGCTGGTCACTGCCCAATTTCAGCGACACGCTGGAGACCTGTATCATTGGTGTCTGGAGCGCAGGCAATACGGCCCTGTACGATATGAGCGATAATCATTTCACCATCACCTGTGATTCCAATTATTACCGCATCCTGCATCCCAACGGCGGGGAAACGTTCCAGATGGAAACGGGGAGGTATATTCTGTGGGAGAGCGGCGGTGATGTTGGCAGTGTTAAGCTGTATTATTCAGAGTATGGCGGAGACAGCTGGTACCTGATTGATGACAATGAAACTAATGATGGTTCATATGTATGGTCTGTTCCAACGCTTCAGAGTGATAATTCAAATTGTTTAATTAAAATTGAAGATAGAAGTAACTCGGGGTGGTTTGACGTGTCCGATGCTACATTTACCATTGGTGATACAGCAATCTTTGAAATTGATATGGATTTTGAAGAAGGAGAATCACTTGAAGGATGGTCTTTTGAAGGTCAGGCAGCTATCAGTAGCACAGATGCCTATAGTGGGGTCAGTTCTATTCTTAGCATCGGATCTGGTCAGACTGGCGGTAGTGTGATAAAAACAATAAACGTAAATACTGGAATCATCCGATTTTATTTTAAAACATATTATTATCGTGATATTAGTTTTACAATTGATGGTCAAACTACATGGTCATATGATGCTACATCTTCGCAAACTAATTGGCAGCTTGCAGAGATTGCTGTTCAGGGTGGTACTTATACTTTTGAATGGATATTTAGTTATTATAATGGATCCGGTGACTTTGCTAGGATTGATGCCATTATATTTCCTTAAAACACATTAATGGATGAATTATGAAAAAGAACACATTATTATTAATTACGTTAATGTTTTGTATCCCTGTCTGTGCAATCCAAGCCCAGACATACGAAGGCACCGGCAGGTCAAAAAAAGTAAGTCTGCGCAAGGCGCCAAAGTATCCGCCTTACCTGGAAGCATCCGTGTCTTTCTACGAACCTTCAGGAAATAAATTTCTGGACGCGGAAGAGTCCGGGCGCATAACTGTTACTGTAATAAATTCTGGAAAAGGGAAAACGGAAGGTGTTGCATTGAGTATTTCTGCTCGCGGGGATAATGGGCTTATTTATTCAAAAGCGCATGAAGTTGGTGCCCTTAAACCGAGGCAGGAAAGAAAAATCAATATACCAATAAGAGCTCCCTTTACCATTGCATCAAGAGCGGTCGACATGACTTTCAATTTTTCCGAGAAAAATGGATTCGAACCTGACCCGGCAAGACTCACGTTTGAGACCCGGGAATATGTAAAACCGGTACTGGTTCTTGTCGATGGCCTAGATATTGATGATTCAAACAATAACGGCATGGTGGAATCCGGTGAGCTTGTGATCATTACCGCTGCCGTCCAGAACATCGGTCAGGGTACTGCCAAAGGTGTGAGCGTAAAACTCAGCAAAGGCGAAAATGTGTATTGGGGTGGTGAAAGTAAAACTAAATTTGACTTGGGCTCATTGAGACCGGGTGCCTTAAAGAAGTTTACCTTTGAAGTGTATACCAACAAAAAGGCAGACGCCATCCCAATTTACGCGGCTATAGATGAGTCAAAAGGAAAGTTTGGTAAAAGGGAACAAAAACTGCCCCTGGAATTCAGGAAAAGGGTCTCAAAGATCAGTGAAGTACAGGTTGTAGGCATTGATGCCCAAAGCGTTGATGTTGCACTGGCAGGAGGTTTTACCATTGACGTAGACACAAATATTCCAAAAATCGGAATCAAAAATAAAGATGCCATTGCCGTAGTGATAGGAAATCGTAACTATGAGAACAGCGACGTACCCACTGTTGACTTTGCCATTCGTGACGCCGCCGTTATGAAAGAATACTTGATGAATATTTTTGGCTACAAGGATGGCAATATAATTTTTGAGACCGATGCCACTCAGGGAAAATTTATGAGTATCTTTGGGACAAGAGAGCGTGACGGGAAACTGCAGAATTACGTAAAGAAAGGTCAATCAGATGTATTTATTTATTACAGTGGTCACGGAGCCCCTGACCCGGAAAGTAATGACGGCTATTTTGTCCCCATCGATTGTGATCCTTCCTTGGTTGCAGTGAATGGGTATTCACTGAACCTCTTCTATGAAAAAATATATGATATGGGTGCCAAGAGCGTAACGGTTGTTATTGATGCCTGCTTCAGTGGTTCCAGCGATCAGGGGATGCTTTTGAAAAATATCAGTCCCGTTTTTATTGAGGTAGACAACAGTGTTCTTTCAGCTGATAATGCACTTGTTTTTACGTCTGCAGCTGGTGATCAGGTTAGTTCCTGGTATCCAGAGAAGAAACATTCCCTGTTCACTTACTATTTTCTGAAGGGTCTTAAGGGAGAAGCGGATCAGGATGCTAATAAATTACTTTCTGCAAATGAGCTTCTGGATTATCTTTTAGATAATGTAAGCTACATGGCCAGACGGCTTAATAATCGGGAACAGACCCCGGGCTTGCAGACACTGGATGAAGAGAAGGTATTGATTAGGTATTAAGCTATTATACGTAAATAAAATGAGATCATTGATTACAATATTATTTTTTTCTGCTCTTCATCTTTCAGCCCAATCTGGGGAAATTTTGAAGGATCTTGGAGATGGGTGGTATGAAGTAATGGGTACGTCATCCCTGGAAAACCAAACGTTGGAACAAGCCAGGCGAAAAGCCGAAGATATTGCCTGCAGGGAAGCGATCGAACATTTCAGCGGGGTGCAGGTTTCATCCAGTTCATCCTACGTGTTGGGTGAGAGCGAGCGTATGGACGTAGATAAATATTCCCAGATCATTAATTCCGTGTCCGCTGGTAGCATTCTGGAGAAGATGCCAATAAGTCAAAAATTGGTGGATGGCAGTTTTGATATAGAAGTGAAAATAAAAGTGAAAGTAGGCCAACAGAAGGGGAAAGCTGATCCAAAGTTTAAGCTAAAATCCAGCCTGGACCGGGAGTATTACAAGCACGGGGAAGAAATGACCATATCTGTTACTCCTTCCATGGACTGTTACCTGAATATCCTGAATTTTTCGTCAAACGATTCTGTTTATATACTATTTCCAAATACACTACTCAAGAATAATTTTATCAGGTCTGGTGAAACATTTTTACTTCCCAGTGAGGAGAACCGCGAACGAGGCATCCGGTTTCGTGTTGGCCTGTTGCCCGGTAAAGATGAAGATTTGGAAATGATTAAAATATTAGCAACCAAAGAAAATATACCCTTCACTGCACTTTCATCGATCAGCACCATCGGTACCTATGAATCTACAGCCACTGATATCATCGGGTGGATCATGGATATACCCAGGGACAAAATGACGGAATCAACGCTGCAGTATTGGATTTATAAATAAAAATTAATTTACACACTTGAAATAAGTACAGTTGCTCTCATATCATGATCTCCTAAGCCTATTATATAGATAAAGATAAGACACATAGTATTTCACAATTAGAATGGTTTTCATCATAGAACAATTTAATTATTTGGTATGCTAGTTCGTATTAATGGAGTAGTGTTTATTTTTCAAATCTTATACTACTCTTCCCATGCGGGACAAAGGAAATCCTGGTAATCACAATATTGGCAATTGAAGGGGCTCGGTTTTGGCTCAAATTTATTATTCCGAATTCCATCCGCTGCTTTTCGAACTTTATCTAAATGTTTTTCTAATTCTTTTTCATTGAATACGTGAGGGTCTAAAGGTGTATCCAAATCTTTTAAATAGAGCAGTTGGGCAGATCCTGTAACTCCATTAACATCTTTAACTGTTCCACGGTTTAACGCTTCAATATATAAAGCTAATTGAAGGCTCTTCTTTGACGTCTCATTTTGAGGTAGTTTGCCTGTTTTATAGTCCAACACATTATAATGCCCATCTTTTTCGTCAATACGGTCGATTTTACCTTTAAGGCGAACTTGAATATCTTCCATGATGAATTCAAAGCTCGCTTCGCATTTTGCCACTGATGGTGGATCTGATTGAATAAATTCAAAATAGTTTTTCATCATTTGAATCCCTTGAAGTTTGAATTCTTCTTCGCGGATTAAATATTCAAATGCATCAGATCGCCAATTGAGATCAAATAATTCTAATAATATTTCTAATGTTAATTCATTCTTTTCATGGAAAGTTTGCAATGTTTTATGCACAATATTTCCAAATTCCATTTGGGCTGTACTTTTCTTTTCAGGGAAACGATCAATTTTCGCTAATCTATATTTATAAGAACATTTAGAATATTCTTCTACAGCACTCGCAGATAAATTCAAAATACCCAAATCTGGTTCCGATGATTCATCATGATCCACTTTTTCTAAATGTGCAAAAGGATGATCATGGGGGAGAGTTCCAGAATCTTTGATTGATTGCAGTCCATCCACAATATTTCGAGCTATATCCCATTGACCTGCGGCCAATTCTCGATTGAGTTCGACTAATAATTTTTCAGGAAGAGATGTTGTTTGTTCGGAAGTGGGTTGTGCGTCAGGCATATCTTGCCTCCTTGTAAGTGAATCTAATTTTGAATCTATTTCTTTTAATAATTGGGAACGCCATGAATGGGGGCCGAATAAATGAAGATGTGTTTGTGCGCGGGTTAAAGCCACATAAAATATGCGTCTTTCTTCATTAAATTGTTCAATATTTGGTGTCAATCCATCTGGTTTATCCCATTGATACCAAGGTTCAGGTAAAGCAGTAATTTGGCTGGATTTTCGAAATATTGCAGGAAAGCTTCCGGAACGAAGAAAGGGGACCATAACGATTGGGAATTCCAATCCTTTACTTTTGTGAATGGTCATTACTTGGACAGCACCACTTGATTTTTGTAAAGATGGTTCAACAGCAGGATATTTTCCGTCTGAAGATAATATTTCAATATATTGCATAAAATCTTGAATAGAATGCGTTTTATCTTGGTTTGAGAACTGATCAGCTAATGAAATAAAATGGCCCATATTTGCAAGCAAAACTCTTTCTCTATATTGATAGGATTGTTTTGATGAATGTAAGATTTTTGTTTTATGCAATATTTCCCACATCATTTCTACAGGCTGGATTTTTTGGTCGTGTCTATGACGAAATGTTTGAATGAATGAACAAAGTGTTTGAATGGTTTCTATTTCAGAATCATCATATAAATTAGGAGTTACTAATTCTGGTATTTTTGGAAATATTTGATCAAAATTCTTCAAAGGAATATGGGCAGCTACTTTCTGAGCTAAAGCATGGCTATGTTGACGCTTTAATAATCGAGTGAAGGCAGTTCCATTTCGTGGGTTGCTATAGGAAAGGATGCCCCAGGAAACTAAATCTTTAATTTCAGGAATGGAGAAGAATCGATCTACGAAAACATCCGTTGGAATGGATGCTTGCTGTAGTGCTTTTGCTGTAAGTCGAACATTTGCAATTGATCTGCAAATAATGGCTATATCGCCAAAAGCATGTCCTTTTTCAAAAACATAGTTATGAATTAAACGAATAATTTCTTCCAGAGATTGATTTTTTTCTCCCACATGCCAAATAGGTCGCGGACCTTCTTTTTCTCCAAAAGAGACGAGTGTTTTATCTGTCCTATTATGATCCATCGAAATCGATGCGTTAGCTAAATTCAACACATTTTGTGTAGAACGATAATTTACTGCCAACTCTACTTCACCGTACCCATCCAAAGATCCATATCGACTGCGAAAATCGGTAATATTAAAATAATTTGCCCCACGAAAACTATATATACATTGATCTTCATCTCCAACAACTGTAATACTTGGGTTCTTTTCTACAATCAAATTGACAATTTTATTCAATGCAAAATTATTATCTTGATATTCATCAATAATAATATGTCGAAATTTTTCCCGAACTAATTCCAATGTTTTTGGTGATTGCCGCAACATGTTATAGCAATCCAAAATCATATCTCCATAGTCCACAAATCCTTTTGAATCCTTCCACGACTGATAGTGTTGATATACCTGAATTAGGTCTTGAAATTGTTTTTGATATTCTTCAGATGATATTCGATCATTCAACCCAGGAAATAGATTATGGATAGATTCAGGTGTTAAAGCAAGATTCTCAATTTTTTGATTCAACTCATCGGGGGATAAGAGTTCGTCACGAATACGATTAAAGAATGGGATAAAACTATTTTTTATGGATTCTACAGGATTGCTCCGAAAATATTCAGACGTTAGAAAAGTGAGCCTATCGTAATTTTGTAAAAGTAGGAAAGCTGTATCATTTTGTTGAATTAATAATTTATCAGCATCAGAAGATTGGCTGAAATCACGAACTAATTGATTGCAAAAAGCATGAAAAGTGGAAATGGTCATCGGCTTTACATCCATCCCATCCATTGAATGAAGTTTCATTTTTAACTCATGCGCAGCTTTTTCAGTAAATGTTAAAACAACAATATGTTCCGGTTTCATGAATCCATGATTTACTTGATAATGAATCCGATGAATAAGAGTGGATGTTTTTCCTGTGCCTGCACCGGCTAATATCATAAGCGGAGATATTCCATGACGAATAGCTTTATCTTGGAGGGGATGTGCTTTAAAATCACCTAGGCTATATAACATAAGAAAAGTTAAGCAAGAGAAGTTAAATGTTAGTATGGAAAAATCTATTAAAAAGAAACTTTCACAAAAAGAGAAAAAGTTTTTAACCTTTCCAGTAGATGAAGGTCAAAATTGGCAGAATGTATGAAAACAGACCATGAACTTATACGCGAATTTCAAAAAGGCAATGATGCATCATTTGATGAACTGGTTCAACGCCATGTTCAACTTGTGTTCGGATTTTTTGTCAAAATTACTCGTGACAGAATGGCTGCAGAAGATTTGGCGCAAGATTTATTTATTAAATTATACAAATACCTTAAGAATTTCCGGTTTGAAGCCGCTTTTACTACCTACCTATATAGAGTCCAGACGAATACAGCAAACTCGTGGTTATCACGCAATAAATGGAAGCATTTGCTCCATCTGGATCAAGTGGCAGAATCTGGAGCACCAGACACGTCTGTTGAAAAGGATTGGCGTCGAAAAGAATTATGGAATGCAGTTGGGAAATTACCCAAAAAACAACGATCTGTGGTTATGATGAGAATAGCACAAGAACTCCCTTATAAAGATATTTCGGAAATACTGGGTATATCAGAAGGTTCAGCCAAGGTAAATTTTCATCATGCCATGAATACGTTAAAGGAATTAATCAATGGATAATTCATTTGAACAAGAATTAACACAATTAAACCAGCTGGATATACCATCGATTGATGGTGTATTATTTACACATAAATTACATTCATCAATGAAGAAACAAATTGCCACTCAACGTCAAATGGTTACTACTCTTGCTGCTAGTATTTTTATCCTTTTCCTTGGTATTGCAACTTTTTATCAATTGGATTCGACAATGGGACATAATACTTATTATGCTGAAATAGAATCCACTTATTTCGATATGGATTTCTGGGCAAATGATTTAGATGAATTGCTTCAAGAAAATGATGATTTTTATTACGAGCATCTAACTATTTTATTATTAGATGAAAATATTGTATGGGACTCTATCAACTTTTTAGATGAAATGAATTATTTAACAACAATAAAGGACATATAATGAAAAGAACAATCTCTATTTTTAGTTTGGTTGTAGTATTAGGGCCGTTTCTAATGGCTCAACCAAATATGGATATGCCTGAGAAAGGCGGATCGAAACGAGGTAAAAAAGAACGTGAAATGATGATGATGTTTCGTCTTACGGAAGAATTGGATTTAACCACAAAACAAGGTGAAAAATTCTTCCCCCGTTTTCGTGAACACCGAGAAGCACTTGATGCCATTCGAAAAGAAATAAACGCGGTGGGTGAGCCCATGAAGGCAAAGTTAGATAATAAAGATGATATTGATAAAGGTGACATTAAAAAGGCGGTTAATCACATCAATAATCTCAAAAAGAAGAAAGCGGATATAGAAGCAGACTTCATTTTAAAAATGGATGATATTTTATCACCAGAACAGCAGATCAAATTAGCTTTTTTTACACAAAAAATGGTGAAAGATATTAAAAAAGAAATGAAGGGCCGTCGCAGTGGAATGGGGAATATGCGTCGCCATAATAAAAAGAAACGTTGGTAAATAATTTAAAAAAAGGATAATAAAATGAATAAATTAAAAATACTCTTTCTTTCACTTCTCGTATTTTCAATTGGATGTGAAAGTGTAGAAGATCAAAATATCGCTTCTATCGAAGCAGAATTACTTCAAGTGCTTGATAGGGATGATGCATTAGGCTTAGATGGTTTAGACGATCAAAATGCTATGGAAAGTGATTATGATGAAGGGATGGAACTCGATGGTGGCTTAGCTAAAATAGCTATTGATACTCTTTGGCCTGGTGGAGAATACCGCATTCGTTTTGGACGTCGAATTATCGACCATAATCGAGAAGTTGAATTTGTCATAGAAGGAGATACTGCCATAGGTAATATTTCTTTTACTGTGGATGGGGAATTTCGAATTCTAGCCATTGATACTGCCACACATGAAGTAGTTGATTCTGTTATAAAATCATTTACATCTGTCTTTAATCGCAAAGTGAGATTTGTTCAATATGAAACACCAAATAATCCTGATAGCAGTGCTTGGAGAGTTAATGCTTTTACTATAGGAATGGGTGGATCTGGTGATAAAGTATCTATTTCATCCATGTCTATTTATAGTGTTGATTTTCAAAATGATTGGGAAATGGGTGAATTATTATATTCATTTAATGCAGATGAAGCAGGGGATTTATTTTTAAGCCGTGAAGATTTACCCACATTTTTTTTCAGACAACCAATCATTCTAGAAGTAGAAGTAGAAAATCTTGGACCTGAATTTCCACAGGGGAGCGGGGAATGGACTCATTTCCATTATGCACGCAACCGGTTTATGAAAGGTCGTCGTCACTTGAATGATACAGCTAGATATCCAGATGCTACAGAAAACGATAATACATTTTCAGCCATATGGCGTGTGCATGGCCCTGGTTGGGGACATAATCATCGCATTTTCCGAGGATTCTTTGATGTCCTAGATATGTCATCCGTGTTTGTAGAAGATGAAGACATTCATACAACTGTTTGGTGGCTTCCGTATAGAGTGAGTCGCCCATAAAGAAATTACTGTATAATAACAGTTCCTTGTATAGAGCCCTGTCTCTTGTATTAATTATATTAGAGACGGGGCTTTTTTTTACCATGCTCATAAGATAAGTTCATCCTGTTATGATCAAAAAAATATACCAATTTAGTGCAGGCCCAAGTGCTTTGGTGGAATCCGTTTTAAAAGATGTATCGCAGGCATCCATAGATTATCAATCTTCCGGTTTAAGTATTATGGAAATGAGTCATCGCTCTGAGCCTATTGTTGAATTGTTTGACGATACAACATCTCATGTTAAAACATTATTGAATGTTCCTGACAATTATAGTGTTTTATGGCTCCAGGGTGGTGCATCCTTACAGTTTACCATGATACCAATGAATCTGTTAGGCGAAGGAGAAACAGCCGATTATGCTGATACAGGGGCTTGGTCGTATAAAGCCATAAAAGAGGCCATACAATTCGGAAATGTGAATGTAGTATGCTCATCACGAAAATCTACATATAGTTTTATTCCCAAAGATTACAATCAAAAAAACAATTCAAAATATTTACATATAACTAGTAATAATACTATCTACGGCACGCAATATAAAGTGTTCCCTGAAGTAAAAAACGAAAATGGTCATCTCATTGCAGATATGTCTTCAGATATTTTTAGTCGAAAAATTGATATATCTAAATTTGGACTTATTTATGCGGGGGCTCAGAAAAATATGGGTCCAGCGGGAGTTGCGATGGTGATAATTCGTAAAGATATTTTAGGACAAGTTGAACGTGAAATCCCAACCTATTTAAATTATCAAACCCATATAGATAAAAAATCCCTTTTCAATACGCCGCCTATATTGGCTGTCTATGCTGTAAATCGAACTTTAAACTGGCTAAAAGAATTGGGTGGTATAGATACGATTGAACAAATCAACGAACAAAAAGCCACATTATTATATCAAGAAATTGAAAGAAATACATTATTTGTAAGTCCCATTCCTAAGGAAGATAGATCTCTTATGAATATTCCATTTGTTTTTTCGAAGGAGATGGATGAATCAGACTTTTTATCTTTTTGCCAAAAACGTGGATTAATGACATTAAAAGGACATCGATCTGTAGGTGGTTTTAGAGCATCTATCTATAATGCAATGCCTGTCGAAGGGGTGGAAGCACTTGTGTCTGCTATGAAAGAATACGAATCCATTAACGGATAACGCCCTTTTTAGATAATTTATCCAATTTAGGTTTAATCACATATTGACAATATCCTTGTGACGAATTTAATTCATAATAATTATCATGATAATCTTCAGCAGGGTAGAACGCAGTCAATGGTTCTAAAGTAGTTACGATTGGATTCTCAAAATAGCCTGAAGCATTTGTTTCTTTGATTGACTTTTTTGCTACGTCTTTTTGTATCTCATTATGATATAAAATGATAGAACGATATTGAGTCCCTACATCAGCACCCTGTTGATTTAATGTGGTTGGGTCGTGTGCTTGCCACAAAACATTTAATAATTGGTTATAAGTCACTTGAGATGGATCAAATTCAATTCTTGCTACTTCTGCATGACCAGTATCTCCAGAACATACTTCCTTATAAGTGGGATTTTGAGTATGGCCTGCGGCATACCCTGGTTTTACACTTATCACGCCAACTACCCGTTGATATACAGCTTCTACGCACCAAAAACATCCTCCACCAAATGTAGCTTGTTCTATTTGATTCATATGAATTCCTTTCATTGGAGTCCAAACAAACAGGATTCCAAAAATGAGTATTAAATAATGTTTCATCTCTCTTCCATTTCTTAATAGAATTTACACTCGTGATTATGGTTGATGAATTAGAAAAATAGTCATCTAAAATTTAAAATACAACCACCGTGTATTTGAAAAAGTAGAAAAAGAAGATAAAATATCATGTAATAGACCTATAATGGGTTCGCCATAATGCGCGAGCTTAATTAATTCAATCATGTAGGGGTTTTTTTCGAAGCCCATCCCAATAATGGAATAGTGTATAAATTGGATGTTTAAATAGCATTCTTGGACCCGCAAAGCGCATAATTATTTTTATTTCATGTCGCATATCGTTTTTATAACAATGCACGGTACAATTTACGCAAGTTGTTTTTCCATGGCTAAAAGGACAAAGTATGAGACGTTTGTTCGCATACTCAAATAAGATTTGACATGTTTCACACAATGTGTTCTTTGTCTCATGATGATAATTACAATAAATCTTTATCATCGCACCCACCGTTTTTTTTTCACGAATGGTACGCGGATGCGTTAACGACTTTTCAATATCTAGGGTTGCCATAAGGGGCGATTTTACAAGAAAATTCTTTTATGGTATACGCCTAAATGGGAATCAAAAACTATATAATCTATACATCTTTTGGCTTAACCTAGGACTAACAACCTCCTTGAGGTGCTTTCTTTTTCTTCTTTCGTTTTATCTTTGGTTTAGATGCTTTTGATTTAGCCTGACTAGCAGATGATTTAACGCCACCTCCACCAAAATATTGACTTGCTCCCTTACGAAATTCATACTTAGCTATTTCATCATCAGCGCTGAATAGGGAAGGTGCAGTAGGATTCAGAATCGTTTCGGTCCAATAATTTAGTCCACCTTGGAGAACATAATTATTTTCATACCCGAGTTGGCGTGTAATCATCCACGCTTCATGAGATAATGTTGTTCCATTAGAATAAAAAATATTCATTTTAATTCCTTGGTCCACATAATCCACCCATTCTTCAGCCAATAATTGGCTGATTGGAATATTTAAAGCATTCTCTAAATGAAATTGATTATAATCCTTCGGTGTTCGTACATCAATAAGCTGAATGGAAGGATCTTTATTGATTAACCAATCTGCTAATTCGTCTGGTGAAACCATTTCTGTCCCAAATTGAATTTCAGTCAGCATATTTTCCGCAGATAATTTATATGGTTTGGTTGTATTCTCAGGAACGAATGCAATAACCAATCCTAGTCCAAATAAAATGAAAGTTAATCTTTTGAGTGTCAACATGATTAATACTCCTTTCGTGGGAATTTCTTTTCAGCAATTTCTGCTACATAAAACATAGCTAATGCGGCGATAATCACAAAAAAGGCTAATGCCCCTTGCGAGATACCTAAAACGTCTGAAAGTTTGATATTGCCTAAATATTCGGCCATGTATAAGGGTTTAATGATGGCATAGGTTTCGCCAAATAGGAAAACTCCTATAAAAATGCCACCAAAGAATACCATGGCATCAATTTTACCAATCGCAAGTGCACAAACGCTTGTACCAGGGCAGAAGCCCCCAATAATAAATCCTGCTCCCATAATGACGCCCCCAATAATGGCAGACCATAAGAATGTTGGATTTACCCAAACAAGGTTCAAATCAATCCAATCAAAGAGTGAAAAATAAAGTAAGCCTAGCATTCCTGTCACAGCAGCAGTAAAAAATACTTTTAAAACAACTGTATCGTACCCATAGAATACACCGGCGAGTTTACGGCTAGATGAAAATCCAGCTTGTTCAAGTACAAATCCAAATCCAACACCCACAACAAAAGCGATGAAAAAATTCCATCCTTCTGCAATAATTTCTTGAGGAATAAGTGGTCCCATAATAATCTCCTAAATCCAATTTCTTCTAAAAAAATATGCTAAAGCAAAAGCAGTCCCAAAAATAGCCATCATCGTTACAAAACCAGCTAATGATAAAACAGCCATTCCCGTGAGAGCAGATCCGCTGGTACATCCACGGCCTAATTGACTTCCGAATCCAAAAAGAATTCCGCCTATACCCGCTAACATCAGGCGCTTATTCGATGTAATCTTAGGGCTATGCTCTACTTTCAGTTTCAATCTTCCCGCCAAAGCACCCGATAGGAACCCACCTACAATCACA
>JABHUQ010000055.1 GCA_018658715.1 Fidelibacterota bacterium
AATAGACATATTCTTTTATTTTTTCAACTTTGAGATTTTGGTTAGACGAATCTAGTTTAGGACCTGATTTAGCTTTCATAACTTGACCATTCTTCTCCCTGTATCCATATTCCGTAGCCCCACTAGGAAAAACATTTATAATTCCATGAGCTGAATTTTTATTTAAGTTTTTTCGTACCATTATTCCAGCTTTTGCATAGGGATGTGTATTTTTCAAAGAGTCAACTTTGACGGAAAAACTAAAATCATCTGCAATTTTCTGGTAAGCAAATCTAAACTGATCATCTGTATTCCATATATCATTACCACCGCCATAAAAGGTCCAATCATTTGATTCAATTATTTGTCCACCTTTTAATGAACGACCGATATCTTTTACTGCCCACGGAGAAGGTAAAGGATCTTCGCCAAGTGGTTTCACCAATACAGGTGGTTTAGCCGGTAAAGACGCCAATGGAGCTGTTTGATTGCTGGTTGTTAACCAATACCTGAGATCTTCGTCAATTGAATATTCCATTGTACCAAATGATTCAAACCAATGTTGGATCTCACTTTTATTGGCATTAGAAATATTTATATTTATTAAGGTTTTTTCATTTGTAACCATTCCCCAGGAACCATCTCCGATTCCACCTTTTTCATTTAATACCTTGTAGGACCACATGGTAGCTGGCCAATTCAAAGATTCACAGTAGTCATAATAGCGGCGCATCATTTCACCTCCACCTGCTTTTTTAAGAACAACATTGAACTCGCCAATTAATAGTGGACTGTTAAATGATTCCATTTTTTCCTTCCATATCGGAAGTCCTTCTTTTATGAATTGGGCATGTATATATGGTTCTGGAGATCCCCATCCAAAAAATCCGGGATAAAAGTGCATTGTATAGATAACATTATCAAGATTAACAGATCGAATATTTTCATAAAAATCAATTCCACTTGTATGACCTGGAAAAATTACAATATGATTATCATTATTTGCTCTTATTGCCTTGTAGCATTCAAGAACCACTTTTTTAAGGTTCTTTTCATTGCTGCCCCACGGCTCATTTAACAGATCGTAAGCTGCAACTGTAGGTTCATCTTTGTAACGCTTAGAGATCTGATTCCACAGCCATGCTGTTTGTTTTTGGTACGCCTTATTAGACCATAGTTTATTATATCCCACTCTGCCGCTGTGATCCATTCCACTTTGCCTTCCGGGCGCACCATGCATATCCAAAATCACATATAAATCTCTTTCTTTAGCCATTTTAATTGTATGGTCTAACCATTCCCAGGCATCTTTCTTTAGGGAGAATGGCTCACTATCAGACCCCATTAATAATTTGTAGTCAAATGGCAGTCGGACTGTATTCATCCCAAATGATTTGATGATATCGAAATCGCTTCCCTGGATCCAATTGGTTCGATAGATATCCATTAGATCTTCAGCATCTTGTCTCCCAAAGCGATCTTCTAATGTCTTAATAAATTCATATTGGTCAGCATATCCTTTATCAGCATAGCTAAACATCCACATTTCCAATTGGAGCCAATTACCTAGATTACAGCCCTTAAGATTTACAATCTGATCTTCATGGCTTTGGATTTTTCCATTTTCAAGTCTAAGTAGATCCTGACCATTCAGGATTCCTAAAACTACAATAATTATATAGAGTATTGTTTTCATAAATGTTGTTCCTTTTCTTATTATGCTCAATCAAATAGTGTTTTAGGGTATATGGAGACGCTGATTTGAGTAACTATATTATCCCGATTAAAAATATGATCGCTCTGCTTTTTATTTAATTGATTTCCTTCTAATTCAATCTTTGAGCCATCATTGTGAAGCAATGATATGCCACTATCTTTGTTAGATAGGGTGTAGATAACGGGTATCTGGCAAAACGTGTACGCCAATTGATTCTTTTGGAGTACCAATTGATGTTTCTGTTGTAAAACATCATAGTATTCGAATGTTCTTTTGTCAAAAAGGAATTCGTTTCGTTGAAGAAGGGATGGTTCAAATTTTAGTATACCCCGATCTACTAAACACCCCAACTCACCAAATCGCGTTAGCACTTCTTCTTTTACCTGTCCGGTCATCCCCGGTTGCTGAGCACCAGAGTGGGCGGGGGTATGAGAATACGGATCATACGGAAATGCTCCATATTCTTCTGGTGTTTTTGCTGCGCTAAGACCGCTGCGTATATCATAATAAAGATGACCTAATTTTTTTAATTTATCTAAAGGTTCATTCATTCGTATCGCCTGAAAATAATTTTCCTGTACTGCTAGCAGGAGTTTGGATATCATATGCCAATAGATAGAACCTATCCCCTCATAGGAGAACATGGTACCAGACCTACCTGTATAATTGCGGTGATCAAATACCTTTTCGAAGACTTCCATCACTAGATCGTATTCTCGGATGGCTAGGTCATTATAACTACTTTCATTTTTCAATTGGTTTAGCTTGGCGGCAAGGTCGAAGGAGTTTTTAAATTCCGGCCTAAAGCGGATCTGCCCTTCTGCATCTATTTCTATAAGGCTCCTATCCTTTTTTTGAAGCATTATTGAAAAAAGCTCACTTTTGGATATACTCTGCGGTGGGATGATGTTCTTATGCAAAAATGGAGTAATAACTTTTTCGGGATAAAGGATAAAACTGTGCATATCTTCGCGATATAGTTCGCTTTTGAACAGTAATTGCAATAGTTTGATAGTGTCATCAATATTTAACGCCCCAGAACTTAGGGCGGCCACTTGCCCTTCAAGCATGATGTTTAGGTGTTTAATATCTGTTGATTTGTTTTTTAGATCTAGGTTAATAGTATTATAGGCATGATAAAATCCATTACTATCCTCACCCAACTGAATAGTGTTGTCCAGTTCATTAATGATTAAACTTATAAAGCTACTGATAGTTTTTATGGATAGTTCTTTTTGTCCGCTGAATCCTTTTTTATATACTGTGGTTCTATATTCAGAAAATGCAGTACCTAACTGGGTGATATATTCCATTCGTTCCTGATTGCTGACAATATGGCTGTTACCCTTATCCTGCCACTTAGAAATCATATTGTTAACAGAAAGAATCCAAGCTACAACTTCTGTTGATGCGGAAATGTATTTATGATTTGTTTTCTCCAAAACAGAATTAAAGAAAGACAGAAACCGTTTCATATAGTATACAGTTACCATAGAGGTGCCGTAACCTACCAATGCATTATTTGCATCATTCCATTCTGGTCGCTGCGTGTTCAACCAAATACCACCACCGGGAATTAGATTGCATATTTTAGCTAAAATTAGAACAAGAATTTTTTCTCCAAGATTCACATGATATACTGTACCGTTCTTATTCAACACAAGTTTGCCATCATGCCCTAGCTTTCCTGTTGTTTCTTCAATAATTGAATGCTCTTCAAAATCAAAATCTATAGTTTCCTTTGGGTTTTCTGCTATATCACCAAAATTTCTTATTCGGTATGGTACATTGGCATAACTGAAAATTGGTTCCTGAAGCAGGTGCTCTATTTTGGGCGGATCCTGATTATAAAGATTTTCTAGTAATTTTGACAAATAGATAATTTGATGATCGTTCCAGTAGCCTATAAAACTCCACGGATCGTCAGGATCGCTGATTTCCCAATCTATACCATCGCTTGTAATACGATAGGGGTTATAGCCATCCGTTGTCGTTGCGTTTAAAAATTTGGAAACCATGGATTCCCAAGTTAATGGATAGCTATACCCTAAGGCTTCCCAATTCTGAAAAATATCCCGCCAGTTACCTTCATAATAGAAAAGTTGATTTTCATATTCATCCCGTGTTCTTATTTCAAAACGGTTCCAGGGTCGACTTGGATCCCCATGCCTTCTCCCCATAGTAAGTGGTAGATATTCTCTACAAAGTCTTCTCAGTGACGGATCTTTAGTTTGATCTCCAAAATCAACAAGATCGTTTAAACC
Organism: Fidelibacterota bacterium; assembly: GCA_018658715.1. Classification (GTDB taxonomy): domain Bacteria; phylum Fidelibacterota; class Marinisomatia; order Marinisomatales; family UBA1611; genus JABHGY01. The sequence goes on from JABHUQ010000055.1 coordinate 3,961, forward strand.
GATTTTATTTGGCAACGAATTTATTGCTTCATAGTATTGTTCAAATATTGGCTTATTTCTGTTATTCAAGAAAGTCAGAAAATCTTTGGTGTTTAAATCATAATTATTTAAAAATACACCACCCCGCAAAAGGTTAAACATAGAATTTGCCGTATGGTGTAAATCGTTAATAGTTTCATTGGTACATTGATATCCATCGGCAGACCCTACCGCACCCTCAAGGAGTTGGTGGTTTTCCTCTGTGCTTTTTTTCAATTTCAGTTCAATGTTCGTCGAATCATTCAGACCGCAAATAAGGTGAGTAACGTCTGATTGCGATTTTTGAACATCAGCAATTGTATACCAATATATTTCATTATTAGGATTAATATTTTCTTTTATTTTAGTTAAAAAGCATCCCGGTTTACCCTTGATAATATGTGTGCCGTTGAATGTCCCGTCATTTGTAAATCGTACAATATCTTTTTCACTTAAGGATATGATTTTTTCTCCGCCATAATAAGACCAAATAATATTAGTGTATAATGATTCACCCGGTTCTGGGCGATCCATAAGTAAGGCATTCAAGAAGAACAAAGCACAGTTGGTGTCAGGCGTATATTCAGATACCTTATAGGCATTGGCGAGATTGCTCATTCCTTGCTGTGTGCGTAATTCAATATTAGCGGGCATTATATTTTGTAGACCGTCAATCAACTCCACGTTGAGAATTTTTTGGCTATTGTTAATCAGTTTTGATTTTCTGACAAACCCATATTTAGTACTAGATTGCCATTTATAAAGAAAGGTTAATCCTAAAGATTTATTTATTTCTTCAAAGATTACTGTATCACCCAAACTGTTTTTATAAAGATTGCATTCTTTTTCATAAGATTCATCATGAATTGAAAAAGGCCGCCATAATAAATTTTTATCACCATCGTTGATACGTATTACAGTAACGGGGCCAGTAAAATGTCCATTGCGATGTAGAAGATCATCGGTCACGTATGGAAACAATGCATACTCTGCTTTTATCCTCCCGGCAGTCAGGCACCCTGTACTGGAAAGATACATCCAGTGATCAGAGCCGCTAGTAATGGTCATTAGGAATGGATCCATTTGATTCAAATTAGAAATTTTATATAATGACCTATCCATAATTTGCTCTCTTTTGCTTTATGTGTTAATCAGTGTTGCGATGGATCTGGGAGGAATGGATAAGTGTAGGGCGGTTTCTTCATTCTTATATGTAAAACTTTTCTGAGTGTTCTCTTTATTCAGAACAATAGTGGTTGTAACCCCTGAATCATTAACGGATGAAAGCGCTAAAAGATTATCTGTCTCATTTTCGCATTTAATTATTTTGTCACCCCGTTTTATAAAACGAGAGAAATGACCAATATAGTAGTAAGAACTTTGATAGATGATATCCTGTGATCGTGTATCCACGATGATAGGAGCGCTACAATAATTACTAACGTGATTTGGGCCTCCGGTTTCATCTAAAATGAGATTCCAATCAATCCAGGCTACAGTCCAACGATTTAAATCATTTATAATAGATGTGGCGTACCTCTCCCCTAGATCCCAAGAGCCTATATGTGGTCCTCCTTCTTGACACCCTTCAGTAAAAATCAGTTCTTTGTCTGGAAACTCATCATGAACGCGCTGTACTGCGTCAAAATGATCACCATTATACCAATGAAATCCCGTGCCCCAGACATATTTTGAGGCTTCTATATCATTTAGAATGATCCTGGCTCTTTCTAACATAGTATCGCGATTATGATCCCATATTATCACTTTTTTATCTAAGAGATTTCTGCTCTCCAATGCAGGCCCTAAATAATCCCGAATAAAGTCTCTTTCATCTTCTGATGAATAGGTACATGAATCCCATATTTGTGTTGCATTGGGTTCGTTTTGAACTGAAATGCCCCAAACAGGAACACCTTCTTCTTCGTAGGCTTTGATATACTCACAATAATACATAGCCCAAACATCACGGAATTCTTTTTTCAATTTTCCCCCATGATTCATCTGTTCATTGGTTTTCATCCATGCTGGTGGACTCCAGGGAGATGCCATTATTTGTATAGGTGCGCCTGATTCCTCAATAGCATCTTTGATAAAAGGGATCAACATTTTTCTGTCTCTTGATATTGAAAAATTCTTTAACTCTACATCTCCTGGTGTATCGCAGTAAGCGTAATTGCCAAGAGAGAAGTCGCAACTGTTTATATGGGTTCTACCCATAGTGTAGTTATTTCCTCTTGGGCCAAAATAGGCTTGAATAATTTCTTTCTTGTTTTTGGTATTAAGTTTATCATAAATACTTGCAGATGATTCCGTAAACGCACCACCAAACCCTAGAATTTCTTGGTGAATCTTGTTTTTATATATTTTGATACTTGGAGTTTCTGAGGCTTTTGTTGTAATAAGGTGAGATATTTTCACCTTTTCAACTTTTTGACCTGTGCCTTTTGATGTAATATATGCTGATATTTTTTTTGTGTGTGAATTGGTCATTTTAAAAAAAGGATCTTCTTTGTTTTTATGTTTTTATTATGAACAAGCTTGGCAATATATAATCCGCTTGATAATTCGTTGTGAGACCAATCTGCTTGATGATGACCCGTTGGGCTGTATTTTTTTAAAACTTGTGATACTTGCCGGCCATTTATATTATGTAGGGTTATTTCGCTCTCACCTGGTTCGGTGACAAAATATCTAAAGGTTGTTGCCGAATTAAAGGGGTTGGGATAATTTTGAAAAAGTTTAATTTGGTTTTCATGTGGTTGAATATTGAAATGTGTTCCAAGTTCAAATATAGAATCTTGGTCCACTATCATTGCGTTTAAAAAAGGGCCGGCATATTCGTAACCCTCTCCATAGTCCGCTGCAGAAAAATAGAAATCCAAGATACCGTCGTCTACCCTTATGCCAGTCAAAGTAGTGTCAAAAGCATTATACTGTCCTGCAAGAGTATAGACATCCAAAGCAGACACCCACATTGAATCCTCAGCAAAAATATCAAAAGACCGTTCTCCCCCATCATTATAATAATTTTCAGATAACTTAAAGGTTGTAGAATATATACCATTTGGGACTCGTACTTTATAAGAGACAACCCGGTTAAGGGATGAACGGTAGATGTCTTCCTGAGTGGTATTGTTGATTTCTTCATCTGTAAGTTGATAATTCCCATTCATATGTCCGTACTCTACGGATGATGACCATAATTGATCGGAAGAATAATCGTCGAAACCACCGCCTGCATTATTTATCATTAATGGAAAAGATAGGGGTTGTGGCACATCGATAGCCAACCATTGCCCCATTTGTGTATTGGGAGGCTGGGCATCATCCTTGATTCCAAGGATTGTGAGGTTATACGTATTTTCCAGTATGAGCTCTGATACATCCAGTTTCACGGTACGTTGGTCTGGCATCAGAGTTGCAGAATTCACCGAGGCTCCAGCTATAGAATAACTGCTAATTGATTGAGATGTTTGCGAATCTAGTTCTTCACTAAATCGAACAATTACTGAATCTCCATCTGCTCTGGCCCATAATACATAGGGTTTTATTTGATCCTGATATCCAATATGTTCGTCATCTGTTAAGCAAAGAATTAAATGACCATCTTGAAACACAGCATTTTCTTTAATAAATATAGATTGGTTACCATTCCAAGTGTGATTATCACTTTTTTCCCATCGGGTGGTGTCAAATTCGTTAAAGTCATCCTGCCACTGATACGTAAAATCATTGCTGGTTCCCGTGTCTCCGTTGCCCGGAGTGTAGGAAGCGTATCGCACCCAGTCATAATGTGCAAATCGCGGCAGTACACGCTCATCCCAAATTCCAACCCAATCATCAAACACAGGGTTCCAGATATTCATCATAATTTTTACAGGGTGATTTAAATCTGCTACGTGGACAGCTGTTTGCCTGTATACTTCTTCACCATTGATGAACCAAGCCACATAGTCTGGTGTCCACTCAAAACCATACTCAAAAAAGTCCAGATGGGTATTAAAAGGTACAAAGTGTGTTCTTAAATGAGAACTGGGCGTCATGGTATTCATATCCACTATCTGTTTAAAACGCCCCAGAAGTTCAATATCAATCTCGACCCAGGGTGTATTGGGTGTATCGTCATTATAAACAAAAAAAGACGAAACCAAACCCTCGCCCTGGGCAGGTTTATACCGCGCTTCAAATTTCCCATATAGAACCGGTTCAAGCGTGCGAAGCTCAGCACCTCGTTCTGCTCCCATCAGCAAGATAGATAATAATAAGTAATATATTATGTGAGATTTAATCATCTAATTTACTTTTTGAGCCGTAATCTATACGGCTATCTGTGGTAATGATTGGAAAAGAAGGAACAACTTTTACAAAAGGAACGCCTCGTTGAGTCACAACCATATCTGTTGAAGTAAGCTCTATTGACTCAAAAGCATTCATATTAATTTCAATCTGGTCCGAATATTTTTTCTGTAGTGAATCCATTATTGGGTTCATGAAATCCAACCATTGATCTTGATTGGTAATATGATTGTTATTAATTCGCAAATATGATGTGAATTTTCTACTTAGCGTTGCCCCTCGCCACATATCAACGTGAGTGTCAACACTCCAATATTTATCATATCCCTGTTCATAACATTTTTTTGTAATTTCTATATCACGAAAAAAATCAGCAATAGCAAAACGAAGTTGCTCTGGGAATTCACTACGATTCATTTTTCTTTTTCGAAAAACAAAAGGATGCGTTTTTAGCTTTTCATTAAAGTCCTTCACAGTCCAATCCTTTCCGTTATATTTCAGAAGAATTGAATTCGGATCTAGCTCCAAATCTCTGTGATCAACAATGATGGTTGATTGATCCAATATTGCCGGTTCATCCCAAATGGCTTGATTAAGGGCATTTTGTTTGACAGAATCCATTTTAAAAAAATAATCAGCGGCGCGATTCGAATATTTATAAAAAATTACTGGGTTTAATTTCATTTCTTTGCCTCTCATAAGATTCTCAACCCATCCGAAATATTTTTCCTTTGCTTTTTTTTCAGTAAGCCGTTCTTTTACGTCACCCCAACGTTGGTTCTGATCTGATTCGGTGATGACCGGTTGATCCACCCATCCTTTTACTGCCATTATTACATAGGTGCTATCTTCTGTAGTAAAGGGCCCTAATAATTGTCCTTTTTTAATTCCTCTATTAAATAAAACTTTATGAACGTCGTTTTGCCCGCGATCAAACCACGATATCTCTCTGGCGGGTGCTGACCCACCCCACAAACTATTGTGTATGGAATCTAAAGGAATGCCTTCTTCTGTGAGATTCCTTATTTTCTCAACTATTTTTAAATCTGGAAGGTTTAAATATTGAACAGAAATTCTACGCCCAGCTATATCATATGCTTTTTTGAGAGCACCTTCTTGGATTTCTACAGTTGAATAAAATTCATTTGCGTAATGAACTTGTCGCATGGCCTGTTCTTTTCGACCTTGTAGGAACAGCTCTAAGTCATTATTTGTGGGGTTTAAATTTGGCCCGGTTTCAAACTCTAGAGCGGTGAGTTTTTCTCCAATTAATGAGTTGAGTATAATTTTCTTATGAACGTAATTTGATTGTCTACAATAACTAGGGCGGATAGCATACTCTGCTCGTCGGATAAAATCTTGAATGGTTATGGTGAAAGAACCGACCTTAGCTAGAATATGATTTTTAGGTATTTCTGGCTGTTTGGTGCAACCAAGTGTACAAAATATAAAGATGACGCATAAGCGTAGTAGCCAATTCATGGCCTAGTGTTAAAAGGTAAAACCAACCGTGTAGGCCTGAACGCCTCCAAGCACACCCATAGTTCTGTAAGCATAATCAACGGTTATGGTTCGATTGCCAAATAGATGAATTTTAACGCCAGCACCTGCGGTGACTCCAAATTTGGTATCATCTACAAATAGATCATCCATCCCGCTTTTCATACCTCCTCTAAGGCTGATTTCACCGAAACCTGGAATTTTATTATTTAATTCAGCCCCAATATTTACCGATTCGGCATTATTATTTGGATGCAAAGCATCTGCAGCAAGTGTTAACGTCGTGAATTTTGTTGAAATTGGCTTCAAGGTAACTCCAATCCGGAAAATAAGAGGAAGTTCCCACTCAGACGTCCTGAACTGCCCAGCTACATCTCCATAATTTCCTTCTTCGAATTCAGAGATATCTATAGGTTGATAAACGTCAATTCCATCATACTTCATTCGTGTCCCATAATTGGATATACTCATCCCAATATTCATGCCGTCCTCATCCCTACCGGTAAATGAGAAAAATTTCGTATTTACAAGAACTCCCAAATCCACAGCAAAGGCACTTGCACTACTGTGCCAAATATTTGATTTTATGTATTTCATAGATGACCCAAACGAAAACCAAGATACAATATTTCTAGAAAATGTTAAAGTTGCTGCCATATCCGTCGCTCTAAATTGCTCTCCGGTACCATCTTGATATTCAAGCGTGGTTACATCCATTTCGCCATAATCTAAATTAGTAATTCCAAAGCCTATGACACCAATTCCGGGCATAGCAAAGGCGCCACCAGTGAAAAGCATATTAATATCCACAAACCATGGCTGAATCACAAAAAGTGCGGATGAGCTTTTTAGACCCGCAAGACCCGCAGGGTTCCAGTAAATGGACGAAACATCGTTTGCCATAGCAACATATGCTTCACCCATTGCTCCGGCGCTACTACCTACACCGATTTCTAAAAAATTGGCTGTCGTTGTCCCATAACGATTTATAGTCTGACCTTGCAACACCAAAGCAAAATTGATGATGAATATTATAATGACTGTTTTAATGCTTTTCTTCATTTGATAATGGCAAATTTTCCTAGTTTTTGATCCCCGGTTTTCTGTGCTTCAATGTGGTAAATGTACATGCCCGCTGCTATTTCCAAATTTTCTCGGGTTAACATATCCCAGTGAACTAGACCATTATCAGGTTCATTATTAACAATAATCTCGTCGACTAAAACTCCGCTAACTGTAAATATTTTAATAATACAATCAGCCGGAATATGTGTAAATATTAAACGCCGACGTTGATTTAAAAATTGATTTGAAACAGCTGATTCCATCATGTTTGTCATTACGTAAGGATTCGGAACTACTTTGATGTTATTCATATCAGTTGCAATAGCAGATTCGTTTAAATTATTATCTGCGCTCACCGAAAATTTTATTGTATCTGATTCATAAAATGGGCGTTTCCAGTCAACTTGGTATACGTCGCCACTAATTGGATATGTTGCTTCGGTCGCCAATTGAAAATCAATGATAAAGGCAGTGGTTTTCCATCGAGATCCAGCAGGAGCACCGACAAATATTCTATCTTCAAAAAGATCTAAGGTATCGTTATCATTCACGTCATGGATCACAACATCCATAATCTCATACTGGCCTGTAGCTGTATCAATAAATGACGTATTTTGAACGTAAAAATTCAATGCTGGATTGTTAATAATCTCGGTTCTGTGAATGCTTGCGCCTCCCTCATCCCTAATACCGGAAGGGCTTGAAACAACTCCAACATAAGCTGAATCATCATCTGTAAAAACGATATTATATTTCCAAGGCATCATTGTTTCTTCGGCGACGGGAGGCGTTATTCTCATAATACCATTGCCATTCACCCAGCCTGATGTCTGGTAATTATATTCAGGGTTTTCCACGCCTGCGTCAATTTCAACTTGCATACCATCAAAAATATCCGTGGAAATAATACTTGTCGGATCTAGGGTCCAGTAATCAGCGGTGTCTCTATATATTAAGTTTGTTCCGATATATTTTGCGGTATCTTCTTTATAAACAAGGATGGTGCTATCAGTTTCATCATAGATATAAATCTCATTGGTTACATACTGAAAACCATGATCATAACCACTCACAGTTTCAATTGTATCCACACCAAAAGTCATGAAATAACTGTGGCCTAGATTTAGGCTCCCCTGAGCCCTAATAATGGGAGTAATTGTTCCGCTTCCTAATAAATTTGTTTCTTCTATCTCGACTGTGGGTGGTATATAGCCTGCAGCTGGTTGATGGGGTACAACAACAGCTACATTTTTCCCTATAGATCTTATTGCCTCGGCTTCATCTAATTCGATGACTGCATTGTTCTCTGATGGGGAAATACCTGGTCCAATTTCCGGAGCGCCAAAATCGTATGCAACAACAGCATAGTAATAGGTTCTCCCATTTTGAACTGTATTGTCAACAAATATGTGTGTAATACCGCTATTTGTTCCCAAGTTATAACCCATACCATTCACTAGTCCAAAATCAGAAAACCCTCGGCATTGGTGGGACATTCCATTAATTGGATTTGGGTTGTGTGGGCTTTGGTCTGTTAAATCACATTGGTAGATAGGTTTTTTGAACATTGGGGTTCCATATCCGTCCGTTATAACTTCAGGATCAGACATATACTTATCCGTTGAACGATAAACTTTATATCCTTCAAAGTCATTTATATTACCTACAAACGGGTCTCGCGTTTTTGTATCAGCAACATCATCCCAAGTCAAAATCACTTCCCCATCTCCAGCTGTAGCTGTCAGGGTTGGCATTTTTGGTGGTTGAGCAAAACGATAATCTTTCTCATAAATAACTTGTACAATACGTTTTAGTTCAAAGAGTGCGGGTGCAGTATGATCATCTGACTCTAGCCCCGCTAATGGATCATAGGAATGCAGTTCCGACATGGAAATGCGTTCGACGCGACCCTGATATAGTGGAAAGGGCCCTGATGCGAATACTTCCACCAAGTTGGATGTCATTTCTACATTTTCATCTGTAGAATCTGCGCCAATAACATCCCACATGGCTTGGTCATTTTTAAACCAATTTGTCTCATTTGATGGTGCGTGACTTGGAATAGGAAACATCCTAAAGGCAGTCAATCCTACCATATCAGATTCGGAAACATCCGTCGTGTTGAAATTGGGTTCACACCCTACTCCTGCCACAAAATCCGGTCGATGGTTACATTCAGATCCATCTAAGTCTGGACCGTTATAATTCAATTCACCGGGAGCGACACCATCAATGCCAATATCATCACCTGCGTATTCAGATAGCTGATAAACACCGTCGCTATTAATATCCTCGCCATCTTCCCAATCCTGATCTTCGTCTGCGTCCCAGTGATCTTTTAAATCTTCACTGTCCTTTTTATAAAATTCTAGAAAAGCATTTAAATCCGCAATGCCTTCAGTCGCGCCAACAAAAGCTGTTGCTTCGTTGTCTCTCTTTTCATCAACCAACCCATCATTGTCGTTATCAATATAGTCGTAAGCTAGGCCAGGACTTTCTAAATAGGCAAAACCCATTACGCCTGTTGGCAAACCACCAGATCCAATACCGTTTACATCCCACGAATAGGCCATATCCACTTGTTTGTCAAAGTGTCCAAGATCATCATCGCCATCTCCGCCAATGGAGTTATCCAACCAATATCCAAAGGCCACATCCCTTAAATCATAATCAGATATGTTTGCAATTGAGTATTCCCAAAAAATTGCATCACGAGCCTGCGGGTTATTCCATTGGAACCCTCGTACTGCTACACGTAAACCCAATCCACCCCAGGGTAATCCAGATTGAATTGTAACATTAGGGCGGATATCTCCAATAGTTTTTCCCGGTCTTGGGTAATATCTTACATTATCTTCTGGTCCTAGATTTTCCTGATCTTGAGCATCGTTTACAACATAATATGTTTCTTGATCCGCATAAGTGACTCCTCGTCCGAACCGGCCATTCCACTCACCGGGCCATTTGGTTTCAAGGCCGGTAGATGGCCATCCGCTAGTTGGCCAAGAATTATCAAGATTAGATAAAGCAGGATACTCATCCGTTTCATTAAAATAACCAAACGCGGGATAAAAACCCCACTCCACCGTACCTAGAGGATTAAGATCCATTTCTTCGCGGTAACTAGTTTGAAGGTAATAAAGCGTATGGTGTTCTTTAGTATAAATATCCAATAGTTCAGTAAGAGGTATAGTGTCTACATTAGTTGGATTGGTGTCGTCTTCAATATATACTTTTGCGCCCACCATTAACCCGATTCCGTCTGTCATTTTTAAACCATTAGGGTTGTTCGGCCATTTTGATACGTTCACCCTCGGCCAATCTGAAAGTTCTGTTGTATTGCGAAAATAAATAAAAACTCTATTTCCGGCCATATAGCCCTCTTTCTCTGCGGCAATATCACCAGCTGGATCATCAGGACCTTCATATTCCTTTCCCTGTCCAAACAAGAGGCTACAAACAATCAATAAACCGGTAATATAGAATATTCGAATTGGCATTAGAAGTTGATCCCTAAGGCAAGTTTTATATTTCGAGGAGAAGAAAACATTGATGGGTTTTTGATTCGATCTTCATAATTATTAAAATCACTTCGATGACCCGCCAAATCCGTTTCTCGTATCACGGCAGTATAAGCTCGACCGGTTTGCTCGTTCACCCAATTTTCATTCAATTGGTCTGTAAGGTTATAAATGGTTAGGTTAAGATTCCCTTTTAGTTTTCCCATTAATTTAAATTTATAATAAAAGGTTGCATCAATTGTAGATGTAGATGGTTTATAATCATTGTTTGGATATAAATTAATTCTTGAAAGAACGCTTTCACTTTGAGGCGTAAATGTATAGGGTGAGCCTGAATTATAGTAAGCCGTTAGGCTGCCCCCATAATTTTTTCCATTAAACATTACTGTTCCATTTAAAGTGTGGCGCTGATCCCAACTCATAGGAATAAAACGATTAACGGGATCCATATTATTCCCAGCTCGATCAAATGTTTGTGTTGGGTTATCAGCATTTCCGCGCGTATACTGTAGGGTATAATTAACCATTCCTGTTATGGGTCCATACCCCAAATCAAGCTTGACCTCCAAGCCGCGGGCATTTCCATAATCCTTGTTACTGTAAAGACCATATTCAATTTGATTGTAAGTGGAAATAATCTTAGTACTTAACAAATTGTAAATATCTCTGTAAAACAGCGCAATGTCCAAGCTTACGCCTCGAGTAATTTCTTGCCAAAGTCCAATCTCATATGTGATGGTTTTTTCTGGTTCTAATAAAACATTTCCCATTGTGGTCTGATAATCGCTCGGACTGACAAGAAAACTATGGTTTTGATACATGGAATAAAATGGAGGCATTTGGAAAAAGTGTCCATAGCTAAAATGTAAAACAGCCTGATTCCCAAGTTGATAAGCAAATCCAAATCGTGGGCTAAATTGACTGATAATCGGCGCATTGGGAAAAGCGGACATCATGGAATCAGGTAAATCGAGTTGGTTTGCTGGATTGCGCCTATCGGACGGATAACTACTTTCTGGGTCAAAATAGTCGTACCTCAACCCAAGATTAACAACCATTTCATCAAATTCCATTTTGTCCTGAATATATATAGCAGCTTCCTTTGGATTGACGGTATATATATCAGCATAAACGGTAGTGTCTCCAAATACTTCAGGTTCGTACAAATCACCTGCGATTGATTCTCCTTCATACTTGTTTCGTATAGATCGCCACTGGCGATCAATGCCATGGAAAATGCCCATAAGACCTAATTTTAGATTATGATTATGATTTATCTGCCAGGTTACATCAAATTTAGCAGTTGTATCAATTGTGGTAAGTATACTGTGATCTTTTTGTTGGCCGCCAGTAAAAAACCCAGATCCATAGTTTTCTAAATATTTATCATGTACATAATTTGTGTCTGTTGGGTTTTCATATAAATAGGATCCACCCTTATTGTTCATGTAGGATAATTTGAATTCATAAAAAAGTGTTGGGGTAATCATGTGGTTTAACTGAAATGACCCATAGCTTGTGTTTTTATTAGCGCTTGATCTTCCATCGGGATTATATTTAAAACTATGGTCGTATCCAAACCACTGATCGTCGCTGTATGAAAATAGCGTAGAAAACCGTATACCCCTAAAAAGATTAAAACTGAGTTTTGTGAAAGCAGATAAAGTTTTACCAGTATTCATTGGTACGAATGCACCATCGCCTGATTTTTGCGATGCCCACTGAGACGAATCATCTGAATAAAAATTACTGGTGTCTGTTACTGTAAATATTCGCTCTCCATTTAAATGACCTCGTATGTCCTGAATGCGCACATTAGTAAAAAAGGTTATTTTATCACTATATAGGGGGCCGCCTAGGCTAAATTTTGAATCTATACTCCGATTTAGATCTGGGGTAAGTCCAATAAAAATATCTTGATCATCGGAATCTGTGTTATTAGTCTGGTAGAACGAACCACCCAATGATGCGGATCCTTCAAATGTGGGACCTCCATCACGCGTGACCACATTCACAACCCCACTCATGGCTCTTCCGTATTCTGCATTAAAAGTCCCGGTTATCACTTCCAAGTCCTGGACCGCTTCCGGTTGTATTTCAACTGTCGCGCTACCACCACCAAAGGATTCATCTACTTGAACTCCATCTATCATATAACTTACTTCTGTGTTTCTTCCTCCACGAAAATGTCCATTAACTACTCCGGCTTGCATATTAATGACCGAACCAACGCTTTCTATAGCTAAAGCATTAATTTCATCGCCAGAAATATTTTTTATTGTCCCTGTTTGATCTTTTTTTTGAGTCAAACGAGCTACTTCAACCGTGACAACATCACCCTCGATAATTGTTTGTTCCATTTCCAGCTCTAAGGAAGATGTGCGGTTTGTGGATATTTGCAAATCTTTCATTTTAGTTGTTTTATACCCAATCATCATAATACTCACAGAATAGGTTCCTGGAGGTAAGTTGATTATACTAAACCTACCATCACCATCTGCTGCCGCACCAAAAGATGTATTGTCCAGAAGAATGTTTGCGCCTGGAAGTGGTTCACTGGTTTGTTTATCTGTAATACGACCTGTTAGTTTTCCCGTTGTTTGACCAAACACGCTGGACACCAACCCTATCACAAAAATAGGTAATAATATTCTAAAAATATATTGCATCAGCATCACATTGTCCTAAAATAAAAGAAAATGGGGGAATCTAGTTCCCCCGTTTTCATTTTATTATTTAAGGAGTATCATTTTTTGAGTTTTAACTCTGCCGTTAGATTCTAACTTGTAAAAATAAATACCAGAAGCCATTCGATTTGCGTTCAACACGATCTCATGATTTCCCATAGGTAAAGCCTTATTAACTAATTCCCCAACTTTAGCACCTAACATATTATAAACCGACAGATTTACATTTCCATCTTTAGGAATAGCAAACTGTATCTTAGTCGTTGGGTTGAATGGGTTTGGATAGTTTTGATGTAACGCAAATTCATATGCAACTACACCATTATCGTCTGCACCCATTGTTGATTGATCTCCAATCCAAGTGTTGGACCATACTTCACATGTTTGGTGTGCATTATCATCGTTTGTTGGAGATAATACCATAATCGCCTCCAGCCCATCTCCATCATTATCATAGACCATTGGCTCAAAGGGTGTGCGCATTCCATTGCTTGGCGTTAATCTAACATCGTCTTCAATTAGTATATCATCAAGCGATATTCTAAATTCAAAAACATAGTCCGGATTATAAACTTCATGAAAATAATTCCCATCTCCATGCTCAGCTAACACTCCAGCGCCATTGTCTGAATTAGCACCACTCGGCGTGAAATAGATTTTATAATCTGGCTCAGCACCTCTTTGTTGACCAACATGTTTTGGGCCCTGTTGATTATAAAATCCAAAACATAGCTGCACAACATCAGCAGTCCACCATCCGCCACTATCATCAGTATTCACGACGTCATCCACGATTTCTGCAGCTACATAAAAGTAATCATTATCAACAGCTGTCCAAATTGTACCATAAAGATCATTGTCATCAGCTACCTCACCAAAACCTAAGTGAGGTGTTCCGTAGGAATTGTCAGTTGCACCAAGTTCAAACGGCACAATCCCACTATCATACCATTCAGATAGATCGCCGTCTGCAGCAAATTCTGCAGGCGGAGCTAGAGAAATTGTAGGGACTCCTTTTGCTGCGTTGGTAATAGAACCTTCAGATGAGCCAGGCACACCTACATTGTTCGATGCATCTTTACACGCCACTGCATAATAGTATGTTACTTCACTGTCTGTTAGTGGAGTGTGTAAATAATGAACCGCAGCCTGAGATCCTTCTAATACATTTGTAGCAACAACATCTGCTTGGCTTAATGATAATGAATCTGTGATTGGTTCAGTACTAGCATAAACATTATATGTTTCACCTTCTTCACCTTCGTTGTCTACCCAGGTTACTAGATTGTAATTAGAAGCAGATACCGCAGCTACATTTTGAACTGCATCTGGAGGTATTACATCTAAAACGCCCATACTCATAAGAAACATATCATCAAAAATATAGTCGCATACTGCGCCATCCCAACGGGAAGCCACTATAACAGCGGTAACTTGTGTTGCTCCTTCTGGCATGACATATTCGAGGGATTGTAAACTCCACTCATCTGTGATTGACAAATATACATCACCCGTTGTGCCCACAACAGTGCCTTCGTCGTCTTTAGCTTCGAATTTAAAGGCGGCAAAATCTCCATCAACACCAGAGATGCTCTTAGCAAATCCGCTTAAACGCCATGTTTCACCAAACTGAGCAGGTACAACATCTTCAGTATAGTAAACTGCCCAGTTATCCTGAACGCCTATATGAAGATAATTATCACCACTATGGGCCTCAGACGCGTCAGTAACAACTTCAACATGGGCTGTTTCTCCACCTGAAGCGCCACCCCAACCAGCTCCATCATCGTTTGTGTCGGTAAGTTCAAAACCGGGGTTAGTTAATACATTTTGCGAACCCGTTAGCTTAAAATCATCCAGTACAATGGTGCCACCAACGTAGTCCCCATCACCGCCACCGCTGATAGAAAACTCAAGGTGAAATCCAGCAATCGCGTGCTTATCAAGTTCTCCATTACCCGCATCTCCTGACCAACCTGTTAGGTTAAAGCCGCCGCCAGCCCAATCATCATTCCGAACTAGCGGGATTGAAACGGTATTCCAACCTGGTTCACTATCCAGGATGTAGTGGAAGGAGTAATAATATTCTCCTAGGCCCGTGTAGTTAGCGGGGTCTACAATATTTCCAAAGTCACTTAGATTTAATCTCAAGTGGACTCTGTTTTCTTCTGATTGCGGTACTGAATTGTAGTATGAAAATGAAAGACTATCATAGCCTGACCAGTCCCAAAGTTCACCATCTCTAGATCGAGTTTCTAGAATAGTCATCCAATCTTCACCCCAATCGTTTGCTTGTGCAAGCGCCGACCCTGCTTGTACAAGTTTAAATGTCCAAAATACACCTGCGCCTGCTTCAATAACTAAAGTCATTGTACCGCCAGAGAGAGTTGCATCGTATGTGATTGATTCTGGTGCATCACCAGGGGAACCGAGTTCACCTCCGTTCCAAGCCTTTGCAAGGCCTAAATAAGCGCCAACTCCATTGAGAGTGACTTGGCCGGTGCCTGCATTATATTCCCATGAGGCTGCATTGGAACCATCATGA
>JABHUQ010000008.1 GCA_018658715.1 Fidelibacterota bacterium
CTGGAAGTTCAGAGCCTCAAATGGTCAACAAATTATGATCGAGAAGCCATTAGTGAGATTGCTGATGAACTGGAGATTGTTGAGACATTTCGGGAATGCAAGTTTAATAAAACTGCCTTCGTTAATCATGTTCCGGAAGTAGCTGAAGCATACAAAGATCACCCACTGTTCATCCCTTACAACGTGGTTAAGGAACGATTCATGAGTTTGGATGCAGGAGATGATCTACTCTCATTCCGTTATGATCTGCCCATATATGATTATGATATCACAAAATACCAGTCAGAATCTGCTTCGGTTGTGGGGCTTTACAATGGTTGGATATCAGATATCTTGGAATCATATACTAATAGTGAGGATAAGAACGAAGATAAACTCAACGATGCCCTGAATGCACCAATATCTTTCATTGAAAAGTGGAGCGATTCAAAGATAGATGATAGGAAGGATTATGCCTGTGCAATCTGGGCAATCGTACACCGTAGAAGCTATGGTATCGGTATTGGATCTGCGGCGTTTCATGTGTTTGAAGATGAGATGCTTGAGTTGATGGGTAAAGAGCCTAAAGTTGAAGCAATACCAAATGAGAAACCAAATGGAATGCTTAAGACCTTGACTGCTGTTGGTGGGTATTTCGAAATGGACGGGAATAACAACTGGTCTAAACTCGATACCTTTCGGAGCAGAGTCAGAGAGCTTGGCAGACAGGTAACAGTAGATGTAAAGCAAAATCCAGTTGACGATAAAGGAAAGGACTTCTTCGTGGAGGATCTTCGTTTAGGTTCATTGCCAAGAGATCAGTTTAGTATCTATTCTGAAATACAAGTGGGAGATGTATTCGATGCGATAATTACCCAAAAAGGTAAAGCTGTATATCTTCACACATTAACATCATAAACGTAAACCGGGCTTACGTTTTCGCCCCGGTTCGAAACTGAAAGGAGTTGCCTATTGAATAAACACCCTTTAACCTATAATTCCTTCGTTAAAATATAATCTTAATAAAAATCTAAATCCTCCGTGGGCAAAATATTAGGAACGCCCAAAGCCTCCGAATCAAAATAATCTTAAACAAAAGGAAAAATACTATGATAAAAGAATTAAAACAGGGAATCGTGCATCTTAAACCTGACATTACATTGGAACATATAAAAGAATATGAAGGAAAGAATATTTGTGTCTTCTATTCTGTGGCCGGCAATGATCGCAACGGCTTTATGACAATAGTTTCAGTCTACGGTGAGCTCGAAATTCATCCTGAAAATGATGAGAATTACCGTGTGCTAGTTGACAAGGACATTTATGCATATTTTACTTTATCTGATGTTGGTATGATCGCTCAGACAAAAGGAAAGCGTGCGAATATTGCCTTGAGATGTGAGCAGGAATGGAATACCTCCGAGCTAATATAATCGGGACAGAAACCATCATTTAAAGCAATTACAGTTAACTACCCCTAATTCATACATAGTCCGTTTTCGTAAAAGACTAATGGTGTCAATAAAAGCATTCACCTTATTGCTCAATTTCAACTTTCGTTTTTCTACTATGGTTGAATTCACTGCAGAATAGGAGTGCCTGCATACATTGCAGTTATTGCATATGTTAATAATGAAGTATAATTTTTGCTAGCTATTAGCCATACTCCCCAATATGCAAGATATGCAACATATACAGACACACCCTTTTAGTAGAAAAAGTCACTGTTAGTTTTTACTATACTTACCCTGACCCTGCTTTTTAATATGGTCATTGGTCTGGAATTTGTTTAACCACTCATATATTGAGCGTTCACTATATCCATTTTCAATCATAGACCTCTTCAGATCAGCAGTCTTAAACTCATCAGGTAGACTATTCAAGATGCTATTCTGTTCTTGAGTCAATGGGGTTAAGTGCTTTTTTTCACTTATTTCACCAATATTTTCAAAGAGTAGCGTCTCCTGGTCTAACCTCAATCCCAGCGCTTTATTCATATGGGGAGAGTAATACCTGTTTTTGGTAATAGTGAGGTATCGCAACTCGTTATCTTGTAAGGATCTACCTACTTGAAGCACCATATCCATTGCATTAGTCAAAGTTGAACCACCCCTTACCAAATAAATAGATAAATTCTCTTCAGGGTGATGCTTTCTGTGATGAGTGACCAATAAAACAGCACTACCATTTACATTTGCTACATCTGTTATTTTTTTAAGAATCCGTTTTAAATCAAAGTTCTTTTCATCGTTTACATCGGTAGAAGCGTAAAGATTATCTACAATAATAAGATCATACGGGTAGCTGTTTTTAATGGTTTCAATAATTCGATCCCAGTTGTCTTCAAACAGACCTTTTTTATTTCCAACCACATTGATATTGAAGTTTTTCAGAAGGTTATTTGCACCAATGATAGATGCAATCTTTCTATGCCTCCGATTGAACTCGTCATTGGATAGTTCAAAGTTCAAATACAGTACTCGTCTCTGTTTGGGTATTTTAAACCCAAGAACATCAGGTTCACCTACGGCAAGAGAGACACCAATCTGATGGGCAATGAGAGACTTGCCTAAACCAGTATCTCCAGCAAGAACAACTAAATCACCTGCACCTATGATTTCATCCACGAGATAGTCTTTATCAGGACAGATTTCATTGTAAAAATCAAGACCATCTTTAATCTCAAACATTTCACTCATTATTCCTGCCCTCCATCTGTTTATTCATCTTTTCAACACAGCCACGAAGAACAAAGTCTTTAATATCATCCATATGTATGTAATTCGTGTCCTTATACTTTAGGATGTCATCAAACTCTCCAGCCTCAATTGCTATATCAATTAGCTCTTCAGAAACTTCCAA
Organism: Fidelibacterota bacterium; assembly: GCA_018658715.1. Taxonomy (GTDB): domain Bacteria; phylum Fidelibacterota; class Marinisomatia; order Marinisomatales; family UBA1611; genus JABHGY01. The sequence goes on from JABHUQ010000008.1 coordinate 2,842, forward strand.
GTGATTTGCAGCCTCTTGGGGTGTTAAACGGTATTCGGTAATCTGATCATCCAATGCTTCAAATATATCAAAGTCATTCATTTTCATTACCTCCAATTAAGTTTTCCAGTACTTCTTTGCGGATCAGAACTCTCTTACCTAGCTTCTCAAATTCTATCTCGCCGCGTTGTAGGCGGGCTCGTATGCTGGGTTCTGTTAATCCTAATATTGTTGCCAGTTCTGTGACTGTGTAAAATTGCTTTTCTACTGCTGATTCTAATTTCAGCGTTATTGATTTGTTCATTATTAATGTCTCCTATAAAGGGTTGTTTCAGCTCTTGGGCTGTGAATGTTTATCAATCATATTTCACTGGAGTTATGTCACAGTGCTTCTCAATTACACCAAGATTTGATTCATTTTTTAAACTTTTTCAATATTTCTTAATAAAAACAATGGAGGCAATATGTCCTTACCTCTTCGATTAGTCGAATGGCCTTGGAGCCAAATTTGTATGGAGTGTCCCTATGGCCAGTTTGTGGATATTGATGAAAAGCCATCCGCGTATTTATGCCATTACGAATCAACGGAGAAACCCGAATTCATACCATTAGACTGCCCTGATTATCTGGTAATTCAATCAACGAATAAGAAGGAGGTAGAAGATGACATCAGTATCCTACGATGAAATTTGCCCGAAGTGTCTTTTTGAAGAAGCGTATTACGAATTAAATCTACAAAGACGTTCAGAAACGCTATTTTGCAGACGTTGTGGTTATAGCTTGGAGTACATTACTTGCCTTGATTCAAAAACGGGCAAATGGAAGAAAAAGAAGGAAGGCGGCTATTGGGAACGGAAATATGAATCTGGTCCCTATGGTGCTTTTAGAATGAAATATAAAGATGGTATTTCACGCGCAGGATCTTTAGCCGAAAAAGTTACTCATGAAATGATCGACGAGTTTCAGCGGATGATTGATGATGGGGAAATTGATGAAAAAGGCTCGTATTTAACTAAGTGGAATGCAGATAACAAATTCGGTGAAATCATCATCGGTTCTACAAAAGATATTAGCTTTTTCAATACGTCAATTCTATAAATACACCCCACAGAATACCCCGATTTAGCTCAAAACACCCCTAAATCAAGAGGCATCATCATTAGTCTATTATTGGTATGTCTCCTGGTCTTTACATTATAGTATTTTATTAAATCCCCCAAATAATAAGGAGAAATCCATGAACTTATCAATTGTTTCAGATAGAGATTTGCAGTCTGAATACTTAAAACGGTTCAACCTAAAAGCCGGAGAACGGATTAGCTGTGCGGATGATGTTGTCCTGCATTTAAGACCATGTTTCAGTGATGATCTTTATCGTGAAAAGTTCATCTGTATCTTTTTGAACGGCAGAAATGAAGTAATAGCAACAGAAACTCTGTTTGAAGGTTCCCTTACCACAAGTGCAGTTTACCCGAGAGAGGTCATAAGAAGAATATTGCATCATGGATCGGCTGCAGTTCTTTTCTGCCACAACCATCCCAGTGGAAATCCAGAGCCAAGTCAGGATGATCTTATTATCACCAAAAAGCTGAAAGATGCCTGTAATACCATCGATGTATCTGTTCATGATCATCTGATAATCGCAGGTACTGAATATACCAGTTTTACAGAGAGAGGACTTATTTAGGAGAAAGCCATGAAAAACGACATTGTATATCAAATGGTAACAAATAACATAATTGCCATGTTGGAAGAAGGCAAAATTCCTTGGCACCAGAGCTGGACCGGAATTACGCCAATGAATCTGATTACCGGTTTTCCTTATCGGGGCGTTAACGTATGGCTACTGGGTCCAAAAGGGTACAGCAATCCCTACTGGCTCACATTTAAGCAGGCTATCGATAAAGGAGGGCATGTTAAGAAAGGTCAAAAAGGCACAATTATAGTTTTTTGGAAAGCAAAGCAAATCATACAAAATGATTCAGAGCTTGAAGCAGAGACAATTCCTCTTTTGAGATATTATAAGGTCTTCAACGTCGAACAGTGTGAAGATATTGAATATCCAAGTTGGGAGAAAGCTGACAATGACTCAATTGAGAAATGCGATGATGTGGTTAAAGGGTATTCAAATTGTCCTGAAATAAAGCCGGATTTGTCCAAGGCGTACTATTCCCCCGCTGACGATTTTATTGGAATGCCCTCGATTACACAATTTGAATCTTCCGAAGAATATTATAGCACTCTCTTTCACGAACTTACTCATTCAACTGGCCACACAAGTCGATTGAACAGAAACACAATTAAAACAGGACACAGTTTCGACTCAACTGACTATTCCAAAGAAGAATTGATTGCTGAAATGGGTGCGAGTTTTCTTTGCAACATCACCAGAATTGATAATGCAGCCGTTACCAAAAATAACGCAGGTTACATACAAGGTTGGTTAGAACGCTTAAAAGAAGATAAACGATTAATAATTCAGGCATCTTCTAGAGCCCAAAAATCAACAGACTATATTTTAGGTATTGAGAATAAATACAAGGAAAAACAAAATGATAACACCAAACACAAATCAAATAATTCAGAACTTAAAGATGCGATTTCCGCTGAACAACCCTGCTTCTTGGAGAATGAACTCTCTAAAGCAGCTTAAAAATTGGTGGAATGAGTACATAAAACCTGAAAAAGAATTCTGGGTGGATTTTGAGTCTTTTACAGTAACTGCTAAAGATAAAGACGACGCAGAACAAAAAGCAGAAAAAATGCTAGCAAACGGTGAAATACCACGCATAGTAAACATTGTTTCTGCTGATTAAATAACAAACAAAAAAGGAGAATACCATGAACAACAATGGTAAAACGCCTCTTCTCGACATTAAATATAATGTTGAATATCCTGTAGAAATACTCGGATATAAAGAAGGGGAAAACAAATACGGTCTCTGGCATTTTTACCAGTTGGACCATAACGGCGAGAAGGTCGGCTGTTTCGCTCAACCCAACCTCCATCAGAAGCTTTCAGGCTTTAGGGATGGAGATGTGGTTACAATCCAGAAGGTTCAAACGAGCCGGGATGGTTACGATTGGGTGGTGAATGGCGACAGTGATCATCAACCCGATCCGCCAAAAACACCCACGCCTGTTGCATCCAAACCGCCGCAATCGTCAGTTTTTGATGATCGTACGCACGATATCCATAGGCAGGTCTGTTTAAAAGTTGCCGTGAAATCTTTTCCGGCATCTGATAGGCCGTGGAATGACGAGGTTGTGGCTGAACTAAAACGCAGAACAGATTCATTAATGGTCGTTCTGGAAGGAGTGAGTCATGAAAAAGACGACAACAACTTGCCCTTCTGATTCATTGCATACTTACATCGTTGGCATCAATTACGAAAGCCCTGACGAAGATAAGGGCCATTTTGATATCCGGCGAAAAGTGACTATTCATGAGCTTGCTGAGGAAGTATCGGATTATCTTGAGAATGGTAAGTCTAGCTATCCCGCATTTCCTCCAGAAGCTAATCCTGAAGTATGGTACGTATGGGATATGGACGACCCCGATGATGGGGATACGTACCATAATCTGATGGTGGAGATTGAAAAATTAAAGTCCATAAAGACTGCAGCTTGACTTTTTTCTCCTGCACGTCAGAGCCGGGCCCGGCAATACTTTACCCATCATTATTATCACTTATTATAAATCTTGCGGAAAGCAAAAACCTCCATTCTAAAAGTGAGGGGCTCTGCGGATAATCGGGGCTAAGGATCTCTATTATAGAGCAAGCGTACTACATTTTTGTAGTCATCTTTAGTTTAAAAGAGAAAGTGGAAACTTAATACCTAAAATATTTATAAATTTCCTATAAGAATCACTACAAATTGATTAAAATAATA
>JABHUQ010000056.1 GCA_018658715.1 Fidelibacterota bacterium
GTCTTCTAATGTACCAGATAGGAATTTAGTATAGGCAGCCATATCAAAATATCCATGTCCGGATAAATTAAATAAGATGGTCTTTTCTTCGCCTGCCTCCTTGGCTTCAAGCGCATGTTTAACTGCGCCATGGACGGCATGGCTAGATTCTGGTGCAGGCACAATTCCTTCTGCTTTCGCAAACATGAGTGACGAGTCAAAACAATCTACTTGCCCATATGCTTCAGCTTCTATTAGACGATCCTTCACTAATTGGGATAGTAATGGAGAATCGCCATGGTATCTTAGTCCACCCGCATGAATCGGCGGCGGTACAAATTGATGACCAAGCGTATACATGGGTGATAATGGTGTCAACTGTGCAGTATCACCAAAATCATAACGAAATTCCCCTTTTGTTAGGGTAGGACAAGATGCTGGTTCTGTTGCAACAAAGCGTGTGTCTTTGCCATTAATCTTATCTCTTAGGAATGGAAACGCTAATCCAGCAAAATTGGATCCACCACCGCAACAACCAACTACAATATCTGGATAGTCGCCAGCTATTTCCATTTGTTTAACTGCTTCTTGACCAATGACAGTCTGATGCAAAAGGACATGATTTAGGACAGATCCTAGTGCATATTTTGTATCATCTCTTGTAGCTGCATCTTCAACAGCTTCAGAAATTGCAATTCCGAGACTCCCTGGAGTATCTGGCGATTGTTCTAGCACTGATCTCCCATAATTAGTCTCAGAAGATGGACTAGCAACCACTTGGGCGCCATAGGTCTTCATAAGTGCTTTACGATAAGGCTTTTGATCGAAACTAATTCGTACCATATATACCTTAACTTCTTGGCCAAATAAAGCTCCAGCAAATGAAAGGGAACTACCCCATTGCCCTGCACCTGTTTCTGTCGCTAGTCGCATGATACCTTCTTCTTTATTAAAGTAGGCTTGAGCAACAGCTGAATTAGGTTTATGGCTTCCCGTAGGACTAACGCCTTCATATTTATAATAGATTTTTGCCGGAGTACCTAAAGCTTTTTCTAATCCAGTCGCTCTAATGAGGGGAGATGGACGCCAAATTCGAAGTGCTTCCATGACCGGTTCAGGAATATCGATAAAACGATCTTGGCTTACCTCCTGCATAATTAAACTCATAGGGAAAAGGGGAGATAAATCATCTGGTCCTATAGGTTGCCCAGTACCGGGGTGCAGAATAGGTGGTGCTGGATTTGGCATGTCAGCCGCAATATTATACCATTGTTTTGGCATTTCTTGTTCAGATAAATAAATTTTCTTCTGATTCATTTGGTTTCCTTTCATTATTGTTCTAGAGTTACCAAAATATTTTCGAGCAAGTTTTGTAGCTCTAGATAGTATATGTTCACTCATAGCTTACGTCTCATTCATTAGTATTTATAAGTAGATATTCGGACATGAAGATATAATAATCAAGTATTTATTGTTTTATTGGGTTATTGTAAACTTGAAGGTATTCAACCTAAAACAAATTAAATAAATCACTCGCACATTTATAAAACTAATATAATGAATAAAAATACTTTTGAGCCTATAAGGCTAATGTCTAATGAGAATCCGTTTGGACCTTCTCCGAAAGCACTAGCTACTATTAAAAAATACAAAAATAATATTCATTGCTATCCTAGTTGGATACCAGAAACTTTAAAAGAAAAATGTGCAATTTATAATAATGTATCCCCTCATAATATATCTGTATCTGCTGGATCATATGAATTGATTAACCTTATTACTAGCTTTTTTGTTGGTGAAGATGAAGAAATAATTACATTTGATAATACGTTTATGGCATATAACTATAGCGCAAAACGAAATGGAAGAAAATGCACAATCGTGAAAATGTCTGGTCCTCATTATGACCTGAATGATTTGGTCCCGTTATGCAATAAAAAAACAAAAGCAATTTTTTTTGCAAATCCAAATAACCCGACAGGTACATTTATAAATCATCTATCACTTAGAAAATTATTGATATCTATTCCAAACAATATATTTGTTATTTCTGATGAGGCTTATATCGAATATGTAACAGATGGCTCCTACCCAAACTCTGTAGAACTACAAAAAGAATTTCCTAACTTGATTATCCTAAGAACATTTTCAAAAATATATGGGTTAGCGGGAATTAGAATTGGATATGGTATAGCATCAAAAGATGTTGTGGAAAAACTTGATCAGGTTCGATTATTACGATCTGTAAATGCTCTTGCCGAAAAAGCAGGTGAAGCAGCGATAGAAGATGTTGACTATGTAAATCTATCAGCCAAACATAATGCTATTGAAAGGGATAAATTGTTTACTGAGTTGACTGAGTTAGGTTTTAATGTTGTCCCATCTCAAGCTAATTTTTTATATATCCCTTTTAACAATAACCATGATAAAGATAAGGTGGTTCAGGCGCTAGCAGAGCAAGGATTAATTGTGTGTGACTTGACCATCTTTGGACATGATAAGTCGATTCGTATTAGTATTGGGACTCAAGACGCTAATCTGAGAGTTATTGATTGCTTAAGTAAAATAAATTAGTATTTAACAATCCTTATTCACTGAATATTATTACATTATTTATATAGTTTGCTTGCTAATAGTTCGTATGCAAACTATATTTGTTTGTTATATTAGGATTAATTAATCCTTTTACCCTAAATAATCAATAAGCGAATAAAATAATGAGTTATGAAACACCCACTGGGTCTATGGAAAAAACTTCCGGATTTTTAGTTTTTCGTACTGCTCGCGGAATGAAAAAATTACTAGACTCAAGATTAAGTGAATTTAATATTACTTCATCTCAAGCTTCTGTCCTTAATACTTTAAATAGCCAAAATGGTTTATCCCTATCTGATGTTGGGAAACGTGTTCACCTCGACAAGCCAGCCATGACAGGTCTTGCAGATAGGATGGAAAAAGATGATCTTGTAAAACGTAAACGAATTTCTTCAGATAGAAGAGTCATTCAATTAGTTTTAACAAAAAAGGGACGTGATTTATATAATAAAATTGAAACCACTATATTAGACGTTGATCAATTTTTAGTTAGCGACTTCTCTAGTGACGAGATAAAAACATTACACAAAATGTTACAGCGTATATGGTCTCAAGCAAATAATTCAACATTTATTAAAGTACAATAATCAGAAAAAGGAAGATTTATGAATATAAAAGTGATGGAGCAATGGAAAGGTAATTCACTTGAAGAAATTATTTGGCTATGTCAAGAAACATTAGAAGACACTGAAGTTTCAACGGTTAAAAGGTGGCGAGAAGCAGGTGGAAAAGTATTAGGCCATTTCCAAGTATATTTTCCAGAAGAAATAGTACATGCTTCGGGAATGCTACCAGTAAAAATGTTTGGCGCCCCTGTTGATCCCAGAATAGCAGATAGCCGTTTTGGCTCATATCTTTGTTCTATTATGAAAACATCTTTAGAACAAGTCCTGTCTGGCCGTTTAGAATTAGATATGTTTGTCACTCATCCAATTTGTGATGCAGCTAGAAATTTAGCGCCGATATGGGGAAGGAATTTTGATTATCCATGCCAAATTCTTTATCTACCACAAAACCCAAATTCAAGCTACTCTATCCAATATCTGAAAGAAGAATATGAGCGAATTCAGAGTGTAATTGAAGGAGTTGCTGGTGTGAAAATATCTGATAGCGATTTGAAAAATTCAATATCCATATTCAATAAAAACCGTGCACTTCTCCATGAATTATATGAGATAAAGAGGAAACAGCCATGGCTTATAAGTATTAATGAAGCATATGTTTTAATGGCTGTTGGTGGTTTAATCCCGAGGGAAGAACATAACGAAATTCTTGAAGTTGCTCTCTCAATGATAAAAAATAGGAATCTGCGCAAACAGGACCGAATTCGTGTTGTATTTGAAGGTGGCTTTTGTGAGCAACCTCCTCTAGATATGCTACGAGCAATTGGGCGTTCTTGCTATGTTGTTGACGATGATCTATTAATTGGAATGCGATATTTATTAGGAGATGTTATTGTAAATGGAGACGGTCCATTACATGCATTATCTGAAGCATATATAAATAACTCAACATATAGTCCAGTACAACATGATCTTCGAAAGCCAAAAGAGAAAATGCTTCGAGAGCGTTTTACCAATTCCAATGCAGAAGCTGTAATTATTACTGCTGCTAAAATGTGTGAGCCTGGATTAGAAGAACAAGTGACCTACACTCAAGAGATGGACAAAGATGATACGCCCTACTTTGTGAGTGAATTTGAAGAAAATATGACCAGTTTTGATCACATAGAGATACAACTAGAAACGTTTGTTGAAAATATAATGTTTGATTGAGGTAAAATATGAATGATGCTATAAAAAAAGAAATGGTTGGTCGTGGAACACGTGAGGGTGCTGCTCTATTTAGAGATTGGTTTCAAGACTTAACAGAAAAAGCAAACAATGGCGAAACAGCTGCCTATGTTTTTGTCATGGGCAGTATTGCAGAAATACTTCGTACTTTTGACCTCCCCATGGTTTTTCCCGAAATCCATTCATTGCAGACAGCCGTCCGTCATGTTGCAGATGATTATTTAAATGAAGCTGAGGACTATGGTTATTCACCCGATATTTGCGGGTATGTCAAGGCAGATTTTGCCATGCAAATGCAAAATGGCAAACATCCTATGGGGCGTATTCCAAAACCTGGGGTGGCTGTTTTAACAAATGCATGTAATACTTATCTTAAGTGGGCTGAAATATGGGAACGAATTTATGATGTACCCATGGTTTCTATTGACGTTCCAGCAACTCGGGAAGCAGGCACCAGGACTTGGCCTGGTGATGAACAATTTGAGCGCGAAAAAAAGTATGTAAAAGTTCAATTATTGGAATTAATTGAAATATGTGAAAATCTCACAGGAAAGAAATTTGATATTGATCGCCTTAGGGAAGTTTTGGGGCATGTTAATACAATGAGCAGTGGATGGAAACGTGTTTTAGAATTAAACCAAAGTAGGCCATCTCTGTTTAACGCATTAACCGATGGGACAGTTTATTTAGGGATGTCTAATGTATTTCGAGGAACACCTGAAGGCGCTGAATTTTTTACGAGACTTGTGGAAGAAATGGAATATATGTCTGCTAATGGGATTGGTACACTAACTGATGAAAAATATCGTCTGAGTTTTATTGGTGTTCCATGTTATCCTATCTTCAGACGATTTAACGAAATGTTCACAGAATGGGGAGGGTCTTTTGTTATGTCATCCTATCTATGGTTTGCATCTGGCGGAAGCAACTTGGGCTTTCAATACAATTTAGATGATCCTCTAGATTCATTGGCTGAAGGAGTACTGGTTAGTGTCCGTGACGCAATGGATTCCATGTTCCATCCTGAACTAACCGTCCTAAACAATTCAGAAGAATATAATATTGATGGGGTGGTTTATCACCCAATTAAAAGTTGCAGAACGACATCTGCAGGTATGGCGGATAATCGTAGGGCATTAATGGAAAATAGTGATTTGCCCAGTCTTTTCATTGAATCTGATATGATGGATTCAAGAGTTGTTACTGAAGCGCAAATGAAAAATCGAATTGATGCCTTTTTTGAAGGATTAGCATCCCGTAAAGCCAAAGCCACCATAGGAGCATAATATGGCATTATCAGCAGGTGTAGATGTCGGATCTACACAAACAAAAGCAGTGATTATAAATGAAGGATTGGAAATTGTTGGAAGATCTTTAATCGATACAGGAGCCAACGTTGTTCAGGCAGCCGAGAAAGCATATTTGAATGCCTTGAATAACAGCGGGCGAAGAGAAGAAGAAGTGGCTTATGTCATTGGGACAGGATATGGCCGATATAAAGTGACTTTTGGCGATACCCAAGTGACTGAAATCAGCTGCCATGGCCGCGGGGCCGTTCATATGTTCCCCAAGACTAGAACTGTTTTAGATATGGGCGGACAGGATACAAAAGCCATCAGCGTAAGTGAGACAGGTGAAATTGTGGATTTCTGTATGAATGATAAATGTGCAGCGGGTACAGGGCGCTTTTTGGGTGCTGCTTCTATGGCATTAGATATCCCTTTAGATAAATTAGGTGCTACTGCATTAGAATCTGAAAAACCAGTTAAAATAAGTACAACATGTACCGTATTCGCTGAATCTGAAGTTTTGTCTTGGCTGGGTAAAGGGAAAAAAATTCAGGACATATTATTGGGCGTACATAAATCAATCTCATCTAGATCCATTTCATTATTACGTCGTGTTGGTTTGGATGATGAAATAACATTTACGGGTGGCGTTGCTAAAAATATAGGAATGGTTGAAGTGTTAAACAAAAATCTTGGTTCAAAAATGAATGTGAGTGATGATTCCCATTTTATGGGCGCATTAGGTGCAGCGCTTTTTGCCATGGACCATATTAAAACCAGCCGTATTCCGGCCGGAGGTGAAGCATGAGTTATGTCATTGGTGTGGATGTGGGATCTACTTATACAAAAGCGGTTATTCTTTCTCCGGAAAAAGAAGTGGTTGGACACGCCATGACCCCCACCGGTTTTAAATTGGATAAAGCTTCAGAAAAGGTATTTGATAAAATACTTAAAGACTCGGGATTAGCTAAAGATGAAATCAGCTATGCAATTTCTACAGGTTACGGTAGACACATGGTTCCCTATCGGGATATTACCGTTACAGATTTAACAGCTACCGCTCGCGGATCTAATTATTTTTTTCCAGGAACACGTACTGTTTTGGATATTGGTGGGCAAACAATGAAAGCAAGTCGTTTAGATGAAAAAATTAAAGTAAAATCATTTCGACTTAATGACAAGTGTGCTGCTGGAACAGGAGCCTTCCTAGAAAAAACTGCACGGTATATGGGTTACGAAACAGAAGAAATTGGCCCACTGGTACAAACATCAAAAGAAGATGTCCCTATTTCCGGTGTTTGTGCCGTATTTGCTGAATCTGAAGTGATTAATCAGTTATCTCTAGGTTCAGCTCCATCAGATATTATGCATGGCGCAATGTCTTCACTTGTAAAAAGAGCCATACAATTACTGAAACGGGTGAAGATGGAATCCCAAGTAACGCTCACAGGTGGTATTATGCGTTTTAAAACAATGATCGATGTTTTGACAGAAAATGTAGAAGAAAAAATTAATGTGCCCAAAGGTGACATGGTGCAATTCACAACAGCATTGGGCGCGGCAACATTGGCGCTTCAGCGTTTAGAAAAAATTAAAGCTGAAGCA
>JABHUQ010000057.1 GCA_018658715.1 Fidelibacterota bacterium
GAAAAAGTTTTCTCTTTCATTCAGAAAGTTAGGATCGTGTCTGTCCTGCAGACCACCACCAAAGAGACCACCCTCGCCATACATGTACCAGTACTGCTGGCCTTTATAACTGCTGGAAACATCACTTGCATTTTCATTGTAAATCCGTCCGTCTTCATGTTCCATAAATTTATCAAAGATATCTGGAGTTCCGTTAGGGATATCGTTTCCATCAGCATCTTCCTCCCCTTCGAGATCAACATCCAAAATTTCATCACTATAAAGTTCGCGAGCATATTCCTCACTATAGGCAGCAATGTTTTGTTTATATAAGTTTTGTCCATGACGCTGAGGAGCACCAATTGCATATAATTCAAAACGATTTGCATCATTCATTGCATAGCTTGCACCAAAATAGTATGCCCATGAATCTGTCCAAGCTTTATCAACCGTACCTTCACCTGTTTTACGAACGACTGTTGCACTAAAAGCCATATTATCGTTGATTAAACCAGTGTTGTAATTCACTGTTGATTTTAAGAAAGAACCAGCCCCGAGCTCCTGTTTAAAGCTTCCACCTTTATTTAAGGCAGTAGGATCGGTAATAATATTCATAGTTCCGCCAATGGAAGGGGTAGCTAAATTAACAGCACTTAAACCACGTTGCATCTGGATAGAAGATGTAGCATCACCAACACCATCCCAGTTGGACCAATAGACCCAGCCGTTTTCCATATCATTCTGTGGAACACCATTAATCATAACAGCAACATTACGTTGGTTAAATCCACGAACGTTAATTCGTGCATCACCAGCACCACCACCTTGTTGTGTAGCATATACACTGGGTGTTGTATTTAATGCCATTGGAATATCTTGAGAACCAAGACGTACTTCCATATCAGCTTTTGTTACATTTGAAAAAGCAACAGGTGTTTTTTCGCCAGCACGAGAAGCTAAAACTTCTAGCGCGGACATTTCAATCGCTGATGCTTCGAGGTTAAAATTCACTGTACGAGCTGCACCTTTGGATTGGCTAGTATAACCAATCACAGAAGCTGTAACTGTAGCGCCCGATGGAACATTATTTAAAGTATATGCACCATTGGCATCAGCTGCGGTTCCTTGATCTGTCCCGTCTACAACCACATTTGCTCCAGAAAGAGCAGAACCTGAATTTGCATCAGTCACTGTACCAGATACAGTAATTTGAGCAAACAGGATTGATGTTAGCATTAGGACAGAGAAACTCGCAAGTATCCGAGTGGATCGTATCATGAGTGTCTCCTTGTTTATTTTTATCATGAAGTTAGCGACAGTTACACTGCCGTTATAACATGCTAAAATTGATAAACAGGAGAGACAAATCCAATAATAATCTTATTAGAAAAAACAGGGTAAAAAACAGGATATTTTATATAAAATATTATTTAAAACAGAGTCATTGTTGGAAGATTATCTAGAGGCTTTATACATTCCATCGAATTGTTTTTTGGAGAATTCACGAAGGGGGATACGGGCGAAAAGGTGAGAGATGTTTCGAAGGGGATTAAATATTTTAATGCATCATTGGATGAATATTGATTTCCATTTAACCAAATGGGCAAATTTTTCTCCGATAAAATAACAGGCATTCTTGAATGGATAAATGCAATATCAGGTGTAGGAGTTGTCGTAATAACAGTATATGAAAATACAATTGTTTTATCTTTGAATTTCCACTGGCTCCATAATCCCGCCATGAGCAAAAGTTTATTTTCGGGATGGTGGATATAGTATGGTTGTTTTTGTTTCCCAATACGTTTCCATTCATAATAGCCATCTGATATAACGATACATCTATTTTTTGATACTAAATTTTGAAAGGATGGTTTTTCGGTCAAAGTTTCAGATCGAGCATTAATCAATTTGGCGCCAATGGATTCATCTTTTGCCCAGTGAGGTATAAGTCCCCATTTCATCATTTTTACTTTTGATCCATTATCATATATCAATATAGGAGATGTTTGAGTTGGGGTTATATTATAACTTGGGTGAAAATCTTCCGGGTTTTCCCATTCATCAACAGCTAACTCTTCAATGATAGATTTCATATCTTTTGTTAATGTTTTTCTCCCACACATAGTTGAAATCTACTGAAAAAAACCTTTGGACTATAAAATGAGTTTGGGAATTTCACGATATATATATGGATATAATTTCATCATTTTGTGGTTGAACCATTTTATTGATACCCCCAAATATCCCATCTATAGATGTGGGGGAAGAAAAAAAGTAGGCGCAATGAATAAATATTTTTCCTTCCATATATTCACTCATTAAAGAATGGAGAGTATAAAATGATTAAACTTGTTTTATTACGCCATGGCGAAAGTCAATGGAATTTAGAAAATCGATTTACAGGCTGGACAGATGTAGATCTTACAGAAAAAGGAATATCTGAAGCACAATCTGCTGGAAGAGTATTTAAAGATGAAGGATTTGAATTTGATAAAATTCATACTTCCGTATTAAAAAGAGCCAACCGAACGATGGACCTTTGCTTGGAAGAAATGGGAATAACAGATATTCCAATTCAATATGACTGGCGCTTAAATGAAAGACATTATGGTGCTCTCCAAGGGTTGAATAAAGCAGAAACAGCGGATAAATATGGGGATGAGCAAGTGCTCATATGGAGACGGAGTTATGATACCCCACCACCATTATTGGACATTTCAGATGATAGACATCCAAGTCATGATAAAAAATATCAAAATCTTAACGCCAATGATTTACCCGCCGCTGAATGTTTAAAAGATACGGTTAATCGATTTCTTCCTTATTGGATGAATTCCATAAAGCCGGATATTGAATCGGGGAAAAAAGTTTTAATTGTTGCTCATGGAAATTCGTTGCGCGCATTAGTAAAATATTTAGACAATATATCAGATGAAGATATTCTTAGTTTAAATATACCAACTGGCGCTCCATTGGTTTATGAGCTCAATGATGATTTAACACCGAATAAACATTATTATTTGGGAGATCAGGAAGCGATACAAGCATCAATTCAGGCAGTAGCCAACCAAGGGAAAAAAAGTTAATTATTTCTCTCCAAAAACAACCAATGTGCCCATCCAATCCTTTTTTGCACCCGTTTGCCAATAATTAACATTTCTAAAGCCTGCATCTTCCATTAGGCTAACCCAATAACCTATTGATTGTGTATTCATATTTACACCAACATCTTCCGGCCAAGAGATTGAAACTGGATTTTCTGAATAATGATCAATGCCAAAAATAAAACAGCCAGCGGAGTTAAGCCATTCAGAGTATATTTTTTTTATTATTTTTGATGGATCTTCTAAATAATATAAAACTTCCATTGAATGAATTATATTGAATAAGTATTGTGGTTTCCATTCTAATAAATCTGAATGTATATATTCATTATCCAAATCAATTTCGCGAGCCTTTTCAATCATTTTTTTTGCGCCATCAATACCGATTGACAACCTACAAGTATCTAATTCTTTAAACTTTCTAACAACCCAACCATTACCACAACCAACATCTAATGCGGAAAATTGATTATTAAAATATGGTTTTATTTTATTAAACATAAAATTAACTGAATTTGCATGGCCTTTGGCCATACCCTCGTCTTTCCCTTTTGTAGCCCAATTATCAAAGACGGCTGTTGCGGGTGGATATTTATTATTAAAATTAATTGTTTTGCTCATAGATAAATTTACAATTCTTATATAAACAAGACGTATGAATTATCCTAGTTTACAATGGTAGATTATCAATAATTGACCCATTTAACAATCGATTAATGTTGTTTTTCTAGAATCAGATGGCCCCGTTATATATGCCAAGAAATTACAAGTGAACCTAATAAATAGAATTAAGAATAGCGGCAAGCCTTAAGCCGCCTTTACGCAGTCTACTTTCTAATAAATATTTATTTTGATAGAAATATTCCCACTTCAAATTTCCATCACCAATGGTGTATGTTTGATTTCGTAAAGTTGCAGACTCAAGAATAAAGTCCATTAATACAGGTGACATAATTTCATCCAATTCTTTTTTAGCCACCCCCAACATTAAATAGTTGGCATATTCTGTATAACTTAATTGTTGATGATCAATTAAATGTGAATCCCAAATACGATGAAGATTTGTTGATTCTGAGAACCATTTTACTTTTACGTCATTTCCGCCACGGTCTTTTCCGTTCCCCACATGGAGCGGCTGATGTAAATCGCCCACAAGATGAACCAAAAATTTTATTGCAATTTCTTTTTCTGTTTGTGTGGATTGCTTATTTTTTAATGCTGAAATGAATTCACTCATTTTTTCATAAGCAATTCCTTCATGTTTCCCTGACTCAAAAGTTTCTCCATCAGGAATCGTCATAAAATGCCAGTTCCAAGCATGTTTCCATTCTGGGTCAGATTTAATTTCATCAGACCAATTGCTTATTCTGGATAAATCAGAATGACCTAATATTTTGGTAATATTATTTTTAGCAGAAGTGGATAATTGTTGATTGGCAATTTCTCCCACAATGCGATGACCAGTTTTTCCCCATCCGAATAATAGTTGAAAAAAGAGAAGAATGATAATTGTTAGTTTAATATTTTTCATTTAACTAAGATATGTTGAACGTTTTCTAATTTTCCATCTATTTTATTATTTGGGATAATATTTAATATATGTGCTATCAAAGGGTAGATGTCTATATTATTAATAATAGGGGCATTATAATTTTTTTTAAAATATGGCCCTTTAGCAAAGAATATTGCATTCATACTTTTTAATTTATTATCATATCCATGATTTCCTTTTGAAAAGTAAGCAGAAACATTGTGGTCATTTTCTAAAAGTGTCCAACCCTCATCTGCTAAGACCAATAAATCTTTTATTCTATAATGATCATTAAAATGCCAATCTTTTGGGATTTCATTTTTTTTATAAATATTTATGTGTTTTACTTCTTTTAGATTATCAAAAGCTTTATTTAGTTCATTTTCATCATTACTATAAAGAAGTGCATACGGGCCAGAACCTTCAACCTTAATTTTTTTTGTGTTTATATATTTATTTAATGGGATCATTTTTTTCTTATTTGTTTCTGTCATTCCATGATCACTTAGAATAATAATATTTAATTGGTTGTAGATGTCTAAAGATTTTGTTTTTTTAATTATTGAGCCTAATAGATCATCTATTTTTTCTACCATATTTCTAGTTTTGCCTGATTTTGGCCCATAATGATGTCCTGTTTTATCTGGTTCATGGAAATATAGTAAAACTAACTTTGGTCTAATTGGGCTAGGCATTTTAAACCATTTAATTACAGAATCAACTCGAGCTTCAAAAGGACGTTTTTCATTATACTTTTTCCAAATAGAAGGTTGGGCTCCTCCAGCATTCGCTTCGGATCCTACCCAAAAATACGAAGCTGTTTTTACACCTTGTTTTTCTGCGGTTGCCCAAATAGGCTCTCCACCATAGAATCTTTCATCCTCAACTATATCTCTATCTTTAAGTGTATATAATTCTCCTAGCTTTTGGTCAAAAAAATTATTTCCAATTAGTCCATGATTTTCAATATACATACCAGTAGCTATGCTGTAATGATTTGGAAAAGTTTTTGTTGGAAATACTGGTTTTAAGCCTTCTGATTTAACCCCATCTAATTTTAATTGATCAAAATTTGGTGTATTATACCAGTCAATATAATCAGCGCGAAATCCATCGAAAGAAATAAGCAAAACATATTGCTCATTTTGTTTAGAGAATAAAAGTGTTAGAAAAAAAACACTTTTGAAGATAATAGAGTTTCTTAGTATCAAATTTAGTCGTAGGGGATATATGCTAGAATTGTATTGGGCGTAGGATATTTATCAGTAGCAATAAGAAATCCTTTTTTATCATATCTTGCTAAAGCTTCCCATTTTCTAGAAACTTTTTCGCCCTCTAGTTTAATCTCTATGTGTGGGTTATTTGTCAAAACAATACGATCATTTTTTATTTTATATTCAACGAGTCTTTCCACTCTTTCTGATAAACTATGTGTTGGCCCCTGACCATATTTTTTTATTAAGAGATCTTCACTTGGCTTTAAATCTTTTTTATCACGTGGGAAAAAATAATTAATTGCCCAAAAGCGATCATTTTTATCAATCTTAGTTGCATCAGTAATTCTATAATTTATGTTTGTAATAGGATGCTTATTGACTTTATTCCCTGGTACTGTTACAGAGACTGCATAAGAGTCTGATATTATACTATCCCCATTTGCTTCAAATAATACATAAACTTTTTCATTTTTAATGACTAATGATTCATAAGAAAGGTTATCAACATAAGTTGGAACATCTATCGTAGTAAATGTTTGTTCAGGGACGGTGATTTCTAATGTTTTTTCATCTATATGACCCCTTACAAAGATACAGCTCATACTATCTTCAAATTTAATTTCTATAGATAAATAGACTTCATGACCTCTGAAAGCGATTGCTTCAAATGAATCAAAACCAGGAATAATATTTTTATAATCAGGAGTATTAAAATTAACCCTCTTAGGTATTATTGCATTAGTATTAGTTTTATTTATTCTTGAGTCGATTTCAGATTTGTTAATAAAAAAGACATATCCATTCAAGTTTTCTGGTAGTAAACATAAGTTGTCTTGATACCAGTCCATTCCTGAAATTTCTTCATTACTATTTTTCATTGGACCATCAATTTCAATAAAGAAAGGCTCCACCTCTTTAGACATTTTATTAGAGCAGGAAATCATCAAGAATAAAACAAATAATGCTGCAGGTTTGAGCATTTTTAATTTTATATTATTTATTTTGTACATTTATTCACCAATTAGATTTTCGCCTAAAATCCGTAACATTTCAAAAGAATAAATACCGCTATGGTGACCATCTTGCCAGTAAGGTCGCAATGCATAATGCCCAACTTTTTCCAGTCTCTGAATAAGGTAACTATCAGTTGTTTTTGTTTGTTCGGGACCAATGTATAGGTTCCCTAGCGCATCTTTTTCACCAGCACAATTTGCACACGGACATTGGTTGCGTAGTTGTTTCAATTCAATCATAGAGTCTGTCCCATCGCCCCAATTTAAAAGCAAGAAATCATTAACAATTTCGGTATGAGAAATAGAAAGGGGTTCAACTATCATTATTTAATTAAGTAAAGTTTTTGGGTTAATGAATGATAATTAGAGCTAAGAACCGCAAAATATATTCCACTTGAATAGTTTTGCGCATTCCATTGGATTGAATATCTTCCTGAGTTTAGTGATTTTTGAATAAGTGTTTCTATATGATTCCCTGAAATATCATAAATATTTAGAGTAACAAATTCCATTTGTTGATTAATATAGAAGTGAATAGTTGTAGAAGGATTAAATGGATTTGGATAGGGGTAATCTAGAGAAAACGATTCGGAATCTGGTGTAAAGGTGTTTTTAATGGTTAAAGCTGTGGATAATATTTTATCAACAGTAAAAGATCCATTTGAAATATTGATTTGGGGCAAAGGCCATGTGATTTCTCCTTTTAAAAAAGTTCCATAAAAGGAACCAGAAAAGGCAGAGTCAGATGCAGTTTCAATTTCAAGACCCCCACCTATCGAGATATATACATCATCCATTAATTCTTGAATGATTGAAGTAATGATAGAATCAATATTGATTGAATCAGTGCTTGAAGATGAGTCGGAGAAAAAAGTCGAAAATTGACTAATAAAACTCGAATCAATTCCCGGAGCATAAACCATCAAAAACTCAATATTGTCTGGATCTGATTGAAAAATATCCCAGGACCTTGGATGAATCTGTGATGCCGTATCTTGCATGAAAGCTATGAATAGATCAAAAGTATCTGGCGCTGTTTGGTCTAAAGCGAAAATAGAAACCCAAATGGAATCACTATTTGTCGCTGTTAGCGCACCCCCTGTTGGAATTGTATCAAATAAAACAGATTCAAATGCCCCATTCTGATCGCCCGAATAATCAAATGTAACTGGACCGATATAGGAATCTTGGGCGGTTAAAATCCATAAAGGAAATAATAATAATAAAATGTATTGAAAACGAGACATATAAATTAGAGTCTCAAAATTGAATGGCTATTTGCCATTACTGCGCTTCATAATAAGAGATGCAGAAAGACCAATGGTTCCAAATCCTGTTTTAAGGTCAGAAAATTCCCCACTTTGTGGAATAACATGAAATTCCCCAAATAACCTAAAAACAATAGGGTAATCAGGAATCCGATAATTGACTGATCCACCCATCATGATTCCTGTACCGCCAGAATAACTTTCCGAGACACTCGCCAACATTGACAGCCCCGAAATAGTTTCAATATGAATATTATTTGGAAGAAAAAATAAGATAGGGGTGAAATCCACATTAACGAATGCATTCAAGGCAATAGCTTGAAATGCTGGAAGTTGGCCGGCACCAAATCCTATTGTCATAATGCGTCCGCCAGGGCTTATGTCAACAGGGCCTAATTCATAGTAGGGTGAATTCATACTTAATCCAATATTTGGTATTGGCGTAGGCAATGCCCAATTATCGCCTGATCCAACTTTGGCCAATAGAGTAGGCCTTCCATAAATCGGGAATCCGCTAAAAAAGGACATTGAATAATAATCTGATTTTGTAAAATTTAAATCCCCTTCTTCAAAATAGTCTTCACCATCGATAGATATATCATCGCTATAATCCATTTCTGGTACATAACCATCTTCGACAAGAGCTTGGTTTTTTGTCAGGAATTTCCCATTTCGATATAATTGTTCTACCCGGCCATCTAAAACCATAATAAAACCATTATCTAATACGACCGCCTGAATTTCATCAACACCAATTTCGTAGGTTGTAGTCAAACTTTGAGGAATGATGAGAATGTGAGTTCGTTCCACCGTCGTAATTTCACCCTCAAAGGTGAAACCTGAATAAAGTGATATTTTCCCCTGAAGTGCAAAAGCAATTTGACTAAAAAGGATAAGGAGTAATAGTTTCTTCATGGTTACATAAATTGAATGTGAGAAAATACATCAAATAAAGAAAAAGCAAAATATCTTCGTAAAAAAATACCTAACTGCGATATAATCAAAATAATACTTCCATAAGAATGAAACTTTTGGTGGGCCCACAGGGACTCGAACCCCGAACCAACAGATTATGAGTCTGCTGCTCTAACCAATTGAGCTATGGGCCCATTTCCGTCGATAAACTTGACAAATTGGACGGCAAATATAATAATCTTATTTAACATTATATAACAGAATTAAGCGTTCTCATCATGATTTTCAAAAAACCGGGGGTCAGCATCAATATAATAATCATTCGTAACCCTAATACTTGAATGACCTAACCACTTAGAAACCCTGTAAAGGTCTTGGGTCTATTCAAGCATTCTACAAGCACAGGTATGTCTTAAACTATGAAAGGTAAACTTCCCTTCCACTTCTGAATCATTCTTGGCTCTTGTAAATGTTCATATATACACTATATAAAAAATGGCTATAAACACCACTACTTAGTTAAAACAGGCAAAAATACTTAATGAAAACACCCCAAAATACGTAGATCTCCCCATTGTAGAATCTTTGGGTTGGGTTGTAATTCCAATCTAAGTCAACAAAAAACAAAAGAAGATAAGGTTAAAAAAGTGTTCCATCGAGAAACAAATCATTCTTATTATTCCTGGCTGTGGCGAACAAAAAAAATAAAACACAACCATCATATTCCATATTTGGTTTAAACGGATGTTCAGAATTATTACAATCTGGACAATTTCAAATAAATCACATATATCTTCAAGAGGGGTCTCAAGCAGATAAAAATCGACGATTATTTGACCCGAGACATCAATACGCAAATAATATAACAGGATTATCAAAGCATACTTTTAAAAATCGATTTCATAAAGGAAGAACTCAGGGAATTGTAGTTGAATTTTTTGGAAATGGCGTAAAAAAAGATTTACCCAACTTCAGCCAAGTAGATTCCGCCTGTATTTTGGTATTAGATCAAATAGAAGATCCACAAAATTTTGGTCAAATTATTCGTACATCAGAGTGCGCCGGCATAGATGGACTTTTATTCCCGAAACATCATTCTGCGCCAATTTCTGATACAGTATTACAAGTAAGCCAAGGCGCTTTTGTTAATCTTCCGTTATACGAAGCCACAAATTTGAAACATGAATTCCAACAATTAAAAGAAGATGGTTTTTGGATAGTTGGATTAGAAAATAGTATTGATGCAGAAGAGTGGCATAAAATTGATTATAAAGGAAAAGTTGCTATAGTTGTTGGGAGCGAAGGAAAAGGAATTCGAGAAAAAGTTTTAGAATCTTGCGACTTTAAAGCAACAATCCCCATGCAAGGAAAAACTGATTCTCTAAATGTATCCGCCGCCGTATCAGCTATTTTGTTTGAAAGATTAAGGCAGATATCTTTATAATCAATCAATTGTAAATTTCAGAAAAGGTTAGAAGTTGAATATATCTAGGGAACGATTATTTACATTTCCCATTTTATTTCTTTTTTTCACCATCTCGGGGCGTGTTTATTCCATCTATATCTTTAGGAGTTCATAGTGGATTATGGTGGGAAAGGGTCTTATAGTTTGGATGAAAAAAAAGAACTCATTTGTGAGTTCTTTTTAAGTGGCTCGGGCCGGAATCGAACCAGCGACACATGGATTTTCAGTTCATACAACCACCACATTATATAACCCATAACTACACATATTATTAGACTTATACTCATTCTATATTCATTACACTATGTAATACACTATGTTTTATATTGAATGTATCTATTATTTGGAGTAATTTTGA
>JABHUQ010000058.1 GCA_018658715.1 Fidelibacterota bacterium
GCTATGAAATAGGGATCGCGGTATGCCCGTTTCATTTCGATGAAAACCTGAGTCTTGAATTGGAGCCAAAGTGTGGCTGAATTAAAAACGGGTAATGCATGAATAAATCCGCTACCGATTACTGGTTTGTCAGCAGTCTCAATTGTTTCATCTTTTTTGCGTTTAGACTTTCCGGGCTCGGAATGTTTAAAATCAAATTTCCACAAACCGATGCCCATGAATACACCACCGGCTCCAAGCCAAATTAGCCTGTTGAGTAAAAGCCACTTGCTTACAGGGATAAAATTTGAATTCTGTTCCACAGGCGTCCAGTATCTAACAGCTAAACTGACAGCTTCTCCACCAAAAGGATCCATCAAAGCAGCAATCCAGCGTGTTTCTATATCGGATACCAGATTTCCAGCTGTGAGATATCCAAATAGAAGAACGACCGATGCCAGATAAGTCGGTAGCATCCGACGAGTGAGAACAGCCAACATAAAAAGTAAAGCGCCCACCATAAAAATATTGGGAATGACCAATATCATAAATGGATGGAGATAAGCGTATAAACTAAACGGACCAATGGCATCCTTATCCAAATAAGGCATTAGAAATCCAAAAAGCATTCCCAGAGAAAATCCGGCTTGTATAAAAATACTTACAACAAATGCCCCCGTAAATCTGCCAATATAATAATCTAACGGTTTAATGGGTTTTGTGAAAAATAAAGGATGTGTATTGAATTCAAAATCACGATATCCCGCATTTCCAAATACTGCTGCAAAAATTAATACACCGATGATACAAAAAATATTTTGGAGCATAGCAATAACCATAGGAGCATTCAAATTATTATTTGCGTTTCCAACAATAATCCGCGCACCCGTAAACGCACCACCCAAAATATTTACAATAAGGAATGCTAGTCCAAAAAAGACGAAAAAATAAACCAGGACAGACGTCTTCCGAAATCCCAGTTTGAGCTCAAAATTTAAAATATGTTGCCACATATTATTTAATCCCGTCTATATTTAATCCATTGATTGTAGCAAAGTACAAATCTTCAATTTCCGGATCTGTTGATTCAAATCCATTTTCCAATGAGGCTTCACTGAAAAGTCGAAGCTGGACCTTGCCCATATAAAGTCGAGATGATATGACATCATTCTCTTTTTCAATTCTGGTTAAATCAGATTTTTCAACCAATCCTTTCCAAACCTTTCCTTCTAACAATTTGATCAATTGAATCGGTTCGCCCACCATGCGGACTTCCCCATCTAAAATGATTGCCATATTATTGCATAAATCACTCACATCATCTACAATATGAGTGGACAAAATCACAATCACATTTTCGCCAATTTCACTTAATAAATTATGAAAACGGTTACGTTCCATGGGATCCAGTCCCGCTGTGGGTTCATCTACAATAATGAGTTTTGGATCACCAATGAGCGCTTGAGCAATTCCAAAACGTTGCTTCATCCCACCGGAATATGTGCCCAATTTTCTATCTTTGGCATCCCAAAGGTTGGTTTGATGAAGCAAGGATTCCACGACTTCTTTTCGTTTTTTTGAATCGGTGATTCCTTTCATGACTGCCATGTGATCTAATAAATCGAAACAGGATATTTTGGGATACACACCAAACTCTTGTGGAAGATAGCCCAATATTTCACGAAGAGATTGTTTATCTCGAGAGACATCAATATCACCGATAGAAATAAATCCGTTATCTGCATCTTGCAGTGCAGCGATGGTTCGCATAAGAGTTGATTTCCCAGCGCCGTTTGGACCAAGTAAACCAAACATGCCGTTGCCAATTTCTAACGAAACATTCTTTAATGCCTCAACACCGTTTGGATAGGTTTTAGATATATTTTTAATGGATAGTTTCATTTATTTTTTCCCTTAATATTTTTATTGAATTATTTTTGATTTTTATATTGTATTTTGGTTTATTCGCTAATTTATTGTCTTCTTTTTTTTATCAGAATTTCACATTATAAAATAGGAAAATTAATGGCAAAAAATTCTATGTATAATTTATGAATTAAAAGATCACATTAGTTTTGTCTTTTTAATCCCCAAATCATTTATTTTTCTTGATAGATTGGGTTGTTGCATACCAAGCTTTTCTGCTGTATTGCTAATATTCCACCCCATTTTGTCTAATTGCTCCTTCAAAAATTTACGTTCAAATTCCAACCGAGCATCTTTGAATTTTTCCGCATTTATATTAATAACATCTTCTGATCTCCCAACTATCTCTGGTAAGTGAAGGTAAATATCTTCAGGTGAAATTTTATTGCTGGAAACCAAAATATATAATCTTTCAATTAGATTTTTTAATTCTCTCACATTCCCCGGAAAGGAATAATACTTTAAAAGATGACAACTGCTTTTCGTCAAAATTTTGGGCGATTGATTTAACTCAGATGAGAAATAGGCTAAAAAATAATGTGCAAGTTCAACAATATCTGACGATCTTTCTCGCAAAGGTAAAATTTTTATGGGGATAACATTAAGTCGATAAAACAAATCTTCTCGGAAAGTTCCTTCTTTTACCATTGCTTCCAGATTTTTATGAGTTGCAGCTATAATGCGAGTATTTATGATAATAGTTTTATTTCCACCAACACGCTCAAAAGTGCCTTCCTGAATGGCTCGTAATACTTTTGCCTGAACGGGCAGACTCATATCGCCGATTTCATCTAAAAATAAAGTTCCTTTATCTGCTAATTCCAATTTACCGATTTTTTTTGTATCGGCTCCAGTAAAAGCACCTTTTTCATGTCCGAACAATTCACTTTCAACTAACTCTGATGGGATAGCTGCGGAATTAAATGCGATGAAAGGCATACTATTTAATAAACTTTGACTGTGAATTGCAAAAGCAACTAATTCTTTTCCGGTACCACTTTCACCACGGATAAGAATTTTTGCATCTGTTGGTGCGACCTTATGAATGAACGAATGCAGACGCTCCATTTCTTTTGAAGTTCCAACAAGTTCATATTTTTTTTCCAATACATGGGATTCTTCTTCTATTCTTTTTTCAAGAACTTGTTTATGATGAATATTTTTCGCTGCTGTAAGAATTTTCGCCATGGACAACGGTTTTTCACAAAAGTCATACGCACCAATTTTCAACGCTTCCACCGCCGTTTGGATGGTGCCGTGGCCGGAAATCATGAGCACGTCTAAAGCCGGCTGTTTTTTTAGAAGTTTAGATAAGACAGAAAGTCCGTCCATTTTGGGTAGTTTCACATCCAAAATAATTAAATCAAACTGTTTAGCTTCGATCAGTTTAAGGGCTGTTTCTCCACTTTCTGCCAACTGAATATCATACCCTTCATCTTCAAGAATATCTTTTAGAGTTAAGCGGATATTGCGTTCATCATCAACAATGAGAATTTTCATTTTATGTGCCTTATCATCAAGAGTTAATTATTTTAAAATATAACGAAAAAGTTGTTCCTTTATTTAATTGACTCTCCACCTGGATTCTACCATCATGTTGAAGCATAATTTTTTTAACAATAGCCAATCCTAATCCGGTTCCTTTTTTTTTATCTGTAAAGTAGGGTTCAAAAATGTTTTTTAAATTTTCTTCAGCAATACCCAAGCCGTAATCCCTGATTAGAATTGCTATTTCTCCCAAATCGTTCTCGTGGGTACTTACCTCAATTTTATTTTCATTTTGTGAAGCATGGATAGCATTTTGGATAATATTTACTATCAGCTGTTTGAATTGATTTTTATCTGCCAGAATAGTGGGAGATTCTTTCGATAGAACAATGGAAATAGTGTGATTTTCACCATAGGGCGATAGAATTTCTTTTAGGTGAAAATTCAAATCAATTGTTTCAACATGTGCTTTAGGCAGACGGGCGAATTCAGAAAATTCTTTTGCCAAAGTATGTAAATTATTTATTTCTTCATGAATCACAGCAGTCGTTTTTTGAAAAACCTCATGGAAGTTAGTTGATGCAGAATAGAACTTTGTTTCCATTCGTTCAAGCGAAAGTTTGATGGGAGTTAAAGGATTTTTTATTTCATGTGCCATAATGCGTGCCATGCCCCGCCATGCAGAATCTTTTTCTGCCTCTATTAATTTCTCTCGACTTGTGTTTAATTCAAGGATCATGGAGTTGAACGATTGAATTAAATGATTTAAAGGAGAAAACGGATTCTCTTTTATTTGAATATCCATTTCACCTCTCCCAAGTTTTTCCGCTGCATCTTGAAGGTTTTTTATGGGTTTCGAAATCAAATTAAAACTGAATATAAAGAGAACCAATACACTTGTAGTTATAAAAATAAAGATAAAGATGGAAGATAGAGCTAATTCGTCTTTAAAATAATCTCTGGTTAATTTAGTCTGTTGTTGAGTAATGAGCAAATCCTCAATCTCTGATTTAAAATCAGACCTGTCTTTTTCAAAAATAGACTCATTATAGCGAGTATACACATGGTTTATTTTTTCATTTATCTCCAGAGAGTCAGTTGTAGAAGAATAGGTTTGAAAACTCTCTAAAAAATAATTACGAAAAAATAATGCAGAATTAATCACCAAAAATAGAACAATGAAAACAATCTGGAGCCGAAAAGATGGAAGTGGAAATTTCATTGAATTGATATAAAGTCTCTAAATTTTAAAGAGTTTCCCACTGGGCGAATATTGCTCCAATAGTACATGAGGTTGAGTGGCTTTTCCATTCCCTGTAATTGGATATTTTCCATCCAAGCTGTTATCCGAAAATGATAAATGCTATTATTATTTAAGTGTGCCACTTCAATTGTTGGAAAAGTTATCAGTTGAGAAAGTTCATTTTTTGCATCGATAATTTCCAGACCAATATGGATAGTTTCAATTTCTGATTTATAGACAGTGTACGTTTTTTCTAAAAGAGAATGTAAGATAGTATAGCTAAACTCTTTTTGATAAACCGGTTGATTTTCTTGATTAGAATACAACTCTAATTTATAATAAATAGTTACACGTTCGCCTGAATTAAATATTTCATCTAATTCATCAGGAAAACAATGAATTAACTGTGTAGAAACAACAACCCTATTATTGTAAACATCAACTTCCCAATAAGAAAAATCTGCTCTCACGCCTTCGATAGTTGAATAAAATAAAGACCCAACAGCAATGATGGTGTTGATTGTGTTTTTAAATAAAGTTGTAAAAATACTCGGTTCCATATCCAAAAATAAAAATGTTAAAGAGTTGATGGTTTAATAAAAGACACACCAATTTCACAATTATTTTCTAAAATTGATGTGTCTTATTGATTTTATGATATAGGAGTGTTGTGATTAATGCCCAAACCAAGCACCAATTGAATAACTAAGATGCCCAATATTATTTGGAGTATTTCCACCAACGGTAAAGTCAAAGTTTGTGTCTTTCCATTCATTATTTGGTGAAAACGTTCCCAAATATCCGGCATTTACGGTAATTCCAAACCAATCTGTCACCCGTACCATAATACCGGCAGATGGGCGATAGACCATAAAGTTTTTTTCTATCTGAAAGACATTGGTGTTCATATCTTGAATCACATTCTCCCAGGAATAATTACCATCGGTGGTTGCCATGGTTAATCGTGTTTGACCACCACCCATAAGTATCCCAAAGTCCAGAATAACTTTTTCGGAAAATAGAGGGAGTTTTTTTATAACCGTAACACCGCCAAATCCAAAATCAAGTTGATAGCGTTTATATCCTTGTTCATTTGTTTCTGAATTTGTAAAAGGGATTTGCTGGATTAACTGTGTTCCGCCACCCATACCTCCAATAAATAACCCCTTTCCAATATTGCCACTTCCACCACCGCCATAAATGATCAGAGGCATATCCAATCCTGTAAATCCATTGGCTTCCAAGATTCCATTAATTCCAAGGTCGTACTCTATTATCATTGCCATGGGACCGCCGCCGCCGTACCCTACGGATTTCTTCTTATTTTTAATGATTACTTTACCATCTTTATCCATTTTTGGTTGAGGTGGATTTAATGTAAGTATTTTTGTCAAGATTTTTTCATTACGAAAAAGGGTTAATTCTACCGTGTCGTTAATACTTTTACTATCTCGTAAGGAGAGTAAATGGTTTTCAAAAAGGACTTTTTCTCCATCAAATTCCATGATGATATCCCCCTTTATAAGTCCCGCTTTTTGAGCATTCCCCCCCCTTATTAGCCCCGTCACCAATACACCATAACAATGGGGATAATGTTTATTATAAGCGTCTTCAAAATTTAAATTTTGAATATAGGCCCCCAATTTTATAGAACCGGAATTTTCAAAGGATATATTTAGATGTTTTTCCAGTCCTTCCAAGTGTCCTGCTACTTCCTGTAGTGCTTCCGAAGCTTCAATTTTGATTATTTTTTTAGTATCCTGCCCTTGCAAAACCGACTGGTTAAATAGGAACAGGCATAGAACCATTTGTCCAATATAAAAAATTGATTTAGTTTGTTTATTCATTTTCAACTCCCTTTTTTTATGATTAACAATTACTTTATTAGCAACTACCATGCCAAAGAATTCTAAATACCATTTATCCAAATACTACCACTGACAATGAACTTAAACCAAAATAAACATCATTTAATTATATCAAATTAATATA
>JABHUQ010000059.1 GCA_018658715.1 Fidelibacterota bacterium
ATCAAATTCTTCAATATATAATTCCATTTTCCCTGATTCTACCTTAGACAGATCAAGAATATCATTAATCAAGCCAAGAAGATGTTTTCCTGAATTGTTTATCTTATCTAAATCAGGAATAAAATCTTCATTCTCATCTTCTGCATCTTCAATGAGCATTTCACTATAACCAATGATTGCATTAAGTGGAGTTCTGAGTTCATGACTCATATTTGCCAGGAAGGTACTTTTTGCCTCGTTTGCAGCCTCGGCTACTTTTTGAGATTCTACCAATTCTGAATTCTTCTCTTCGAGCCTTTGTCTCGCTTCACGGTCTTTTCTTTGACCTTCTTCTTTTAAATGTAAATTGAACTGTCTCTGTTTTATATACTTATTTGTGGTATATCCCGAAATTGAGAAAATAAATAATATAAAACCCCAAAATGGTATAGCAGTGGGTGGATTAGTGTACCATGGACCAACTATTGACAGTACAATATTCTCAGTTTTAGAATAATTTAAATCTCTATCAATTGATTGAAATTCTATTTCATAATCGCCTGGTTTTTCAGGAAAAAATTCAAATTCATTGGTTTTAATTAACTTTGATTGTTTTTTGTTATTATATATTGTATTAACAATATATTTTTGTTTTTCTTTTTTAGTGTTGTAACTATTTGAGTTTAAGGTGAAGGTTATTCTTGACTCTTCTAATAAATTGTAATCTCTATTTTGGAAATCATCTAGGGATTTAAAAATTCCTTTTGCTGTTTTAATCTTTTCGATATAAACATTAGGCACTTGTCTTTTTGGCATGTAGGTAGTAATCCCAAGCTCGCTTCCGAACCAATACTTGTTCCCATCGACACCTTCGATTGACCCTATTAGATTTTGTAATAATCCATCCCTAGTATCAACGCTATTCCAAACCTTTCCATCATAGTAGCAGACTCCACCACCAAATGTACCTACCCATATATTATCAAAATCATCCACGTATATAGAAAATGTCTCACCAGCAGTCACACCATCACCAACAGAATGATGCACAAAGTTTTCACCATCAAACATTTGAACACCAGAGCCATCGGTAGCCATCCAAATATTATTTTTAGAATCAACAGCTAGGTCCCATATTCTGTTATCTACAAGTCCATTTGTCTCATTATAATTTTTAAATGTTTCCCCATCATAAATAGAAAATCCATATCCATAATTACTATAAATTACTTCTCCATTAACTCCAATATTTATATCGCAATTACCGATTGCAGTAATTAATCCATCTTTTTCACTATAAAAAGTAAGCGTATCATTTTTGTACTTCCCTATCCCTCGATTGGTACCAAGCCAAAGCGTGCCTTTTTTATCAAAAGCAATATCTCTAACATTTGTGTTAGGAGGTATATTTAATTTCTTCGTCATGTTTTCAACATCACCGTTAACGGTACGGGCGATGCCATTACTTCCATGAGAACTCCATAAACTACCATCTTGTGCGAATGCCAAATTAATTGTCCCATTTCCAGGTAAATTACTATTTTCCTTATTGTAATTTTTTGTGATTATTTCACCATTTATTTTATAGAGACCATTCCAAAGAGATGCAGCCCATAGACTTCCATCTTTATCAAGAAGTAGATCCGTTATTCCAGACGTCCAATTATTAGGTACTGGCATGCCTTCATACGTTGTTATAGTCCTAAGTGAATTTGGATCATACATTCTTATTCCTGCTCCACCTATAAAGTATATTCCATCTCTTGATTTAGAAATTGCTGTCGTACCATATAGTCCTGTCAAGCCATCTGATTTTTCATCTAAAGTAGTTATAATCTTAAAACCACCATTATTAAAGTTTGCAAGTCCACCATTAGTACAGATCCACACCCCATTGTTATCCACAAGAATATCATTAATATTATTTGAAGGGAGTCCATCTGATTGTCTATAAATGGTGAATTTAGATCCGTCATATTTCAACAACCCACCAACTGCGCCTATCCAAATGGTACCATTATACTCTGTAATGCAGTTTATATGCATAGTTCTAGGATCAATTCCGCTAAATTGTGATAAGTCAAATGATTTGAAGGTTTTTCCATTATAAAGGGTCAGGCCTCCACCATGTGTACGCCGGCCACCTGCTTTCATATAATTACCTGTTCCGATCCAAATATTATTACCTATCACTTCAATATCAGTTACAAAACCATTTCCTATTCCATCTGTAAAATCATAATTATCAAACTTTTTTCCATCAAAAATTGATAATCCTTTTGAGGTGCCAATTAAAAAATTTCCATCTTTATCTTGCCTAATTACATTTATTGTATTTGACGGCAAACCGTCTTCTTCAGTATAATGTTTAATTACAGACCCGGATTTCCATTTGACAATTCCCTTATTACCAAAGGCAATCCATATATATCCATCGCTATCCTCATAAACATCAGTAATAAAACTATTTGGGAGTCCATGATCATAATTATATGTTTTAACTGTGAGTCCATCGTAAACGGTCATTCCATTATAGGTACCGACATAAAGCAAATCATCACTAGATAGCATTGTTACGTGTACGGCCATACTTAACATGCCATCAAACATGCCAATTTTATCCCAAGCTCCCTTTATTTGGTTTTGGATATAAAAATCTGCCTCATATTGTTGATCGTTGCTGGAAAAATCAAAAACTTCTTCATTATTATTATCTTTTTTATAAATATATTTATCATTAGCAAATATTCTTAAATGATATTGTCCTTTAGGTGGTTCAAATCGATATTTTCCTCTTTCACTAGTAGTCGTAGCCAAAAAAACTTCATTATTTGAAATATTAACCAATTCAACTGTGACTCCAGGATGAGGTGTTTTTTTATCCATAGTATAAACTATACCTGAAATATGGCTTTTATTTTTTAATGAAATATCAATTTTATATCTGCCGTACTCTTTTGTTTTGACAGGTTTAGCATAACCATAATAATTGTTATTTCTTGAAGAGATTGTATATTCACCGAAATTGGGATATATCCAATACTCATATTTTCCATTTTTATCTGCCCTGGTATTTGCATTATTTAGACGGTCAGACAAAAGAAATACTTGGGCAAATGGTACTGGCTTTCCATTCAGGTCTCTAACAATTCCTGATATTTCTGCTCTTTGTGATCCATAGAACCATGCAAAGAATGAAGGATCTCTATCGCCAGTAACATCTCCAATTATAATTACAATATTTTGACCTTTATTTAACTTTGTCTTAAATTGAAATTCGTATCCTTTTTTTCCAGACATAACCAATTTACCATTTACATATATCTCGGATTCCATATCATAGTCTAGGTATGCGATGCCAATTTCTTGGCTATTAGATACTTCAATATTGGTGATTGCTACAACTTTGGATTTATAGCTAAAATTTTCAAATAATTGGTAAGCTTGTATGGCTATGTCCATCTGTCCACCAAGGTCAAGATTGCGTTTTTCAAGGGCATTCTCTACATATGATACTGGATTACTTACCAATTTTTGAATCTTATCGTCATTTAAACCATCATCCTTGACTACTATCCATCTATTTAGGGTATAGTTACTTAAATTGTTTGAAGGTATTTGGTCTGAGATTAAAAAAGAATTAAGGTAGGTTATTAATATTAGGCTTTTTAAGATAAAATTTGTTCGCATAAAAGTCTCCAAGACCTCAGGATATTAAAATATTTATTAGTCTATTTGGAACATAGATTTTTTTGATAATCTCCATTCCAATGATAAATTTATTTAATTTTTCATCGTTTAAAATCATATCGAAAATTAGCTTCTCTTTTGTATCAATTTCTATATCAATGGTTCCTCTCGTTTTACCATTAATTTGAACAGCAATTGTAATTTTCTCCTCAATAACTATTAATTCATCATATTCTGGCCAGGCCGTATTAGATAGTGGCTCAAACCCGAGCATTTCATTGAGTTCCTCAGATAAGTGTGGAGCAAATGGATTTAGAATCAGTAAAAATTGATGTAAAACAGATTTATCCAATTTCTCTAGTTTTGTTAAATGATTCACAAAAATCATCAATTGTGATACAGATGTATTAAATCTAAGGCCTGATAAATCTTCTGTCACTTTTTTAACGGTTTGATGTAATAATTTAATAGTTTCTTCATTAGCACAGTTCTCCTGAATTTTTGAAGGGTCTACTGTAAAAAGTTTCCATACTTTCTGAATAAACCGGTAACAGCCTTGTAATCCGCTTGTGCTCCAGGGCTTTGATTTGTCCAGTGGTCCCATAAACATCTCATATAGTCTAAAACTGTCTGCACCATATTCCTGAACCACATCATCTGGGTTGACCACATTTCCACGTGATTTGCTCATTTTTTGACCATCTTCGCCCCGTATCATTCCCTGATTGAATAATTTTTGAAATGGCTCCCTGGTTGAGACTAAACCTAGATCATGAAGCACATGGTGCCAGAATCGTGAATAAAGTAAATGGAGTACCGCATGCTCTACCCCACCTACATAAAGATCCACGGGCATCCAATATGATTCTGCTTCTTTACTCCATGGTTGCGCTTTATTTAATGGATCAACAAACCGTAAATAATACCAGCACGACCCTGCCCATTGAGGCATAGTATTCGTTTCTCGTTTACCTTCGGGAATATTTACCCAATCGTCAATATTGGCTAAAGGAGATTCACCTGTGCCTGCAGGCTCATATTTTTCAACTTGCGGCAATGTTAATGGCAAATCAGATTCATTAACCGCAATAATGCTGCCATCAGATTTATGTACAACAGGAATGGGTTCTCCCCAATATCTTTGACGAGAAAATAGCCAATCTCTCAATTTATATTGTATGGTTGCTTCTCCCTTTTCGCCGCGTTTCAACCATTCAATTGTTGATTGAATTGCATTCGCCACTTTTTGTCCATTCAAGTCTAATCCATCATCATTTGATGAATTGATCAGTAAGCCATCTATATTATCAGTATATGCATTTTCTGTAATATCACCGCCGGACACAACTTCAACTATTGGTAAATCATATTCCTTTGCAAATTCATAATCACG